>JAHRYP010000034.1 GCA_020622105.1 Methylotenera sp.
AAGCTATTCATACCAAAACACCCCTCCATGCAAATGGTGGGGTGTTTCTATTTGTACTTCCCCAACATGTCCGCACACTGAAACAATGTCATGCAATCTGCACGATTGGTTTGTATATCCACTCCCAACCTCTCCATGCGCTTCTTTGTGATAGCACTCAGCACTTAGCACTTAGCCCTCACCCATAAAAAAGCCCACATACTTGTGGGCTGGGGTCTGAATTAATTATGTTGCGTGTTAGCTTTTAGTGCTTTCCTCATTTACAAATACACGCACATTACGCGGGTAAACAAATACCTTATCACCTTGCGTGACCCCTAGCTCTTTAAAGCGCTCTTGTGTTAACTCAGCTTCAATGAGCTCGCTATGGTCTGCGCGCTGAAGTTCAAGCCTGACTAATGGCCCGATAGCATGTACATAGCTGACAAAGGCTTCTATTTTAGGATTGCTGCCGATTTCAGTTTTAAAGATTTCAATGTCATGCGGGCGTACATATGCAACTGCCGGGCTGTTTTGTGTTTCTGAATGTGAATCAAGTTTAAAGTCTACACCGGCTATTTTTGCTTCACCATTGTGGATGTGGCTATCAAATTGATTCACATTGCCCAGGAACTGATAAACGAATGGCGATACAGGGTGATCGTAAACGTCCTGCGGTGTACCTATCTGCTCAATTTTACCTTTATTGATTACTACTACACGGTCCGCTACCTCGAGTGCTTCTTCCTGATCATGTGTTACAAAAATGCTGGTTATATGCAGTTCATCGTGTAGGCGACGTAACCAGCGGCGTAACTCTTTACGCACTTTTGCATCCAGTGCACCGAATGGTTCATCCAATAGCAATACCTTAGGCTCTACAGCCAGTGCACGCGCTAGGGCAATACGCTGGCGCTGGCCGCCTGATAGTTGCGGTGGATAGCGGTCAGCTAACCAATCCAGCTGTACCAGCTCCAGCAGTTCATGCACGCGTCTTTTAATCTCTGCATCCGAAGGGCGAGTAGATTTAGGACGTACACGCAGCCCAAATGCTACATTCTCAAAAACGGTCATATGGCGGAACAATGCGTAGTGCTGAAATACAAAGCCGACTTCACGCTCGCGTACTTGCCTGTCAGTGGCATCAGCACCATGAAACAGAATATTGCCTGAATCAGGTGTTTCAAGACCTGCGATAATTCTTAACAATGTAGTCTTGCCGCAACCGGAAGGACCGAGTAAAGCTACCAGTTCTCCACTGGGGACGTCCAGACTGACGTCATTCAGTGCGCTAAAGCTACCAAAGTTTTTTCTGATGTTGCGAATTTCTATACTCATGGGTTTAATTCCAATACTGTAATGACTAAATGATGAATAGCGGTATTACGACTAGCTGTTGTGTTCATTGTTGCTGGCATTGCGTGCAACTTTCCATTCAACAAAAGACTTAAGCACTAAAGTGACTAAAGCTAATAACGCAAGCAGAGAAGCCACTGCAAATGCAGCGGAATAGTTGTATTCGTTATATAAAATTTCAACATGTAACGGCATGGTATTGGTTAAGCCGCGGATATGCCCTGAAACGACTGACACGGCGCCAAACTCACCCATAGCGCGTGCGTTGGTTAAGATAACGCCGTATAACAGTCCCCACTTGATGTTAGGCAAGGTGATGCGCCATAGAATTTGCCAGCCGGAAGCGCCTAATACCAAACCTGCTTCTTCTTCATCTTTACCTTGTGCCTGCATCAGCGGAATTAATTCGCGTGCAATAAACGGAAAGGTGACAAAAATGGTGGCAAGCACAATGCCCGGGATTGCAAAAATCACTTTAAAATCATGGTCAGAAAGATATGAGCCGAACCAACCTTGTAAACCAAAGATCAAGACGTAAATCAGACCGGCTATCACGGGAGATACCGCAAATGGCAAATCAATTAAAGTAATCAAGATACTTTTCCCTTTGAACTCAAACTTGGCGATAGCCCATGCCGCCGCTACACCAAATACTAAATTCAGAGGCACTGCGATTGCAGCCGCGATCAGTGTCAGTTTGATTGCAGAAAGCGCATCAGGATCAGTCAAAGCTGTAATGTAGGTATCAAAACCTTTGCGTAGTGCCTCAGTAAAAACTGCGACCAGCGGCACGAATAAAAATAAGCTCAGAAACAATAAAGTCGTAATGATCAGAACCCAGCGTATCCATGCCGGCTCTGAGGTGGCTCTGCTATGGCTTACCTTATTTTGGTAGTTTGAGTATTGCGATGACGAGGAGTTTGACATGTTGTGAGCCCAAAAAACTTAATATGAAGAACCGTTGCGACGCGTAGCCCACCATTGCAGACCATTAATGGCAAACAGCAGCAGGAATGAAATCACCAGCATGACTACCGCAATAGCTGTAGCACTTGAATATTCATATTGCTCAAGTTTGGTAATGATGATTAATGGCGTGATTTCAGACACAAACGGCACATTGCCGGCAATGAATATTACAGAGCCGTATTCGCCAATCGCTCTGGCAAAGGCCAGCGCAAAGCCTGTAAGTAACGCCGGCCATAAAGTTGGCAGGATGACTTTGGTGAAAGTTTGAAAGCGGTTAGCACCCAAGCTGGCGGCCGCTTCTTCAGTTTCAGCTTCCAGATCTTCAAGCACAGGCTGAACCGTACGTACAACAAACGGTAAACCAATAAAAGTAAGCGCAATGATAACGCCGATCGGAGTGAATGCTACTTTAATGCCATGTGGTTCAAGCAGAGAGCCAAGCCAGCCATTGCCCGCATAAACAGCAGTCAGCGCAATGCCAGCTACTGCTGTGGGCAAAGCAAATGGCAGGTCCACCAAGGCATCAATAATTTTTTTACCCGGAAATGTGTAGCGCACCAGTACCCATGCAGTTAGCAAGCCAAACACGGCATTGATAAGTGCACCAATTAAAGATGCGCCAAAAGTCAGCTTGTAAGATGCCAGTACACGTGGCGCAGTCACTACTGACCAGAACTCATCGAAGCTGAGTTCTGTGGTTTTTATAAACGCAGCTGAAAGTGGTATTAAAACAATCAGGCTTAAATACAGCAGTGTGTAACCTAATGTTAAATTAAAGCCGGGAAGTACGTTTTTATGTTTTGCCATAATATTCAGTGAATAATTTGTGAATGCACGCTAATTTAACAGAATCATATATATGAAAAAATAACGATTTGTAATATTGATATAACTAATAGTGATGATGGCCTGAATGCTGATTTTTAGCACTGTTAACTACTAAAAATCTGCATCTGAAGTCTAGTCAGGCAGCGCTTTTAATGTGGGGATTACCGACGCTGGTTTTGAATAGCTTGGCTGGTTGTAATTCATTGGCTGTGACTGGTTTTGCCAGAAAGTAGCCTTGAACCAAACTGGAGCCACTCTCAATCGCAATATCAAGCTGAATTTGAGTTTCAATGCCGGTAATAATGGGCTGTGCGCCCAAGTCTTTAATCATTTTGATTAATCCGGGCAGAATTTTGCGAATACGGTCATTTTGTTCTGCCTTTTGAATTAGGTTGAGATCCAGCTTCACAAAGTCCGGTGCAAATTTCCACAGGCGATCAATATGTGACTGTGTGCTGCCAAATCGATCAATAGCAATGCGGTAACCTCGTTCGCGATAGTTATCAATTGCTTCTGTCAGCTGTTTTTCCTGCTCAATCAAACCCTCTTGAATTTCTATCACTACGCGGTCAGTGGGCACGGAATTTGAATGCAGAATTTTTTCAAACACTTTACCGTGTGCGTTAACCGCAATTAAAAGCTTGGGATGTACATTCAGGAACAGCAGGCCATTTTCAGCATAAATCTGCCGGAAATTAAGCACGTGTAAAGTCCTGCTTACGCGGTCAAACGGCACCAGCTTGCCGGCTTGTTCCGCATAGGTAAACGCAAATTCAGGCGTACTGGAAAGTTCGCCACCTAGTGAAGGTCGCAGCAGCGCTTCATGGCCGAACAAGTCGCCAGCCTGAATATCATAAATAGGCTGAAATGCACTGTTTAGTCTTACACCTAGAAAAGTGCTGTTGAACTCGCCTGTAGACTGCTCAGCTAATCCATAGTCATCCAGGTCTAGTTGCAAGGCTTCTTTAAGCTCCAGTCTTAATTGCTCAACATGGTGGGCTGTCGTATCTAAATCTTTCATATTTGACTTTCTATTCTACTGCTCTGATTACTATTGTTATTTCTAGTTAAAGCAGCTGTTGCATAAAACAGGCTACTTCAAAAGATTAATGTTTAAGTGCATATTTGATGCTCTGGTTCAACGCATTCTGCTTAATAATTTCCGATAATCGTTCTCGGGAGCCATTGGGCGTGTAAATCACTTTAATACCGCGCTTTATTGCATTGCGTTTTAGCTTGTATGTAATGGAGTGATTAATCCATTTTGTAATCAGTACAATGACTTTGGTGTTTTGCGGAATTACTTTATTGCTGTCACCGGCTTTGCGGCCTGACCAATGACTGACCTGATCAATACCATAACTACCGAATACTTCTTTTATGCCTTCAATCTGGTCACCACCTACAATTAATACTGAACTCATGATAAGAGCCTCCTTGTAATGGGTAGCACCGGATTTTGTCCGGCGCTACATTGGTATAGATTACTGAATCCTACTTTTGATAAATCTGGTCGAAAGTGCCGCCATCAGAGAAGTGAATTTTCTGGGCTTTTTGCCAGCCACCGAATTCTTCATCAATTTTTACTAAATTAGATTTAGGGAATTGGCTTTCATATTTTTTAGCGACAGATTGCGATGTTGGGCGGTAGTAGTTTTTAGCAGCAATTTCCTGACCTTCTTCAGAGTAAAGGTATTCAAGATAAGCCTTGGCTACCGCTTCATTGCCATGTTTCTTCGCAAACTTATCTACAACAGTGACTGGTGGTTCCGCCAGAATAGATAGTGAAGGCACCACGATTTCAAACTTGCCTATGCCTAGTTCTTTTTGTGCGAGGAATGCTTCGTTTTCCCAAGCTAGCAATACGTCACCAATGCCGCGTTCAACGAATGTTGTTGTAGATCCACGTGCGCCAGTATCCAGCACAGGAACGTTTTTCAGTAACTTGCCAACGAACTCTTTGGTTTTAGCTTCATCGTTACCGAATTTTTTCTGTGCAAATGCCCAGGCTGCCAAATAGTTCCAGCGTGCGCCGCCTGAAGTTTTAGGGTTAGGTGTAATCACAGAGATACCAGGTTTCACCAAGTCATCCCAATCCTTGATGTTTTTCGGGTTGCCTTTTCTCACCAGCAAGACAATGGTTGATGTGTAAGGTGAGCTGTTATGACCAAGACGCTTTTGCCAGTCTTTAGGAATCAGTTTACCTTTTTCTTGTAACTGATCTACATCGTAAGCCAGTGCAAGTGTTGCAACATCAGCATCCAGACCATCAATAATGGCACGGGCTTGCTTGCCGGAGCCGCCATGTGAGGTTTTAATGGTGACTTTATCGCCAGTTTTTGCCAGCCAGTATTTACTAAAGGCTGCGTTGAAGTCTTGGTACAACTCACGCGTCGGGTCGTAAGACACGTTTAGCAGGCTAATGTCTTTGGCTAATACTGTGGTTGGTGCTGTTACGCTAAATACTGCATACAGCAGTGCGATAGCTAATAGTGGTTTTTTCATTGATATATCCTTTAAGTGCTTTAATTTGGGTTTACTTTGCTTTTAATATTTGAACAATCACAATCCATAAGTTACCTTTCTAAGATGTGCATCTCATGATTTGGGATGCACATCTTTATCTCCAACTTTTCGATTAGAACGCTACTTGGAAGCGAGCCAAAATTGCCTCTTCGTCGTCGCGATCTCGTACATTGCTACCGCTGGCATTATTGTTGGTGGTTTGCGCTAGTCCTTTAGCCAATGCACCGCCATCAAATGAGGTGCGGGCGTAATTTAAAGCAACTTTTGCATTGCTGTTTAAGTACCAGTTAACACCAACAGTCCAGGTTTCTGCAGATTTAGAACTTTTGGTTAAATCTGAAAACGTGCTATTAATGCCGCTGCCTTCTGCGCCATATTGTCCTGCAGCATTTTTGAAGGTATCTTCATCAAGATCAATTTCGCTGTAACGGGCAACCAGTTCCCACGCACCCCAGCCGCCTTTGTCTAGATCGAAATCTTGTTTTGGTTTAACGCCTTTGAAAGAGGCATCTTCACCGGTCAGCAGGTATGAAACACCAATACCCCAGGCATCATGTTTAAGATTTTTATTGGTGCCAGGCGTAATGACAGTTGATGAGCCTGCACCACCGCCACTGGCTGAGCCGCCACTGGCTAAGCTGACTTCCTGAGAAACTTTGGCATATTCGGCGATGACACCAAATGGACCGTAATAGTAATTTGCTTGCGGAGACCAACGTACGCGCTTACCATCTGCAATCGCATTGCTGGTGTAGCGGAAAAATGTTTGCTGACCTTCTGTTACGTAACTTGGCAGACCATTACGTGTCGCATCTGCGGATGAAGTATCTGTGAAATTAAGGTTTTTCTCGCCAGTGTAATCAGTCCAGGTGCCGCCAATGCCAAAGCCTAGCCCTGCCAGTGCAGAATCTGAATCAATGAAAGGTGTCGCAAAAACGCGGGCAGTATATTCACGCTCACCGTTATATTCTGTACCAGTGCTGATGTTGCCGCCATCAGCAACGCCATTGACGATACCGACGCCATAGTTCAGTTTGTTGCCGAATAGGTCACCAGAAACAGTTACACCGAGGTCGCGGTTTGGCAGAATTGCATTGGTTACATAGCCGCGCTCAACAAACTTGATGTCGCCACCGCCTTGCAGGCGCTCAAGGCCTACAATACTTTTTTGTTTACCGGCACGGATTTTAAATGCCGGATTTAAATTGGCTTCTACATAGGCATCTACAGCTGAAGCACTGCCGCCACCAAATTCCGGTGTAAAGCGGAAGCCGTATTTGCCGCCGACTTTACCTTCAATGGTAGGGCGAACGCGGCGTAGCAGGCTGGTATCTTCAGCATCGTGAAAGCCATCAGCGTTCAGCGTACCTGCTCTTTCATTTGAACGGCCGCGCACATCGTTGGCACCATCTGAGAAATGGCGGTGATCGGCTTGCAGCAAGCCTCTGATTTTAACTTCATTTTTACCGTCAGCAGAACCGAACGAAAAGCCGCTGCTGCTGGCTTTAATCACAGGTGCAGCTTTTTTCTCTGCTGCACCAGTTTCTTCGTTAATCTCACCTTTGCGGGCGAGTATTTTTACTTGTTGGCTTAGCTCTTGCACCAAGCCACGTAGCTCTTCAAGTTCTGTGCTGTCATTCGCGTTAGCTGAATAAGGCAGTGATAATAAGCCGGTTGCTAGTAATGCAGAGGCGAATTTTGTATATTTAAATTGCATTCTTGTCTCCTGTTTTGAGCTTCCGGTTAACCGGTAAGCCATTTTTTCTAAAGTAATTTTTAAGCTTTGCTTATTACCGCTGCCCGTGCAGTTGGCTATCTCTTTTGAGTATCATGGTTTGAACCATGGTTGAATCTGAGTTTTTCCCGCTTTTCAATTTGGGTAACGCGACCTTCATGCAATACGATTTCTACCGAGCCAAATCCAGATCCTTGTTTCAACTCTTCAACCGTACGTAATATTTCTTGTGAAACATCAAGTTCCTTAGTTGTTACTGAACGGCTTGGGTGATGACTGATATTGTTAGTAAGTGCCATGTCGATCTCTCAAATACAAAGTGTTAATTAGCAAGAGCTGCACTATAAAAGTGTTCTGAAATAATTAAAAATAATATTTTTTTATAAATTTATAACTAAATAGAATATAGAGGTTTTGTGAGAGTGGTTTTGACTAAATGGCAACTATTTGTCAGTAGTGTTTCCAATTCATTGAATTCATTGGTATAATGCGCTTGAATTTTTTTGATGGGCTTTGAGCCCATTTTTTGTTTCTGCAACTTGCGCAAGGTGTTTAAAGTGCTTGGCGGTTGTAGTGAGATAGAGGGTAAGTAGGCATGCAAGATTTGCATACATTGATAGAGCAGTCAGTTAGCCAGTTGGGCTACGACCTTGTTGATTTAGAGATTTCCAATCGTGGGAAATTGCTACGTGTATTTATTGATAAGCAGAATCCTGCAGATATCACTGATAGCGTAAATATTGATGATTGCGTACTCGTAAGCAACCAGCTGGGTAACTTGCTGGCCGTTGAGCATGAGATCGATTATGACCGTTTAGAGGTGTCTTCACCCGGTATGGATCGCGTGCTGAAAAAAGAGGCGGACTTTATACGTTTTGTCGGTGAGCGTGCCACTGTTAAATTGCGCGTGCCATTGGTTGAGGTAACAGTGAATGCTATAACCGGGGCTGAAGAAAAAGTGACCAAGAAGAATTTCCTGGGCTTTATCCGTGGTGTGGAAGGCAGCAACCTGCTGCTGGATAGTGACGGTGTTGAATACAAGATTGCGTTATCAAATATTGATAAATCGCGTTTGAATCCTGTGTTCTAAATCAAAGAATTTGTAAGAGAAAAAGTTTAACCTGCAATTTATAGTCGGAGATTGATATGAGTCGTGAAATTTTATTGTTGGTAGATGCCTTGGCGCATGAAAAAAATGTGGATAAAGAGGTAATCTTTACTGCGCTAGAGCTCGCTTTGGCTTCAGCTACCAAGAAAAAGCATCATGATGATGCCGACGTGCGTGTGGAAATTGATCGTGAAAGTGGTGACTACCGAACATTCAGGCGCTGGCAGTACGTTGAATATGATCTGCTGGAGAATTCCGCTTACCAGATCGATGAAGAAGATGAGCGCTCAAAAGGCTTGAACATCGGCGATTATTACGAAGAGCCGCTGGAAAATATCGAGTTTGGCCGTATTGGTGCACAGGCTGCAAAACAAGTCATTCTGCAAAAAGTACGCGAAGCAGAGCGTGAGCAGATTCTACAAGACTTTTTAGCGCGTGACGAAAAACTGGTTACCGGTGCCATCAAGCGCATGGAAAAAGGTAATGCAATTATTGAAATCGGCCGCATTGAAGCCTTGTTGCCGCGCGAGCAGATGATTCCTAAGGAAAACCTGCGTGTAGGTGACCGTGTGCGTGCATATCTGTCACGTATTGAGCGTGGTGGTCGTGGTCCGCAATTAATCCTGTCAAGAATTACACCTGCATTCCTGATTCGTTTGTTTGAGTTGGAAGTGCCTGAGATTGAAGAAGGTTTGCTGGAAATTCGTTCTGCAGCGCGTGACCCAGGTTTGCGCTCTAAAATTGCAGTAAAAAGCAATGATCAGCGTATAGATCCGGTTGGCACCTGCGTAGGTATGCGTGGTTCACGTGTGCAGGCTGTCACTGGCGAGTTGGCAGGCGAGCGTGTTGATATCGTGTTGTGGAGTATGGAGCCTGCGCAGTTTGTGATTAATGCGATGTCGCCGGCTGAAGTTTCAAGCATCGTGGTTGATGAAGATGCGCACAGTTTGGATGTAGTGGTTGAAGAAGAGCAATTGGCGCTGGCCATTGGCCGTAATGGTCAAAACGTGCGCTTGGCTTCAGAATTAACTGGCTGGACATTAAACATCTTGACGGTAGATCAAGCCGCGCAGAAAAATCAGGAAGAGTTTGCAAGCGTATCGCACCTGTTTATGGAAAAACTGGATGTGGATGAAGAAGTTGCAGAGATTCTGGTACAGGAAGGGTTTACGAGTCTGGAAGAAATCGCTTATGTACCTTTGGCAGAAATGCTTGAAATTGAAGCGTTTGATGAGGATACTGTTGAAGAATTGCGCAAACGCGCACGTGCAGCTTTGCTGACCGAAGCGATTGCTAAAGAAGAAAAAGTTGAAGAAGCCGCTGAAGACCTGCTGGCATTAGAGGGTATGGATGATGCTACAGCGCATCTGTTAGCCTCTAAGGGCATTTCAACAATGGATGACTTGGCGGAGCTTGCAATTGATGAACTGGTAGATCTAACAGGCATGGACGAAGATCGTGCAAAAGCACTGATCATGAAAGCCCGTGAGCCTTGGTTCAAGTAAGTACATTGGTGTAAAAAGACGATATTGGCAGGGCGGGGTGATCCCTGAGTCTGCCAAAAGTATCAATATTAAGAAGTATGAGCAGTAAGGCTAGGCAATAAAGCTTAGGGAAAAGAATACTGGAGTAACAAATGGCACAAACAACCGTAGAACAATTTGCTGGCGAATTAAAGCTGCCTACAGCATTGTTATTAGAGCAGCTCAAGAGTGCTGGAGTGCATAAATCAAGTGCAGAGGATCAACTGAGCGAAGCGGATAAATCCGCGTTGCTGGATCATCTGCGCAAAGAGCATGGCACGCTGGCACCAAAAAGCAAAATCACGCTGACTCGTAAATCCAGTACGGAAATCAAGAAAACTGACAATACGGGCAAGGCACGTACTATTCAGGTGGAAGTGCGTAAAAAACGCATTATTGAACAGCGTGAAGACGAGGTTGAATCAGCTGCGCAGGAAGAGATTGTGCCGACAGTTGAAGTGCCTGAGGCGCCGGTTGTTGAAGTCGAGCCAGTTGTTGAAGTGCCAGAGCCGGAAGTGCCTGTTGAGCCAGAACCAGTGCCAGAACCGGTAGTTGCTGAGCCAGTGGTTGAAGCAGTTGTAGAACCAGTCGTTGTTGCTGAGCCAGTTCCTGAGCCAGCAGTTGTCAGATCACAAACGATCAGTCGTAAAGACTTGCTCGGTGCTGACGAAATTGCATTGCGCGAGAGAGAGGCAAAGCGTCATGCAACCTTGCTTGCATTGCAGGCAGAAGACAAACGCAAAAAAGAAGAATTAGTACAGCGCCGCCTAGATGAAGAAGCGAAAAGAGTAGCCGAAGCTGAAGCCGCTAAAGTTAAGGCAGCTAAGCTTTCTGAAGGTACCCTGCATAAACCTGTGGCAAAAGAGGGTGCAGAAAAACCAGCGGTAAAAGAAGCCAAAAAAGGCAAAGGTAACAATAAAGAGTGGACTGATGCCGAGAACAAAAAACGTGGATTGAAAACACGCGGTGACGTTACGTCCGGTAAACCAGGCTGGCGTGCGCCTAAAGGCAAAAGTCATAAACATCACTCTGATGAAGATCAGCAACATGCATTCTCAGCACCAACCGAGCCTATCATTCATGAGGTGATGGTGCCTGAAACCATTACCGTGGCAGATCTCGCGCACAAAATGTCTGTTAAGTCAGGCGAAGTGATCAAGGCGCTGATGGGCATGGGCATGATGGTAACGATTAACCAGGTACTTGATCAGGAAACAGCCATTATTGTGGTTGAAGAAATGGGTCACAAAGCTAAAGCAGCGGCACCAAATGATCCTGATGCGTTCCTCGAAGAAGCAGATCATGCTGAAGCAATATTGGAAACACGTCCGCCGGTTGTTACCGTGATGGGTCACGTTGACCATGGTAAAACCTCATTGCTGGATTATATTCGTCGTAGCCGTGTAGCGACTGGTGAGGCTGGCGGAATCACGCAGCACATTGGCGCATACCATGTGGAAACACCGCGCGGCATGGTCACTTTCCTGGATACCCCAGGCCATGAAGCGTTTACTGCAATGCGCGCCCGCGGTGCGAAAGCTACGGATATTGTGATTCTGGTGGTTTCTGCAGACGACGGTGTGATGCCGCAAACCATTGAAGCTATTCACCATGCGAAAGCTGCCGGTGTGCCTTTAGTTGTTGCTATCAACAAGGTTGATAAGCCAGATGCGCAGCCGGAACGTGTGAAAATGGAACTGGTGGCTCAGGAAGTAGTACCGGAAGATTTTGGCGGCGATACCATGTTCCGCGAAGTGTCTGCTAAAACCGGTCAAGGTATTGATGAGTTGCTCGAAGCAGTACTGTTACAGGCTGAAGTTTTAGAATTGCAAGCGCCAAAAAATACACCTGCCAAAGGTTTGGTGATTGAAGGCCGTCTGGATAAAGGCCGCGGTTCTGTGGCAACGATTCTGGTGCAGTCAGGCACATTAAAACGTGGCGACATGATTTTAGCCGGCACTACTTTTGGTAAAGTGCGTGCGATGCTGGATGAGTCTGGTAAAGAGATTCAAGAGGCAGGCCCTTCTATTCCCGTTGAAATTCTGGGTCTGTCTGACGTGCCAAGCGCAGGTGAAGAAGTCATTGTATTGAACGATGAACGTAAGGCACGTGAAATCGCATTGTACCGTCAAGGTAAATACCGCGATGTTAAACTGGCTAAACAGCAAGCAGCCAAGCTGGAAAACATGTTCGAACAAATGGAGTCCGGTGAAGTACAAACACTGAACCTGATTATTAAATCTGATGTACAGGGTTCTTACGAAGCACTGGCAACAAGCTTGCAGAAGCTTTCAACCAGCGAAGTTAAAGTGCATATTATTCACACCGGCGTTGGTGCTATCAGTGAATCTGACGTGAATCTGGCGGCAGCTTCCAAAGCGGTATTGATCGGCTTCAATGTACGTGCCGATTCAGGAGCACGTAAACTGGTGGATACATTAGGTGTTGATGTACGCTACTACAATATTATTTACGAAGCGGTAGATGAGATTAAAGCAGCGTTAGGTGGCATGCTGGCCCCAGAGCAGAAAGAACAGATGATCGGTACTGTGGAAATTCGTGAAGTATTCCGTATTTCTAAAGTTGGCGCGATTGCCGGTTGTTACGTACAGGATGGTATGATCAAACGTAACTCTAAAGTACGCATCTTGCGAAACAACGTGATTGTGCATACCGGTGAGCTGGATTCATTGAAACGCTTTAAAGACGACGTTAAAGAAGTTAAAAATAACTTTGAGTGCGGTTTGTCTATCAAGAACTACAATGACATCGAAGTGGGCGATATACTGGAAGTATACGAAATGGTTGAAGTGGCGCGTACTATATAATGGCTAAAGACATTTCACGTAGCCATCGAGTGGCCGAGCAGATGCAGCGAGAACTCGCTGATCTGCTCATGTTCGAAGTAAAAGATCCACGTGTGAGCATGGTTACGATCACTGCCGTGGAAGTAACTGGCGATATGGCACATGCCAAGATTTTTTATGCGGCAGCCAAAGCCAGCGACAGCCTGCAGCAAGGTCTGGAAAAGTCAGCCGGATTCTTGCGCACGCAGCTTGGCAGGCGCATGCTGTTGCGCACTGTGCCGCAATTGCATTTTGTCTATGACGCCTCTATTGATAATGGCATGAAGATGTCTAAATTGATTGATGAAGCCTTGGCTTCCAAACCTGAAAAATCCTGATTTCTTCCAGTATTAAATTAAGCCTTTGCAATTTAAAAGACAAAAGAAAAATATCAACGGTATTTTGTTGCTGGATAAGCCAATCGGCTTTTCTTCTAATCAAGCCCTGCAAAAAATGAAATGGTTGCTTAAAGCTGCCAAGGCCGGTCATACCGGCACGCTGGATCCGCTTGCTACAGGCTTGCTGCCACTTTGCTTCGGTGAAGCGACTAAATTCGCACACTTTCTTACCGATGCCGATAAAACTTACATTGCAACCATTAAGCTGGGCGCTACCACAACAACGGGTGATGCCGAGGGCGAGGTGCTTACTACCAGCCCGGTGAATGTTAGTCGAAGCGATTTTGAGCAGGCCTGTCAGCAATTTACGGGCGAAATCAGCCAGACACCGCCGATGTATTCCGCACTTAAGTTCGAGGGTAAAGCGCTGTATGAGTACGCTCGTGCCGGTGTAGAAATTGAACGCAAGGCGCGACGCGTAACAATCCAGAATATTGAAGTGAATTCATTCGCAGGCGATGTGGCAGTGATTAGTGTGACATGCAGTAAAGGCACCTATATCCGCACATTGGCTGAAGATATAGGCAAGCAGTTAGGCTGCGGCGCACATTTGATCGGGCTGCGCCGGACAGCTACTGCAGACTATCAGATCGCGCAGGCAGTTACGCTGGAGCAGTTTGAGGCGATGAGCGAGGAAGAGCGTCTGGCAGCGCTAGCGCCACCGGATAGTGCCGTGCATTATTTACCGGCAATTACCCTAGATGACGATGCTGCTTTTTACTTGCTGCAAGGTCAGGCAGTGTGGTGCAGCGGCGCGATTCCAACGGGTTTGCTCAGGCTGTATAACGAACAGCAGGTGTTTTTAGGTTTGGGTGAATTGCAGGATGATGGAAAAATTGCACCCAAGCGCTTGATGCAGCAAGTAAATAATTGATCTATATTGAAAATATCGCTTGTTAAGTGAGCCACAAGTCACTATAATGCGCGGTTCATGTAAATGATTGTTCAGGCGGTTTCTATTGCTGCCTTTACATTGACGCAAAACCTCTAAATCTAGGATTAAGTTATGGCAACTACAGCACAAGAAAACGCGAAAATCATCGCAGAATATCAACGTTCAGCTAACGATACAGCGAGTCCAGAAGTACAAGTAGCACTTTTGACTAACCGTATCACTTATTTGACAGAACATTTCAAATCTAACAAAAAAGACAACCACTCACGTCGTGGTTTGCTGGCTCTGGTTAGCCAACGTCGTAGCCTGTTAGACTATTTAAAACGTAAAGATGCAAGCCGTTATCAAACATTGATTCAACGCTTGAGTCTGCGTAAATAACTTTTATAAAAGTGTCCCAAGTTTGCAAAGCCTAGAGTTCGCAAAGTATTGCCTGTTAATTTTGGGCGCACTTTTATAATTGCTGTAAAAAGCCGATTGCATATAAATGCGTCGGCTTTTTTTATTGTTAGGCTGTTATTGGGTAGTGAATAGCAGCCTGTAAAAGAAAAGGAAAATAAATGTTTAATAAAATTACTAAAAGTATTCAGTATGGTGCGCATACGCTCACCCTTGAAACAGGTGAAATCTCACGTCAGGCAGATGCTGCCGTATTGGTAAGCTATGGCGACACAGTAGTGTTGGTAGCAGTTACCAGCAAGCGTGAAGTAAAAGCTGGTCAGGACTTTTTCCCGCTGACAGTAGATTACATGGAAAAAACCTACGCAGCAGGCAAGATCCCAGGTGGTTTCTTCAAACGTGAAGGTCGTCCTTCAGAAAAAGAAACATTGACTAGCCGTTTGATCGACCGTCCATTGCGCCCTCTGTTCCCGGAAGCGTTTTACAATGAAGTGCAAGTAGTGGCGACTGTGTTGTCATCAGATCCTGAAATTGATGCAGATATCCCTGCCATCATTGGTGCATCAGCAGCCATGGCAATTTCCGGCATTCCGTTCTTCGGCCCATTAGGTGCGGCACGTGTTGGTTACATCAATGAAGAATATGTATTGAACCCAACTAAAGCACAACTGGAAGAAACTGAATTAGACCTTGTTGTTGCAGCAACTGAAACCGCTGTAATGATGGTTGAATCAGAAGCGAAAGAACTTTCAGAAGAAATCATGCTGGGTGCTGTAGTTTACGGTCACGAGCAAATGCAAGCCGTAATCAAAATGATTAACGAACTGACTGCCGAAGCTGGTAAAGATGCATGGGACTGGGTTGCTCCAGAGCCAGATACTGCATTGATTGAAAAAGTAGCTGCTTTGGCTGCTGCTGATATCAACGCTGCGTTTCAAATCAAGGCAAAAGGTGCACGTTCAGCCAAGCTGGAAGAAATTACAAACCGCGTATTGGCTGAGCTGATCACTGAAGAAACATCTACGACTGAAGCTAACAAAATCAAGAATGAAATCTTTAATCTGGAAGCTAAAACAGTGCGTAGCCAGATTTTGAATGGCGAGCCACGTATTGATGGCCGTGATACACGTACCGTGCGTCCTATCAGCATCCGTACTGGTGTACTGCCACGTACCCATGGTTCAGCATTGTTTACACGCGGTGAAACGCAGGCGTTGGTTATTGCAACATTGGGCACAGGCCGCGATGAGCAAACAATCGATGCATTGCAAGGTGAGTACAATGACCGCTTCATGCTGCATTACAACATGCCTCCGTACGCAACCGGTGAAACTGGCCGCGTAGGTACGCCAAAACGTCGTGAAATCGGCCATGGTCGTTTGGCTAAACGTGCTTTGATCGCGGCATTACCAGCGAAAGAGGATTTTGATTACACGATGCGCGTAGTTTCTGAAATTACAGAATCTAACGGTTCAAGCTCTATGGCCTCAGTATGTGGCGGCTGTTTAGCATTGATGGACGCAGGTGTGCCGATGAAAAACCACGTTGCAGGTATCGCAATGGGCTTGATCAAAGAAGGTAACCGCGTAGCAGTGCTGACAGACATTCTGGGTGATGAAGATCACCTGGGTGATATGGACTTTAAAGTAGCCGGTACAGAAGATGGTATCACCGCACTGCAAATGGACATTAAAATCACCGGCATTACTGCACAGATCATGCAAGTGGCTTTAGCGCAGGCTAAAGAAGGCCGTGCGCACATTCTTGGCATAATGAAGCAAGCGGTAAGCGGCGCAAATACAGAAATGTCACAATTTGCACCACGCATCATCACCATGAAGATCAATCCTGAAAAAATCCGTGATGTGATCGGTAAAGGCGGCGCGGTGATTCGTGCGCTGACTGAAGAAACAGGCACTACAATTGATATCGAAGATGACGGTACTGTGAAAATTGCATGTACCAGCTCTGAGCAAGGTGCTGAAGCGCAACGTCGTATTGCAGAAATCACTGCTGAAGTTGAAGTGGGTCAAACTTATGAAGGCACTGTAATCAAGCTGCTGGATTTTGGTGCGATTGTTACTTTGCTGCCAGGTAAAGATGGTTTGCTGCACATTTCACAAATCGCACATCAGCGCGTAAACGCGGTGGGTGATTTCCTGAAAGAAGGCGATGTAGTGAAGGTTAAAGTAGTTGAGGCTGACGAAAAAGGTCGCGTACGTTTAAGTATGAAGGCATTGATCGATCCGCCTGCACAAGAAGCTAAAGCAGAAACAGAAGCTGACGAGTAATATTAAAGTTAGCTGCATAAAAAAGCCCGCGCAAGCGGGCTTTTTGTTTTACTAACAGCAAGTATTGAGTTTGCTGTCAGCAATGAAATTTATTACTTGGCTACTTGGCGCTCTCTAAGTTCATCCAGCGTTTTGCAGTCAATGCATAATGTTGCGGTAGGGCGTGCCTCAAGGCGTTTTAAACCAATTTCCACACCGCAGCCTTCGCAATAACCATACTCTTCGTGTTCGATGTTGCGCAAGGTTTCGTCGATTTTCTTGATTAGCTTGCGTTCGCGGTCGCGGTTGCGCAATTCTAATGTCATGTCAGATTCCTGACTGGCTCTATCATTAGGGTCAGCAAACATCGTGACTTCATCCTGCATCGTATGTACGGTGCGATCAATCTCTTCACTTAGTTCCGCTTTCCAATTATTTAGAATCGTACGGAAATGATCGAGCTGTTCTTTGCTCATGTAGTCTTCATCAGGTTTCGGCTGATAAGGCGTGAAGTGCTTAGAAATAACATCTGCCATAATTTGGACCCAAATACTAAAAAAATAAAGCTGTTTAAAATGAAGCTACTAGAAGTAGCAGTTATAAAATTAGCGCATGAGTGTACACTGAATACAGCTTTGATGCAAAATCATGGCTGATATCACACAAAACGATTCAATCGTTGCAGTCAATTACACTTTCTCACTTAATTCCAATGACAGCAAGGTATTTTCCATCAAGGTGGCGACTGTCATCGGACCAACGCCGCCAGGTACCGGGGTAATCCAGCCGGCACGCTCTTTAGCAGTGGCAAAATCAACGTCACCAGAGATCGTGCCGTCTGGCAGGCGGTTAATGCCAATATCAATCACAATGGCGCCGGGTTTGATCCATTCACCTTTAATCAGTCCGGGTTTGCCAGCTGCAGCAATCACCAGATCTGCCCGGGCAACAATCTCCCCTAAATTCTTAGTGTGGCGATGGCAACTGGTGACGGTGCAGCCAGCCAGCAACAATTCAAGACCCATCGGGCGGCCTACATGGTTAGATACGCCAACAACAACCGCATCCATACCCATCAAATCAATATTAGTGGCCTGAAGCATCTTAATGACGCCAAAAGGTGTACAAGAGCGTAGTGTAGGCTGACGTACTGCCAGCCTGCCGATATTGTAAGGGTGGAAGCCGTCTACATCTTTATTAGGGCTGATGGCTTCAATGACGTGCTCATCTTTTATGTGTGGCGGTAATGGGGCTTGCACTAAAATACCATCGATAGATTCATCATTATTTAGCTGTTGAATTAATGCGAGTAATTCTGCTTCTGTCGTCGTGGCAGGTAAGTCGTAAGCGACGGAGCGAATCCCGACTTTTTCACATGCAAGGCGTTTATTGCGCACGTAAATTGAAGAAGCAGGGTCGCCGCCAATAAGTATTACAGCTAGCCCAGGTGCGCGCTTGCTTGCTTGCAGGCGAACATCAATGCGATCTTTGATAGAATTTAATAAATTTTCGGCAATAGCTTTGCCACTGATGATTTGAGCGGTCATTTGATGTGTTAAGTCTAGAAATTCTAGTAATTTGCAAAATAAAATGAGATTTTAACATATAGCAATTGACCTAGAGCTTAGTTTTGGTTATATTACTGCCTCTTCGGCGTGTAGCGTAGCCTGGTAGCGCGCCTGCTTTGGGAGCAGGATGTCGGG
>JAHRYP010000035.1 GCA_020622105.1 Methylotenera sp.
CCAGGGACCTACGGATTAACAGTCCGGCGCTCTACCAACTGAGCTATTGAGGAATCGGTGAAGGCGCTATAATACTGACACAGCCCCATTTGGTCAATCACTAGTAGACAATTTTTTGGATAAATTTAATGATAAAAATCAAAAAATATTTAATCTGGTTTGTTGTACTAATTAGTATATTGATTGTTATACCTTTTTTTATTCCTATGCGCACCTATCTGGATAAAGCAGAGCAGATGGCTAGTGAGAAAATTGGTGCTCCTGTGACAATAGGTTCGGGCCGATTGCACTTAATCCCCACACCGCGTGTGGTAGTAAAAGATATTTCGGTTGGTGAGCAGCAGGAGCTTAAATTAGATGAATTGTCAGTTGTTCCCACGCTAGCTTCTTTATTGTCAGAAACTAAAGTCATAGAAATAAAAATTACTAAGCCAGTGATTAAAAAAACTGCTTTGGATCTTCTAGCCGCACTATCGGCAAATGACAAGGAAGCCAGCGCCGCGCCGACTGCAGTCAACATTAAGCATGTAACTATTGATGAAGTGCAGCTGGACTGGCCGGATATGAAGCTGCCCGCGTTTAATATGGATATGTATTTGACCAGCACTAATGCCATGGAGTCGTTAAAGCTGAAAACGCTTGATGGTGTTTTAAACGCAGATGTTACGCCAAAAGATGCAGGGCATTTAATCCTGATCAGGGCTGAAAAGTGGACATCGCCGGTAGGTTTGCCTTTGCTGATTAATAAAGCATCACTCGAAATGTATCTGAATGGCAGTCAGCTTGATATACCTAAGATTGACCTTGCTTTATATAACGGTAAATTAACCGGTGATGCGGTACTGTCATGGGCTAAGGTCTGGCGTACGTCAGGCAAGCTGCATGTAAATAATATATCTGTGAAAGAGCCTAGTACTCTGGTGAGCAAAGCGGTTTATTTAAGCGGACATTTGTCTGGTGATGGTGCATTTTCCGCAACAGCAAAAGATGCATCTGCATTGTCAGATAATCTCCATTCGGATTTTAAATTCAATGTAAAAAATGGCGTACTGCACGGCTTGGATCTGGTGAAACTAGCTAGTGTTTTAACCAAGCAGAGTGGTGGAGGCGAAACGCAATTTGATGAATTTTCTGGCGTTTTTAATGTAAAAGGCAAGCAGTATGCTTTACGCGACATTAATATGCGTTCAGGGCTGTTGGCTGCTTCAGGTCAGGTGAAAGTTAAACCTGATAAAACGCTTGATGGTGTGGTAGAAGTTGAGTTGAAGAAAGGTCTTAGTCTGGCCACGATACCTCTGCAAGTTTCCGGAACGGTGGATAAGCCATCAGTGTTCCCTACAAAAGCCGCAATGGCCGGCGCTGTAGCCGGCACTGCTATTCTGGGGCCTGGTGTCGGTACCAGCTTGGGTATTAAGGCGGGCGGGGCTGTGGATAAAATTAAGGGCCTATTTCAAAGTGATTAACCATTGAAACAGACCCTTAAGTGAAGCTAACTTTTGCAGCCGCTTATTTGAGTGCGCGCTCAATGCGGTCAAGTGCGTTACGCAGGTTATCCATGGAGGTTGCAAATGAGATGCGGAAATAACCTTCTGCACCAAATGCTGAGCCCGGCACTACAGCAACATTAAACTCTTCCAGCAAGTAATCAGCCAAAGCCATGTCAGTCGCCGCTGAAATTTTGCCTGCTTTGAACAAGCTATCAATTGCACCGCGTGCATCCGGAAATGCGTAAAAAGCGCCACCAGCCATCAGGCAGCTTAAGCCTGGCATGCCGTTGAAACGGTCAACCACATATTGATGACGCTCGCGGAATGCCGTTACCATAGGCACGATACAATCCTGTGAGCCTTCTAAAGCAGCTTGTGCCGCAACTTGTGAAATCGAAGTCGGGTTGCTGGTAGATTGTGACTGCAGAATTTCCATTGCCTTGATAATGTAAGCAGGACCTGCCGCATAGCCGATGCGCCAGCCTGTCATCGAGTAAGCTTTTGAAACGCCATTGAGCACAATGCAACGGTCTTTTAATGCTGGCGTGGCGTTCAATATATTGTAGAACTTGTTGCCCGTCAGGTTGACGTGTTCGTACATGTCATCTGTTGCCACGAATACGTGTGGGTGTTTCAGCAATACTTCACCTAAGGCTTTCAACTCATCCAGCGTGTAAACCGCGCCGGTAGGGTTGGAAGGTGAATTGATCATGAATAATTTTGTTTTTGGTGTGATTGCAGCTTCTAATTGCTGTGCGGTTAGTTTGAAGCCTTGTTCAATGCCGCACTCTACAATGACCGGTACCGCCTCAGCAACTAAAGCGATGTCAGCATAAGATACCCAGTAAGGTGCCGGCACAATCACTTCATCACCTTTGTTGAGAATTGCCAGGCAAAGATTGAAAATAGTTTGTTTGCCACCAACGCCGGCAATCACTTCATTCAGAGCATAGTCAAAGCCATTTTCATTTTTGAACTTGGCGACAATGGCTTTTTTCAGGCCTGGCGTGCCTGCAACGGCGGTGTATTTGGTAAAGCCTGCATCAATCGCAGCTTTGGCAGCATCTTTAATATGCTGCGGAGTATCAAAATCAGGCTCACCTGCGGCAAGGCCAATAATGTCACGACCTTCAGCTTTATATCTGCCTGCTTTAGCAGTAATGGCAAGCGTAGGAGACTCTTTTATGGATTGAACGCGTAGTGATAATACTGATGAAGGGTTTGCCTGAGCTTGCGCGGCTGATGATGACGTTGCCAAAATATGCTTCCTTAAAACAATTTATATGCAAATGGTTGAATATCCGGCATTTTACGCATAAAAATCATGAATAGGAATAACAAACATAGTGATGGCTGTTATATATGTGAAATAAAAAAAGCCCCGATAAATTTCGAGGCTTTTCAGTGCTCATTTAATACTTAACTTTTGGTTTTAGCACTCAATGTCGCAGCCAATCATTTGGCTGAATTCAGCTGCCAACTCTTTGTTGATATTGCTAAGTGCAAGATTAATACTGCGCACACCTTCTTTATCGCCAGCAGATTGCGCTATTACGCCGAGCCGGATCAAAGAATCGGTATTATTTGGGTCCAAAACTACGGATTGTTCATAAGCCTTCTTGGCTTCATTGGTTTTGCTCAGGTTTTCTTGTGCAAATCCTAACTCATACCAGGCATCAGTGTTTTTGGGGTCGATAGCCAGCCACTTTTCTGCCACTTGTGCCAGTTTTGGCCAGTCACTGTTTAATTCCGGTATGGCAATTTGCATGAAAAAAGGTTTGTTATGATCTTCTTCTTCCCAGAATGCTTTGCCGGTAATCGGAAATTTAGTTTCAACCGGTAGTTTCTCAAGATCAGCTAACCATTCAATCGGCAATGAGTAAAAATACGCCGGGCGGCCTGGTGTTTTAAATGTGTTAATCCCCAGTAGATTACCTTCCAGATCGAAAATGCCGCTGCCGCTGGCGCCCATAAGAAATTTAGCACTGCTTCTGATAACGCGGCCACCATCAAATTCATAAGTGGTTTTAATCACGCCAGCCGAAGTCAATGCATTAGGTACGCCATTAGAGTGGCCGATTGCCAACACCTCCTGACCTCTTTTAATCTCGTTGCCTTTGCCCAAAGGTGCGGGCTTAAGTGGCAGGCCTTCAGTTGCAACGAGACAAAGATCATGCCAGCGGTCAGCCTGTACCGATGTAATGGTGTACGTATCTTCACCACGTGATATCCATGGCTGTTTGGTGCTGCGGAATATATGGCAATTGGTAATCACTTTGTTCTCACTTACGACTACGCCCGAGCCGTATGAAACGCCGCCTTTGTCGTTGTAGCCACGTATCATCACTACGGATTGAAGTGAAGCCAGTACCTTTTGTTGATCAAGTGCTAATACCGGCTGTATATAACTGAGCGTTAGTATTAGCAAAATAAATCCGCGCATATGAATCTCCAGGGCAAAGTGTGTTGGTTTTTTGTTTAAATTCAGAAGAGACAGCAAATTCATTTTGCCGACAATATTCTGAAATACTTGAATCTCTGCTAAATGACCCGATATATATGGCAAAGTTCTGAATAATGATTGGCAATTAAATCAACAATTTAAAACTAAGGTGTTTTAATTGCTTTACTGGTAAAATTTAATGCTAACTTTTTAAATAAGCGCAACGTGTTCGTTACTTTCCCAAATAGCAAATATCAGCTTTATCAGCCATTCCCTCCTGCAGGCGATCAGCCACAGGCGATTGAAAAGCTGACGCAGGGTATCAATGACAATTTGAAATTTCAGACCCTGCTAGGCGTAACCGGCTCCGGTAAAACCTTTACCATGGCGAATGTAATTGCGCGTACCGGGCGCCCGGCAATTGTCATGGCGCCTAATAAGACGCTGGCAGCGCAGTTATATAGTGAGTTCAGGGAGTTTTTTCCTAATAACTCGGTAGAGTATTTTGTCAGTTATTACGATTACTATCAGCCTGAAGCTTATGTGCCATCACGTGATTTGTTTATTGAAAAAGACTCCAGTATCAATGAGCATATCGAGCAGATGCGGCTTTCGGCAACTAAAGCACTGTTGGAACGTGAAGACAGTATTATCGTCGCTACTGTTTCGGCCATATACGGTATTGGCGACCCTTCTGATTACCACGGCATGGTATTGCACGTAACGCAGGGCGAGAAAATAGCACAGCGTGACATGATTACGCGACTGGTAGGTATGCAGTATGACCGCAACGAGTTTGATTTTTCACGTGGCACGTTTCGTGTACGCGGTGACGTGATTGATGTATTCCCAGCCGAGAATAACGAAACCGCCGTGCGTATTTCGATGTTTGATGATGAAATTGAATCCATCACTTTATTTGACCCGTTAACCGGACAGATTTTCAACAAGATTCCGCGTTACACCGTATATCCATCAAGCCATTACGTCACGCCGCGCGAAACTACAATTCGTGCGATGGAAAAAATCAAGCATGAGCTAAAAGACCGCGTGGATTTTTATATTAAAACCGGCAAACTGGTAGAAGCCGCGCGTATTGAGCAGCGCACCCGCTTTGATCTGGAGATGCTCAATGAAATTGGCTTCTGCAAAGGCATCGAGAACTATTCACGCCATTTATCTGGCCGCAACCCAGGCGATCCGCCGCCAACGCTGATTGATTATCTACCCGATAACGCATTGATGATTATTGATGAAAGTCACGTAACCGTGCCGCAAGTCGGTGGCATGTATAAAGGCGACCGTTCACGTAAGGAAAATCTGGTGGATTACGGCTGGCGCCTGCCTTCTGCATTGGATAACCGTCCGCTCAAGTTTGAAGAGTTCGAGCGCATCATGCGTCAGTGTGTGTTTGTTTCAGCTACGCCGTCTGAGTATGAAAAAACCCATCAGCAGCAAGTGGTGGAGATGATCGCGCGCCCAACTGGCTTGATAGACCCTGAAATTATCGTAAAACCGGCGGATACGCAGGTAGATGATTTGCTCGGTGAGATTAAAAAACGCGTTGATATCGGTGAGCGCGTGCTGGCAACTACGCTAACCAAGCGCATGGCGGAAGATTTAACCGACTATTTAAGTGAACATGGTGTTAAAACCAGATACCTGCATAGTGATATTGATACGGTAGAGCGAGTAGAGATTATCCGTGATTTGCGTCTTGGCGAATTTGATGTGCTGGTGGGTATCAACCTGTTGCGCGAAGGCCTTGATATCCCGGAGGTGTCTTTAGTGGCGGTGCTGGATGCCGATAAAGAAGGTTTCTTGCGTTCCGAGCGCAGCTTGATTCAAACCGCAGGCCGTGCCGCACGTAACCTGAACGGGCAAGTGATTTTTTATGCCAACAAAATCACGCGCAGCATGAAGCTGGCGATGGATGAAACCGAGCGTAGAAGAGGCGTGCAGCGCGCGTTTAACGAAGCGCATGGTATTGTGCCAAAAGGCGTAACCAAGCGGATTAAAGACATTATTGATGGTGTTTATGATAAAGATGAAGCACTGCGTGAACGTAAAGCGCTGCAGGATCAGGCTAATTATGAGTCGCTGAGTGAAAAACAAATTACTAAAGAAATGAAGCGTCTCGAAAAAGCGATGCACGATGCCGCTAAAAACCTTGAGTTTGAAAAAGCCGCCGATTTCAGGGATCAGCTCAAAAAACTCAGAGTCAAGTTCTACGGGGCAGAGATGCCGGACCTGGTTTAGGTCGTGTAGATAGAATTCGTCGGTCTCGCCCGACAGTCGAGTTTCTTTCTTTTGTATAGCCAAAAGAAAGAAACCAAAGAAAAGGCTACCCTCAGCCACTTATTTCCTGCGTTGCTCAGCTTCATGGACGACAATCGAAACTCACCCCGCAACAAGCCAAACAAGGCGTGGCTTGTTGCGAGGTTCAAACAGTCGATTGCCGGAAACTTCCATGAAACTTCCGCTACTCAGCGTGGCTGCAAGGGGTAGGTGCTAAGCACGATCCTGCAGTGATCGTCTGTTTTTTTATCCATGTGTATCTGTGTTTATATTAGGCTAATAAATCCAAAACAATTGATTTTATTAAATATTGTTTGATTAATACCTAACTTTTGACTATAATCCCGCGCTTGCTAGAACCAATGTTCAGCATTTTGCTGGTCACTGCATGTTAGCAGGTGGCTTTTATCAAAGGTGTCTATGAGACATTATGAAGTAGTATTTATCGTCCATCCGGACCAAAGCGAGCAAGTGCCTGCGATGATCGAGCGTTACCGCGCACTGATCACCAGCAACGGCGTGCAATTCACCGTTTAGAAGACTGGGGCCGTCGCCAATTGGCTTACCCAATCCAAAAAAATTCACAAAGCACATTACGTGCTGATGAATATCGAATGCAACCAAACAGTTTTAGAAGAGCTGGAGCATGGCTTCAAGTTCAATGATGCTGTATTGCGTCATTTAACAATGGCTACTAAAACTGCTGTTACTGCACCTTCACCAATGATGAAAGAAGAGAAATCTAAATCAGTGTTGAGTAAAGATGCAGCGCCAGCCCCGGCTGCTCCTACAGAGGCAGCTGCAGCTTAATTGAATAAGCTGGTGCTTCAGGCTGAGGTGGTTCAAGTTGAGCCCCTACGCTACACACCGGCAGGCATACCGTTGTTAAGTGTTATTTTGCGACATGCTTCAGAACAGATAGAAGCTGGCATGAAGCGAAAAGTGGAATGTGAAGTTAATGCAGTTATCTTAGGAGACCTCGCATTGCAAGGTTTTAAAACAGGCGCACAAATCATAGCGCAAGGTTTTTTAGCCAGACGGAGTCTTAAAAGCACACAGTTGGTCATGCATATTAATAATATAGAGTATGTAAGCGCAGCTTGCATAAATTAGAAAGTTTAGGAGTTTAAAATGGCAAGAGATATGTATAAACGCCGCCGTTACTGCCGTTTTTCAGCAGAAGGCATCAAAGAAGTAGATTACAAAGATGTTGATCTGTTAAAAGATTTCATCTCAGAAAATGCAAAAATCATCCCAGCACGTATGACGGGTACTAAAGCACGTTATCAACGTCAATTAACATCAGCGGTTAAACGCGCTCGTTTCTTGGCATTGTTACCATACACTGACAAACACCCAGGCTAAGGAGATATAGGATGCAAGTTATTTTATTAGAAAAAGTTGGCAACCTTGGTGGGTTGGGTGACGTTGTTAAAGTTAAAGATGGTTTCGGCCGTAACTTTTTGATTCCACAAGGCAAAGCTAAACGCGCTACTGAAGCTAACAAAGCTGAATTCGCTGCACGCCGTGCTGAGTTGGAAAAACAACAAGCTGCAATTTTAGCTGTTGCGCAAGCACGCGGCGAAAAATTGGAAGGCTTCGCTGTATCAATTACACAAAAAGCTGGTGTTGATGGCCGTTTATTCGGTTCAGTTACCAACGGCGACATCGCTGAAGCATTAGTTGCTGCAGGTCATGAAGTGGTTAAAGCGGCTATCCGTTTACCAAATGGCCCGTTGAAAACGATTGGCGATCACGCTGTTTCAGTTGCATTGCACCACGATGTTGTAGTAAACATCACTGTTTCAGTAGTTGCAGAGGCATAATTAACTAAGATATCGAGCGATATTTTAGTGAAATAAAAAAGGCTACTTCGGTAGCCTTTTTTATTTTTTACGTAGCTTCGAGTATGCTTTTAATTGAGTATAATTCTGCCTATGAATGATGAACAACTAGACGCATTAAAAATTCCCCCTCACTCGGTTGAAGCCGAACAATCCGTCATTGGCGGCTTGTTACTTGAAAATGAGGCACTTGATAAAGTCGCCGATATTTTGAGTGCCAAAGACTTTTACCGTCATGATCACAAACTGATATTCCAGCACATATCCAAGCTGATTGAACATAACAAGCCAGCTGATATTGTGACTGTTGCCGAGTCGCTGGAAAACTCGGCTGAACTTTCAAGTATAGGCGGCATTGCTTACCTGGGTGCCTTGGCGCAAAACACACCGACTGCTGCAAACATCCGCCGTTATGCTGAAATTGTGCATGAGCGTTTTGTGATGCGCCAATTAGTCATTGTGGGCTCCGGCATTGCCGAAAGTGCTTACCTGCCGAATGGACGCGATGCGCAGCAATTGCTGGATGAGGCTGAAGCCAAGATATTTCAGATTGCCGAAGGCGGTAAAAAAAGCTCTGAAGGCTTTACTGACATTAAAGTATTGCTGCCGCAGGTGGCCGACCGTATTGACCAGCTTTTTTCACGTGATAATCAATCTGACGTGACCGGTATTCCAACCGGTTTTGCTGACTTGGATTCGATGACATCAGGTTTACAGGGCGGCGATCTGATTATCGTTGCAGGTCGTCCTTCTATGGGTAAAACTGCATTTTCGTTGAATATTGCCGAAAACGTAGCACTGGATAGCGGCTTGCCTGTTGCTGTGTTCTCAATGGAGATGGCGGGCACACAGCTTGCCATGCGTATGATCGGCTCAGTAGGGCGTCTGGATCAGCATCGCATGCGTACCGGCCGCCTGGAAGACGAAGATTGGGAAAAACTGACTACGGCACTGGGTAAGCTGAATGAAGCACCTATCTTTATTGATGAAGGGGCAGGTTTAAGCAGCTTTGACGTTCGAGCCAGATCACGCCGCTTGCATCGCCAGACCGGCAAGCTTGGCCTGATCGTGATTGACTACCTGCAATTGATGTCGGCTCCGGCCGGTAAGCAGGGTGAGAATCGTGCAACAGAGATTTCAGAAATCTCTCGTTCATTGAAGGCGTTGGCAAAAGAGCTTGATGTGCCCGTCATTGCGCTGTCACAGCTTAACCGAAGCGTGGAGCAACGTCCGGATAAACGTCCGGTAATGAGTGACCTGCGTGAATCTGGCGCGATTGAGCAGGATGCGGACGTGATTCTGTTTATTTACCGCGATGAGGTCTATAACCCAGATACCCCGGATAAAGGCACTGCTGAAATTATTATCGGTAAGCAGCGTAACGGCCCAATTGGTCGTGTGCGTCTGACATTCCTTGGTCAGCATACGCGATTTGAGAATTTTGCCGGTTCTGGGCACATGGATGATGAGTACTAGGTTTTAGTAATGCGCCCGATTGTCGCGACTATTTCTAAAAGTGCATTGCAGCACAATCTGTCTGTTGTTAAACAGCATGCACCATATTCAAAAATCATGGCTGTGGTTAAAGCTAACGGTTATGGGCACGGGCTATTAAACGTTGCTAATGGCCTGAGTGCAGCAGATGGCTTTGCTGTGCTTGGCATCAGTGAAGCCATCATTCTGCGTGAAGCAGGTTTTAAACAAACCATTTTGCTGTTGGAAGGTGTTTTCTGCGCCGATGAGCTTAAAGTTGTAGCCGACTATAATATAGATATCGTTGTACATTCCAGAGTGCAACTGGATATGTTGCTGAGTGCCGAACTCGCTAAACCTGTTCATGTACATCTCAAAATGAATTCCGGCATGAATCGTCTTGGCTTTACCACAGACCAATATGTCGCAGTGTTCAGCCAATTGAAATCCAGCAGCAACGTTGCAGACATTACCTTCATGACACATTTTGCCACGGCGGACAAAGATCCTGGCATAGAGGTCGCGCTGGCATTGTTTCAGCAAACGATTAAAGGTCTTGAGCAGCCAGTTTCAATGGCAAACTCAGCTACGATTTTACGTTATCCAAACTTACAAGCTGATTGGGTACGCCCCGGTATTATGCTGTATGGTGCCAGCACTGTGAGTGGCATGCCTGCTGCTGCATTCGATTTGAAGCCGGTAATGCAATTAAGCAGTGAAATCATCGCTGTGCAGAGTATACAAGCTGGCGAGAGTATTGGTTATGGCAATCGTTTTACCGCAACTAAAACTACACGTATTGGCGTGGTAGCTTGTGGTTATGCTGATGGCTACCCAAGGCATGCTGGCTTACTCGGTAGCCAGCATCCACACGGTGCGCCAATTGCAGTATCTGGCAAAGTCACCAGAACACTGGGGCGCGTATCGATGGATATGCTGTTTTGTGACATTACGGATATACCTGAGGCTGATATTGGCAGCCCGGTTGAGTTATGGGGCAAGCAGGTCCCGGTTGATACTGTGGCTGAAGCTGCAGACACTGTAGGCTATGAGTTGCTGTGTGCAGTTTCACCGCGCGTACAAATCAAAGTGGTAGATTAATGGCAAAAGCAAAAACAATTTATTCCTGCACAGAATGTGGCGCTCAGGAGCCTAAATGGCAAGGCCAATGCCCAAGCTGCATGGCATGGAATACACTGGTGGAAAGCATTGCTGAAACTGCCGGCACTAATCGTTATGCCAATAAATTTGACGGTGTTGCCCAAAGCAGTGTGCTGCAAAAACTTGCAGATGTCGAAGCAGCTGAAGTACCGCGCCAACCAACTGGTGTAAGCGAGTTTGACCGTGTGCTGGGTGGTGGTCTGGTAGCGGGCGGAGTGGTGCTGATAGGTGGCGACCCGGGCATCGGTAAATCTACCTTATTGCTGCAAACCTTATGCCATATTGGCGCCATGACCAAACCGAAGCCGCGTAAAGCCATTTATGTGAGTGGTGAGGAATCAGCACAGCAGATTGCGATGCGTGCCAAGCGCTTGGGGTTGGATGCTAGCCCAATTGATTTATTAGCTGAAATCAATCTGGAAAAAATTCTTGCCACATTGCAGGCGCATAAGCCTGATATTGCAGTGATCGATTCTATCCAGACGGTTTACTCAGAGGCACTACAGTCAGCACCAGGCTCGGTGGCACAAGTGCGTGAATGTTCCGCCCAACTGACTAGATTAGCCAAGCAGGCTGGTATTTGTGTGATATTGGTAGGTCATGTGACGAAAGAGGGCGCTTTGGCCGGTCCGCGTGTGCTGGAGCATATCGTGGATACGGTGCTGTATTTTGAAGGCGATCCCAATTCAAGCTTCCGCCTGATTCGTGCCTTCAAAAATCGTTTCGGTGCAGTGAATGAGCTTGGTGTGTTTGCCATGACTGAGAAAGGTTTGCGCGAGGTCACGAATCCTTCAGCCTTATTCTTGTCCCATCACAGTGAACAGGTTGCCGGTTCATGTATCACCGTCACGCAAGAGGGTACACGCCCGTTGCTGATAGAAATTCAGGCACTGGTCGATGAGGCGCATGCGCCAAATCCTAAGCGCCTTTGTGTAGGGGTGGAACAGAATAGATTAGCCATGCTACTAGCCGTATTGCACAGGCATGCCGGTATTCCTTGTTTCGATCAGGATGTATTTATTAATGCAGTAGGCGGTGTCAAAATTGGCGAACCTGCTGTAGATTTAGCGGTGCTTTTATCTATCGTTTCTTCATTAAAAAACAAACCGTTAGACAATAAACTTATAGTATTTGGTGAAGTTGGTTTGGCCGGGGAAGTACGCCCGGTGCAGGGTGGCTTGGTGCGCCTTAAAGAGGCTGCCAAACTCGGGTTTACGAAAGCCATTGTACCGAAAGCCAATGCACCCAAACAGCCTATTGAAGGCATTGAAGTGATCGGTGTTGAGCGACTAGAGCAGGCGCTTAATTACGTGCGTAATAATTAAATAGCTGCAGCTTTAATTATGCGTTGTGTATCAAGTTGGCGCAGTAAATGCCGCTTCTGATAGCACCTTCAATCGTAGCTGGATAATCTGGATAAGTATAATCGCCTGCCAGAAATACATTAGGTAGTGAAGTTTTGTTGGTTGGACGCTCTAGATTGGGCTTACATGAAAAAGTAGCACGCTTTTCAGCAATTACCTTATGCCACAAAGGTTTGGACAAGGCCGGGAATGCACGGTTTAGTTCTTTTGCGACTCTTAATGCCAGTTCATCTTGCGTGAGCTGCTGATGTTTTCCTTCGGCACTGACGATTACAGAAATTAAATTCTGCTGGTCGCAAAGTTGACCTCTATCGAATACCCATTGACCGATGGCACCACTTAAACCTGAAATCACATTCGGTAGCCTGACCCCTGGCGGGTATTGTAAATAGACGGTATAAATGGGTTGATACTGATAGGTTTGTGTCTGCTCAATTGTATGATTAAGTTTTGGTAATGTTGCCAGCAATTTCTCCACACGCGCCGGTGATACCGCAATGATGACGTGACTGAAATATTCTTTTCCATTACGTGTTTCTATATTAAAGCCGCTACCTTCAACTTCTACACGCCGTACGCGCTGATTGAGCTTGATGTTGCCGCCTTTGGTCTGAATATAATGCGATAAAGGCTCGGAAATGATTTGTGATAAATCTAATCGCGGTAGCAGAAAATCACTGTTTTTTTTATTGCCTGAAAATGTATCGCGTAGCACATTCAAGAATATACGGGTACTGGCTTTTGCAATCGGGGTATTTAACGCCGCAAGGCATAATGGTTCCCACAGAAAGCTGATAAGCCTTTTTGATTGATGTTGATTGATTAAAAATCGCTCTAAGGGCACATCACGTACAATCTGGTATTGCGTATTTTTTAGGCCTTGCATAAATTTCAATGCTGCCATGCGCTCTTTAAAGCTGATTCCCTTGCAGAATAAAAGCCCAAATAGCAGGTTAAACGGTGCCGGCAATAAACTAAAAGATTTGAGTGAGAACACAGATTTTGCAGTGCCCGACTGCATGTTGATTTGCAAGGGAATACGTAGAAAGGCTTTTTTTCTATTAATACCAACCTTCTTAAGCAATGCCAGCGTTTCTTGATATGCACCCAGTAAGATGTGCTGGCCGTTGTCCAGCAAATGCAACAGACCATTCGTCTCAACTGCAACTGTACGTGCACGGCCGCCAAGTTGTGAACTGGCTTCAAATAACGTCACCGTATAACCGCGTTCAACCAAAGCTGCTGCTGCGCTTAAACCGGCACAGCCACCACCAATAATGGCTATATGGGATTTATGCATTATTGTTTACCTTGTAATTATTATAGATTTCTTAGCCAGGTATTAAATGCCAGCGAGAGTTTCCGCAGCGTACCCAGTGAGGTGCGCGAATTTAATACTTTTTCAGCACCATCTGCTTTAATTTCACGTAGCAGCGTGCGGTAAATAGCCGCCATAATCAGACCTACGCGCTGGCTTTTTCTGTCTTCTGCTGGAAGTTCATTCAAAGCTCGATCGTAATAGCTTTCAGCGCGCTCAATCTGAAATTCTAATAATTTTTTCACTGCATCAGATTCGCGGCTGCGTAGAATATCTTCTTCAGTTACACCGAACCTAGCAAGTTCATCCAATGGAATATATATGCGATTTCTACGCGCATCTTCGCCGACATCCCTGATGATATTGGTCAGCTGAAACGCCAAACCTAGGTCATGGGCAAATTTGAGGGTTTTTCGATTATGAAAGCCGAATATCTGCGCAGATAAAATGCCGACGACACTGGCAACGCGATAACAATAAAGCTGCAGTTGTTTAAAGTCCTCATAACGGTTGAAATTAAGATCCATTTCCATGCCGTCTATAATCTCAATAAAGTGCTCTTCACTTAAATGAAAACTTTGGACAAAAGGCTGTAGCGCTTTGGTAACCGGGTGGATAGGCTTGCCTTTGTAAATATTCTGAATCTCTTCCTTCCACCAGGCAAGCTTCACCTGAGCTACTTTGAGCTCAGTACATTCATCAACAACGTCATCCACTTCTCGGCAAAATGCGTAGAGCGCGGTGATGGCTTCACGTTTATGTTTCGGTAAAAACATAAAGCTGTAATAAAAACTGGAGCCGCTGGCGGCAGTTTTTTGTTGGCAATATTGCTTTGGCGTCATGTTAATCTGAACTCAAGTTTATATATTGTTATTAAATCTTTAATAGCGCTTTAGTAAGGATCAGCAGCCAATCCCAATTATTCAATGTTGGCCTGTGATTGAAAATATCGCCATTGACCTTAGTTATTTTAGTGATGATACGTTCACCGCCAGCAATAATCATGCGCATTTCAAATCCGATTCGGCCTTTTAAAATACGCCCCAAAGGTTTGCCTGTAATGAGCAAGGCGCGTACGCGCTGCAAGTTGAATTGCATGAACTGCTGCCACTCTTTATCTACTGGCGCAGATGCATTCACATAAGCTGCAATCTGCTGTTCCGTAATACCAAATTTCAACAGCTCATCCTGACACATATAGATACGCTGTTTGCCATCGTTCTTTTTGAAATCAATGGCAATATCCTGCAGAAAATTGATGATTTGCAGTGCGCTGCAAATATTATCAGACAATTCAATGTTGTTCGGTGTTGCTGCCTGATAAAGATGTAACAGCAGCCTGCCTATCGGGTTAGCTGAGCGTGAACAGTAGTCCAAAACTTCTGTGAAGTTCTGATAGCGTATTTTTGTGACATCCTGACTGAATGCATCCAGCAAGTCATAGAACGGCATAAATGGTAAGTTTCTTGACCTGATCATCACGCCTAGCGCTACAAAAAAAGCAGTTTGCGGTTTGATATAAGCCTGTAGCAAATCCAGCTCATCGCGGAATTTATTCAACGCACTTAAACGTTGTTCGATTGTAGAATCGCCTTCGTCAGCAAAGTCATCTGCTTGTCTGGCAAAGCTATATATCAATGCAATGGGCGCACGCAATTCTTTTGGCAGAAAAACAGAAGCAACAGGGAAGTTCTCATAATGCCCAGCAGCATGATTCAAGCTTTGCAACGTTATGGCTGCCGGTTCAAATAGGGCTTCAGGATGATTTTTCGTCATGGCGAGAGTATGCCATAAACAACATCAGTTTTTGCAGCTTAAATTTAAGCAATATGCCTATTATCGGTATGTAATATTTATTCAAATATCTGATCAAGCTTTGCTAAAATGAAACAAATATATTTTGGAAAGCTAACATGCTGGCGATTATTGGCGGTACCGGTTTAACTGAACTGGAAGATTTACGGGTTAACAAGCGTGTGATTGTGCGCACACCTTACGGCGAACCTTCGCAGCCACTCATTTTTGGTGAAATATGCGGCGGCGAAGTTATTTTCCTTGCACGCCACGGTAACGGCCATACTATCCCGCCACACGAGGTGAATTACCGTGCCAATATTTATGCACTGCATTTACAGGGCGTGACTGAAATTGCTGCTGTTGCTACGGTTGGTGGCATACATCCGGAACTGTCATCAGGCATGATCGCATTACCACATCAAATCATAGATTACACCAACGGTAGGCAGAACACTTATTATGATGGTATCAATAATCCGGTAAAACATATCGACTTTACCGAGCCTTATTGCGCCAAGTTACGTGCAAAAATAGCGCAGGCTGCATCAGAAATAAATGAAAATGTCGTCAATTACGGCGTCTACGCGGCAACACAAGGGCCTCGCTTGGAAACTGCCGCAGAGATTGATCGCTTGGAACGTGATGGTGCAACCATGGTTGGAATGACAGGTATGCCGGAAGCTGCGCTGGCGCGTGAGTTAGGTATCAGTTATGCAGCGATATGTCCGGTAGCTAATTACGCGGCTGGGCGCGGTGACAGCCTGCATGGCATCAACTATGAAGATGTGGTTTTAAATTTAAACCAGACTCTAGTGCGCGTGCGCAACATTATCGGTCAGCTGATGACGCAGAACTACTGCCCGATTGACAGTAAATAATATCCAGAAAAAATTACTAAATTAAAGGTTTGCATATGGCAGTCAGAGAAGTTTTACGTATGGGCGATCCTTGCCTGTTATTAAAAGCCAAACCGATTGAAAAGTTTGATACGCCGGAATTGCACGCATTGATTCAGGATATGCAAGACACCATGAAGCATATGAATGGCGCCGGCATCGCTGCACCACAGATCGGTGTGAGCCAGCGCGTAGTCATATTCGGGCAGAAAGAATCTGATAGCACTATTAATCCGCGTTATCCTGATGCTGATATGGTTCCGTTCACGGTTTTAATTAATCCAGTGCTGACGCCAATGGGCACCGCTATGGAAGATGGATGGGAAGGGTGCTTGTCTGTTCCGGGAATGCGCGGTATAGTGCCGCGCTACCAAAGATTGCATTATGCCGGCTTTGATCAGTATGGTAATAGAATTGACAGACTGGTAAGCGGCTTTCACGCGCGTGTAGTGCAGCATGAATGTGATCACCTTGATGGCATTTTGTATCCGATGCGAATCAGCAATTTAAAAGATTTTGGCTTTTCTGATGTTTTTTTTCCAAATCAGGATTTCCAAGATGATTAATTTGTTGTTATAATGCTGCCTTCGTTACGCAAGCAGCGAAACAGACTGGAAGAGTGGCAGAGCGGTTTAATGCTACAGTCTTGAAAACTGTCGTGGGTTCACGCCCACCGTGAGTTCGAATCTCACCTCTTCCGCCAGTCGCCCCAAACCCAATAGAATCAAGGTGTTATAGGGTTTCAGGTCTCAAGTTTTACCACATGCTTTTACCACATCAAAACTCCCCCAAAGTAATCAAAAATATTTAAGCAGCTTCTATAGCTTCGTCTTAGTTTCTTATTTAGTTTCTTTCAGATTTTCTTAAAAGTTTCATTAAAGTTACTGAGGTAGTTTTTTTGTTGAAAGCCTCATGTTTTTTCCGCAAAAGTCACCATAAACAAGCTAGAATTAAGTTGCTCGGGTGTCTTTTCTAAGTCCAACTGTAAGTAGTCAATTCCGTGAATGGTGGCGCGGATGTACTGCGAGAAAGGAGGATATGAAAATGAAGAAGCGTAAAAAGCAAAAAGCCCCACTTAGAAATAAGCAGGGCGTAGAGCAAATCTGTAAGACTAAAAACGATAAGTTCGAAATCTTACAGAAACTATCTTTGCTGTCAGTAGCACTAGGAAATTTTGCCGATTTCTTAATGCGATTTATGTAATACACTGATGTTTTAAAAACGACACCTGAGCACCTCTAATTAATTTGACAATTTAATTAGAACACTTCAGATAAAGCGAATATTCTGCTTTTTGTTTACAGAAGTCAATTATCTTTGACAATTATCTTAATTCTTTGAGATTTCTACTCCTTTAGGCTTCGAACCTGTAGCAGCTGCTTTAGCTTTCTGAGTGCCTGTATAAACATCAGTTCCTATCTGAAGACCTGTTCCTATTAAAGAGGCAGTTGTAGAGTAAGCTTTAGAGTTATTAACGTTAGCTTGTCCTTCGGCTAGTTTACCTTCCCAAGTAGTCTGTCTGATAGCGTTCTGTTTATTCTTTTCCATAGAAGCCATATCAGTACCTTCCTGCATGAATGAATCACCTAAGATACGGTCTGAAGATAAACCTAAAGCACCGGACTCTCCAGCAATGGTAGCCATTTGTGCTCTCTCTAAGAGACCCTGCTTGTTTCTCTCAGATTGGTCTACAGCAGCTTGGTCATTATGAATCGACCAGTCCTTACTAGACACTTTCTTGCCTACTGAAGTATTGCCTTT
>JAHRYP010000036.1:0-7686 GCA_020622105.1 Methylotenera sp.
ATGCCTTGTAAAATGATGCCAGTGAAGCCGATAATCGAATTTAAAGGCGTTCTGAGTTCATGCGACATTGTGGCAAGAAAAGCTGATTTAATTCTGTCGGCAGCTTCAGCGCGCACTAGGGCTGACTGTAATTCTTCCGTACGCTCGGTGACGCGTTTTTCCAGACTTGCGTTTAATTCCCTGATTTCTTTTTCGGCGCTTAAGCGTTCTGTAATGTCATTGCCGATACTGAGTATTTCCACCACTTGGCCTTGCGCATCCAGCACTACTTTATTGGTCCATGAAATCCATACGCGCTCGCCGCCACGACGCATGTTTTCGTTCACGTTTTGTTCAAATGTTTTGGTATCCAGACATATCTCCTGCATCAGGTTTTGCAGGTCACGTCCGGCGCTGTCTGTTACTGGCACAATGGTGCCAATGATATGCTGACCGACAATTTCTTCAGATGAGTAGCCAAAAAACTGCTGCCCGAACAGGTTAAGAAATGTCACATAGCCTTGCGCGTTCCAGCGCAGAATAATACTGTTTGCAGATTCTACAAGTTCGCGATACTTCTGTTCACTTTCATCCAGCTTGGACTCAGCATTTTTGCGCTCGCTGATGTCAATACCCATGCCTACCAGGCAGTCGATGTCTTGGAATTTAACATTCCGGCCGGTGAATAGATATGGTGTTCTTGCACCATCTTTTGCCAGCAATGATGCCTCTATAAAAGATTGACCTTGTGTGAATACTTCTGTAATTTTTTCAGCGATGGCTGATTTTTCTTCTGCCGCAAAAAAGTCCAGCGGATGCATGTTGGCTATTTCTTCATTGGAGTAGCCGGTAACAATTTGAAAGTTGTGATTCCAGCGCAAGAACTTGCCTTCATAGTTATAAAAATAGAGTATGCCGGGCATGCTTTCTATCATCATATCTGAGAATAGTGATTCATTTTTGGCAAGGATTTCTGCTTGCCTGCGCTTTTCCTCGCGCGCCAGATTTTCTAAAGCAAACGAAATGTTATCGACAGTTTCTTTTAATAATGCGATTTCTTTATCTTGAAAGAAAAGTGCTTGTTCAGCATACACGCTGATGGTGCCGCATACTTTGCTGTTGGCGCGAATCGGAAACGCTGCAGAAGCGCGAAAACCACGGCTGTTAATTTCTTCGCGCCAGGCCAGTGTTGCAGTATCTTGCTGCATGTTGTTGCAAATATAGGGTTGCCCGGAGCGGAATGCGATGCCGGATGGCCCTCTGCCTTCAGGCCTGTCATCTGAATATACTTTAATGGTGCTGAGGTAGTTGTTGTCATCGCCGCAAACGGCGGCCGGTACCAGCTGGTTGGTTGCAGGGTCGTTCCAGCCCACCCATGCCATTTTGAAACCGCCTTCTTCAACAAGTATGCGACATAAACTGCTGAATAGCTGTTCCTGATTCGGTAGCCAAATGATGGCTTGGTTTACTTTTGTGAGTGCGGCGTAGAGGCGAGAGAGTTGTGCGATTTCACGCTGCTGCTCTTTCAATAAGGTAATGTCTCTTACCATGCCAAGCAGTTTGCCATCCGGCATTGTAGTAGCGATAATCTCGGCACTGAACACTGTGCCGTCTTTACGCTTCAGCTGCCATTCACGTATGTAATTCTCTTTGGCTTTAATGCTGTCTATTGCAGACTGGATATATTCAAATTCACTCTGAACAATAATGTCGGCCGCATGCATGCCGATTAATTCATCACGCGTGTAACCTAGCATATTGCAGATACTGGGGTTGGCATCCAGATAGTAACTCTCAGCATCGGCTATAAGAATACCATCGGGCGCATACTCAAAGAGTGCTCGATATCTTGCTTCAGCAGCTTCGTGCTCAGAACTGATGGCCGAGACTGTGAGCGATTGTTTCTTAACTTTTTGTTTCGTCAAGATATTTCATTCTTTTTTTGTTTATTGATGCTAACACATAAATAAACAATATTGATTAAACAACCGTAGCAAATTACTGCTTACTTGATGCCTTCTATTGCAAAGCTTTCACTCAGAATTATGAGCGCAAGCGCACAGACATATAAAATTTAATAATAGATAATAACTTTCTAAGTGTAGGCACACAGCCCCACATGATCAGTATTGCAACTATAAGTGATATCAACTAAGGAATTATATGCATGTAAGTTTTGAAGTAGCGCAACAGATTATTGATAAAGCAGTAGAAAGATCGATTGAAATTGGAGTGAAATCCTGTATTGCCGTTTTGGACTCAGGTGGAAACCTCAAAAGCTTTACAAGAATGGATGATGCCTGGGTTGGCAGTATTGATATTGCAATTAAAAAAGCTAAAACCGCGTGTTACTTTGCAATGCCATCAGGTGAAATAGGAAAACTATCATTACCTGGCTCTCCGCTCTATGGTATAGAACATTCAAACGATGGTTTAATCACCTTCCCGGGTGGTCTGCCAATCGTGGATGATCAAGGAGTCCTTATAGGTGCGATAGGCGTAAGTGGTGATACCGTTGAAAATGATCATATTGTTGCTCAGGCAGGTGTTAAAGTTGCCGGGGTTTGTGATGTGCCGAAACACCCTTGGCGTACTTAATGCTTTATAGTCATTAGATAATATGCCTTAATAGCCCGTAATGTTACCGACAATAATAATTGGGGGTTTGCATGAGAATTTTTACTTTAGAGCAGGGTAAAGTAAGCAGCATTTTAGATTTCACTTTTTATTCTATATGCGCCTTATTTTTAGCCTTGTCTCTATTGATAAATGGCTCGCGTCACTACTTAGTCGGAATTCTATTGTTGATCTTAGTTGGGCTCTTCAGCTGGACTGCAATTGAATACCTGTTGCATCGCTTTATACTTCACGGATTACAGCCTTTTAAAAACTGGCATATCGAACATCACAAGCACCCTGGTGACCTTCTGTGTTTACCAACTTTACTAAGCGCTGCATTGGTTCTAATACTGGTTTTTTTGCCTGTTTTGTTTATGTTTGGAATATTGCCTGCCTGCGCACTGACTTTAGGTGTTCTCACTGGATATTTGGCTTATACAATCATCCATCATGGGATTCATCATTGGCACATGGATGGTAACTGGCTTAGAAAACGTAAGCGTTGGCATGTTTTGCACCATCATGTTGATCCGGCCAGTCATTTTGGTGTGACGAATTCTTTTTGGGATTACGTTTTTGTTAAGGTATTGCATATTTAACAGAAAAGTCAGTAGCCTTGATTTAGGGCGCTGGCGGGATAAGATCGCTGATGTGGCCTGATGGCTCAGATCAATATGATCTGACTCAATCTTGAACATAAGATTTATTTAGACGATTTTTTAGGTGCAGCCAAGCTGTGTTGCATTAGTGCCTTGCAGTTTGCGGCATGCAGTTTCGCCTCTTTCACGTCACCATTGTCCAGTAACGGAATGAATGCCGCTAATGGATTAATCATGGCCAACAGCACGGAACCAGCTAATTTCAAGCCAATATTACGTTTTTCCAAAGAGGTATGCGGATTGGCAAAGGTGCCGTTTACATGCAATGGCGACCTTAAACTGATGGGGCTAAAGTCTTTAGGCATCACCACCACTCTCAAGTCGATGGATTCCTTAGCAAGCGAGACTGCGCCATCTAGCCATAATGCAGAGTCTGCCGTATCAAGCACCATGACTCTCGGCCGTAACACACCATTTTCGGCTACCAGGTCTGCTACTGCGCATTGCAGAGGCAGCGAGTCATCGCCTTTAAACATGACGCCCAGTGATTGCGCTAAATCCAAGCCAGCCGCTTCAATCAGCAAGTGAGAGATCGCGCCACCCTGCAATTCACTCTGAATGCTGCCCTTCATTGTTGCAAGCATTTCAGCACTAGATATGCCTTGCCCATTTAAAGTAGCTTTACCGTTAAGCCTGCCTGAAATGTAAGGTGCCAAGCCATCATCACGTACTTGGCGCACCCAATTTTCAAGACGTACGCCATTCCAGCGCAGGTTAGCATTCCATAAGGCTTGTTTACCTCTGCCATCAAGTTTCAAGTCACCTTTTAGTACTCCTTTTGCTGTTCGTGCATCCAATTCTTGAATCGTCAGCACGCCGCCCTTTAATTGCAGATGACCGCGCAGAGGACTTAACGGTTCTAGCATTTTCGAGTTTAGATCAACATACTTAACGTTAATCATGATGTCTGCATCCATGGCTCGCAATGAGGCAAGGTCAAAAGGGCGGCTAGGTAATACTTTTTGTTTGTTCTTTTTAGAGTCTACAGAACCAAATGCCGGTCCCAGGTCTGTGAGTAAAAATTTACTGCCATTCAGTTGCCCGGATAGTAGAGGAACTTTGCGGGCCTTTTCGTATATGAACTTACCGTTAAGATGACTGGCGCCTAAATCCAGCTTATTCAGGGCGACATGCCAAGTAGTACGCTCCTTATTGATATAGCCTTTGGTCGAGAATGCAGAGGTCGTAGGCAGGGTCACGCCTACCAGATCTCCCAATGCCGCCATTGATGGACCTTTCAGTGTAAAGCTACCTGAGAAGTTTGCCGGGTGCATTGCATCTTTAGCGCTGCCTTTAAAAGATATCGCGGCTTTTCCCAGACTGCCATTCAAGGTTAAATTCACCGGGACTGCAGTAGTTTTATCAAGCTTCGTAGGTAAAGCGCCAGAAGAGAATAATTCAGCTTTCATGCGCAATTTTTTGTAATAGCCAGCGGCCTCAACTTTTAATACTGATGGCGCCGACGCTAACTTCGTATTTTTAGCTGCATTGCCAACAGCATCTTTAGTGCTGGCTATACTTGTGTCTTCAGGAGCCGTGAATGAGAATTTAGCTTTAATATCCGCATTGGCAAGGGCATCTTGATAGTGAAGTGCGCCTGTTTTAACCTGAAAACTGTCAAACGAGGGTAGTGTTGTTGAGCGGCTGTTCGGGTTGGTCGGTGATATTTTCCAAGAGGCATTGCCATTGGCTAATCTTTGTAAGTCAAGATCCAGCGATTGTGCTTGCAAGCTTTTGATGTGGAGCCCTTGTGAGCGATAAGCGCGCCAAAGGTCAATGTAGCGGAAGTTAGCGACAACATTATGCCCAAGCAATGAATGTGGCGCTTTACTCCATGAAGGTGCCGCGATTTTGACTTGCGTTGCCTGAATATGTAAGCCACCCAGGAAGCGAATCTGGAATGGCGTGGCGGCCTTGATATCGGGATTTGCTGATTCTGGCGAAATCACAGATGAAAAACTGACCTCACGATCAATTTTTTCAGATAATTTCTGTGCTAATGGCGCTGCAAGAAACGGCCAGCCTAACCACTCTCCAATCGAGAAGCTTAAAATCAGTGTTAGAAGAATACCACTTAAAGCAAATGGCCAGATTCTTCCGATGTGCAGTCTTGACATGAAATTATTCATTTCTAGGTAGAAAAGTGACCGCCTGTTTAAATATATCGGGTGCAGAAATAACAATCAGAAATGCCGGGTAGTATGAATCTCTCAGCATTCCTGACTATTAACTTACCGATGTGAAGTAGCTTGAACTCTACTACTTAGACGTCTTCATCGGCATAAATGCTATTACAGGCGAATTGGAGGGAGATAGCCACCAGGGATAATGCCAAATACAGAAAGAACAATCAGAATCAGTAAGATGATGAATAAAACACGTACGATTTGTGCAACTGGGGCTGGCAACGGCAGCATGCTAACGAGCCACCATATGAGTCCAAATACGACGAGATAAACAATAAGGTTGATAATTAAGTCCATTAATACTCCTGGGTGTTAAAACTGCTTGGGATAACATGCATTGAAAAGTAGATTGTGATTTGCAATTCAAGAAGCAAATATTTTTCTCAACTTTAGCAAAAGGTATTGTGCGCTTGAAAGCTGATTTTTAATGTGCGATAACACACATATGCTGTTAATTTATGGCGTAGGATTGGTAGTTCGTAGTGCGGTCGATCGCTGTCGAATAACCTATTATTTAAAGTTATTCTGCAGTGCATACTCATTTGTAAAAAACTTAAGCCAGATAACTAAGCAAGCTTGAATAAGTAATTTGCGTTTACGTTGTAATGGATAAACTTATTCACCTAAAATTTCAGCAACTGGCTGCAGATTCTCAATATGCACACAAACTACCTTGATGATAACGATGATAGGGATACCGAGTAACATTCCCCACACGCCCCACAGCCAAGTAAAGAATAATAAGGAGATAAAGACCGCAGCAGAATTCATCTTCGCAATACGTCCGGTCATCCAAGTGGTTAGAAACACGCCGATTATTGTAGCTATCACCATGGTGGCTCCTGAAACCAACATCGCCATCAGTATAGAATCAAACTGCATATAAGCTGCAATTCCGGTAGCAGCCGCAGTGACTACCGGGCCGAAGTACGGCACCACATGCAGAAAGCCAGCCGCCACAGCCCAAGCGCCTGCGTTTTCCAAGCCCAGAATACGGAATGTGATCCACATCGCCAGACCTACCATGACGTTGGTGACCAGTAGCATAAACATATAACGTTGAATTGAATTGTTGATGTCCTCAAGAATATTGACGGTGATTTTTCTTTGAGATAATGAAGGTCCGGTAAGCCGTACTAATTTACGTTTAAACGTATCGCCTGATAACAACAGAAAATAAGCAAGAAATGCCATTGTTATTGCTTCTCCGATAAAGCCAAAAACACCTAAAGAACCACGCCAGAGAAAGTCACCTATTTTAAATTTACGCTCATCGATAACAACGTGCACCTTTTGATTTTTCTTGGGAGCAACCGCATTTGTCACCGAATCGGTAGCGGTTTCAACCTGACTGGCAGCAATTTGTACTTTCTGGATATTTGTCAGCGGTTCTCCACGCTTGCTTGCAAACGCAGAGGTAAGTTTAGTCGAGACTTCAGGCAGTTTGGCAATGATGGACTGCACCTGCCCACGTAATGTAAAACCAGCAAAACCAATGCTGGCCATAAGAAAAATGATCACTAGGCTAGAACCTATGACACGCGGGATTTTGATATATTCCAGCCACTTCACGACCGGATTCAGTGTATAGGCCAGCAACACACCAAGCAGCATAGTGATTACGAAATTTTGTGCCCAATCCAGAGCAAAAATGACGGCTATCGTTGTAAGTATGACCAATGCCACATTTTTAACCTGCACCAGATCTTTGGCAGGCATTGTGGATGAAGCAGCATCAGGCGGATTATCAATATCTTGGAGATTTTTAGAGTTCAATGCATTGTCCTGATGTTACATGGTTGATATCACATAATTGTTAGCTGAAGTTGTAGCTGCGTAGAAAAGAAAACAGATGATGAGTAAATCTATCTTCAAAATCCACCGGGTATAATTTTGCAGCACGCAAGATAGTGTGCATACACTTTTACTACAGCATAGCACTCACAGACTATTTTTTATTTTTTTGTGGAAGATATTATTTGCCACTTCTTAAGTTTTTTAAAATATGAAACCTGCATTTCTCACATGTTGTTCGTTCATGTTTATAGTTTAATTAAGTTAAATCAAGCGGCAACGATATGTAAGCGAGATGGTTATTAATTATAAGAAATCCAAATTAACAATTTTTGTTCATGAAGAGAATTCCAATAGAAATTCTGATGCCAAGAGCATAGAATGAAGCTGCAAATTTATTTTATGACACTTTTGAGTCCCTATTGAATCATTTACCAAAATTTGAGCGC
>JAHRYP010000036.1:7696-12318 GCA_020622105.1 Methylotenera sp.
TTCGAATAAAGGCTCCAGCGGCGACATTACTGATGTCTTAAAAGTCGTGCTGCTTTATGCCATTTTCTCTGCAGTATACATACTGATATCTGATGAGTTATTGCATTGGTTTCTTTCTAGTGATCCTCAATTACTCACCTATGCAAGTATTGCTAAAGGTTACATTTTCATTCTGATTACATCCGCGCTACTTTTTGGCTTGATCCGCCGACTGTTGCGTCAAAATCTAGCAGACCTACAGGTGCGCGAGGAGGCTTACCGGATCCTCACGGAGCAGAGCCCGGCAATCATCTATCAGGCCAATATTGACAATGGCGGCCATACAATTTTTATCAGTTCGCAAGTAAATGAACTTGGTTATTCCCCTGACGAATGGATTAACCACCCTGGTTTATGGAAATCGCTAATTCATCCAGATGATGCGCAGCGTGTTATGGCTGAGATGAATGATGCGATTAACCGTAAAATTGCATTTTCATCTGAATATCGATTGAGAAACAAAAAAGGTGAGTGGAGATATTTTCATGACAAAGCCAGAATTTTTAATGATACTAATGGCTATCCTCTATATCAGCAGGGGATGCTGATAGACATCACCGACAGCAAACTAACAGAAATTGAACTTAAAATTGCTGCTATTGCCTTTGAATCCAATGACGGCATGTTTATTACTGATGCCAATAGGGTCATATTGCGGGTTAATTCAGCCTTTATAAAAATAACTGGATATACCTTGGAAGAGGCTATTGGCAAGACGCATGAGCTTTTTAGTTCAGATCGCCAGGACGGGCACTTATACGATCTGATGTGGCACAGTATTGAGCATACGGGCGCATGGGAAGGCGAGGTTTTGGGCAAGCGCAAAAGTGGCGAAGTTTACCCGGCGCGGCTTATTATGAGTACAGTAAAAAATGCAGAAGGCATTATTACCAATTACGTAGCTTCCCTCACAGATATTACTGCCAGTAAAGCGGCCTCTGATGAAATCAAGAATTTGGCTTTCTTTAATCCACTGACCAAGTTACCCAATCGCCGCTTACTTATTGATCGCCTGAAGCAGGCTTTGGTTTCCAGTGCACGTAGCGGAAATAAAGGGCGCTGTGTTTCTTGATCTGGACCGTTTTAAGACACTTAACGATACACTTGGTCATGATATTGGCGATTTGCTGCTGAAACAGGTTGCCGTGCGATTGACTGATTGCGTGCGGGCTGGCGATACCATTGCCCACATTGGGGGTGATGAATTCATTTTGCTGCTTGAAGATTTAAGCCCGGACGCTATTGATGCCGCGGGTCAAGCGGAGTCTGTCAGTAACAAAATATTGCATTCAATTTCGCAGCAATACCAGCTTGGCGTCAATAGTTACCGCAGTAGCGCCAGTATTGGTTCAGTAATATTCAATGGTCATGATGTCAGCATAGATGAGTTGCTCAAGCAGGCTGATATTGCGATGTACCAAGCTAAAGACTCAGGTCGTAATACATTACGCTTTTTTGATCCAAAAATGCAAGAAGCTATTAACGAGCGCGTAGAGCTGGAAAACGAGTTGCGTATTGCTATAGAGCAGAAGCAGTTTGAATTGTACTACCAAGCGCAAGTTGACAACTCGGGTCGAGTAATAGGTGCCGAAGCTTTAATTCGCTGGCGACATCCTGTGCGTGGCATTGTCCCGCCTTTTGATTTCATTCCGCTGGCAGAAGAAACAGGCATCATCCTGCCAATGGGGTATTGGGTGCTTGACGCCGCCTGCGCTCAGCTCAAGTTATGGCAGCAGAGTTCGCATACCAGAGCATTAACTTTAGCTGTTAACGTGAGTGCAAAACAGTGTCATCAGGCTGATTTTGTTGATCAGGTTAAAGAGCTCATAGCTCACTATGATATTGATCCTGCACTTCTTAAGTTGGAACTCACCGAAAGCACCTTGCTGGAAGATATTGAAGGCATTATTGCCAAAATGATTATATTAAGGAAAGCGGGTGTCAAATTTGAGTTGGATGATTTTGGAACTGGCTATTCATCACTGCAGTACCTTAAGAAATTGCCATTAAATCAATTGAAAATCGATAAGTCGTTTATTTCTGATATTGCAATTAAGGGTAATGGCAGAACGCTTGTGTGTACTATTATTGCCATGGCACATAGTTTAAATCTTAATGTGATTGCCGAGGGCGTTGAGACAGAAGAGCAACAGCAATTTCTCAAAGATAACGGCTGCGATCACTACCAAGGCTACTTGTTTAGCAAACCCGTAACCATCAAAGCTTTTGAGGCTTTATTCGAGCCTGATTAATAATTTTACACGGCATTATTGTTGCGTAGCGCCGGTAGTTTGTCATTAATAATGCATTGGTGCTGTGTTCAATTCACAGAGGCCGCTAATATAAAAGGACCTGGAGAAATCTGAGTCCTTTTTTCTTTTCCTATCGAAACTAAAATTCTTTTAAATACAACACACTATCTTTATATCCAGATCAAAAGATAAATATCTGGGATATTTATCTTTTGTTAAGTGAACTATCGAACATAGTTATCTATACCACTACCACTAACATAGCAATAAATGTTTTCTAAACATAAATTTACATTTCAATAAATTCACAGGGGTCATCCATGAGACTAAAAATAATATCCGCTGCTGTAGCTGCTGCCATCGCAACTTGGGCACCAGTAACTTCAGCGCGTGAAACGGTGGCACTACCGAATATTATTGGTGTAGGTAATATAGAGGCACAGGCAAGAGGTGTTGATACAACCGGTTCTGGATTGCTAACCATTAACCCTGATATTAACGTTAACACGCTTAATGATGTGGGCGGAGCTTTTACGAGTGGTGGAATAGATGCAGCAAGTATCCTGTTTGCTGGTAGTTCGACCATTACTGGGTTTACTGGCACTAGCTTGATTAGATTTGCTGCTATTACAGCAGGTGCAAATGCAACAACAACAAATTTCAACGGTAACGTTTTTACAAACCAGTTTAATTTGAGTGGCACCGGTACCGTCAATTTTAATGGAAGTCTCAATCCTGGAGTTACTGCAGCCAGTACAATCTTTGCCGGTGATGGTTTTATCAACATTGGTGCGAATCAAACGTTTGTAAGTGCAATTACTACCCTCACCGCAAATACCGGTACCTTGACATTGAATGGTGGTAGTAGTGTTACTGGTGCTATTGGTGGTGCCAGCGGCTTAAAACAAATTAATGTTGTAGGTGGCGACGCTTCTGTAATTGGTGCGGTTCAGGCGCAGCAATTTAATCTAGGAATGAATACCTTAAGTATAGACGGGGCGTTAACGACTAACACCGCAGGGACTATATCCACTACGCTAGCGAGTGATGCTGTATTTGGCAGGATTGTTGTGACTGGAGATTCAGCGATCGATGCTGGCGGAGTGACTGTAGTGCCTACTGTGACGGGCGCATTAACGAACGGAACTGTTTATAACATCGTCTCTTCTCCTTCAGGCACTGACAATGCTGTAGTCTCTGTCATTAATAATAATCCTCGTTATACATTTGCTGGATTACCTACAACACTCGGTAATGTAGATATACAGCTTACTGGTATAGCGCCATTGGCGACCTTGGTCACTGCGCCTGGCGCCTTGGCGATCGCGCCAATATTGGATGTCAACGCACCTGTAAATTCTGATTTAAGAACAATTCAAGATGCTATTGCCATATTGCCTAACACTGGAGCAATCAATAATGCACTAGTGCAGCTTGCCCCAGGCAATACTAATCTGGCAGCGCCCTGGATTGCAGGCCAAGCTACCCGTATGTTTGAAGATCAATTGATGGCGCGTATGGATGAGGTTCAAGCCAACTGCTGTGACACCGCTTGCGATCCTGATAAAACACGTACTGAACAAAAGGCGCGTGAGTGTACAGATACCAAGCAGCACAACAATTTGTGGGGCAAAGCGATTGGTAGTATCGGCAATCAGGATGGCAGAAACAACATGAGTGGCTATGAGACTGAGGCCGTTGGTTTTATGCTCGGCTATGATGTGCCGCTTGGCAATTATTCCCGTGCGGGTTTGGGTGGCGGCTATATTAATACACATATTTATGACAACGATTCAGCGGCAAGAACCAGGGTAGATTCTTATCAGGCGACCGCGTATTTTGAATACGCACCGCAACCTTGGTTTGTGCAAGCAGCTTTAACTGCTGGTATAGACAAATATGATGGCAACCGCTATGTCAGGTTTCCAGGGGTCAATCGTAAAATCAATGCAGATTTTAGCGGTCAGCAATATACGGGTCTAGTCGCGATTGGTAAACATTTTTACGTGAACCAAACGACGATTACCCCACTAGCTTCATTAAAGGCAACGCATATTAGTGTAGATGACTACAATGAAAAAGGTGGCGGCGATATTAATTTGCGTGTAGATGACCAAAACTATGACTTTGTACAGTCAAGTCTGGGTGTGAAAATTGAACGCGTGATTCAAACTTCTACTGGTGCAGTGTCACCTGAAATACATGCTAAATGGTTACATGATTTCAACTCAACGACCATGGAGCAAGAAGCCATGTTTGCGGGTGGTGGCTCTTCATTTAAAACAGAAGGTATCAAACACGATCGTGACTTATACAATGTAGGTGCAGGTT
>JAHRYP010000036.1:12328-15422 GCA_020622105.1 Methylotenera sp.
AAGGGTTGTATGACTATAAATGGAATGATAGTGATTACTCATCTCATCAAGTCTCTCTAATTGCAAACGTGAAATTCTAAGTTTTAAAAAGCAAGCTTATCAATATTTAGTGATGCGGCAAAACCTTCATTTTTAAAAATGGAGGTTTTGCACATCTGCTGGTTACCAATGTTAAACACTACTATGCTTAACATTGGCCGTATTAAAAATTATAAATTAATTCAAAGATGTCTAATATAGTAAAAAAATTACACGACCCGCGTCAGAACCTCATTCTGGCATCCTTACCCGACATTGATTATGCGCGCATATTGCCAGATCTAGAGCCAATTGATATGCCAGCAGGATCTAAAATCTCCGAAGCCGGTGATCATGTTAAATATCTTTACTTTCCTACGAGCGGTATTATTTCACTCATATATAACTTGGAGAATGGCGCTTCAAGTGAGATTGCGATTGTCGGCAACGAAGGTATGATAGGCATTTCCATTTATATGGGCGGTGAAAGCATGCCGAGTAGCACAGAAGTACAGTCAGCAGGTCAAGCTTACCGACTTAGCCGTAAAATCATGAAGCGCGAATTTGCGCTGGGTGGCAAACTGCAGCACATTTCTTTACTTTACACACAAGCCCTGATTGCCCAAACATCTCAAACTGCTGTATGCAATCAGCACCATTCGCTGGATCAGCAACTCTGTCGCTGGCTATTAATGAGTGTAGATCGACTGCATGAAGATAAACTGGAAATCACTCAAGGACTCATTGCAAAACTACTGGGTGTAACACGGGAGAGTGTCAACATTGCTGCGAGTAGTTTGCAGAAAGAAGGTGTGATTACCTACACGCGTGGGCAGATTACAGTGTTAAACCGCACTGATCTTGAAAATCGCGCATGTGAATGTTATGCGGCCGTGACAAAAGAGTATGAGCGTTTATTACCTATAGTCAAAAATACTTAAGAAATCAACTGATATCATCCTGTGTTTATGTCTTTGTGGTTACCTACTGCGGTTTGAATAGCTTCTCTAGCGATATCAGTTTCTTGTTTAGTATTAGTCTGCACTACTAGCACTACTTGCCCGCTCGATATGGCATCTTTGACCAAATCTGAAAGCCATCCTTCTTTTTGGGAACCAACTTTGGCACCATATGTAGCGCCTGCCATTGCACCAAGACTGGCACCCCAGCCAAGTAGTGCTAGTGGTGCGACCAGAGGGCTGGCGATGAACAGACTGACATTTGCTGCAACCAATGCGACTTGTGTCAGCGCACCAATGCCAGTGCCGACAGCAGTTCCGATGGCGCCATCTACTGCCATGTCTTTCAGAACTTCATTACTCTTTGCTTGCTCCGTGGCAGCAGGCAGGGTTGCATGAGAATCAAAAATTTGTACTTGTGCGTCAGAGATACCACGTTTGATGAGTATGTCTAAGGTGCTTTCAGCCTCTATTCTGTTTGAAAAAATTCCTGATACATGGTGGCGATATTGGCTCATGGTACTTCTCCTGAAACATTAGCTATATTAAGTATGGAAATAACTTAACTTAGTAAGCCACCAGATGTCTGTGTGCTAGCGCACTCATAGTGAGATTTCATTAAGGATATATGGCATACCTTTAATTAAAATTCTATTTTCACTTGGCGTGGTGGATTTGTAACTGATTGTTTGTAATGAGTTTTAACTCATAATTAAGTATGAGTTTTTGCAAAAAAGATTCGGCATAGGGGTGGTTCTCAGAGTACAATATTGTACAGTTTAGAATTACTTATAAATTCGTAGCTTTCTGGGGTGGTAGTGTGCGCTAACTATCTCTTGTTACAGTGTGCAACTCACAAGAGCATCAAAATAAATAAGGCTGACAGGAATGTCGGCCTTTTTGTATTTCAGTATTCTTTACCGCTTACCGACCAGTTTCGGATGGTCGATAAACGGCAGTAAGCAATAATTAGCAATATTTAGTCAATACGAAAGAATTATTCATGCAGGCCAGTTTGAACAAGAAGTCATCATCTATTTTTGTTTGGGTAACTATTTTTGTCCTGGTAGCCATTATCGGTTTTGCTTATGTGAAATGGATTCCGTATTATGCCAAGGCTTTTATTGCCCAGAGCCAACACTCGATCGGTGAGTCAATTATATCTGGAGAAGCCGGTGCTGCACCGCCCGCATCATGGCATGCAGCAGTGGAGTATGCCATTGCCTATGGCAAGTCTATCTGGAAAGCAATGATTCTTGGATTGCTACTAGGTTCAGGGATTAAAGTGCTGCTCCCCTCACGATGGGTGAGCGACTTACTGGGTCGTCTAGGTTTCAGAAGCGTCATACGCGGAGGTGTGCTGGCTATCCCCTGCATGATGTGCACCTGCTGTGCTGCACCGGTGGCTGCTGGCATGCGGCAAAGCCGCGCATCAATCGGGAGTGTAGTGTCCTGGTGGCTCTCTAATCCTATATTGAATCCTGCCACTCTCGTGTTTATGGGATTTGTACTAGGTTGGGGCTGGGCTCTGTTCAGGGTTGTCTTTGGTATTGCAATGGTGCTGGGGATTGCCTATCTGGCAGAGCGTTATGCAGGCTCCGATGCTACTGCCTCACCAACTGATCATTTGCCACCGGCTTTAGAGGCTGATGCATCAACTGGCAATATTCTGCTGCGCTGGATGCGGGAGTTTATGACCATGACAATCAGACTTTTACCGGAGTATCTCATTCTGGTGCTATTGCTTGGTGCCGCCAGAGCTTGGCTATTCCCGGTGTTTAATGCTGATGACAGTATGATCTGGATCGTTGCTATGGCAGTTGCTGGCACGCTGTTTGTTATTCCTACGGCTGGCGAAGTACCTATTGTGCAAGCGATGCTTGCGCTGGGAATGGGTGCAGGTCCTGCGGCAGCACTTATTATGACATTGCCTGCGATCAGTTTACCTTCTCTGGCGATGCTTGGCAGCGTCTTCAGCGTACGCATCCGACTCGTGATCGCCATTGGTGTTGTGCTTTCAGGAGTCGTTGCCGGACTTAGCGCCAGACTCGTGTTTTAATATAGATGAGTTTTTGTGTTTAACCGTACAAGTACTGATATGTAATTTTTAAGGCGCT
>JAHRYP010000037.1 GCA_020622105.1 Methylotenera sp.
CCAGTGGCTTAGCCATATTCCAGATAGAGATATAAAAACTGCAAGTGGCAAACATCTCACCTTACTGAATTCATCTTATGTATTCAGACTAGTGCAGGAAGATATGGCGGCAAACGGTGCAGAAGTAAAACTGCATATTGCAAGCCTAAAACCAATCAACCCCATAAACAAGGCAGACGCTTGGGAGGCCGATGCACTCAAATCATTTGCAAATGGTGTGACAGAAAAAGCGAGTGTAGATGTCACTCCAGATGGTAAATCTTACTTCCGCTTTATGAAACCAATGATAACAGACAGTTATTGCATGAAATGCCATGCACGCTATGGTGACAAAATTGGTGATATTCGCGGTGGTGTCAGTATTTCTCTGCCTATAGATAAAGTAATTGCTGCCGCAAATGCGGAGCGTAATTCACTGTTATTAGGGCACAGCTTAATCTGGGGGCTTGGATTACTAGGTTTATTTATTGGAGGACGCCGTCAACAGCAATCCATACTGGAAATTGAAGAGAGTGAAGCACAAGTAACACTGTTAACCAACTCTATCGCACATGCTATTTATGGCGTAGACCTCGATGGCAAATGTACTTTTGCCAACGATGCATGTATTGAAATGTTAGGCTTCAATCATCAATCTGAACTCTTGGGTAAAGAAATGCATGAGCTTATGCAGCATTCACACAGAGATGGCACGATGTGTTCGAAAGAAGAGTGTGCAATTCTGGGAGCGCTACATGATGGAAAATCAGTTCATGTAGAGCATGAAATGTTTGGCCGTAAAAATGGCACTTTCTTTCCGGCTGCGTATTGGGCATATCCTGTCACATTAGAAGGCAAGACCAGGGGTGGTGTAGTCACTTTTATCGACATTACCGAACAACTTCTATTTAAAGATGAATTAAAAAATTCTCAAAGATTTCTCGACTCCATTATTGAAAATATGCCGGTAATGGTATTTCTCAAAGATGCCAAGAACCTGCGCTTCGAGATGTTTAATAAAGCTGGTGAAGGTTTACTGGGCTTTGCCCGCAAAGATCTAATTGGCAAAAATGACTATGATCTTTTCCCCAAAGAACAGGCAGATAGTTTTACCAAAAATGACCGAATCGTATTAGAAAACCATAAGTTACTTGAAACATCAGAAGAAAAAGTCAAAACAGCTGCCGGCGACATCCGCTGGCTACATACTTTTAAGATTGGTCTTTACGACGAACATCATCAACCCACGCATTTATTAGGCGCGTCATTGGATATTACAGACCGTAAACATACCGAGGAATCTACGCGAAAGTGAACATAAACTAGCTGAAGCACAACGCATGGCGCACTCAGCATTGGAACAGATATCGCCACAGGAAACAAGTTGTTCAAATGAAGTTTATAGAATATATGAAGTGGATCAACACCATTTCTCCGGTACGCAAGATGCCTTGCTCAAGCGCATACACCCTGAAGATGTGAATACAGTGAGTGCCGCATATGCAGACAGCTTAAATGATCACAGCCCACATCAAATTGAATATCGCATCGTAACCAGTGATGGTCGAATTAAACATGTATTACAGAAATACGAAGTTATATATGACAATGCTGATAAGCCAACAAGAATAAGCGGCACTATAAAGATGTGACAACTCTCAAACGACACAACAAACTTTACTTGACATCAGAAAGTTCTGAGCAGTCGCTGGAAGGCACTATCCATACCGTCAGCATGGCTGTTGAACTTCGCGACCCCTATACTGGCGGGCATCAACGCAGGGTAGCTGACTTAGCATGCAGTATTGCCAGCCAGATGGGGTTAGATGAAAACTGTATTCATGGTGTGCGCTTGGGGGCGATGATTCATGACATAGGAAAAATTGGCGTACCAGCAGAAATATTAAGCAAACCGTCAAAACTAACGCCAGTTGAAATGCAGTTAATTCGAGAGCACGCGGCTATGGGCTACAATATCTTGAAAGATATTAAATTTCCATGGCCGATCGCCGAAATCGCACATCAACATCATGAACGCATAGATGGCTCTGGCTACCCCAATCGTTTACGTGGCGAAGCTATATTATTAGAAGCCAGAATTGTCGCAGTAGCTGACGTCGTTGAATCAATGGCCTCACATCGCCCTTACCGTCCGACACTTGGCTTGCAGGCTGCTATAGATGAAATTAAAAACAATCGCGGTACTTTGTATGACTCACGTGTTGTAGATGCTTGCTTAGAGGTTCTTGCCTCAGGATTTGAATTCACTTAAAAACTTAATCGAAGTTAATTAAAGTTAATGTTACTAGTTTCTGCTAAAGTAAAACTATCTGTTCCAGTTAGTTAAATTGAATCCAAAGCTGACAACAACTTATTTGCATGTGCTTTGATTAAAACCTTTTTATCCTCACTGATTCTTGATAAATTAGCCGTCATCAAGCGCGTACGCGAATTTTTCTCAAGTGCATGTTGATGCTTCATCAAAAAATTCCAATACAAGGTTGTCATTGGGCAAGCATTTTCCCCAAATTGAATTTCCGGCTTATATTGGCAGCCATCACAATAATTACTCATACGCTTAATGTAAGCGCCACTTGCTATATACGGCTTACTAGTAAAACGACCGCCATTTGCAAACAGCGCCATCCCCGCCACATTCGGTAACTCTACCCACTCGATTGCATCTATATAAATGGCTAAATACCACTCAGAAACTTGCTGAGGCAAAATTTCTGCAAGCAATGCAAAATTGCCTGTCACCATCAAACGCTGAATATGATGTGCATAGCCATACTTTAAAGTTTGGTCGATAGCGTCTTTCATGCAATTCATATGTGTATCAGCATTCCAATACCAAGCAGGTAATTGACGTTGGTGCTGATAAAAATTAGCTGCTGCCATTTGTGGCATATCCAGATAATAAACACCTCTGACAAACTCGCGCCAACCAATAACTTGTCGAATAAAACCTTCTACCGCTGCCAAATCTAAAGCATTGTTCTTGTAACACTCCAAGGCGCGCTGCACCACTTCGCGTGGATTAAGTAATTTTAGATTGAGACAGCTTGAAAGAATAGAATGCCAGCCAAATGGCGTTTCTTTCCACATCGCGTCCTGATACAACCCAAAGCTCGGTAGCCGATAAGTCACAAAGTAGTCTAACGCATGCAAAGCCTGCTCACGTGTAACCGGCCACGCAAAGTGTTTAAGCGTACCCGGATGGTTAGAATATTTTCTCTCAACGAACTCAAAAACTTCACATGTAATGGCATCAGGCGCAAACATCACCGGCTCATTAATGAATCCCGGACCCTTTTTAGAATAAGGACGCCGATTCTGATCATCATAGTTCCACTGCCCTCCTACAGGCTGAGATGTCTCGTCCATCAGAATCTGATGTTTTTTACGCATATAGCGATAAAAATATTCCAGCCTCAATTCTTTTTTATCTGCAACCCATTCACTGAATTCAGTATTGCTGCTGTAGAAGTGCGTGTCATCATGCATCACCAATTGAATATTCAAATCTTGCACTAACTTTTCAAGCGCAACTTTTAAACGCCATTCTCCTGGCTCAACGCATACGAGATGGGTAGCATTCTTTTCTACTAGTTGCTTCCTGAGGACCTCTTGAATAGCCAGATCAGACTCTTTGATATAGGTCAGTGGATATTTTCGCGAGCTAATATCTTGTGCAAAATGTCGCATCGCAGATAGAAATAATGCAATTTTAGCTTTATGCGACCAAACATAAGTTGACTCATGTGCTGACTCAATCATCAGAACTTCATCAGTTTTATGATCGAAACTTATTAAAGCAGCGTTTTGAAGATCAAGCTGATCCCCAAGAATTAGAATGATTCTTTTAATTTTCACTTTGAATACATTTCAACAGGATTTTGATTCCTATGTTTTCTACATGCATCGGAACAATACTTAACATCATCCCAGACCGCTTTCCACTTTTTTCGCCATGCAAAAGGACGATGACAAGACAAACAAATCTTAGTAGGGAAATTGGCTTTTTTAAGCATATCAAGTATTAACCGGATTTATATGGCGACGAACGTAAGGACGGTGGTTTTATATTCACCAAAACGTTGACGCTTATATCTTCGAAAAGTTTAATCGGAGCTGATATAGATTGGAAAGTTGTACAAAAAGAAAAAGGGGTTACGATTTCTCGTAACCCCTTATATATCTTGGTAGGGTGTGCGGGGATCGAACCCACGACAAACGGATTAAAAGTCCGCTGCTCTACCAGCTGAGCTAACACCCCATTCATTTCTCAAGTAACTTGCGTCACTCAGGAAAGGCCGCAATTATGGGGGAAACTATTCACTTGGTCAATGACAAAATAGAAAATTTCTATATATTTATCGAATTTATTTTAGTTGACTTCGATAAAAATTTGTACATACCGAAAATTACCCCAAAACTGCTTAAACTTTAATCAGCGCATGCCAGGAAGCTTGCCTCCCATTAATCCACCCATGCTGCGCATCATTTTTGCCATGCCGCCTTTACTGAACATTTTCATCATCTTTTGCGTCTCTTCAAACTGCTTGAGCAAGCGATTCACTTCCTGCACCTGCACTCCAGAACCATCAGCAATACGTTTCTTGCGCGTGGCTTTGATGATTTCAGGCTTACGGCGCTCTGTCGGCGTCATGCTGTTGATGATGCCTTCAATGCGGCGCAAACTCTTGTCTGCGTCATCCGGATTCACCTTGGCGGCCATGCCTGCAATTTGAGATGGCATTTTATCCATCAGCGCTCCCATGCCACCCATTTTCCGCATTTGTGACATTTGCGCTTTAAAGTCATCCAGGTCAAAGTTTTTACCTGAATTTACTTTGTCAGCAAGTTTCTGCGCTTCTGCCATATCGACATTTTTATGCGCCTGCTCGATCAGGCCGAGCACATCACCCATACCCAATATGCGCGATGCCATACGGTCTGGGTAAAATGGCTCCAGCCCGTCTACTTTTTCACTCACGCCGATAAACTTGATCGGCTTACCAGTTACATGGCGCACTGATAAAGCAGCACCGCCGCGAGAGTCACCATCCAGCTTGGTTAGAATCACACCAGTGAGTGGCAAGGTGTCACCGAAGGCTTTTGCGGTGTTAATCGCATCCTGCCCCTGCATCGCATCCACCACAAACAAGGTTTCGATTGGGTTCAATTGCGTATGCAGGGCTTTGATCTCAGCCATCATGGCTTCATCAATACCCAAGCGACCTGCCGTATCGAAAATCACCACATCGTAGTAACCGCGCTTGGCAAAATCTAATGTCGCACTGGCAATATCTGCTGGTTTTTGGCTGGCGTTACTATCAAAACAGTCAACTTCAAGCTGTTTTGCCAAAGTTTTAAGCTGCTCAATCGCTGCCGGTCGATAAACATCGGCACTGGCCAGCAATACTTTTTTCTTCTGTTCTTTAAGTAATTTTGCCAGTTTTGCAGAAGTCGTCGTTTTACCGGAACCCTGCAAACCTGCCATCAGAATAATCGCTGGTGGCACTGCGGCGAGGTTCAAGCCAACATTGGCTTTACCCATCAGCGTAGTGAGTTCGTCGTTCACCACTTCAATCACAGCCTGCCCTGGGGTCAGGCTCTGCAATACCTCTTTACCCTGAGCACGCAGTTTGACTGCAGCAATAAAGTCTTTTACTACTGGCAAGGCTACATCGGCCTCCAATAGCGCCATACGCACTTCACGCATCGCGTCTGAGATGTTATCTTCGGTTAATCGTGCTTGACCACGTAAATTTTTAATGACGCCCTGCAGGCGCCCGGTTAAGTTTTCTAGCATTTATATACTCTTTGCATCATTTAAGTTTCAATTTTACATCAACCTATTATCTTTAATGTATATTTACGCCATAATTACATCATGCAAAATCTAATTCCCTATCTTGTCGTTGTATTCATTTATTTAGCTGTAGCTGCAGATTTCTGGCGCGCGCCAAAATCATCGGAAAAGATCACTCATCTTAAGCTTCATTCAACAATGATTGCTTTAGGCCTACTGGTGCATGGCTGGCTCTTGCATCAAAGTATTTTCTCTATTGGCTTCAACTTGGGTTTCTATGAATCAGTATCTGCAATACTTTGGCTCACAGTCTTGATTTACTGGGTGACAGACCGCGATCATCAGTTGCACAGCCTACAGGCATTTGTATTGCCGCCAGCCGCATTATTTGCGTTGCTACCGGCGTTCTTCTCCAGTCATCATTTTTTACCTGAAGCTAACAACAGCCTGTTCATCGCGCATGTATGGATCGCGATGCTCGCCTACAGTCTGTTTACTTTTGCCGCACTGCACGCTGTTCTGATGGCAATTGCAGAACGTAGCCTGCATCATAAAATCAGCTTAATCACACTACCAAGCTTTCCTCCGCTCATGATGATGGAGTCTTTGCTGTTTAAAATTATCGGCTTAGGTTTCGCCCTGCTCACTATCACGCTAATCAGCGGCATGTGGTTCTCTGAAGAAATCTTCCATAAAGCGCTGGATTTTAATCACAAGACTATTTTTTCGATTGCCAGCTGGTTTATCTATGCCGCACTGCTCTTTGGCAGATACCAGTATGGATGGCGCGGAATTAAAGCCATCCGATGGACGCTAATAGGTTTTGTGATACTGTTACTGGCTTATGTAGGCAGTAAATTTGTTTCAGAGATTCTTCTCGGCCGGTAAATAAAAAATGGGCTGGGTAGTGTTTACCCAGTCCATCTCAAATTCACATCAATTAAGCCAAATCTGTTTTATTTAACGTAAGCTTATTAATGGCCAGCCTTGCTGTTTTGCATAGCTTGATAGAATATCATCCGCATCAACGGCCACCGGATTAGTCACCAGCTTCATCAGCGGCAAGTCGTTATGCGAGTCACTATAAAAATAACTGGTCGGATAATCCTCCAATGTTTTACCGTGCTCTGCCAGCCACTGATTGATTCGCGTGACCTTGCCTTCTTTAAAGCTCGGCACACCGCTTACACCGCCGGTATATTCACCATTTACCATCTCCGGGTCGGTACCGATTAAATTATCGATACCGTAAGCCGTGGCAATCGGTTTGGTTACAAAGCTATTGGTGGCCGTAATCACAACGCACAGGTCACCAGCTGCCTTATGTTTATTCACCAGATCCTGCGCCTTCTGCGTCATCATCGGGCGAATCACCTTTTCCATGTATCTGAGATGCAGCTCATCCAGAAACTTTTTAGGGTGCTGACTTAAAGGATTCAACTGAAATTCCAAGAACGCATAAATATCCAGAGTGCCGTTCTTGTAATCCTGATAAAACTGCTCATTACGCGCCTGATGTGATGCGCCATCGAGCAAGCCTTCATTGATTAAGAACAAGCTCCAGTTATAGTCGCTATCACCCGCGAGCAGCGTGTTATCCAAGTCAAATAAAGCCAAATTCCGTGTATTGTTTTGAGACATATTAAATTTCTTTTTGTTGAGTTGCTGAGAGTACTAAAAATACACCAACTAAAATAACAGCGAGTGCGATCAATTCCGAGGTGGTCACATGTTCACCGGCAAAATAGATGCCTACAGCAAACGCCACCATCGGGTTTACAAAAGTATTGCTGCTAGCAACCAGCGGGCGCACTGTATGCAATAAATATTGGTATGCGCTATAGGCAACAAGTGACCCTAGCACTATTTGAAACAGCATCGCACCCCATGATTTTGCGCTAATTGTCTGCGGCCAGGTTTCGCCAGTGACAGCACTTGCAATCAACAGCGCGACTCCGCCTGCCAGCATCTGCGCGGCACTTGCCATTAAGCCCTGCGGCATCTCCAGATGCTTACTCCAGACAGAACCAAACGACCAGCTTGCCGCAGCAAATATCAGCAGGAATGCACTCATAGAGTCTCCACTGAAACTGCCGCCTAGATTCAGCAACACAATACCCGCCAAGCCTATTGCAATGCCCAGCCACTCTCTGGCAATGATTTTGTGCCCCCAAAGCGAAGAGAACACCGCCATCCAGATTGGCGCCGTAGCAATCGATAGCGCTGCAACACTGGATGAAACGGTCTGCTGTACATAACACACCGTACCATTCCCTAATGCTGGCAATAACAATCCCACTATGCCGGCACCAATCCACTGCTGCCTGTTAGGATTGGGTGCTCCCAAATAGCGCATCACTGCGTATAAAATCACGCCCGCTACAGTAAATCGCACGCCTGCCATCATAAATGGCGGAAAGCTCTCAATACCAAAACGTATGGCAAGATAAGTTGAACCCCAAATGAAATAGGTGCAAAAGAGTGCACCAGCGATCAACAGGGTTTGCCGGGTTTTAGGCATGATAGTTTTCTACATTTTTCTTTCGGATCAGGCTAGGAATGTGTTCATACAGAAGTAAGAGCCATCTCTGCCAACCGTTTCATTGTTAAATCAAGTCAAGACAACGCGCGCGAACGCAGGCAGTACATATAGTACGGCAAGTGAGCGCAACGCCGTATTGGCTTGATTTGACGATGAAACTACACTTGAGGGTGGGCGCGCTCGTGCCTTGAATGCAACTTATTCAATCCATTCAAATAAGCCTTGGCGGAAGCCACCACAATATCCGTATCCGCACCCTGCCCATTCACAATACGGCCGCCTCGTGAAAGGCGCACTGTCACTTCACCCTGCGCATCGGTACCGCTGGTGATGTTATTCACTGAATAGAGCAACAACTCTGCACCGCTGTTCACGATTTTTTCAATCGCCTTGAATGATGCATCAACAGGCCCACCGCCATCAGACTCGGATTTATGCTCCACACCGTTATCTGATACAGTGATCAAGGCATGTGGAATTTCGCCGGTTTGTGACGCCACTTGCAAATACACCAATTTATAGTTTTCAGTAGCTTCTGAAACAAACTCGTCACTCACCAAAGCTTGCAAATCTTCATCAAAAATTTCAGACTTTTTATCCGCCAAATCTTTGAATCGCGCAAAGGCCGCATTGAGCAAATCTTCAGTTTCAAGCTCAATACCCAATTCTTTCAAGCGCGTTCTGAACGCATTGCGGCCAGACAACTTACCCAAAGTCAATTTGTTCGCATTCCAGCCTACATCTTCAGCGCGCATGATTTCGTAGGTCTCGCGATGCTTCAACACACCATCCTGATGAATGCCGGACTCATGCGCAAACGCATTAGCACCAACAATGGCTTTATTCGGCTGCACCGGATAACCGGTAATCGATGACACCAACTTGCTGGCAGGTACAATTTGCGTGGTATCAATGCTCGTGCTCAAGTTGAAGATATCGCTGCGGGTTTTAATCGCCATCACCACTTCTTCAAGGCTGGCATTACCTGCCCGCTCACCCAAACCGTTAATGGTACATTCCACCTGACGGGCACCGCCCATCACTGCCGCCAATGAGTTAGCAACTGCCATACCCAAGTCGTTATGGCAATGCGTAGACCATACCACTTTATCGCTATTCGGCACGCGTGCGATCAAATCACGCATACGCTCGCCCCATGGTGCTGGAATCGAATAACCCACTGTATCCGGCACGTTAATGGTTTTAGCACCGGCTTTAATTACTTCATCAAATATGCGTACCAAAAAGTCCATATCTGAACGTACCGCATCTTCGGCCGAGAACTCAACATCATCGGTATATTCCAATGCCCACTTTACAGCTTGCACTGCGCGCTCAACTACTTGATCTTCCGTCATGCGCAACTTGTTTACCATGTGAATTTTGCTGGTAGCGATAAAGGTATGGATACGGCCTTTTGCTGCAGGTTTAATGGCTTCACCGGCACGGCGCACATCGTTCTCACTAGCACGGGCAAGTGAACACACTGTTGAATTTTTAATGATTTTTGCAATTTCGTGAATCGCATCAAAATCACCTGGGCTTGCTGCAGCAAAGCCAGCCTCAATCACGTTAACACCCAACTTTTCAAGCTGGCGCGCAATACGAATCTTCTCTTCTTTGGTCATTGCCGCGCCCGGGCTTTGCTCGCCATCACGCAAAGTGGTGTCGAAAATAATAATTTGTTCTTGTTTGTTGCTGGTTTGGCTCATATACAGTTACCTAACTTTTTTATTTAGTTCTCGACGGATTATTGCATTCAATAATTCAGCCAAAAAGTAGCACCTATAAACATTAAAGGTGCAACGCAATTTAATACTAGGGAGGGGGGTATGGTCTGCGCGCTAGCGCAGTAGCGCACGCAGGCGCAACGCATAGGTTTTGCGTAATAACAAAGCATTTGCAGCCATGCCGGTTGCAAGCAAGCTAAACGCGAAAGAAATATAGAGGATGTGTGAGTTCAACATGATGTATGGAAATATAATATTTTTCAGCAAGTTCCGCAAGTGTTTAACTATTTGAATTTATTTATCATAATGATAAATAAATTCAAAGCCAACCACCTACAATTGTTTTCTTGACTTGATCTTGCCACGTATCCACATAACATATCCGGAAAGCGCATATACCACCATCACCAGAAACAGCACTTCCGGAGGGCTATAGGAAATCAGCACTAACGCCAATACAACGCCCAGAATCACAAAAAAAGGCACGCTGGCTTTTAAATTAATATCCTTGCCGCTGTAATAACGCAGATCACTCACCATTGATGCGCCGGCAAACACCGTGATACTCCAAGCCATCCATTTCCACTTCAATACACCAAAGAACACATCACGTTCACTCACACCATATTCGTAAGATACCCAGACAAAACCTGCCAATAATGCTGCTGCTGCCGGACTAGGCAAACCCTGGAAATAACGCTTATCCTGATGCTCATCATCCAGCTTGGTATTAAATCGGGCTAAGCGTAGCGCAGCACAGGCGCAATAAATGAAGGCTGCAATCCAGCCCAGCTTACCCAGCGGCTTCAAGGCCCATACATAAAGAATCAAGGCTGGCGCTACGCCAAATGAAACCATGTCGGACAAACTGTCATATTCAGCACCAAAAGCACTTTGTGTATTCGTCATGCGTGCGACACGCCCATCCAGCCCATCCATGACCATGGCGATAAAAATAGCAATCGCGGAGAGCTCAAAGTTGCCGTTCATCGCTTGCACGATGGCATAAAAACCCGCGAACAAAGCTGCTGAAGTAAACAGATTAGGCAGTAAATAAATACCCCGTGAACGCAGAGACGGGATGTCTGTATTACGGCGAAATGACTTTTGTTTAGGTTCGATCATGGCAATATCACATAAGTTGTGTAACCTAAGTATAAATCATGAATTATCATGACGTGAAGAAATAAGCGACATCTCAATAAAAAAGCCGACATAAATGCCGGCTTTTAACTTCTAATGCAATTTATTAATTAGCAGCTGCCGGTGCCGGCTCTGCAACAAAAATCTCTACACGACGATTTTTAGCCTTATTAGCCGCAGTATCGTTAGCCACCAGTGGCTCACGGGAACCACGTCCATCGATAGCAACTCGGCCTGAAGCAACACCTCTGGCAACCAAATAATCACGCGCACTTGCTGCACGGTTTAATGACAAAGGATTATTGATTGCATCACTGCCAGAACTATCGGTATGGCCGATAATTGTTATCGTAGTTGCCGGATTGCTTACCAAGCTCTTGGCAAAAGTATCTAGAACCGGCCTGAAATTTGATTTAACATCTGCACGACCCACATCGAATGAAATATCACTAGGGATATCCAGCTTCAGGCGGTTATCTGCAGTTTGCGTTACTGCAACACCAGTACCAGCGGTCGCTTGCTCCATCTCCGCTTTTTGCGCTTGCATGCGTTTGGACCAAACATTACCAGCGATACCACCAGCTGCAGCACCCACAGCAGCACCGATTGCAGCACCTTTACCGCCACCAGCCACTGCACCAACTACTGCACCGGCACCGGCACCAATTGCAGCGCCTTTAGCAGTACCCTTTTGTGTTTCTGTCATACTAGCGCAACCGCTAAATAAAAAAGTTGCAGCAATAGCGCTCACTATTAATTTCTTGTTCATATTATTCTCCTCATTGTTAAGCCCCACTAGAATTCTATTCTACACCCATAAAAATTTGCTTTTGATATATATATAAAAGCTGAGTGACTGAATAACGCAGATAGGCAAGAAAAGTTAACAAGCTTCGTATAAATCCATAAAAAAAACCATCAAATACAGCACTCTCAATCACCATAAGGACAGCAGCATAACCCATAAAATGACTGGATTACGCAGGATTATGTTAGTATCGCGGCTTCAAAATATTAATGCACCACCATGCAATTTACCTTACATAAACAAGATGGCCTTGCACGTCGCGGCACATTGGAATTAGCGCACGGCAATGTTGAAACCCCTGCTTTCATGCCGGTTGGCACCTATGGCACGGTTAAAGCAATGTCACCGCTTGAACTGGATGAAATCAATGCGCATATTGTTCTGGGCAATACATTTCATCTGTGGCTGCGTCCTGGCTTGGAAGTCATTGCAGCGCATGGTGGTCTGCATAAGTTTATGGGCTGGAACAAGCCTATCCTGACCGATTCAGGCGGCTTTCAAGTTTGGAGCTTGGGTGACCTGCGTAAAATCACAGAAGAAGGCGTGAAGTTCCGCTCACCGATCAACGGCGATTCATGCTTTCTGACA
>JAHRYP010000003.1:0-1550 GCA_020622105.1 Methylotenera sp.
CTAGCTGATGTTGAGGGAAACACTGATTAATTGAGCGAGCGGGATGAAGTGCAAGGCGCACGGAACGCAGAAACCGAGATAGTATGCAATATACAGCGAGGTTACGAGTACCGCGCAACGCAGCAATTCGCCCGCGTAGCCATTTAATCAGTTTTTTTCCTAGCTCAACACCAGCAACAAATATGTTACATACAATGCACCGTTTACAAACAAGTGCCATACCCTTATACCACCCTTAGCCGTTAAGTACCTAAGCCAGATTGCGGCCATCAGCGTCATGACGATACCTAGCAACACTTCCTGACGTGGCTCCCATGGCGTGAGCATAATACCGATTGCCGGTAACAAAGTACCCTGAAACACCATGGCACCGGTGATATTGCCAAAAGCCAGTGTATCTTTGCCTTTACGTATCCATAAAATACTGTTCACTTTTTCCGGCAACTCAGTCGCAATCGGAATAATCAGTAAGGAAAGCAGCAGGGCAGAAATGCCTAATATTTGTGAAGCCTCTTCAACACCATGGATAAAGCCTTTAGCACCAGCTACCAGAAGACCCAGCCCCAATAACAGCTGAAATACAATCACAGTCATGTTGTTAGGCAGACCAACTTTACATAAGAACATATCGCCGCCGGCTTCGGTGGCGTGTCCTTCTTGCACCAAAGCTTTTGAAGCATTGATTGTCATCATCACATAGACGAAATAAATCATCACCATACAAAAACCCAGTGCATAACGCACAGCAATTAACGTATGCGGTACGAACATGGCGATTGCGGCAAAACTGAATGCAATGATAAAAAAGTTAAGATCACGCACCAGACCTGTACGCTCAGGCCTTAAATGCCCCTGCGTACCGCGGCGCTTCCATACTGAAATTGCCATTAATGAAATAGAAAGTGTCGCCAGCATCAAAGGTGCTCCCAAGATTGCACCTACACCAATCTCTTCGTTAGTCGCTGCATTCTGCGTACCTGCCAGCAATGCGAGTAAAGGCACGGATGTTTCCGGTAGCGCGGTACCTACGGCAGCAAACAAAGAACCGGTAACACCTTCCGATATTTTTAATTTTTCACCCAAGTGCTCGAGCGCATTGGTAAAGACTTCGGCTGCAATCAGGATAACAACCAGCATCACTGCTAATTCTAAGAATACCATCAGTTTTTTTCCTTGATTAAATACTAAAGGGCACTTCTATAAATACATTTTTTGGGCGCATTACTGCGTTGCGCGGTACTCGCAACCTCGCTGTATATTGCATACTATCTCGGCTCCTGCGTTCCGTGCGCCTTGTACTGCATCCCAAACTCTGCATTTATAGAAGCGCCCTAAAGGCTAAATACAAATTTAGATATGTGCGCATTTTAAACTGAAATCCACATAAAATTAGTGCTGACGCTATTTGTTTGATCAATTAATTGTTAATGCACAAATTCCTGCGCTAAAACAAAATCTTGCGTGATAATAATAAAAGTTTATAAATTTCACGAGCTATGACAATTTACCATATCAATCAGGCTGGATTTGCAGAGGGTGCTTCATTCATT
>JAHRYP010000003.1:1560-1912 GCA_020622105.1 Methylotenera sp.
ATCACCAAATTTTGATGCGCGCCCACTGACAGAGGCTGAAAAACCAGCAGATATCAGTTTAATTATTGTGCATAACATCAGCCTGCCACCCGGCCAGTATGGCGGCAATGGCATTATTGAGCTGTTTACTAATCAGCTTAATGCGGATGAACACCCCTACTATGCACAAATACACACCTTCAAAGTATCTGCACATTTTTTAATCCGGCGCGATGGCACCCTGATTCAATTTGTTTCATGTTTGGAGCGTGCCTGGCATGCCGGCGTATCAAATTGGCAGGGGCGTGAACGTTGTAACGATTTCTCTGTCGGAATTGAGCTTGAGGGCAGTGATTTTGAAGCGTTCTCAGCT
>JAHRYP010000003.1:1922-138070 GCA_020622105.1 Methylotenera sp.
TTGCCGGTGTCAGGAAAGCTTATCCAATTCAGTCTATAGTAGGGCATTCCGATATCGCGCCAGGGCGAAAAACTGACCCTGGCCCTTATTTTGACTGGCAGCAGGTAATAAAATAAGGACGCTTTCACATACGCTAACTTTAGCTTTTACAATACAAAAAATATTAATTCATTACTTATGCACAAAAACACACAGCTTATTCTACTGACATTACTTTTCACCTTGGTAACGGGCTGCGGCAATAAAGACAAAACAGCAGATGGCAAAGCCAATGAAAATAAGGGCCCGAAACCAACGCTGGTCACTGTGACACAGGTCAAAGACACTGCTATAGAAATCACAGAGTCAGCCGTGGGTTCAATCGAAGGCCTGATTGATCCCACCATTGCAGCAGAAGTAGCTGCACGTGTGGTGAAAGTGCACGTTAGCCCCGGACAAAGGGTTAAAAAAGGCGAGCTGATTGCCACACTGGATGCTGTTGATTTTGCGTTACAGCGCAACGAAGCACAGGCAGAGGTAGCCCGTATTGAAGCGCTGTTACAGAACCAGACCAAGATCGTGACCCGCAGTCAGGCACTGGTCAACAAAAATTTTATTTCGCAAAATGCGGTGGATACTGATCTCGCACAGCAGAATGTGCTCAAAGAGCAGCTGACCGGTGCTAAAGCGCGCATTGACAGCATTAATCACAGCAGCAGCAAAACCAGAATTTACGCACCTACTGATGGTGTTGTTGAAAAGAAAATTGTCGACACCGGTGAGTTTGTAAAAGTAGGCGACCCATTATTGCAGATCATTTCAAACAAGCGCTTGCGCGCTCACATCCCTTTCCCGGAGCGTATCAGCGGCCAGCTAAGACCGGGCATGAAAGTACGCCTAAGCACCCCGACCAGCACCAAAGTAGTTGAATCTGTGATTCGTGAGCTAAAACCGATGATTACTGAAAGCAATCGCTCTATCGACGTACTTGCCGATGTGACGGATGAAGCTGACTGGCAGCCAGGCGCCAGCGTCACGGGTACCGTGGTTATCGGCGAGCAGTCTTCCGCCTTAATGGTTCCTGAGCAGAGCGTCGTGTTGCGGCCAGCAGGCGAAGTCGTGTATCTGGTGAAAGATGGCAAAGCACATCAGGCCATTGTGAAAACCGGGCAGCACCAGAACGGATTGGTTGAAATTACCGAGGGCGTGAGTGCTAACGACACTATCGTGATGGATGGCGCTGGCTTCCTGACAGATCAGGCGCCTATTCAAATTACCACCAGCCATACTGCACAATAATACAAAGATCGCCGCATGACATTACCTGAACTCTCGATCAAACGCCATGTTCTTGCCTGGATGCTCTCAGGCGTCATTGTTTTATTCGGCATCATCTCTTATCAGCGCATCGGCATTGACCGTATTCCAGCAATTGATTTCCCCATCATTGTTGTGAATACTACCCTGCGTGGCGCTAATCCCGATGTCATCGACACCAGCGTCACCAGCATTATCGAATCCGCCATTAATACCACACCTGGCATTGAGCATATTCAGTCATCCTCGTCACCCGGCGTATCGGTCATCACTATCACATTCTCGCTGGATAAAGATATTGATGTTGCCTATAACGAAGTACAAGCCAAAGTCAGCCAGATATTGCGTCGCCTGCCGAATGACACCGACCCGCCAGTCATACAGAAAGTCGATACCAACGCCTCGGCAGTGATATGGCTGGCACTCAGCGGTGACCGCACCATACAGCAGCTTAACCTGTATGCAAACAATGTATTGAAGAAAAAATTCGAGACCATCAACGGTGTCGGTGAAGTGAGCATAGGTGGCCGCCGTGACCGTGTAGTGCGTGTCAATATCAAGCCGGAGCAAATGGCTGCTTACAAAGTCACTGCCAATGATCTGATATCAGCATTTAATCGTGAGCACATACAGCTACCGGGCGGTTTTCTAGTCAGTGCGCAATCAGAACAATTGCTCAAACTTGATATGGAGTTTCATAATGTCAGGGAATTAGGCGAACTGATCGTTTCAACCAATACCGGCGTACCAATTCGCCTCAAAGATGTAGCGGCAATAGAAGACGGCATCACCGATAATCGTCAGGTCGCGCGCTATAACGGCAAGCCTACCGTAGGTCTTGGCATGGTCAAGATTGCAAATGCCAATACTGTAGATATCATCAAAGAAGTTGAGCGCCGCCTGGAGCAGGACATCCGGCCTAATCTGCCTCCGGGGATGAGTCTGGAAATATCGACTAACGACTCAATTTTTATTAACCAGCTTGTTGCCTCGCTTAAAGAGCACTTGATAGAGGGTACATTGCTGGCCGCACTGATTGTATTTATTTTTCTACGCTCGATACGCTCTACACTGATTGTAGCCACTGCAATACCAGTATCGTTACTGGCAGCGATTGCCGTGATGTACTTTTCCGGTTTTACGTTTAACTCGATGACACTTCTGGCGCTGCTGTTATTGATTGGCGTGGTAGTCGATGATGCAATTGTCGTGCTGGAAAACATATATCGCCATCGCGAACATATAGACCCCAACCCGGTCAGCGCCGCTTTGAACGGTGCACGTGAAGTGACTTTCTCGGTTACGGCAGCGTCACTGTCGCTGGTTTGTATTTTCGCGCCGGTCATTTTTATGGATGGCATGGTAGGTAAATTCTTCAACTCTTTCGGTATTGTCGTGACCTTCGGCGTACTGGCCTCATTGTTTGTGTCACTCACACTTACGCCAATGCTATGCTCACGCTACCTTACAGTAAGCCACCATGATGAAAATAAAGTTTATAGCTTTATCGGGAAGATGCTGGGTTCACTGGATAACGTTTATAAAAAGCTGCTGTTTACCTCACTCAAGCATCGCGGTGCGGTGCTGTTAATCACCGTGCTGTTTGTAATGTTTAGCGGTTATTTTTCATTCAAGTATGTAGAAAAAGATTTTGTACCTGAATCTGACGAGAGTAGCTTCAGCATTACCGTCAAAACTCCGCTCGGTTCCAGTCTGGAATACACCGATTCGCGCCTGAAAATGGTCGAGGCCATTGTTGCCAGCCATAAGGATGAAGTAAACAGCTTTTTCTCTACGATTGGCGCCGGCTCGCGCGGTCAGGTCAATCAGGGCAACGTCAATGTACGCTTAAAACCAAAAGAAGAGCGTAACAAGAGTCAGCAGGCACTGATTAAAGAACTAAAAAAAGAATTGGACACGATCCCCGGAGTACGCGCGATTCCTACCGGTGCTTCAGTAGTGCGCGGGCAGCGCTCTGAGAAACTGCAATTCAACCTTACCGGCAGCAACCTGCAGGAAATCGGCCGCATTTCAAAACTGCTGCAGGACTCTCTCGGCAGCAACCCGAACATGGGTAAAGTTGACCTTGATGTGCAGCTTGATCTGCCGCAGCTCAACATGAAAGTTGACCGCGAACGTGCCGCGACTTTGGGCTTGAACGCGACTGATATTGCCACTGCAGTCAGTCTTTACGCCGGCGGCATTAATGTTGCCAAATATAACGATGAAAATGGAGACGGTCAGCGTTACGACATCCGCCTGAAGGCAGATGATGAAGATTTAAAAACTAGCGAAGATCTGCGTAAAATATTCCTGCGTAGTGGCAACGGCCAGCTAGTAAGATTGGATGCAGTTGCCAGCTTTGAACCTGAACTGGGCGCTGCCGTGATCGGCCGTTACGATCTGCAGTATGCTGCAAACTTCTATGCCAACCCGGGCATGCCTCTGGGTGATGCAGTGGAGCTGGTAAAGGCAACCGCTGCCAAAATAGTTCCAGCCGAGTACAACATCAAAATGGTCGGTCAGGCTGAAGAGTTTGGCAAAACCTTTAAAAATATAAAATTCGTATTTTTATTAGCCTTCATCCTGCTATACATGGTGCTGGCAAGCCAGTTCAATTCATTCATTCAGCCGTTAATCATCATGCTTGCACAGCCACTGGCTATTATCGGCGGCCTCATCGCGCTGCTGATTTCTGGCGATACCCTCAACATGTTCTCCATGATCGGCCTAGTGCTGCTGATTGGCCTCGTAGCTAAAAACTCCATTCTGCTGGTAGACTTAACCAATCAGCTGCGTGATAAGGGCGTAGCTATCGATGATGCGCTAAAGGAGGCATGCCCGATACGGTTACGCCCGGTGGTGATGACTTCTCTGACCATTATTCTGGCACTGCTGCCAGCTGCACTCGGTCTTGGTGCCGGCTCGGAGACCAATAAACCACTCTCCGTTGCCATCATCGGCGGCATGGTTTCATCTACCTTGCTGACGCTGGTAGTAGTGCCGGCCGCCTATTCGCTCGTGATGCACAGCCTGGAAAAATGGGAAGCTAAACGAGGAAGTCTAGCTCAAAAGTTTCAGATTAAGTTTTGAGATTAAACCGGCTTTTCAAGCAGTTCAAATTGTAAGCCGGTGATTTTAGGCTGCCACATCTCGGGATTCACCGGATATGCTTAATACCGGTACGCGGTAGCCGCGACGCTCATAAAAAGCAATCAGCTCATGACGCAGCGTAATAACATGCATGCAAAACTTACTCACTGACCAATACTGTGCTGCATAACTTTCAGCGTAAGTGAGTAATTGCTTACCTATGCCTGTTCCTTGCATAGCCGGCTTTACTACAAACATACCAACATATGCCGCATCAGCTTTTTTCTCAAGACAAACTGAGGCAATCAGCTCGTCACCGCTTACGCATACCAAGATCACGTTATGTTCAGATTCAATGACTTGCTGCACATCTTTAGCTGTTGTACGCAAGCCATCAAGCAGATCAGCTTCGGTAGTCCAGCCTTGTCGACTGCTTTCGCCACGATAAGCGGCATTTACCAGCGCCGCAATAGCGGCTGATTCCGAGATAAGTGCACAGCGAAAAAATAGCGCCTGCATCACTAATCTTTAGATGTGGTTGCCAGCTTCTGCACAACCAGACTGCCGATCATGTCGCCCTGCACATTCACGGCAGTACGCAGCGTATCCAGTAATCTGTCTACCGGCAGCAGAATAGCAATCGCCTCAGCCGGCAGCCCTACCGATTGCAGCACCATGACCATCGTCACCATGCCGGCACTGGGGATGCCCGGTGCACCCATTGCTGCGATCATCGCCGTAAAGCACACAATCAGCTGCTGTGCGATGGTGAGCTCGACCCCGATCAGGTTGGCAATAAACAATGCAGCAGCAGCTTCATACAGTGCCGTGCCATCCATATTGATAGTTGCCCCTAATGGCACAACAAAACCGGCAATTTCGGGCTTAACATTCAACTGCTGGCTAGCACAGCGCAAAGTCACCGGTAGCGTAGCTGAGCTCGAACTGGTCGCAAATGCTGTGACTAATGCCTCACGCGCGCCGCGCCAGAAAGTAAGAGGGGACATACGGGTAAATAAATATAAAATCAGTGGCAGCACTACAACCCCATGTAGCAGCAAAGTGCCAACCACCACCGCTACAAATTTAGCCAATATTGCCAGCATGGCAACATCCTGTCCTGCTACCAGTTTAATCAGCAGGGCCATAATCCCGAGCGGCGCAAGACGCATCACCCACTCGACGATCAGCATGGTTACGTCCAGTGCTTCCTGCAATAGTGTGCGCAGATGCTTGAAGCGCTCACCACCCATCACCAATGCAATACCCAACATCAATGCAAACATGACCACGGCTAGCACATTGCCTTGTGATAAGGCTGCAAAAGGGTTCACAAACAATCCATGCAGGAACTGGGCAAAGAATTCCGGCAATGGCAGCTGTTTAGCCTCAAAATTTTGCATAGCATGCTCGAACAGATTGATCGATAGGCCAGCCCCGGGTTTGAAATACAGGCTGGCTGCCAATCCCAGAACGATTGCTATTGCCATGCTGCTGACAAAAAACAATATGGTGGTCACCCACACCCGCTGCATTTGCTGATGTTGGCGCAGATTGGCGATACCGACCGTGATGGAACAGAACACCAACGGGATCAGCACCATTTTGAGCAAATCGATAAACAAGGTGCCAACCAGACCTGAAGCATACAAAACCGTTTGCGCAGTTTGATGTTCAGCGCCCAGCCCATGCAAATACACACCGGCGGCAACACCGAAAATTGCGCCTAATAGAATCTGTGCGTTAAGGCTAGGCAGCTTCATAAACTACTTAATTACTCTGCTGCTTTTGGTTTGACAGCCTTAGGTTTGGCAACTTTTATTTTTTCAACTTTAGGCTTTGCAGTTTTTGGTTTTTCAACCTTTGGTTTGTCAGCTTCTGGCTCTGCAGCTTTTGCTTTTACCGTTCTCGGCTTCTTAGCTCTTGGTTTAACCTCTTCAGGTTCAGTAGCTATAACAGATTCAACTGCTACAACCTCATCCGGCGCTGCTGCTTCACTAATTTCAACATTCGCTTTACCTGTCCCTGCCACATTGGCGCCCTGTGTTTTTTCAAACACCGCAGCAAAAAAGCCATCTGTATTATGCAGATGCGGCAGCAGTTTTAAATAATTGCCGGTATCCAGCTCGATTTGCTGTTGCGCTAAAATTTCAGCCGCATTCAGTAATTTAAAATCCGGGTGTGCAGCCAGAAACTGCTCTGCGATGTTCTCATTCTCGTCATTGAGCAAACTACAGGTCGCATAAATCAAGCGCCCGCCGATTTTTGTGAGCTTGGCAGCACGTGCCAGAATGTTGGTTTGCTTGACATTGAGCTCAGCAACATCTTCCGGCATCTGGCGCCATTTTAAATCCGGGTTGCGACGCAAGGTACCTAGTCCGCTGCACGGCGCATCAACCAATACACGATCAAATTTGCCGTTCAAGCGTTTTAATTTAGGGTCAGTTTCGCTGCTGATCACTTGTGCATGCATATTACTTAAACCAGAACGTTTCAGACGCTGACCCAGATTGTGCAGACGCTTTTCAGACACATCAAACGCATACAAGCGGCCAGTGTTACGCATCAGCGCACCAATGGCCAGACTCTTGCCGCCTGCACCGGCGCAAAAATCTGCAACCATCATGCCGCGCTTTGGTGCCACCAGATATGCCAATAACTGACTGCCCTCATCCTGCACTTCAATTTTGCCTTCAGTAAACAATATGTGACGACCAATGTTCATGCGGTTAGGCATGCGGATACCGATAGGTGAATAAGGGGTTTTGGTAATGTTAGTTTCACCTGAAGTATTCTCAGCGATGAATTTTGCCAACACTTCATCACGGTTACCTTTGATCGTATTCACGCGTAGATCCAGCGTCGCCTGCTCGTGCATACTACGGCCAATCGTAAGCGCTTCTTTCTCGCCATATTGCGCAACGAGTTTATCCCACAACCAGTCGCGCACATCAGCCTGTACAGCAAGCGGCAAATTCTCGGTAGATTTTGCCTTGATCATATGCGCCCACTCTTTTTGCTGTTCGCTAAGCATAGGTTCCAGTTCGCGGATACTCATGCCTTGTACACGCAGCAGATACGCCAGAATAAGCTTACGCGCATCATCTGGATCATCCTCTTCGTTAGCAGTCACTGTGCTCAGAAAGCGTAAACGGCGCAGAACACCATAAACACTTTCCGCCACAAACGCACGCTCTTTGGTACCCAGGTCTCTATTATTGCGAAAGAATTCACTTAATTTAGCGTCCGCAGGGCTACTGAATGTGAGCAGATTAGATAAAACAACAGCAGCTTGGCGAATCAGGTTGGGGGTCATATTGGTTTCTTTACTTTAATTTTCTTTAATGTTTTGTAGCAAGTAAATATATTACCGGAATCATGAAAAACATATTTTATGAAATGCAGTGCGCTCATAAAATATGAATTTAATGATTCCTTTATTCTATTTTTAACTCGGTTAATATCTGTTCCAGCTTCTGGCCATTATCGTCAACCATCAAAATTTTCACCGGTATATAATGATAATCGGCAGCGAGCCACAGTTCTTTGGTCTCTTCTGTATCCTGGGCTGGCGGCACCAGATGCAGCGTCTTGTATTGCACACCTGCGCTAACAACAACTTCAGGCTCAGAATTGATATGATATTGATACTGATTAAGTTTTTTACCGGTTGTCAGCGTTACCGTGATGTCACCTTTTAACGGTTTTGGCATATACATGAACTGGTAAGGAAAGCTTGCCAGATCCTGAGTACCGGCAGTGAGCGGTGCTTCTTTCAGCTTACCTTTTACCGTCATGCGCAAATTTTGTTTAGCCCAGTCAAAATCTGTCAGTAACGCTTTCTTGGCATTATCACCCTGACGCAACTCAAAATGCTCAGGCTTTAGCCCCTGTGCGGTAATTTCACCGCTACTGGTTAATACGCGCTCGCCAAACAGTGCATAAACACCGATACCTTTGGTAACACTCTCAACCTTGTATGTACTGCCATTAATTGCAAACTGCTCGTGTACTGTTGCAAACGGCTGACCATTTTTTGTCACTTCATACACTGCCTGAATGCGTTTAGGCAGGGCAGCATTAGACAATGCTGCCGGCTCCGCCATAGCCGATGTCGCCGATAACAAAACTGCAAAGCTTAATAATTTGATGTGGTTAAACACAAGATTTCCTTTAATTTAAGAAACACATCAATCTAACGCGCCAGCAGAGGTTTCGTTACATAGCGTTTTATTACTAGGCTTATCAGCTAAATAACAATGGTCGGCGCTTCACCTGCATTTTGAGCACGGATATGACCGATTTCAAACACAGTTTCACCGGAAGCTTCCAGCAATTGTTTCGCCTGTGCCACATGTTCTTTTGCCACAATCACCGCCATACCAATACCGCAGTTAAACGTTTTGTACAACTCACTCGGCACGATATTGCCCTGTGCCTGCAGCCATTGGAATAATGGTGGCAACTGCCAGCCATCAGCCCTGATTTCAGCAGTCAAACCTGCCGGCAGCACACGTGGGATATTCTCGGTAATGCCGCCGCCGGTAATGTGCGCCATGCCTTTTACCGGCAAAGCTTCAATCAGCTTCAACAATGATTTCACGTAAATACGTGTAGGTTCCATCACTACATCTTTAAACTTTCTGCCGTGGAAATCTGACTCAAAGTCGATACCTGATTTTTCAATCAATTTACGAATCAGTGAATAACCGTTTGAGTGTGCGCCGCTTGATGCCAGACCCAACACTACGTCACCGGCAGCAATGGTCGTGCCGTCAATCAGTTTGGCTTTATCGGCACAACCTACAGCAAAACCCGCCAGATCGTATTCGCCTGCCGGGTACATGCCTGGCATTTCTGCCGTTTCACCACCTACCAATGCACAGCCGGATTGCTCACAGCCTTGGGCAATACCTTTAATCACCTGCGTAGCTACGCCAACTTCCAGCTTGCCACATGCAAAGTAATCCAGAAAAAACAATGGCTCGGCACCTTGTACCAGAATATCGTTCACGCTCATGGCTACCAGGTCGATACCCACGGTGTCATGTTTATTCAATTCAAAAGCAAGCTTTAATTTAGTACCAACACCATCAGTACCGGAAACCAGAATCGGCTCTTTGAATTTTTGCGGTACCGCAAATAAAGAACCGAAGCCGCCGATGCCGCCTAGGACTTCCGGGCGCATGGTGCGTTTGGCAAAAGGTTTAATTTGCTCAACTAAGGCATCGCCCGCTTCAATATCTACACCCGCATCGCGGTAGCTGATAGAAGTTTTGTCTGAATTATTGGCGCTCAAGTGCGTTCTCGCTTTCTACTAAAATTGTGTTCTGTCGTTATCATTCTCGATATTGGATCAGGGCGCGTGATGATAATGGGATAGTTTGCGTGGCAGTTTAGTTGATTTTTTAATATGTATAGGAATACTATGCATATTAAAAAATCGGCTAAAATGACCGCAAAATAGCCATTAGCATCTGCGCAGGATTTAAATCCGACTAATGCAAGATCCAGAATGCTTCTATTTTAACCGAAATGCTTGATTAACCGAAATTTCAGGCATATCAAAATTCCATAATAATCAAAAGAATGGTGAACTTAACAAATGGATAACCGCACACATTACCTTTGGTGGATTGCCGGGTTAGCCATCTGCGGCCTTATTTACCTGTTAGGGCCGATACTGACGCCATTTTTAATTGCAGCCATTCTGGCTTACATTACCAATCCGCTTGTAAATAAAATTGATGCACTGCACTTCTCTTTTTTTAATAACAGCTTTAGCTACAGCCCAAGCCGCATCATCGCCACATTAATCGTGATGCTGCTTTTACTCGCCCTGCTGCTGCTAATACTGGTCATTGTTGTGCCATTGATGCAAAAAGAATTTTTGCTGATCTCACAAAAACTGCCGGTCTACTTCAATACTGTAAAAAACTTTCTGGAGCCATGGTTACTGAAGAACTTTGGTGTTGCACTTAATATCGATTACGCGCAGATCCAGCAAATCGTGACCGAGAACTGGCAAACCGCCGGTAACTTTGCCAAACAAATCGCACTGGGTATTGGTAGCCATGGCTTGGCAATACTAGGCTGGCTGGCTAATCTGATTCTTATCCCCTTGGTTCTGTTTTACCTGCTGGTAGATTGGAATGTAATTATTGCTAAAATCAACCATTTATTACCCAGAAAAGTGCTGGCAAAAACCGTAGAAATCGCCAGCGATATTGACGCGGTTCTGGCTGAGTTTCTGCGCGGCCAACTCGCAGTCATGCTGCTCATGAGTGTGTTTTATGCTACAGGCTTATGGATGGCAGGATTAGAACTTGCACTGCCGATCGGTGTGTTATCAGGTTTACTGGGCTTTGTACCGTATCTGGGGATTGGCCTTGGCCTCGGCTTGGCAACACTTTCTGGCCTGTTACAATTCGGTAATTTAAACGACCTGATTCCGGTATTGATTGTATTTGGCCTTGGGCAGGTAGTGGAAAGTATGATACTAACCCCTTATCTGGTGGGCGACCGCATTGGGCTCCATCCATTAGTCGTGATTTTTGCGCTGATGGCTGGTGGTCAATTATTTGGCTTTACCGGCGTACTGCTGGCACTGCCAGTTTCCGCAGCCATTGCTGTCGGCTTCAGGCACGCAAGGCAGCGTTACCTTTCCAGCAATCTTTACAATGGTTAATTCAGAGACTTCTCAAGTTTGAAACAGTTACTTTTAGACATTCAGCCGCTGGCACCCGCTACGCTTGATAACTTTATAGCGGGCAGCAATGAAGAAGCTTTGCATAGCCTGAGAATGGCAATAGATGGTGCAAATGAAGCACGCTTCATCTATCTGTGGGGCACGCCCGGCAGCGGCAAAAGCCACTTGCTACAAGCCTGTAATGACTTGGCACTTGAACGAGACCTGCCGCTTAGTGTGGTAGATGATGTACATACACTAGATGATGAAGCACAGATCGAGTTATTTAACTACTTCAATCAGTTACGCGCATCTGGCGGCATTCTGATTACCAGCGGCAATGCTGCGCCAACACAGATGGGACTGCGTGATGATCTGGCCACTCGGCTGGCTTGGGGTCTGGTCTACCAGTTGCACCCACTCTCAGATGAAGAAAAAGCTAAGGCACTGAAAACGCACGCAAAAGAACGCGGCATGAAATTGCCGGATGAAGTTGTGGACTACTGCCTGCGCTATCTGCGCCGCGACCTGCCTACACTAATGGCAGTATTAAACGCACTGGATAAATGGTCACTGACCGAGAAAAAACCGGTGACAGTACCGATGCTTAAAAAACTGTTGCAACTGGAATTGGAGATTTAACCCGGTAACAACCAGCTACTGTAAAATTATAAAATCGTTATAAATACTATTGATAGATAAACACTATCCAAGGAATACAATATGCTACGTATCACTGAAATAAAACTGCCGGTAGAAAACGCGCAGTCGCTCACCCATCAAGCCGATGAAATCAAGACCGCGCTTTTAAAACGGCTGGAAATTCCCGAAAGTGATCTGATTCACTTCGATATTTTTAAACGCGGTGTAGATGCACGCAAATCGCACGCGATTCTGTATGTTTACAGCCTGGACGTAACCGTCAAAAACGAGGCCAAAATTCTGGCTAAATTCCGTAAAGATGCACACATTAAACCCGCACCGGATACTGAATACAAATACGTCGTCCAAAATACATCGTCAGATAAACCGCGCCCGGTAGTTGTCGGCTTTGGCCCGGCCGGGATTTTTGCTGCGCTCATTCTGGCGCAATCCGGTTTCAAGCCGATTGTGCTGGAGCGCGGCAAAGCAGTACGCGAGCGCACTAAAGATACTTGGGGTCTGTGGCGTAAAAACAAATTGAATCCGGAATCTAACGTGCAGTTCGGCGAAGGCGGTGCCGGCACTTTTTCTGACGGTAAGCTTTATAGCCAGATCAAAGACCCCAAGCATTATGGCCGCAAGGTGATACAGGAATTTGTAAAAGCCGGCGCACCGCAAGAAATCCTATATGTCAGCCATCCGCATATCGGCACTTTTAGACTGGTAGGCATGGTAGAAGAAATGCGCAATACCATTATTGCGCTTGGCGGTGAAATCCGCTTTGAAAGCCGCGTAGAAGATATTGAACTCACCAAAGACCAAGACGGGCAGAATCAGGTACAGGCCGTAGTGCTGCAAACCGGCGAGCGTATTGCGACTAACCATCTGGTATTGGCCGTAGGCCACAGCGCACGTGACACTTTTGAGATGATTTATAAACGCGGCATCTACATCGAGGCCAAACCATTCTCAATCGGCTTTCGTATCGAGCATCCACAATCTCTGATCGACAAAGCCAGATACGGCAAGAGCTATAGTGAAGACTTACTTTCAAAGTTAGGTGCGGCAGATTACAAGCTGGTGCACCACGCCAAAAACGGACGCTCGGTTTACAGTTTCTGCATGTGTCCGGGCGGCACCGTGGTCGCGGCTGCTTCAGAACCCAATCGCGTCGTGACCAACGGCATGAGCCAATACTCTCGTAACGAGCGTAATGCCAATGCCGGCATCGTCGTTGCCATTACGCCAGAAGTTGATTACCCGGATCACCCGCTCGCCGGCATGGAATTGCAGCGCCAGCTTGAAGGTAATGCTTTCGTACTTGGCGGCAGTAATTACAATGCGCCGGGGCAACTGATTGGAGATTTCATCGCAAACCGACCTTCAACCAACTTCGGTGAAGTGACGCCTTCTTATACGCCGGGTGTGCACCTGACTAATCTGGATACCGCCTTACCTGAGTTTGCAATCACGGCAATCCGCGAAGCGATTCCGGAATTCGCCAAACAGGTTAAAGGCTTTGACTTGGCCGACGGGGTGCTAACAGGGGTTGAAACACGCACCTCTTCACCTATCCGTATCAAACGTGATGACGAGTCCTTGCAAAGTATCAACACCAAAGGCTTGTATCCATGTGGTGAGGGTGCTGGCTATGCCGGCGGTATTCTCTCAGCAGGAGTTGATGGCATCAAGGTGGCGGAGGCAGTGGCATTAAGTCTGAATGCAGCTTAAGTAAAGCAGACATTTAATCTTTTACCGTTTCAGGATTTGCAAAATCATAAAAAAAGCGGTGGAGAATTCCACCGCTTTTTTTATCGACTGCCGGTTATAACAATGACTATTGTCTGATCAGATAGTCAAACGCGCCTAATGATGCTTTTGAACCTTCACCCATTGCAATAATAATTTGCTTGTAAGGCACTGTCGTCACGTCACCTGCAGCAAATACGCCTGGCAGAGAAGTCTTACCATGTGCATCCACTACGATTTCATTGAACTTGCTTAACTCCATACCGCTGGTTCTGAGCCAATCCGTATTGGGCAGCAAACCAATCTGTACAAATACGCCAGCTAACTCAATCGTATGCAGCACTTTGGTTTCACGGTCACGATAAATCAAGCCATTTACTTTTTGATCTACGCCAGTAATTTCTGTCGTTTCTGCATTCAGCACTACTGTCACATTCTTCAGTGTGAACAATTTATTCTGCAAAATCGCATCGGCAGTCAATTTGTTACTGTGTTGAATCAAAGTGACATGACTCACAAAACCAGCCAGATCAATTGCTGCCTCAACGCCAGAGTTACCGCCGCCGATAACGGCAACATGCTTACCTTTGAATAGCGGACCATCACAGTGCGGGCAATAAGCGACACCTTTACCACGGTATTCTTTTTCACCCGGAATATTCAGCTCTTTCCAGCGTGCGCCGGTAGCTACGATCACGGCTTTGCTTTTAAGGGTAGCGCCGCCTTCAAGCTTAACCTCTATAAGCTCACCTGAACCTGAAGCAGGTGCATTCAGTGACTGCGCACGCTGCAGGCGCATTACATCAACACCATAAGAAGTTACATGCTCTTCAAACGCAGCAACGAGTTTTGGCCCTTCCGTCTCTTTAATGGAAATAAAGTTCTCAATCGCCATCGTGTCCATGACCTGGCCGCCAAAACGGTCGGCAACTACACCGGTTTTAATACCCTTACGTGCAGCATAAATCGCTGCAGATGCACCGGCAGGACCGCCGCCAACGATAAGCACATCAAATGGCTCCTTAGCAGCCAGCTTTTTCGCTTCGCGTGCTTCCGCACCTTTATCCAGCTTAGGCAGAATTTCGTCCAGACCCATGCGACCGGCACCAAATTCTTCACCGTTCATGTAGATGGTTGGTACTGCCATGATGTTGCGTTCAGCAACTTCTTGCTGATACAAGGCACCGTCGATCATGACATGCGTAATATTCGGGTTAATGACTGCCATTAAATTAATTGACTGCACCACTTCCGGGCAGTTATGGCAGCTTAATGAAATGTAGGTTTCAAAATGAAACTTGTCTTCAAGCGCTGCAATCTGTGCAATTTTCTCTGCTTCCAGTTTAAGTGGATGTGCGCCCACATGCAGCAAAGCCAATACCAATGAAGTAAATTCATGACCCATCGGAATACCGGCAAAACGAATACCCACTTCTTTAGCAGCATCTTTGTGCGTAGCAGCACGTTTCACAGCAAATGAAGGTTTACGCGCGTCATCTTCATGCGTCAGCGTAATCTTGTCAGACATCGCGGCAATTTCTTCCAGCAGGGCTGACATTTCTTTAGCACCGGCGCTGTCATCTAGTGACGCAGCCAGCACAATCGGCTCTCTGAGCATTTGCAAATACGTTTGAAGCTGAGTTTTGATAGTGGTATCTAATGCCATGGTTAATCTCTTTGGTATCTGAATGTTTCAAAAGAAGCTTTATCTTATGGATAAAACTATGTGTCTAGATTGATATCTAGGTTGCATCCCCAAGCTTGTGGCTTGGGGATTACAAAACAATTAAAGCCTGGCCTTAATTAGATCTTGCCTACCAAGTCCAGTGAAGGCGTAATTGTGCTTGCGCCTTCTTGCCATTTAGCCGGGCATACTTGACCTGGGTTAGCTGCGGTGAATTGCGCTGCTTTTAACTTGCGTAGAGTTTCTTTTACATCACGTGCAATTTCATTGCTGTGAATTTCTACTGTTTTAATCACGCCATCTGGATTGATCACGAAAGTGCCGCGCAATGCCAAACCTTCTTCATCAATATGCACGTCAAAAGCACGTGTTAACTGGTGTGTAGGGTCGCCTACCAGTGGGAATTGCGCTTTACCTACAGCTGGTGAAGTTTCGTGCCAAACTTTGTGTGAGAAGTGAGTATCTGTTGTTACGATGTAAACTTCTGCACCTGCTTTTTGAAATTCTGCATAGTTATCAGCAGCATCTTCAACTTCAGTTGGGCAGTTAAATGTAAATGCAGCTGGCATGAAAATGACAACAGACCATTTACCTTTAAGGTTTGCTTCAGTCACTTCAATGAATTTACCATTGTGGTAAGCCTGTGTTTTAAAAGGTTGAACCTGCGTATTAATTAATGACATAATTTTTTCCTTTGTTGATTAAAAATCGGTGGTTGATGGAAACTCTATCAATTCATGATTCGAATTATAGAGAGGTTAATTAATTAAGTACAATATATCATTTTAATGATATTGATAAATTAAACTTATCAAAAAAAGGAGCTTAAATTTATAACGTCCCATTATCAATTTTAATGATCTGAATACGACTTTGTAGATTACTACAATTTTAATACTGCAGTAACAGAATGTATAACGCCAGCCTTTGCATGCTAAAGCCTATACAAACTTTATTACAGGAATACTAGGCTGATGTAACAGCAATATCCTGCGTCGCGGTGGCGCCGTGATTGTCGTACCAAGTTACGGCAACAATGTCGCCGACCTTTGCACCTTTCAACCTGAAAGTCAGATAGGGATTTTTAGATACACCGGTACCCCACTGCGCTTCTAGAACGGCTTTACCATTGAGGGTTGCCGTTAACAGTTGCACAAAGTGAGCAGGCACAAGCCTGTCAAAGTCATCTTTTCTGCGACCAGTCTCCATAGGATGACTCATCAACACTTTGACTTCAACAAAATCACCCTTAAGCTGGGCGCGCATTTTCATGTTATCCATATATCAGCCTCAAGCTATTAGCCGCAACCATTTTCAAGCACCACTACGTTTTTGGCATTGGTAAAATAGCGGCCACCTACCTTTACAACTATTTTAATATCTGAGGTTTCTGCCATCTTAATGCGCGTTACGACATAAGGCTCCGCGCCATTGCTGAACATAAAGTTAGCAATCAGCGGCGTTGGATTTTTCTCGACGAATATCGCAATCGCCTCCGTGTTTACAATATTACTTTTTACTTCCACTTGTACAATCGCGCCATTTTCTGCACGATCTGGAGCAATAATCTGGATATCGGCACTTGGAATTTCTGCATTGATATCAAGGTGCCGACTAGCATCATTCAACAGCACTGACTCAAACGCTGCTTTATTCCATAGCGCCGCCAGCACCTTGCTTGGCAGCAGTGCTATAAATGCTGCCAACCCTAATAAAAAATCTCTACGCTGCATTTTATTAGCCCTTATTATTAAGCAATAATCATTAATATTTGGGTTTTTTGTCATCACCCAGCATTTGCCTTAACTGCTTGAGACGCGCTTCAACAATAGACTGCTGATAAAAGTCGCCGTCATTCGCCTTTGCTGCAAGATCCATCTGCTCAATGGCGCGAGCAAGATCATACTTTCTATAATACGCTTCACTTTGTGCCTGATGGCTCAGTAATACCTTATTTTGCATAGTATAGGCCTTTGCCAGTAAATCATAAAAATAAGGATCATCCACATACAGGTTCTGCTTTGCTAAAATCAGCCGTACTGCATCTGCAGGCTGTTTAATTGCCAGAAAATGCTCAGCATAACCGTAAATTAACGCGCGATTATCCGGATACCGTTCTAGCGCAGTTGCATATTTTTTGGCTGCATTCTGCGGGCTATTCCTGGCAACTTCTAACCTTGCAGATAAATTTTCGAACATTGCATGTGGTGGCGCGTTCTTTTTCAACCAAGCGAGTTCTTTTTCAAGCTGCGTGAACGCATTTTTGCGTAAAAGCGCAACTGCAAGCCCATAATGTTCTGCGGCCTCATTGCTATAACGCTGCTCACGGATATTCTGCTCAAATAGACTGATAGCAGCATCAGATGATGAAGATGTTGCACGGAGTTTTGCGCGCACATAGTGAAACTCCACACTGTCAGTGACTTGCCGATATGGCATCTGTTCAACGCGGTTAGCCACATCCGCAATACGTTCTGATGTCAGGGGGTGCGTACGTAAAAAACTGGGGGCACTGCCTTCACTAAAACGAGAGCCTCGCTGCAAGGTACCAAAAAAATTAGGCATCGCGCGTACGTCGAAACCACCGCTATCCAGAATCTGTAAGCCGATACGATCAGCCTCACGCTCATGCTCACGTGTGTAATCCAGCTTGTTCTGCACACCAATAGCACTTACTGTAGTAAATGCGCCTGATGCTAACTGCGGGTTTGATCGTGACATCAGCAATGCCAATGCAAGCCCTGCAATATTCTTCAGCGTGTCAGTTTTCTGCGCTGCCAGCATGCGCGCTAAATGGCGTTGCGTGACGTGGCCAATTTCATGGCCTAATACGCTCGCTAGCTCAGACTCACTATTTGCGCCCAGCATTAACCCGGTATGCACACCGATGACACCGCCCGGCATCGCAAACGCATTAATCGATCTATCCTGCACGACAAAGAAATGAAATTTCTGCTGCTTTTCCGGGCCGTTTGCAACCAGTCTTGTACCTAGCGTCTTTAAATAATCGGTTACTTCGACATCACGCAACACATCATCGCTCATGGCGACTTCACGCAATATTTGCTCTGCAATCGCATCTTCCTGTAGCGGTGACATGACTGTTGCAGACACGTCACCTAAATCAGGCAACTCATTTGCAGACACGCAAGAAAATTGGAACACCGAAGCCATTGCCAAAATAATAATTGTTAAATTTGATTTCATTATTGCTATGATAACGTTTGTAGCTATTCAGTTCATGGAAAAATGTTTCAGAATATTACATCAGCACTTAGCAAAAGGCTTAACCTAAAGCGGGCTTAACTTCCAGATGAAATCAAATCAGCAGTCACTTACTCATTTTAATGCCAGCGGCCAGGCACACATGGTTGACGTTGGCACAAAATCCGAAACACATCGTATTGCGATTGCCAGCGGCTCCATCAGCATGCTGCCCGCAACACTAGCGCTAATTCAGCAAGGCAACAGCAAAAAAGGCGACGTGCTTGGCATCGCACGTATTGCTGCGATTCAGGCCAGTAAAAAAACTGCCGATCTGATTCCTTTATGTCACCCGATTGCACTGACCCATGTAACAGTAGATTTCGATATTAACGAAACCCCATCAAGCATCCAGTGCACAGTGACAACTGAAACCTACGGTAAAACCGGCGTAGAAATGGAAGCACTGACTGCCGTGAGTGCCGGTCTGCTCACAATTTACGATATGTGCAAGGCTGCAGATCGCGGCATGACCATCAACGATATCAAATTAGTAGAAAAACACGGCGGGAAATCCGGAGACTGGTTTGCTGGAAAATAACGACTATACCAGCAGAAGTTACTGGGATAAATGCAATGCAGATGACTGACCATGCACTACCAAATGCTCAAAATTAACTGCTGATAACGGTTTACTGAAATAAAAGCCTTGAAAGTAATGGCATCCGAATTTCTTCAGTAATTCGAACTGCTCCAACTGCTCCACACCTTCGGCAACAATATCACAACGAATAGTTTTGCCGACAGCAAGCACCATTTTGATGATCGCAGCATCATTAGCGTCTGTAAGCACATCATGCACAAAAGATTGATCAATTTTAATTTGGGTAACCGGCAGTTTTTTCAAATAAATTAATGACGAATGCCCAATCCCAAAGTCATCCAGCGAAACGCGGATACCCATTTTTTTAAGTACTTTCATCTTGCTGATCACATTGTCAATGTTATCAATCACCGCTGTTTCAGTGAGTTCGAGCTTTAACAAATCAGGGTCAATGTCTGTAGCAGCAATAATTTCACGCAACTCATTGATGAAGTTAATGTATAAAAATTGTTTCGCGCTGATATTGACAGAAAGCCGGATTTTGCCAAGCAAAGGGTGCGCCTCCCATGCTTTAAGCTGCTCACATGCTTGCTGCAATACCCAATGGCCGATTTTAATAATTTCATTATTATTCTCGGCGATTGGTATAAATTCTGCCGGTTGGATTTCGCCTAGCTGATGATGCCCCCAGCGCAACAGCACTTCGGCACCGATTACATTCTGGTCCACATCTACAATACTTTGGTAGTTAAGATGTAATTCACTGTTTTTAACCGCATTAGACAGTGCGGACTCTAGCGCAAAGCGCTTATCTAGCCCTTCCTGCATTAATTCATCATAGAAACGATAAGTATTGCGGCCTGCCGCTTTAGCCTGATACATAGCAGTATCAGCATGCCTTAAGTGCATCTCAAAACCATTAAGCTGATCATCTTTAAATAATGTAATGCCTAAGCTTGCGCTGGTTTCAAACTCAAACAACCCCAAATGGTAACTGGCATTGAGTTTTTCCAATAACTTCTGCGCGACCTCACTTGCCTGCTGGTAAGCATGGCTGACATTACTGCTCAGACCCTCGAGAATCACTATAAACTCATCGCCACTGAGCCTGGCAACAGTATCGCCGGCTCTGAGCGTCAGCTGAATTCTTTTTGCCACTTCCATTAACAGCTGGTCGCCAACATCGTGGCCTTTACTGTCATTCAATGTTTTGAAATTATCCAGATCAATAAACATCAATGCACAGTAATTATTGGTACGCTGGCTCAATAGCACCGCATGTTGAAAACGATCCACCAGCAAACGACGGTTAGGCAACCCGGTCAGGACATCATAATAAGCAAAATTTTCTATTTCCTGCCGTGCTTTCTTCTGCTCGGAAATATCACGCAAAAAACCGGTCACCAAAGACAAGCCGTCTTCTTTCAATGCGGTCAGCGTTAATTCAACCGGGAACTCTGTGCCATCCGCATGCATGGCCGTAAGCTCCACTCGTTGGTTAAAGAGATGCTTCTCATTGGTTAAAACAAATCGTCTGAACCCATCCTCATGGGCTTTTCTAAGGCGTGGCGGAACAATAATTTCAGATAAAGTTTTACCCAGCACCTGTTCCTTTTGATAGCCAAACATGCGTTCAGCAGCTGGGTTAAATTCCACTAAGCTGCCGGCATCATCAACTGTTAGAATCGCGTCGAATGCCCCATCAATAACAGAGCGCAATTTCTTTTCATTTTCACGTGAAACTCTTTCGGCAGCGTTCCTACCAGACTGTAAAGTTGAAATCAGCAGCATGGTCACGACCAACGTTACCATAAAGGTCCATAGCGAAAATAAACCCTCGCCAACATCCACACTGTAAAAAGTACCATAACCCTGTGAGGTAAACCAGACAGCGAGAGTACACAGGCTAATCACAACAATCGAACCACCCACAACACCAAAAGCCATGGAGGCCCAGATCAGAACGGGCAGAATCAAAAATGCTGTCAATAAAAACTGTTTGTTAAGGTCGTTTACCAGATTAACAATCAGATATTCACAAGCGGCGAAAAACAGCAACCACGCAAGCAACCGCAAACTTTGCGGCACATTGGCAATGAACCTTTTTCTGCTGAGATTCAATACCAGTGGCAATGCCAGCAGCACTCCCACACTATCGCCCATCCACCAGATAAACCAGATTTTTAATATTTTATCAGGCGTAATCTGACCGCTGAGATAGAGGCTAAGTACACCACCTGTTGAAGAAACCAGCATACCTAACAGCGCAAACGAAATCATGAGCAGAATATCGCGCTGCTTGGCCAAGCTGTGATCGAAATGCGCTTTTTTTAGCAAATGCGCTGTGAGCAGAGGTGCGAGGGTATTGCCGCCAGCCATGCCCAGCGAAGTACTGATAGGTAAGTTAAGCGACAACTCAACAAACGTAGCCGCTACAAAAATGGCCGGCAAGCTGATATTGCCCCAACGTATAATCGCACCTACTGCGATACCGGTAGGCAACCACAGCAACGTTACTATGTATTCTTTATAGGGCCCCATCAGCCCGATTCTGGCGGATAAATAATACGCTAAACCAACGATGGTATATTTAAACGCCAGTGATTTAAGCGACGTCAGTTGATTTAGCGCGGGACGGGTTCGCATTACATCACTTTGTGTTCACGTCTAACCCTGCTTGCACTAACTCTGCGGCGCGCAATACCGCACGCGCTTTATTCTGGGTTTCGATCCATTCACTCTGCGGTACAGAATCAGCAACGATGCCAGCACCCGCCTGCACGTGCAGCATGTTATTTTTAATCACACCGGTTCTGATCGCAATGGCTACATCCATATCGCCATTAAATCCTAAATAACCAACAGCGCCAGCATAAATGCCGCGTTTGCTTGGTTCCAGTTCATCAATAATTTCCATCGCGCGCACTTTAGGAGCGCCGCTTACAGTACCGGCAGGAAAAGTTGCTTTTAATACATCAATTGCATCCATGCCTGGTTTAAGCTTACCCTCGACGTTACTCACAATATGCATCACGTGTGAGTAACGCTCAATCATCATATTATCAGTCACTTTGACTGAACCAGTCACCGCAACACGACCAACATCGTTACGGCCCAAGTCCATCAGCTGCACGTGCTCAGCGCGTTCTTTAGGATCAGCCAGTAACTCTTCTGCCAGCGCAATATCCTGTTCACGCGTTTTACCGCGTGGGCGCGTACCGGCAATCGGACGTGCTGTCACGGTGCCGTTCTCCAGACGTACCAGAATTTCTGGTGACGCACCTACGACATGATGATCTCCCATGTCGTAATAGAACATGTAAGGGGATGGATTCAGGCTGCGCAATACACGGTATAGCGACAGCGGAGAAGCAGTAAACGGCTGTGACATACGCTGTGACAATACAACCTGCATGATATCGCCATCCAGAATGTACTGCTGCGCACGTTTAACTGCGGTTTTGAAGTTGTCTTCGCCAAACTCGGAAACTGCTTCAGTTATATCTGTTGGCGGCGTTTCTGGAATCGTCACTGCTTTTTTCAGCATTTTTAATAATGCATTGAGGGTCGCGTGCGCGTTTTCGTAAGCGTTGGCTTCGCTGGTGTCGGCATAAACAATGAAATAAAGCTTACCGCTCAGGTTATCGACCACGGCCAACTGCTCTGAAACCATCAGCAACACATCCGGGGTTGCGATAGCGTCAGGCTTACTTGTGTTTGCCAGACGCTTTTCAATGTAGCGCACGGTTTCATAGCCAAAGTAACCAGCCAAACCGCCGGTAAAGCGCGGCAACCCTTCATAAGGCGGTGTTTTAAAACGTGCCTGATAAGCCTTCACAAAATCCAGCGGGTTGGTATCTTCAACCGATTCGACCACTGCATCGGTCTCAATCACCTCAACTTTTCTGCCGTGTGCCACGATGCGGGTTTTAGCAGGCAAGCCGATAATTGAATAACGGCCAAAGCGCTCACCACCCTGTACAGATTCCAGCAGATAGGAGAATGGCTGATTGGCCAGCTTTAGATATAAAGAGAGCGGTGTATCAAGATCGGCGAACGTTTCCAGTACCAACGGGATACGATTGTAGCCTTGCGCAGCCAGTGCGTTGAATTCTGCTTGATTGATGGTATTAAACATAAACTTCCTACGACTTTCTTATCATAATTTTCTTTAAACAGTCAGCAATAAGGCTGCCGGCATGGGTAGCACGTGCGAATACGCGCTTGTAAACTAAACTCGCCAAGAGCCACGCCAACGAAAGATTTCACTGTAAAGATTACCGTGAAAATTATGATCGGATACTTTCATATTTGAAGTTATGTTTTTATAAAATGTTAAGTTAACAAGTCCACCAGTTCGGTCAAGCTGGTAATTGTCTCATCTACCAAGCTGTGATCAATGGGCTTGCCCTGATTATAGCCGTAAGGAACCGTTACAATATAGCAGCCTGCAGCATGTGCAGCTGCTACATCCGTCAACGAATCGCCTACCAGCATTGCTTCCGCTTCCAATACATTGAATTTTGCACAAATGTATCGCAGTTGTATAGGGTCTGGTTTCTTTTTCGGTAAAGTATCCCCAGAAACCACTATTTCAAAAAAATCCAGCAAACCGCTTTCATCGAGCAAGGGTATGGTGAATCTCTCAGGCTTATTAGTCACGCACGCCAGTTTAAGACCTTTATCCTGCAATGCAGCCAAGGTTTCTACTGCACCATCATAAGGCTTGCTGTGCCTGACATTATCAGCATAATGCTGATAAAACAAATCTTGCCCATGTCCGAAGATATCCTCATCCGGCACATGCCGCATATACGCAGAAATGGAGCGCCGGATCAGCATTTGCGCCCCTTCGCCGATATAGCTTTCTATCTGCTGCTGCGGTAGTTGCGGCAGCTCAAGTTCTGCAAGCATTTTATTGATAGCAACAGCAATTTCAGGCGCAGTGTTCACTAAAGTGCCGTCAAGATCAAACATGACGGCTTTAACATCAAAAGTCATGATTTTTTTAATTCTTTTGGCTGTAATTTTTTAAATTACATTAACACTTTTTTAAATAATTCAACAAAAAGGCGCCGTCAACCGGCGCCTTCTGTGTCTTTTATTTAACTGTTGCCAGTGATGCGCGAATTTCACCTACTACCGTGTTGTAACGGTTAGGGTCTGTATCTCTAGGTGCGCCAAAAATAGCTGAACCGGCAACAAAGGTATCAGCACCGGCACGTGCGATATCAGCAATATTCTGTGCATTCACTCCGCCATCTACTTCCAACCAGATTTGACGACCGGTTTTTTCGTAGTAGGCATCAATACGTGCGCGCGCCAGTTTTAATTTTTCGAGCGTTTCCGGAATGAATTTCTGACCGCCGAAACCAGGGTTCACTGACATCAGTAAAATCATATCCACTTTATCCATCACATGATCCAGATAGCTTAATGATGTGGCTGGGTTGAATACCAAACCTGATTTACAGCCCAGATCACGCACCATCGCCAAGCTACGGTCAATGTGCTCGGAAGCTTCCGGGTGGAATGTAATAATATTGGCACCGGCTTTAGCAAAGTCAGGAATAATACGATCTACCGGCTTTACCATCAGATGCACGTCGATCAATGCGCCTACTTTTTTTGATGTTTCACGAATCGCCTCACATACCAATGGGCCAATGGTCAGATTCGGCACGTAGTGGTTATCCATTACGTCGAAGTGCACAATATCTGTACCAGAGGTAATCACATCCTCAATCTCTTGACCAAGTTTGGCGAAGTTTGCAGAAAGAATACTAGGGGCAATTCTAAAAGTTTTATCCATGGCGATGTCCATCAAATTAAAATGTTATTTATAACTAAAGTGTTATTTTAACCTTATTTTTTACTAATAACATGAAGCTTCTTGCTTAACATAGGCCAATCCATCAAAATTACGCATTGTATTTTCATCAACGCATTTTCTAAATAAATCAACATACAGGCAAATACTTGGCATTAGCGGTAAAATACACCAATATCAAAATACCAGTAATGAGCTGATAAAATTTCATGCAGTTATACGTCATAGGCGTGAACCACACGACCGCCCCCATCCAGATCCGTGAACATGTCGCTTTTGATAGCGAACATCTCGGCAGCGCCTTGCATGAGTTGACGCTGAACGGCGCATCCGAGGCGGCAATTTTATCGACCTGCAATCGTACCGAGCTTTATTGCAGCACAGATGATCCGCAAAAAGCACTCGACTGGCTGTCGCAATATCATCATCTGGAAAAGGACGCGATTGCACCTTATATATACACGCTGCCTAATGACGAAGCGGTTAAGCATGCTTTCAGAGTAGCTTCCGGCTTGGATAGCATGGTGCTCGGTGAGCCGCAGATCCTCGGCCAATTCAAACAGTCAGTCAAAATCGCACAAGATGCGGGCACACTGGGCACATTGCTGCACAAGCTGTTCCAGCGCACATTTGAAGTAGCAAAAGAAGTCCGCACCAATACCGATATCGGCGCCAACTCAATTTCGATGGCGGCTGCGGCCGTGAAGCTGGCGCAACGCATATTTGGTGATATCAGCGAACAAAAAGTACTGTTTATCGGTGCCGGTGAGATGATAGAACTATGCGCAGACCATTTTGCTGCACAAAAACCCAAAAGTATGACGATTGCCAACCGCACGATCGAGCGTGGTTCTAATTTAGCGCAAAAAATTACTTTACAAGGCATCCAGTCACACGCCATCCTGCTTAATGACCTGCCAGCACATTTTGCTGATTTCGACATTGTAGTCACCTCAACTGCCAGCCAGCTGCCAATTATCGGCTTGGGCATGGTGGAAACTGCAATCAAGGCGCGTCGTCACCGCCCGATTTTTATGGTCGACCTTGCCGTACCGCGCGATATCGAACATGAAGTTGCCGAACTTGATGATGTATTTTTGTATACTGTGGACGATCTGTCACAAGTGGTGTCAGACGGCATTGAAAATCGCCAGCTCGCTGCGGTAGAAGCAGAAACCATTGTCGCCAACCGCGTTGAGCACTTCATGCAGTGGTTCAAAAAACGCGATGCAGTACCCACGATAAAGGCACTGCGCGATCAGGTCGAAGCCATGCGCAAGGCTGAAATTGAGAAAGCACTCAAACAGCTGCAAAAAGGTGAAAACGCGGAAAAAACCCTGGAAGCATTAAGCATTGCACTGACCAATAAGTTTTTACATGCGCCCAGCCATGCACTCAACCAGTCACATGGCGAAGAGCACGCAAAACTCGAAGATACCTTGAAACAGCTTTACCAAATTAAAAGTTAAAGAAGCACCCTATGAAACCTAGCATGATTACCAAGCTCGCCAACTTAAGTGAGCGCCTAGATGAAGTAAACCGCCTGTTAAGCAGCGAAGATGCTACCTCCAGCATGGACAACTACCGCAAGCTCACACGCGAGCATGCCGAAATCACGCCTATCGTTGAGCAGTACCGCACCTTCGTACAAACTGAAGCAGACATCGCAGAAGCGCAGAAAATGCTCAGCGATCCGGACATGAAAGAATTTGCGCAGGAAGAAATCGATCACGGCAAAGAGAAGCTCATCGCCGTTGAGACAGAGCTGCAAAAACTGCTGCTGCCTAAAGACCCGAATGATGATAAAAATATCTTTCTGGAAATTCGCGCCGGTACCGGCGGTGATGAGTCTGGGCTGTTTGCCGGCGATTTATTCCGCATGTATTCACGCTACGCCGAACGTCAGGGCTGGAAAGTAGAAGTGATGTCTGCCAATGAATCTGAAATCGGCGGTTACAAGGAAATCATTGCCAAGGTCGTAGGTCAAGGTGCCTACTCCAAACTTAAATTCGAATCAGGCGGCCACCGCGTTCAACGCGTACCGGATACCGAGACTCAAGGTCGCATTCATACCAGTGCCTGTACGGTAGCCGTATTACCGGAAGCAGATGAAGTTTCTGACGTGGTCATCAACCCGGCAGATATTCGCATCGACACTTACCGTGCCAGCGGTGCCGGTGGTCAGCATATTAATAAAACTGACTCCGCCGTACGTATTACGCACGCACCTACCGGCATCGTGGTTGAATGTCAGGAAGGCCGTAGCCAACACGCCAACAAAGCACAGGCAATGGCAGTATTGGCTGCGCGCATTAAAGCCAAACAAGTGGATGAGCAGCAATCAAAAATCGCGAGCGAGCGTAAGAGCCTGATCGGCAGTGGCGACCGCAGTGAGCGCATTCGCACCTACAACTACCCGCAAGGCCGCATCACCGACCACCGTATCAACCTGACGCTATATAAAATTGACGCCATTACCGAAGGTGATATGGATGAGCTGATCGGCGCACTGTCTGCGGAACATCAGGCTGACTTGCTGGCAAGTCTGGGTGAAGATAATTAATGACATCTGCGTGAACTAGCGTAACAGATGAATTCAATCCGCGCAGTCCTGCTGCAAGCGCAGGCACAATTAAACAATGCACCTCTGCTTGATGCCATTGATGCCCGATACGAGTCACAGCTACTGCTGCAGCACGCGCTCAAGGTCAATCGTGCCTGGCTGATCGCTCACGAAAATGATGATCTAGCCGCAGACATTCAACATAAATTCAACACCTTAATCCAGCGCCGCATTGGCGGTGAACCTATTGCCTATATATTAGGCTGTCGTGAGTTTTATGGCTTAAACCTGGCAGTAACACCTGCCACACTGATTCCGCGGCCAGACACTGAAATACTGGTAGATATCGCTTTAGAAAAAATTCCGGCGAATCAAGCCGCTCAGATTCTGGATTTGGGTACCGGCACTGGCGCCATTGCACTAGCTATTGCACAGCAGCGCCCGCAAGCACAAGTCACTGGCGTAGATGCTTCCAAGCCTGCTTTAGAGGTTGCCATCAGCAATAGTCAGCAACTACATATTGCCAATACTCACTTTATATTAAGCGACTGGTTTAATGATCTGAACGACACTCGCTTTGATGTCATTGTCAGCAACCCTCCCTATATTGAGGAAGCCGACGCGCATCTTAAACAAGGTGATCTGCGTTTTGAACCGATTTCTGCGCTGGCTTCCGGCGCAGACGGGCTTGACGACATACGGCGGATTATTGACAGCTGTTTAATTCATCTAAAACCACAGGGCTGGCTGATGTTTGAACACGGCTACAATCAGGCTGAAACCGTCAGAGAACTGATGGCGCAAACTGGGCTGGTTGCCATTGAAACATTCAAGGATTTAGGCGGCAATGACCGCGTCACCATAGGCAAAAACCCGCTCATTGTCAGCACGCACTGGGACTAGGCTTACGACTCACTAAGCTACCTGATATTGATCTTTCAGAAGCACATAATTGTTGGCTGAATACATGAAATGTGCGATTTCATCTGCCGTTAATGCACGTACTTTTTTTGCCGGCCTACCCACATACAGATAGCCGCTTTCAAGCACTTTCCCTTCCGGCACCAGACTGCCGGCTGCCAGCAACACATGCTTCTGCACCACAGCTTTATCCATGACGATACTGCCCATACCGATAAGCGCTTCATCCTCTATCGTGCAGCCGTGCAATATGACTGAATGCCCTATCGTCACATTATTACCAATAACAAGCGGCGATCCGGCAGGATCAAGGCTCGATCGGTGGTTAACATGCAGCATGCTCAAATCCTGCACATTGGTGTTATTGCCAATGCGTATAAAGTTAACATCACCGCGAATCACAGCACCCGGCCATACCGAACTGTCTTGACCTATGATGACATCACCAATAATAGTTGCAGCAGAATGTACATAAACACTTTCTGCAATCTCAGGTAAATAATTAGCAAAGCTCTGAATATTTTGCGCAGGTGTTTTCGACATCAATCTCTTTCTAATTCACGATTTTTTGTATAAACCTGTTTCTGATTGCCATAGTATAATCACAAAATGTCTGAAAATAACTCTGTCGGCATTGTTGCCCCTGAAACTGCACACTTTAACGTACCGCTTAAACTCAAAAGCGGCCAGGTGTTGTCACAATATGATCTGGTTTATGAGACCTACGGGACTCTGAATGCGGATAAATCTAACGCAGTACTGATCTGCCATGCGCTATCGGGTAATCACCATGTTGCCGGCAAATATAGCGAAGACGACAGATACCCGGGCTGGTGGGATAACCTGATTGGCCCCGGCAAGCCTCTGGATACCAACAAATTTTTTGTAATTGGCCTGAACAACCTTGGTGGCTGTCATGGCTCATCTGGGCCATCCAGCATGAATCCTGAAACCGGAAAACAATGGGGTTCTTTATTCCCAATTCTTACAGTAGAAGACTGGGTTAACTCACAAGCACGCTTACTAGATCATCTTGGCATCACACAACTGGCAGCTGTCATTGGTGGCAGCCTGGGCGGCATGCAAGCTTTACAGTGGTCTATCGCTTATGCTGACCGTGTACGCCACGCATTGATTATTGCGTCTGCACCAAATCTGACGGCGCAGAATATGGCGTTTAACGAAGTTGCGCGCCAGGCCATTATTACCGACCCTGAGTTTCATAACGGCGACTATTATGAGCATGGCGTAGTTCCTAGACGCGGCCTGCGCATTGCACGCATGCTGGGCCACATCACCTACCTAAGTGATGATGTGATGGGCGAAAAATTCGGCCGCAAGATTAAAGATACGATCAAATACAGCTTTGATGTTGAGTTCGAAATGGAATCCTACCTGCGCTATCAGGGCGATAAATTCGCAGGTAGCTTTGATGCAAACACCTACCTGCGCATGACGCGCGCGCTGGATTATTATGACCCGGCACTGGCTTTTGACGGCGACTTGAGCAAAGCGTTAAGTCAAACCAAGGCAGAGTTTCTGGTGCTGTCTTTCACCAGTGACTGGCGCTTTTCACCGGCACGTTCACGCGAAATCGTCAAGGCTCTGCTGGATAACGAAAGCACCGTCAGTTACGCAGAAGTCACCGCTGCGCATGGGCATGATGCATTTCTGATGCCGGACGCGCATTACCACGCGATTTTGCGCAGTTACTTGAGCAACATTCAAACTGATAATAATCAGATTGGCAGCAACCATGCAGAATAATGTGAATATTACAGATTTCAGACAAGACTTTGCAATAATTGCAAATTGGGTTAAATTTGGTTCTAAAGTGCTGGATTTAGGCTGCGGCGATGGCCAACTATTGCAATTTCTGCGCAGCTCGTTAGAAATCAAAGGCTACGGCGTAGAAAAAGATGACGCCAATTTGCTTGCCTGCATCCAAAATGGCACTAATGTTATCCAGATGGATCTGGAAGATGGCCTGTCTGGTTTTGAGGATCAATCTTTTGATACCGTAGTACTGTCACAGACGCTGCAAGCCATGCACAATACCGAAAAAATCGTGCTGGAAATGCTACGCGTAGGCCAGGAAATTATTGTGACATTCCCGAATTTTGGCTACTGGAGAAATCGCTGGCAAATCACCGCCGGGCGCATGCCTGTGTCCAAAACGCTACCCTATCAATGGTACGACACACCTAATGTACATTTATGTACCATCCATGATTTTGATGCGTTCTGCCATAACCACCAGATAGAAATCATTGAGCGCAAGGTGATTACCGATGGCAAAGAAGTCAGCTTCATGCCAAATATGCTCGGCAATCTGGCGATGTATCGACTAAAAGCACGTTAGCATCATAGCCTGCAATATATTGCAGGCTATGACAGCAGATTATGCACTCGACTCACGCCTGCTGATTTTATCTACTGACAACCGCATCCAAGCCAGCATCAGCAAGCCCGGCAGCGCAACCAGCGCCGAAAACAGGAAAAAGCTCTGCCAGCCGATAGTTTCCGCCAGTACACCAGAAACCGGACTGACATAAATACGCCCGACTGAAGCCAGCGCTGACAATAAAGCATAATGCGTAGCACTGAACTGATTACTGCACAAAGCCATCAGCAATGCTACAAATGCAGCTGTACCCATGCCGCCAGTGATATTTTCAAGCGCGATTGCCGCCAACAGCAGCGTATCTATCTGCGTAGGCTCCGCAATCGACACAAATCCCAGATCAAACGGCTGCAGCACAAAACCTCCCCAGGCGCCTTTGCCCAGCATAGCAAGTGCATAAAACCCGAAATTGGATAGCAGTTGCAGAATGCCAAAACTCATCAGCGCCTGAAACAGACTCAATCGGATCATGAGCAGACCGGCAACAAAGGCCCCTATGATTGTCAGCCAGATACCCATCACTTTGTTGATAATGCCGACTTCAACCTGACTGAATAGCATACCTTTCAACAAAAATGGCGTCAGCAGACTGCCAGCAAAGGCGTCACCCAATTTGTAGAGAATAATTAAGATCAGAAATGCCCAGGCACTTTTCTGGCTGAAATAACTTGCGAGTGATTGATTCAGCGTCGCAAAGCCGACAGCTCTGGCGGCCATCAGACCCAGCGGCAAGGCCACTGCAATACTGGTTAGAATATAAGCAAGCTGATGCCATTTATTTGAACTGTCGACATCAAACCCGCCAAAAATAAACAGTTGTCGCACCAGGTAAGCACTCACAAACACACCAACAACAAGTGCAACAAACCCCAACAGCTCGCGCTTGGGGTCTGAGGCCAACGGTCTGATTTCGCTTTTAACAGCTGGTAGAAATAATAAGGAAAATATGGCGGCTGCCAGCATGATCATGGCCATCACTGCATAGACACGACCCCAGCTTTGCCACTGGTCTGCCCAGATCAGCGCTACACCGCCCGATAAAATCATGCCCATGCGGTAACCCAGTACCGACATTGAAGCACCGATGCCGCGCTCATTTTCGACCAGAAGATCAGTCCGGTAAGCATCTATGACAATATCCTGAGATGCAGACAAAAAAGCCAGCAACAATGCACAAAGTGCGAACAGTTGCGGACTTTCGGCAAAAACCAGCGTAGACAGGTAATAAATGATTGCTGCCAGCAATAATTGCGTAATCACCAGCCAGCCACGCCTTCTGCCAAATAGCGGCGGCTCAAACCGGTCCATCAGTGGTGCCCATAGAAACTTGAAGGTATAAGGCATGCCGACTAGTGCCAGAAAGCCTATTGTTGCAATTGCAACGCCATCCATCGCTAGCCACGCTTGCATGGCCTGCCCGGTTAATGCAAGTGGCAAACCCGAGACAAAGCCGAGAAATAATATTGCAATGAGGCGCTGTAAACGCTTTATTTGATCTAGTTTCATCTGATTGTAATTAGCCTAGTAGCCTGCATTGGCATAATCGATTATTAACGGCGCATGATCGCTGAATCGCTCATCTTTATACACACTGGTAGCCACGGCTTTTTCTGCAACCTCCGGCGTTGCTATCTGATAATCAATACGCCAGCCTACGTTCTTTGCCCAGGCCTGACCACGATTGCTCCACCAGGTATAACATTCATCCGTAGTATTTGGATGCAACTTGCGATAAACATCTACCCAGCCTAGCTCATCAAATAATGTTGTGAGCCATGCACGCTCTTCCGGCAGAAAACCGGAATTCTTTTTATTGCCTTTCCAGTTTTTTAAATCAATCTCTTTGTGTGCAATATTCCAGTCACCGCAGATCACAACATCGCGCCCGCTTGTTTTGAGTGCTTTTAATTGCGGCATGAAGCGCTCCATGACGCTGAATTTAAAAGCCTGCCGTTCCTCGCCACTGGAACCGGATGGCAAATACAGCGAAACCACACTTAAATTACCGAATCTTGCTTCGATATAGCGGCCTTCGCTATCAATGTCCGCCATGCAATGATCACCTGCTTTACAATTACCTAAACCCTCAATAACCGCATCCGGCTGTTTTTTTGTATAGATACCAACACCGCTATAGCCTTTTTTCTCAGCGTAATGGAAATAACCAAAATAGCCTTCAGGATTCAGCATTTCGGTTGTCATGTCAGTCACCTGCGCCTTGATTTCCTGCATGCAGATCACATCAGCATCCTGTTTTTTTAGCCATGCGTAAAGACCTTTATTTGTAGCAGAGCGGATGCCATTTAAATTTAACGATATAATCTTCAAAAGTATATTCCTGATAACAGTAGATAGATAACATGACCCAACAGGCAGATCAATTCAGACAAGAGTTTATCGCATTTGCGATTAAAAAAGAGGTTTTACGCTTCGGTGAATTCAAAACCAAGGCTGGGCGCCTAAGCCCATATTTTTTCAATGCCGGTTTATTTAACGACGGTGAGAGCCTGATGAAATTAGGCGAATTTTATGCGGAAGCGATCCAGAACTCTGGAATTGAATTTGACATGCTGTTCGGTCCCGCCTATAAAGGTATTACATTAGCGGCAAGTATTGCCATTGCTTTTGCCAAAAATGGTCGCAATATTCCTTATGCTTACAACCGCAAAGAGGCAAAAGACCATGGCGAAGGTGGTGTGATAGTAGGTAGCCCGCTAAAAGGTAAAGTTCTCATCATTGATGACGTAATTTCGGCAGGTACCTCGGTCCGTGAGTCGGTAGAACTCATTCAGGCTAATGGCGCTAAGGCCTGTGGCGTCGCCATTGCGATCGATAGGCAAGAGAAAGGACTGGGCGAGCTTTCAGCGGTGCAGGAAGTTGTAAAATCGAACCAGATTCCTGTATGTGCGATTGCAAATCTGGATGATTTATTGAACTATTTAAAGTCACATCAAGATTTGGTGCAAAACTTGCATGCGGTTGAGGTATATCGCCAAAAATATGGCGTCATTTAATTTAACTTGAACTGCCCCATATGCGTCAGTTCGGTACATAAGCTGAAGGTGCTTCGAGTCATCATGTCGCAATTACTGAGATTAACGCTGAAAAAAACCAATCGTATTATTTGGATGCGGTCGGTATTGGTGACTTTATTACTTTCAGCGCTATGTGCCATGCAGCCTGCACACGCAGAAGGTTCTGGCCGCATCGTGAAATGGAAAGACGAAAAAGGCGTCACGCATTACGGAGACTCGATACCACCTCAGTATTCGGATCGCGATAACTCCTTGATGAACAAACAAGGCATTACTATTCAACACAATAAACCGAATGCCCCTCTACAGAATAAAGAAGAGGAATTAGTGCAACTAGAACAGGCTAAAAAAGACCGGGCATTACTAGGCACCTTCACCAATGCAGATGAAATTGACCTGACGCGCGACCGTAATCTGGAGCCTGAATTGCTTGCGCTCAAAAACCTGCAGCAGGACAGAGCTGTCGCCCAGAAAAAAGTTGATAAATCAAAAGCTGCTGCTGATGCATTCAGCAAGTCAAAAAAACCTGTTCCCCCATCTATCAGCGCCGAGCATAAAATAAATACAGATGGACTGGCAAAAATAGATCAGCGCATCAGCGAACGTCAGCGAACCGTTGATAACATACGCCAACGTTTCGAAGATGACAAAAAACGCTATCTCATACTAAGAGGCCAAAGTCCGGCTAACCCAGCTGGCGAAACAAATAAATAAGGGCCGGCAAAATATCTGCCGACCCTTTCAATCAAAATACTTGCACTTTCCAATCGTCACAACCTAAATTAGCTATGCAGTAACGCAAGCGAAGAATAGTGCTAAGAAATTATGCGCCTAGTTTTTTCTTCAGCATTTCGTTCACTTGTGCAGGATTTGCCTTTCCTTTTGACGCTTTCATGGCTTGGCCTACCAACGCATTAAATGCTTTTTCTTTACCTGCTTTGAATTCCTCTACCATCGCAGCATTTGCAGCCAGCACTTCATCAATAATCGCTTCAATCGCACCGGTGTCAGAAACCTGCTTGAGGCCTTTTGCCTCAATGATGGTATCCACTTCACCTTCGCCTGCCCACATCGCTTCAAATACCTGTTTCGCCGCATTATTTGAAATGGTGTTATCAGCAATCCGTTTAAGCAAGCTTGCCAATTGCGCAGCATTTAGCGGTGACTCAGTAATGGATTTTTCTTCTACATTTAATTTTGCAGAAATTGCCCCCATGACCCAGTTCGCAGCAGGTTTTGCATCAGCGCCAGCATTCACCGCATCCACAAAGTAATTTGCAACATCACGGCTGGCGGTAAGTGTAGCTGCATCGTAGCTGGTTAAGCCGTATTCTGATTCAAAACGTGCTTTCATCGCCTCTGGAAGTTCTGGCATTAGCGCTCTAACACGTGCTTTATCAGCCTCGGTAATCTCCAGCGGCAATAAGTCAGGGTCAGGGAAGTAACGATAATCGTTGGCTTCCTCTTTACTGCGCATCGCACGTGTTTCACCAGTATCCGGGTTAAATAGCACCGTTGCCTGCTGAATCTTACCGCCATCTTCCAGCGTTTCAATCTGCCAGCGTGTTTCAAACTCAATCGCCTGCTGCATGAACTTGAATGAGTTCAGATTCTTGATCTCACGACGTGTACCAAGTTTTTCAGTACCTTTAGGTCGCACAGATACGTTCACGTCACAGCGGAAACTGCCTTCTTGCATATTACCGTCGCAGATGCCAATCCACTGCACCAGTTCGTGCAGTTTTTTAGCGTAAGCCACAGCTTCAGCAGCTGATCGCATATCAGGCTCGGTTACGATCTCCAGCAATGGCGTACCGGCACGATTCAAATCAATGCCGCTCATACCCTCTACTGCGCCATGCACAGACTTACCAGCATCTTCTTCCAGATGCGCACGTGTGATGTTGACCACTTTTTCATAAGCTGCATTTTTGCCTACTGCGGGTACTTGAATCGTTACTGCGCCTTTACCGACTACCGGCAGTTCGTACTGGCTGATCTGGTAACCCTTGGGTAAATCCGGGTAAAAATAATTTTTACGTGCAAACACAGAGCGCGGCGTAATCTCGGCATTGACTGCCAGACCAAATTTAATTGCGCAATTGACGGCCTCTTTATTTAGCACCGGCAGCACGCCAGGCAAGGCAATACTCACCTCACAGGCTTGCGTATTAGGTTCTGAACCAAATGCCGTAGATGCGCCTGAAAAGATTTTTGTTTTTGTTTGTAACTGGGCGTGAGTTTCCAGCCCGATAACGACTTCCCATTCCATATTATTTAGTTCCTTGCGGCGTTGGCAGGTCTGGCATTCTGGTATGCCAGTCTGTTACTTGTTGATATTGGTGTGCCACATTCAGCATGCGTGCTTCATCAAAATAATTACCGATAATCTGCAAACCTACCGGCAAAGCCTTACCATCGTCACCGGTACTGAAACCTGCCGGCACACTCATACCGGGCAAGCCTGCCAAGTTAGTAGAAATCGTATAAATATCCTGTAGATACATCGCGACCGGGTCATCTACTTTTTCACCGGCTTTAAATGCAGTCGACGGCGCAGCTGGCCCCATGATTACATCACAATGCTTGAAAGCTTCTTCAAAGTCCTGCGCGATCAGTCGGCGAATCTGCTGTGCTTTCAGATAATACGCATCATAGTAACCCGCGCTCAGCACATAAGTACCAATCAAAATACGGCGTTTCACTTCCGCACCAAAGCCTTCAGCACGGCTCTTGCAATACATATCCATCAGGTCGGTATATTCTGCGGCACGATGACCATAGCGCACACCATCATAGCGTGACAGATTGCTTGAAGCTTCAGCCGGAGCCAGCACGTAATAAACAGGAATAGATAACCCGGTATTCGGCAATGAAATCTCAACGATTTCTGCACCGAGTTTTTTATATTCTGCAATTGCGGCCTCAATCACTTTGCCAACGTTAGCATCCAAACCTTCAGCAAAAAATTCTTTAGGCAAACCAACGCGCAAACCTTGCAATGGCTTATTCAGATCACGCGCGTAATCTTCTTTTTCACGATTGAGGCTAGTGGAATCGCGCTCATCAAAGCCTGCCATCACATTCATCATAAGGGCGCAGTCTTCGGCCGATTTAGCCATTGGGCCGGCTTGGTCAAGGCTGGAAGCAAAAGCGATCATGCCATAACGTGACACTACGCCATAAGTCGGTTTCAAACCGGTTAAGCCGCATAACGATGCCGGTTGGCGAATTGAGCCGCCAGTATCAGTACCGCTTGCTGCTGCACACAGACGCGCTGCCACGGCTGCTGCACTGCCGCCGCTACTGCCGCCCGGAACGCGCGTAAAATCCCAAGGATTTTTTACGCCGCCGAAATAACTGGTCTCGTTAGATGAACCCATCGCAAATTCATCCATATTGGTTTTACCCAGATTAACGGCTCCGGCGGCATCAAACTTTGTAATTACCTGCGCATCATATGGTGCAACAAAATTCGCCAGCATTTTAGAGCCGCAGGTAGTTTTCCAGCCGTTGGCACAGAAAATATCTTTCTGCGCGATAGGAATACCGGTCAATGGCTCAGCATTGCCGGCGGTAATACGCACATCTGCTGCTTTTGCCTGTGCCAGTGTTCTGTCCTGATCCAGCGCAATATAAGCGTTGATTTCCGGATTGAATGTGTTGATGCGATTGAGGAATGCCTGCGTCAGCTCAACGCTGGAAACTTCTTTTTTAGCCAGCATCTGGCTTAATGTTTTTAAGCTACTGTTAATCATGTGCTGTTACTCGATTACTTTAGGTACAAGATAAAGACCGCAATCAACGGCGCGTTCGGTAGAGCCGTTACCAAGTGCCGGCGCAATTTTCTGGAATGCTTCGCGCTGGTTGGTTTTGGTCACTACGTCTTCGCGCAGGCGCTGCACGACATCCTGCGAATGTGACATCGGGACGATACCTTCAGTGTTCACTGCCTGCATTTGCTCGATCAGACCCAAAATTCCAGTAAGTTTGGTGAGCGTCGCGGCGGCTTCACCCTCACTGACTTCGATGCGCGCGAGGTGCGCTATTTTTTTGATATCTTCAATACTTAGTGCCATGCTTCAATAATCCGAAATGATAGTGGGAGCAATTTGATGACATCTTAATCAAATCATTCATTTTAAAAAGTTTTGTTGTTAACCATGATCTTGAAATTAAGTTGGATTTTCAGCCTAATTTTTCCAATGCATCTTAATTTTCAACAAGATATGCGGTATTATACCCTGATTTCAGGTACGCCTTAATCGTGCAAACTGATTAAGCATGCAACCGGCTATTACAAAAGCACTAACTTCAGGAAAAACACAATGTTCGGCTCTATTCGCAGTTATTTTTCAAATGACCTTGCTATCGATTTAGGTACAGCAAACACCCTTATTTACTCCCGTGGCAAAGGTATCGTTCTTGACGAGCCGTCAGTGGTTGCTATTCGCCTCGAAGGTGGCCCAAACGGTAAAAAAATCCTATTAGCCGTTGGTGCAGAAGCCAAGGGCATGCTGGGTCGTTCACCGGCAAACATTCAGGCGATTCGCCCGATGAAAGACGGCGTGATTGCCGACTTTACAATTACCGAGCAAATGCTCAAATACTTTATTCGCCGCGTGCACGACTCACGCTGGTTTGCGCCAAGCCCACGCATCATCATCTGCGTACCGGTTGGCTCTACTCAGGTTGAGCGCCGTGCGATTAAAGAATCTGCCGAACGCGCAGGCGCCAAACAGGTATTCCTGATCGAAGAGCCGATGGCAGCTGCCATCGGTGCCGGCATGCCGGTTGCTGAAGCGACAGGTTCCATGGTGGTAGATATCGGCGGCGGCACGACTGAGGTTGGTGTGATTTCACTGGGCGGTATTGTTTACGCTAAATCTGAACGTGTTGGCGGCGATAAATTTGATCAGGCCATTATTGATTACATCCGCCGCAATTACGGCATGCAAATTTCAGAACCCACTGCTGAAGCCATCAAGAAAAAAATCGGCTCCGCTTTCCCAGGCTCTACGGTACTGGAAATGGAAGTGACCGGTCGCAATCTGGCAGAAGGTCTGCCACGCAAGTTCACAATTTCGAGCAATGAAATCCTAGAAGCGCTCACTGAGCCACTGAATTCAATCGTAGGTGCAGTGAAATCAGCACTGGAGCAAACACCGCCTGAACTAGGTGCAGATATCGCCGAAAAAGGCATGGTACTGACCGGCGGCGGCGCTTTACTGCGTGACTTGGACAGATTGCTGATTGAAGAAACCGGCCTGCCGGTTATCGTTGCAGAAGACCCGCTCACCTGCGTTGCTCGCGGTTGCGGTCGTGCACTGGATGAAATGGATAAATTAGGCAGCGTATTTGCGTACGAGTAATTAAACCTGCTAATACGTTCATTAGCTTTTTATCATTTGATCATTAAACATTAGGCCGTATGCATGCGGCCTAATGTTTATACACCGACAACAAAAACGAGAGCCTACATATTCACCAATGATGCGCGGTATTCATCAAAACTTTGATCAGCAGCAAGCGCCGGCTTTTTTCGCCAGGGGCCCCAGTCCACTCGCTCGACTAACATTTTTCACCGCACTGTCTTTAGCACTGATGGCCACCGACTCTCGCCTTCAATATCTGGCAAACGTACGCGAAAACCTGATGACGCTGTTACACCCGCTGCAAGTGATTGCAAACGCACCTTTGCAGCTCTATCAGAATACCGATGAATATTTCTCGACACATCACTATCTGCTTGCCGAAAATACACGCTTAAAGAAACAGGCGCTTATGCAGGGCATCGCTTTGCAGCGGCTGAACCTTCTCAATCTTGAGAATGCCAATTTACGCAGCATGCTGGATGCAAAGCAGTCGCTAACTGAAACCAGTACACTGGCAGAAATCATACATGTGGGGCGCGACTCTTTTACTAAAAAAATCATCGTGAATCGCGGCAAAAATCATCACGTTGTTACAGGTGCTGCTGCCGTTGATGCAAAAGGGGTTGTCGGTCAAGTCACGCGCACTTACCCAGCCAGCAGTGAAGTTACACTGATTACCGACAAGTCGCTGGCGATACCGGTGCAGATAGAACGTAACGGCTTACGTGCTATAGCGTTCGGACATGGCCGCGACAACATGCTTGATTTACCTTATTTACCTGCTAACGTCGACATTAAACGTGGTGACAAACTGGTTACCTCCGGTATTGACGGCGTTTACCCGGCTGGACTAGCTGTGGCGACCGTAATAGAAGTGAAAACCACGCAGGACTCCCCATTTGCACATATTATCTGTGCGCCAACCGGAGGAGTTGAAAATGACAGGCAAGTTTTGCTCGTCAGCATTCCAAAGATCGAGCTAGCGACTGCTATAGAAGCCCTCAACAGCGAGAAAGCCATGCCAACTACGACAGCCGAGCCTGCCACAACAAATAATGCCGTACACGTAAACCCAAGCACACAGACCACGCAGGCTCAAAAGCCAGCCAAGCCGCTATCTGCAGAAAAACCTGCACAAAAACCTTTAGCTAATGTTGAGAGCCGTCCACATGCGCAACAATAAGCTCAGATCAATTTATTTCTCTCTGTTTGCCGCATTTATCTGCATATTGTTTCCATGGTCCGGCATTGCCCTCACGCTACGCCCTGACTTCATGCTGCTGGTACTTCTGTTCTGGTTGTTACGTGCGCCTAATCAATGCAGTGTCGGTACGGCCTGGTTTATGGGTTTATGGGTAGATTTAGCTACAGGCGGTATTTTTGGTCAATATGCGCTGGCTTATACCATCACGACTTTTTTTGCTGTCATCTACCAGCGCCGTTTAGTGCTGTTTAGCAGTACGCAGCAACTGGTTTATGTTTTTTCATTGCTTCTTCTATCGCAGCTTATATTGCTCGTACTCAAAGCCTTTGCCGGCCATGATTTTTCGGGCTGGTCATACTTCCTGCCAAGCGTTACCGGCATACTGCTATGGCAAATCGCGGTTATCCTTGGCCTGAACACTGGCAGACACTCTCACGGCAACTGATTACAACATGGGTGCGGAATTAAAAAATTACCTGCATGAGCAGCATTATTTCAGGGTCAGACTGGGCGTTGCCGTACTTGTGGTCTTTAGCCTGTTTGCCTTGCTGGCATTCAGATTTTCCTATCTACAGCTCAAGCAGTACAACCACTATCAGACACTTGCTGAAAATAACCGCATTTCACTGGTACCGATTATTCCCAACCGTGGCCTGATTCTTGATAAAAACGGCGTTGTACTTGCGCACAATTTTTTTGCTTACACACTGGAGATCACGCCGGCAAAAGTAAAAAACCTGGAAGAAACGATTGCCGACATAAGCAAGCTGGTCGAAGTCAGCTCACTTGACCGCAAGCGTTTCAAAAAAATTCGTGAGCAAAGCCACAGCTTCGAGAGCGTGCCGATACGCACACACCTCAATGAAATCGAGGCGGCCAGATTCGCGGTGAATCATTATCGTTTCCCTGGCGTAGAAATCAAATCACGGCTATTCAGGCATTATCCCTTGGGCAAACTTGGTTCGCATATGGTGGGTTATATTGGCCGTATCAACGATAAAGATTTGAAAAATCTGGAAGAATCGGGTGACCTTTCCAACTACAAAGGCTCCGACCATATTGGCAAAAGCGGGCTGGAACAGTTTTATGAAAAACAGCTGCACGGCACTACTGGTTTCCAGCAGGTCGAGATTGATGCAGACGGCCACGCCGTGCGCGTACTCTCAAGCACGCCGCCGACACCAGGTGACAATATTATTTTAGCGGCCGACAGCAAACTACAGGAAATCGCTGAAACTGCATTTGGCGCACACCGCGGTGCGCTAGTAGCGATTAACCCTAAAACCGGTGAAGTTCTAAGCTATGTCAGTCAGCCTACATTCGACCCCAACTTATTCGTAGATGGTATTGATAGTGAAAACTGGAAAGCACTCAATGAATCATTAGATAAACCACTGATTAACCGGCCATTACGCGGCGTATACCCACCCGGCTCAACCTTCAAGCCGTTTGTTGCACTGGCCGGACTCGAAGCAGGCAAGCGCGCGCCGCCGTTCTCGATTCAAGATCCTGGCTTCTTTACGCTACCGGGCAAAAAACACCGTTATCGCGACTGGAAACCAAGCGGCCATGGCACGGTTGATATCCAGAAAGCGATTACCATATCCTGTGACACTTTCTTTTATGGGCTGGCTATGGAAATGGGGATAGAGAACCTGACTTCATTTGTACGCCATTTTGGCTTCGGTAGAAAATCTGGCATCGACATTGATAATAAAAATGGTAAAAGCGAAAATGGCGGGCTACTACCTACGCCAGAATGGAAGCAACGTCGCTTTAAGCAACCTTGGTATCCCGGTGAAACAGTTATTGTCGGTATCGGGCAAGGTTATACTTTAGTGACCCCGCTACAGCTGGCACAAGCCACTGCCATTTTGGCTAACAACGGCGTTGCCATGAAGCCGCGTTTAGTCAGCCACATTGAAGATGCACAGTCAGGCAAAAAACAGATTATCGCACCGGTCATTCAGGACAGGATTGCACTCAATCCGAACAATGTAGAAATCGTTAAACGTGGCATGATTGATGTAACCTTACCAGGTGGCACTGCTGCCAGCGTAGGTGCTAATGCCGGTTATTCAATTGCAGCGAAAACGGGCACCGCACAGGTGATTGGCATCAAACAAAATGAAAAATACAATGAAAGTACAATCAATGAGCGCCATCTTGATCATGCACTGTTTATTGCCTACGCCCCTGCCGAAGACCCTACTATTGCACTGGCAGTCATTGTTGAGAATGGCCGTCACGGCGGCTCTACTGCGGGCCCTATTGCCAGAAAAGTAATGGATTATTACTTATTAGGCAAAGTACCTGCTACCGAAGCCGCAAAAGAAAATAAAACGCTAACCGGCAACACAGCCGTAACAACAACTATTCCAGAGGAAGAGCTACATGATTAGCAAACTACTCCAGCTTTTATTCAAGCATATCGATGCCTTTCTGATGACGTGCCTGTTTTTTGCCTTATTAACCAGCCTGTTCGTGCTGTACAGTGCATCCGGGCAAAGCCTTGAGCGCGTGTATGCGCAGGCCGTCAATATGGGAGTGGCGTTAAGCGTGCTCTGGGTAGTTGCCAATATCTCCCCGCAGAAACTCGAACGCGTTGCATTTGCTCTATACGTCCTGGGAGTTCTACTGCTGATTGCAGTTGCATTATTTGGCTCGATCAGCCATGGTGCAAGGCGCTGGCTAAATATTGGCTTTACGCAGATTCAGCCGTCTGAGCTCATGCGCATTGCCATGCCAATGATGCTGGCATGGTATTTTGCATCGCGCGAGGGCAAGCCAAGTGCAACAAACTTTATTATTGCCGGTTTTCTATTAGCAGTACCTGTTGCGCTGATTATGAAACAACCGGATCTAGGCACCTCATTACTCATTGCATCATCAGGGTTTTATGTACTGTTTCTGGCTGGTTTAAGCTGGAAATTCTTAGTGGGTGCCGCTGTATCGCTGCTGGCGCTCATGCCCATCTTCTGGTCCATGCTGCATGACTACCAGAGAAAACGCATTGAGATTCTATTTGATCCAACGCAAGACCCGCTTGGGGCGGGTTACCACACGATACAAGCCATCATAGCCATTGGCTCCGGCGGGGCAACCGGCAAAGGCTGGCTGAACGGGACACAGACGCAACTGGATTTCTTACCGGAACGCACGACCGATTTCATTTTCGCAGTATTCAGTGAAGAATTCGGCTTTCTGGGCAACATGCTGTTGCTTACCCTGTTCACTGTCATTATCATACGTGGACTGATGATTGCATCGCAGGCGCAGAGCACTTTTTCCAGACTACTAGCTGGCGCAATCACATTAAATTTCTTTTCTTACGCCTTTGTTAACATGGGCATGGTCAGCGGCATTTTGCCGGTAGTAGGTGTACCATTGCCTTTAATCAGTTATGGTGGCACTTCGATGGTGACACTATGCTTGGGTTTTGGTATTTTAATGAGCATACATACACACAAGAACCTAGTTGCAAACTAACAAGTGTTATTCTTGTGGGTTTACTGCACCCACTTCTGCATTTTCATTACTATTTTTAGCAGTATCCTAACCTGTATCAAAGACATATAGATACTTTATAGAGGTGATCGAATGTTTAACTTTCAACGATTTATTGTCATTTTCTGCATCACTTTAGTGGCCGCATGCAGCAGCCAGCCTTCAGTAAAAGAGGGCTCCGATACTCGCGCATCCAAAACTTCACCCACCACGGCTGGCAAAGGCGGCTATTATCTGGATGACGGCCCGGGTGATAATCCTCCGGCAGATATTGATAGCATTCCAGATGCGCAACTCAAGACTGAAACGCCTCTAGTGAGTCCAAACAAGCCTTATACAGCACTCGGTAAAAAATATACGCCGATGACCCGCTATGCACCTTATTACCAACAGGGCATTGCATCCTGGTATGGTAAACGTTATCACGGTAGAAAAACATCAAGCGGTGAAGTCTATGATATGTATGGTATGACCGGCGCACATCCGACCCTGCCTATTCCCAGCTACGTCAGGGTAACCAATCCGCTAAATAAACGCTCAGTCATCGTACGCATCAATGACCGAGGGCCATTCAAGCATGACAGGCTTATAGACTTATCCTACGCAGCAGCCTATAAATTACGCATCACCTCACGCGGCAGCGGCCCAGTTGAAGTTGAGTGGATTGACACCAGCCCTGAAGCACTAAGAAAAATGAATGCCGCTCCAGTAGCAACCTCAACAACTGCAACAGCTATCACGCCTGTAGCTTACAAAGAAACATCTTCAACAGCGATTGCTACAGCACCAGCAGCAGCAACGACAACGACAACGGCACCAACTGACAATATCGAATCCAGAACGGCAAGCTACTATGTACAGGTAGGCGCGTTTAAAAATGAGTTATATGGCGACCTGTTGCAGAAGAAAATTCTGGGGCTGGAACTTGCCGGAGATGCAGCAGTGACTAATGTGTATAATGATGGAATATACCGCGTAAAGCTCGGTCCTTTTAGTAGCAAAAAAGAAGCCGATGTCTCTGCCAATAAAGTTCGTAAGCAGTTAAACCTATCAGCAATCGTTACCAATCAGTAAACATTAATATACTCAAATGACCAAACACCCAATATTAGTTCGTAGTATCAGTATTATTTCTGCAACCACTTTATATGCCGCCTTAAGCTTTAGCCAATCAGCGCATGCGGAAAGTGCCCAGATCGCTCCCCCACCGAGCTTGGCAGTAAAAGCTTACTTGCTTAAAGATTTCAACAGCGGGCACGTCATTGCCACCCAAAATGCCAACATGCGCATCGAACCAGCATCGCTGACTAAAATCATGACCGCTTACCTGAGCTTCAAGGCCGTTAAAAACGGACATTTGCAACTTACACAAACGCTACCAGTAAGCGAGGTCGCCTGGAAAGTTGAAGGCTCTAAAATGTTTATTGAGCCAAACAAACCTGTTACCGTGGATGAACTGATGCATGGCATGATTATTGTGTCAGGCAATGATGCATCTATTGCACTGGCAGAAGGCATTGCGAGTACAGAAGAATTGTTTGCCAGCATGATGAATAAAGAGGCTAAGCGCCTGGGCATGAAAAACACAAACTATGTGAATGCCACTGGCTTGCCTGACCCACAGCACTATACGACTGCCGAAGATTTATCGATTCTCGCCAGCGCCTTGATTCGTGATTTCCCGGAAGATTACAAACGTTTATATTCTGTTAAAGAATATAGCTACAACAATATTAAACAGCCTAACCGTAATCGCCTGTTATGGCTGGACCCGAATGTAGACGGCATGAAAACCGGCCACACCGAATCTGCCGGTTATTGCCTGATTTCTTCTGCAAAGCGTGATAACACACGCCGCATCTCTGTAATATTGGGTGCACCTACCGATGCCGCTCGTGCAACCGAAAGCCAGAAACTGCTTAATTACGGCTTCCAGTTTTTTGACTCTACGCTAGTATACAAACGCGGGCAGCCTATTAATCAACTCAAAGTATGGAAGGGCAGTGAAAATATAGTTGCCTCAACTGTTGCAAGCGATGTATATCTGACGCTGCCAAAAGGTGAATATGCCAACGTTAAAGCTGTGATTTCAAGTACACAGCCTTTAATCGCCCCGATTAAAAAAGGTCAGGTCATCGGCACCGTAAAATTCATGCTGAATGGCAAAGTGATTGAACAGCGCTCTATGGTTGCAGCAAAAGCAGTCGACACTGCCGGTATTTTAGGCCGCGCGTGGGACTCTATAAAATTGCTATTACAATAATCAGGTAACGTGTATGCGTGAAATAGAACCCCACACCGCACCACCACTGATAGAGTTTCCCTGTGACTTTGCCATTAAAGTCGTGGGGGAAACACATGAGACGTTTTCAGCCACCATCGTTGGACTCATTCAAACCTTGGTGCCGGCATTCACGGCCGAACATGTAGAAATGCGCGCAAGCTCTGGCGGTAAATATATCAGCCTGACCTGTAATGTATATGTAACATCTCAAGATCAGCTTGATGCTGTTTACCGCTTATTAAGTGCGCATCCTCTGGTGAAATTCGCACTTTAATCAGCGTAGCCAGCAATGCAGCAGCCATTAGTCATTCGGCGTTTAGGCCTCACAGCGTTTGAAAGCACATGTCAGGCAATGCAAAGTTTCAACGCGAATCGCGCAGTTGATACGCCGGATGAGTTGTGGCTGACCGAGCACCCGCCAGTCTATTCGCTAGGACTCAATCGCAGGCAAGTAAAGCTGCCGCAACGTGATGACATCCCGACCGTACTTACAGACCGTGGTGGGAAAATTACTTACCATGGTCCGGGGCAAATTATTGTGTATGTACTGGCAGACCTGCAGCGCAGACGCCTGAATATACGCACGCTGGTAAGCCTGCTGGAAAACACAGTCATCGAATTACTGGCAGAGCACGGTGTTAACGCGACAGCAAAAGAAGATGCCCCCGGCGTTTATGTGCAGCTTAATAACTCGCAGGAAGCTAAAATTGCATCACTGGGTTTACGCGTAAAAAACAACAGCTGCTATCATGGCCTGAGTCTCAATGTTGATATGGACCTGAGCCCGTTTGATGCAATAGACCCTTGCGGCTATGCCGGCTTAAAAGTCACACAGACCAAAGACCTTGGCATTACAGCAGACCTGCAGACACTAAGTGAACAGCTACTGCAAAAACTAAATGCCAATTTTGAACACTTGCATAATTCAGCGCTGACTGATGATATGGAAAAGCATGACTGATACTACAAGCAATAAAACCGATAATAAAACACCCAGGCAGAAAATTGCCGGCGTGAAGGAAATTGACGCGGCAAAGACTTCGCGCATACCGATTAAAATCATCCCGCAGCCTGCACAGCGCAAGCCGGAATGGATACGCATGAAAGCGCCGGATTCAGCACGCTATCAAGAAATTAAACGCGTGCTGCGTGACAATAACCTGCATACTGTGTGTGAAGAGGCAAGCTGTCCGAACATCGGTGAATGTTTCAGCGGCGGCACAGCCACTTTCATGATTCTGGGTGATATCTGCACACGTCGCTGCCCATTCTGCGATGTAGCGCATGGCAAACCGTTGCCACCTGACGTCAACGAACCTGAAAATCTGGCACGCACCATCGCACAGATGAAACTCAAATATGTAGTCATCACCAGTGTGGACCGCGATGACCTGCTCGACGGCGGCGCACAGCACTTTGTAGATTGCATTAAAGCAGTACGTGAAAAATCACCTGACATTAAAATTGAAATTCTGGTGCCGGATTTCCGCGGCCGCCTCGATGTTGCGATGAAAATTCTAAGTGAAGCACCGCCGGATGTCATGAACCATAACCTTGAGACTATCCCAAGACTGTACAAGCAAGCCAGACCCGGCTCCGATTACCAGAACTCTCTGTCTTTATTAAAAAAATTCGGTGAGTTGTACCCGCATATTCCGACCAAATCTGGCCTGATGTTAGGGCTAGGTGAAACAGACGAAGAAATTCTGGAAGTCATGCGCGACCTGCGCGCGCACAACGTCAGTATGCTGACACTGGGCCAATATCTGCAACCCAGCGTGCACCATCTGCCAGTCATGCGCTATGTTGAGCCACAGGCATTTGAAACATTCAAACAAAAAGCTGACGCCATGGGCTTTAATAATACGGCCAGCGGCCCCATGGTAAGAAGTAGCTATCATGCTGACCTGCAGGCACAGCAAGTAGTTTAGGGCACTCCTATAAATACATTCTTTGGGCGCATTACTGCGTTGCCAGGTACTCGGAACCTCGCTGTATAGCGCATACTATCTCGGCTCCTGCGTTCCGTGCGCCTTTGGCGTATGAATAATGCGCTTCAGCGCATATATTCTACGGACATGCCCTTTCACGCCAAGCTTCCTGCTTTAGCAGGTTAGCTTGGTGGGGACGCCCTTTACGGGTGTACGGGTAATACTGCATCCCGAACTCTGCATTTATAGAAATGCCCTTTAATTAACCACGGCGCAGCTGTAATATAGTGCCGATATAAACGCGATACTTATTGAAAAGAGCAAATATGGTTCCTCACCTGACAACAGCACTGAACGGCCCCTTGTTAAGCCTAGAAAAAAGTATGCTAGATGCCATGCCAAAAATCGAACACTGGTTCCGTTCACAATGGCTGGAATATGCGGCACCGTTTTATGCTTCGGTCGATTTACGCAACTCTGGCTTTAAACTGGCGCCGGTAGATACTAATCTGTTCCCGGGCGGCTTTAACAACCTCAACCCGGATTTTCTGCACCTGAGCGTACAAGCAGCCATGGTAGCGGTAGAGAAAGTTTGCCCAGAAGCGCACCGCCTGCTGATTATTCCGGAGAACCACACCCGTAATGGCTACTATTTGCGCAATGTAGTCGAGCTCGCCAATATCCTGAAACAGGCGGGCATGAATATCCGCGTTGGCTCCATTTCACCAGAAATTACAGTGCCTACCAAGTTTGAAACACCGGGCGGGCAAACGCTGCTGCTGGAACCGGTAGTGCGCGTTGGCAATCGCCTCACATTAGCGCAATCCAGCATTGATGGCGTCACACTGGAAGCATTTGATAGCTGTGCTATTTTATTGAATAACGACTTATCCGGCGGTATTCCGGAAATTCTGGAAAACCTGGAGCAGGATCTGATTCCGCCACTTTATGCCGGCTGGAGCACACGCCGCAAATCCCAGCATTTTTCAGCTTATAACCGTGTGGCAAGTGAATTCGCACAACTGATCGGTATTGATGAATGGCTACTTAATCCATACTTTGAGACCTGTGGTGAAATAGATTTTAACGCGCGGACCGGTGAAGAATGCCTTGCGGCTAAAGTAGAGCAATTGCTGGAAAAAATTAAGCTGAAATACGCAGAGTACGGCGTGACACAGGAACCATTTGTGATTGTTAAGGCCGACGCCGGCACCTATGGCATGGGCATCATGACGGTTAAATCACCGGAAGATGTGCGCGGCCTTAACCGCAAAGCCCGCAATAAAATGTCAGTCGTGAAAGAAGGCCTGGAAGTTTCTGAAGTTATTATTCAGGAAGGCGTATACACATTTGAGAGCATCAACGATGCTGTTGCCGAACCTGTCGTCTACATGATGGACCACTTTGTGATCGGTGGCTTTTACCGCGTGCATACCGGCCGTGGCGTAGATGAAAACCTGAATGCCCCGGGTTCGCATTTTGTACCACTGGCGTTTGAAAAACCCTGTACCCTGCCTGACTGCGCAGGCGCACCGGATGCCCCACCTAACCGCTTCTATGCCTATGGTGTGGTTGCGCGGCTGGCACTGCTGGCCGCGGCAATTGAACTGCAGGAACAGAACCCGCTTAATCAATAACAACTGGCTTACTACACCCTATGAAACTCGTATTTATACTGGATCCGCTGCCAAGCCTGAAAATCTACAAAGATACGAGCATGGCCATGATGCGCGAGGCTAGTCAACGCGGCCACAAGCTGTTTGTGAGCATGCAGCATGATCTTTTTCTGCGTGGCAGCGAGGCCAGAATCAATACGCAGTCTTTTGAATTTAGTGCTGATGGTTATGAGTTAAGCTTGACTGCCGAGAATAGTCCGGCAGACTTCGACGCTATCATCATGCGTAAAGACCCGCCGTTTGATAACGAATACCTTTACAGCACTTATCTGCTTGAAATAGCTGCCGGTCAAGGTGCCAAGGTTTTTAATAACCCGGCTGCCATTCGCGGCTGGAATGAAAAGTTATCGGTAGCGCGCTTTCCACAATTCGCACCTGAGTTTCTGGTCACAGCCAGCAATGCACTGATTCGTGATTTTTTAAACACGCATCAGGATATTGTCGTAAAGCCACTGGATGGCATGGGTGGCAGCAGTATTTTCAGGCTGACATTGAGCGACCCCAATATCAGCGTGATTCTGGAAACCATCACCGAGCACGGCACGCGCACTATCATGGCACAACGTTACCTGCCGGAAATTCTGCAAGGTGATAAACGTATCATCGTGATTAATGGTGAACCATTACCCTATGCTTTGGCACGTATACCGCTTGCCGGCGAAACACGCGGTAATCTGGCAGCAGGAGGCACCGGCGTACCCCAGCCGTTGAGCAGCCGTGATTATGAGATCGCTGCGACTGTAGGCAAAACACTCAAGCAGGAAGGCCTGTTTCTGGTAGGTCTGGATGTGATCGGTGATCATTTAACCGAGATCAATGTTACCAGCCCTACCGGCATGGTTGAAATTGCCGCACAAACTGACTGTAATCCGGCATGCGTGATGCTGGATGCACTAGAACAGCATCTTGCACAATAACGGCTCTGACAAATGCGTAAATGGCCTATCAGCCTGATTGCTATTGCCATATTTGCTATGGCAATAGCGGGTATAAGCGCTCTCAAGCAAGAGCCGCTTTATCATACACAGAGTTACGTATTCGGCACGCTGGTCGATATCAGTATTTACGGTGAACCGGAAGAGCGTGCAAAACAGCTAGCTAATCAGGTATTGCAGGATTTCCAGAATCTACACAACCAGTTGCATGCATGGAAACCCGCCAGCAGCAATCAACCCAGCGAGCTTGGCACACTCAATACAGCCTTTGCCAACGGCAACAAACCAATCAACATCAGTCCGCAACTTGCTACTATGCTGATCGATGCAACAGATTTATCTGTGAAGTCACAAGGCTTGTTCAACCCCGCCATCGGTCATTTAGTCAGCAGCTGGGGCTTTCAACGCGATGAATTCACTGCGGTGAACATTGATGATGCAAAAATTCAAGCGCTGGTCAAAGCCAACCCGCGTATGACCGACATTGTAGTAAAAGACAACACTGCCTACAGTACCAACCCCAATGTAAAACTGGATCTGGGTGGTTATGCTAAAGGTTATGCGCTGGATAAAGCTGCTGAATATTTACGCAATCAGCAGGTTAAAAATGCACTGGTCAACATCGGCGGCAATATCATTGCCCTCGGCCAGCATGGTAACCAGCCATGGCGCGTTGGCATACAGCACCCGCGCAAACCTGCCGCGATTGCCGCACTCGATTTAGCCGATGGCTGGGCAGTCGGCACCTCGGGCGATTATCAACGCTACTTCACACTCAATGGTAAACGCTACTGCCATATAATCGACCCAAACAGTGGTTACCCGGTACAGCATACTCAATCCGTCACGGTACTGATTCCGCCACAGAAAAATGCAGGCGTACTCTCGGATGTGGCATCAAAACCTATCTTTATTGCAGTTGCTGAAGATAAAGCGAGAACTGCAGCTATGCTTGACATACAATACTTCATGGTCATAGACCAGCAATCCAATATTGTTGTCAGCAACGCATTGGCGCAAAAACTAGAATGGTTAGATCCGGAAGTGAAAAAGAACAGCCATGTTAAGCTTGTTACGCTCCCCTAAACCAACTTTCAAACATATGCTGATTGGTGACTGGCTCACCATTATCTTCAGTGTAATGCTAACTGTCTACCTGTTCCAAACCTTATGGTCGCATGAGCACGCGTCTAAAGTGCAGATTCGCATAGGCGACAAAGTATATGCTGCCTACGACCTTAATCAACAGCGAGACATTAAGGTTCACGGCGCTATCGGCGACGCAGTCATTCACATTAGCCAAGGTAAAGTACGATTTTCCAAATCGCCGTGTCATAATCAGTATTGCGTACATCAAGGCTGGCTGACGCGTAGCGGGCAAGCTGCAATCTGCTTACCTAACCAGATCAGTCTGGAACTGATTGGCGAACAGAAGCCTTATGATTCACTTAATTATTAAGCTGATTTAATCACAGATGCAAATTCAAACCACTATTGACGACCACCGCATTGCAAAACTGGCAGCTTTTGCCATTGCCCTGCACATGGTGGAGGCTGTAATTCCGTCGCCGCTGCCCGGAGTCAAACCTGGCATAGCCAATATTGTCACACTGTATGTACTGCTGCAATATGACTTTGCGACTGCAGCCTGGGTCAGTATTTTGCGTGTATTCGCCAGTAGTCTGCTGCTAGGGCAGTTTATGTCGCCGACATTTGCACTGAGTTTAAGCGGCGCACTACTCAGCCTGGGCACGCTATGGGCAGCACAGCACTTACCTAAACGATATTTCAGTGCTATTACTTTAAGTATCCTTGCTGCATTCGCACATATTGCAGGGCAGTTGATCGTGGTGCGTTTATGGTTGATTCCGCATGCCAGCGTTAGCTACCTGATACCAATCTTTGCAACGGCTGCATTGTTCTTTGGTCTTATTAATGGCCTGATTACCGCAAAACTCCTCTACAATAAGACTCAGTTATTAGAATCCGATAAGACAGAGCACGGCTCTACTTAAATATGCAGCCACAGCACCCCGTTTCTAAAGCGCTTAGCCGCCTGAAATTGCAATTTGTGCGACACAAGCTGCTATTGTTTACTCTAATTGGCTCCATACTTCTACATACTGTGTTTTTTAGTGGACTTTCTATCTCCCTGCCGCAGATCGTGGAAGACCTGCAAACACTCGACATGCATTTAGTTCAAAAACAAGAAGTGCAGGATAATATACAAGCACTGGATAACAATAATGAAGCAGTAAACGATCACAAAGCACCTAAAAATGAATCTGTAGCAGCACGTGAGGCAACTCCCGAGTCGACAGAACTTGCAGACTCAACGGAAGATGTATCGGTGATCCGGTCTGCAAATATTGATCAATCTCCTAACATCAGCCAATCTGCAAATGTAGATCCATCCGGAACCGAATTAGCAAATACCATAGAAGACATTAGTGAAACTGTAGAAAATAATTCAACGCAAACAGAGCCTGAAAAAACTGTATATAGCCATGTAGAAACGGAGTTTGAGGTCATGCGCGGAGTCAATACATCGGCTGCAGGTGTCACAAAGATTATTTTTAATATTGATGAAAATAAACGCTATTCGATTATCAGCACTACAGAAGCTAAAGGTCTGGTATCTCTATTCTTCGGTGACCTCATTCAAAAGAGTGAAGGTAATGTCACTGAAAATGGCTTGAAGCCTGACTTTTACTCTTATCAATACGGTAACGACGAAAAAAAGTCGCAAACTGCAAATTTCAACTGGAGTAATGGTGTTCTGCACATGCATACCTACAAAGGCGGAAGCACTGCCAATCTGGTTGCAGGTACACAAGATTTTTTAAGCTTTATGTATCAGTTTATGTTCGCACCAGCATTGGAAACAATGCAGATCACCATGACCAACGGCAAACGGCTACGCACTTATATCTATAGCTTTGAAGGTGAAGAAACCATTAGCACCAAACTAGGCGAATTAAAAACCATTCACCTGCTGAAGGGCAGCAGCGATGAAGATAAAACCGAAATCTGGCTTGCTGTTGACTATCAATACCTACCGGTTAAGATCCGTAAAACGGAGAAAGATGGTACCGTGATCGAGCAGATCGTAGCGAATATTCGCACTGGAATACCAAATTAAATAACCTTATGTCAATTCTTGATGCCACTCAAAATGAGAATTAGTCTTCATGAGTCAAATTAAAAAGGGTACTTCACGATGTGAAAGTACCCTAAAAATTAGACTACAGTTTACTTATCGCCTGAAGATTTCCAATATTTCATTTTACGCTTTGATTTAATCAAAGGTTTTACTTTTTGCGGACTATATTGGGAGTCTTTTGCTGTCACATTTCCTGACCCTCCACCTACACCTGCACCAGTTTTCTTTGGTGCAGCAATAACTACTGTAGTGGTTTTACCATCAACTGGCACTGTAGCCAGCACTGGCGATACTGGCAAGCCGCCGCCCAAGAATATTGATGAGCGATTACCTCCACAGGATCCATCTACACCAATAGCACCAGAACCATTAAATAAATTCACCCAGTAGCCACGCGCTTCACCCAATGCGGTACTACAACTACCGTCTGTAGCCGGAACAGGCCTATTAGTACCAAAGGTAACCAAACCACCCACTATTAGCGCCGAGCCAACTGACTGCTCGCCTCTGCCGTTCTGACTCAAATTCATAAACCAGCCTTTTCTGGCCGAGCTAGGCAATACCTTTTCTGCATCGCAGCCAGTTGACGTGGTGTAATCAAACATTGTGGCATTATCATCCAGATTATATGAAGCTACGTCATTGATATCATCCATAAACACATAGAAACGATTGATAACATTTGTATATGGATAGTCGCTCAACAACGGACGCTCACGATCACCTGAGCCAATTGCCAGATATACTTTTCCTCCGCTCGCCTGCAAAAGTGCAGGTGGGTGAAGAAACTTACGGCCTCCACCGTTGGTGAATGCAACTTTAGCACTGCTCCACTCCCCCTGAGCTAATGAAGCCTTCGTACTTGGATTAATAAAATTGATACGGTAAATATTACCGCCGGTATCTGCCGCATAGGCAAAGTCAACATTACTGTCATTATCAACATCAATCAAAGCCACATCAGCGGCAACACTGCGAGTAGTGTCAAATTTCTTGATTACAGCGCCACTCAATGCATCAATTATATATACTCCTCGACCTTTAGCGCCGCCGCATCCAGGTGTAGGTGTTTTTTCATCCTCACATTTATCGTAACCGCCACCCACAACTAATATTGGTGTCGTTGTTGAGTAGCCTTTAATAAATCCAACATTGGGTGTTGACCAAGTCTGCCCCATTTCCTCAACACCACCAATACAGTCAGAATCATTCTCCAGATTTGGGCAGCCAATTTTCCACTTGATATCAGGTTTATCTGTTTTGCCGTTGCTCACATCAAGGGCATAGATCATTCTGCCACCACGACGCATCGTAGGATAAATCACGACACTAGAGTTATCAGCATTCTGATATACACCCATCGTACCATCCCAGAAATAATCTTTAGGTGTAGGTGTAGGTGTTAATGTTGTAGACAGATGCGGGTAGTTAATCTTGGGCTCGTTATCCTGTAATCTATTCAGACGAGAATTAAATTCATAAGGCAGGAACGCCCAATTTTCCTTACCAGTAGCAGCGTCTACCGCTCTTAACATACCATCATTGGCACCGTAATACACCACTACATTGCCACTACCGTAATTGATTGGCAGCGGGCGCGAATGTACAACGTCACCATGTATCGTTGCGCGCGTTTCCTTGTCACCGATGGCATTCTCTTTAGCATAGCCAATAGATTTATCACTGCCGACGTCATAGCCTAGCACCCATTCTTTCAAGTTTGGCGCTGTTGTCGGTAGCGTGGATAACGTATCAAGCAATACTGGCGTTATTGACGCTACACTTGTCGTTGCGTAAATTTTACGGTTTACTTTCCAGGTTGGAGTAGTATCCGTTCCAGTTGGGCTATTACCTTTACGAATGACCTCAGCAACTGAACCAGCTTCAACGCGTGGACCATCTGGCAGATCAGAATACTTTCCAACCCCATCATTTGCACAAATATTCAACGTGCTTGGGGGAACAGCATAGTTCTTCCAGTAATCACCTGAATCAGAAGTCCAGAAGCTAGCTGCACAATCCTTAATAAAACCGGTTTGAGTATTTACTGCAAGATTTTTATCTGCGTCACCAAGCTCGATATTACCCGCATCATCAACCAACTGGTAACGTTTAAGGTTGCCATACCAACGTGGTTTAGCAGCCGAATCCGGGCGGAACATTGCAATAAACACCTGATTCTCATTTTGCGTACGGTTAGTCGCGTTCACCGGTAAGCTGGCAGATGCAAATGTGGAGTTAACGGAAGTAATTTCGGCGAAAATCTCTTGCATTGCATTAAATATTTTGGTTTCATCTGTTGCGCTAAAATATTGGCCGTTACCTAATTTTGCCATATTCCTAAGCAATGATGTCTGGTTAACGTTTGGTTGGTCTTTATACACATCTATCGTGTAGGTGTATACATTTTGCTGCCCGGTAGTATCACTAACATCGGTCTTAAACAGAAAATCGGTAAATTCATCTGCAAAACGATTAGCAGCATTTGCGGATGGTGTAGTGTATGTAGCGCTAACAGATGTACATTGTTGAATAACTCTCTTCTGTCCTTTGCAGCTATTATTAGTGCTACATTGATAGAGCACTGAGGCAGAATCACCTGGCTTAGCTGCCGCACAGGCTGTTGTATCCGCATAGCAAGTATTATTTAAGTCTGTAAAGGTGCCAGAGCAAAAGTAATTAGCAACAGGAAACTCAGCAAAGGTGGTTTGTGGGTTCTCAGCATCGTACAAGTATTTAAGTGCATTGCGCATATCCACATTAGAGCTTTCGCTTGCCGGGAATCCATTACCTATAAAAATAATATAGTTTTTGCCACAGGTTGTCTGTTTAGGCGGCTCGTATCTAATATTAAAGAGACTCTCATAGGCATCTGGATCGCGTTTAAGGGAACCATCCTTATTAATATCTACATCATTTGAACCCCAGAATCTTCTACTGAATATACGAATATCATTAAAATCCGGTGTAACAGCAGGCTTCATATTTTTTGTGGCATGGGCAACATCGGTGTAACCGCCGAAATACTTGAAAGCATCAAACAGTGCCGCTGAATACTGTACCGAGGACGACGCAGTCTCTGTATTAAAATTAGATATTATTTGATCAATGACAGCAATGAACCTGGCTTTATTGTCTGCATTCATCTCTCTGATGGCAGAGCGTACATAACCTCCATCACGCGTAGCGTTGGAATTATTAAACATCATCAAGCCAACATTGACCTGCCCCACACCTGAAGCACCCGTTGGCAAGGAGTTGATTACTTTTCGCAGTGACTTCAGTTCGTAATACCCCTGCTTATTGCAATCATTGCCGCAAGCCACCGGAGGTGCAGCATCTGTAGGCCACCCCTGGTTGGCAGCAGACCAGTTGGAGCTATTATCAAGGACGATCAGTACATTAGGGTTATCGTTGCCACCAGAAGATTCGCCAATAAAAATATCAATATCTTCTGCATGTGCAGCAGACGCCAAGCCAGCTACACCAAGACAGATAGATAAGATAATAAACAATGATCTGAAATATGTTTTCATAAAAATTCCTGATATTAAGGACATGACGTCGCTACATTATCGGTTGATACACGCACGGCGGCGCCTTGCGTAACAGTCACTTTTGACTCAGTCACATCGTCGGTAGCTTCTGCGCTTAGCTCCCATAAGCTGTTAGCACAAATTGAATTACCTGTAGTTGCACCTTTAATTCCGTACAAATTTTGCTGCGTTCCAATAGCACAACCGGCATCTTCTTCGTCAGCATAATTTAAGGCAGCATTCTGTACGACTTGCGCCTGAACACACTTAGAATTGCAAGCACAACAGTTACATCTGATTTACCATCAGCATTTACATCAACACATTTGAGTAGCACACCCACCTGGCACCGCATTTGTAGGGGTTTCAAAAAACTACGTTTACTCACTGTTTCCTCTACCGTTTGCTGCGCTGCAGCCATCGCCTCGTTACGCTGCTGCATATTGCCGACAGTCTGCATGTTACTTTTACCAAGCAAAAAGCTACTCACACCTAACAATGTCATCAGCACCAATATAATCAAACTTACCAGCAGCGTAGCGCCGCTTTGCTTTGATGTTTTCATTCTCATTGCACTCTCCTGCCGGATGGATTATTTAATCGCACCGTAGACTGAAAAGCATGACGTTTGTAGCCATCTGCATAGCTGGTTGCAGCATTTGATAACAAGGTATAAGTTTTGGAATCGGTATAACCTTGGGTTTTCTCAGTGTTTCGTGCCAATAAACCTATTTTCACAGCCACTATAGTGCGCCAGTCATCAATGTCGGCAGGAGTTGCAGTATATGAGTCGGGCGCACCATCAACGGTTGCCTTATCAAGTCCATACTCAATCTGTAAATCTTCAATACCCTCTACTAATGGAACCACACTAAAACCAGCTGCACCTAACTCAGCACGTTTGAGTGTAGGTATGCCATCACCGCTCTCGTTGTTATTGGCAATAAAATAAACATGGGTACGGTAGCGGTAATAGGCAGCAGCAGTGGCGCAATCTCGCTTTTTCAGTGTCAGATCAGCAGTACTTGCGCTTAACTTGAAGTGATGATCCAAATAAGTAGGATGATCAAGCTCATTGGAATTGGAACATAAAGAGGATTGAAAATGCGGAGCACCGGCAACCTCTTCACAGCCTGCAGCCCCCGCAGCACAGGTACTTGCTCGGCGAACCACCACGATATCAGTATCCGCTTTCAAGTCGGCTACACAGCTTGGAGTTGTTGCACCATTGTCGATGCCTTGTACATGAAGCATGAAACTATTTTTTAAGTCACTGACTGCTGTAGCACATACATCAGGCAGCGCTCCCGGCGAAGCCATCAAGCTTGAATCAAACTCAGCGAAAAACCCCGCCAGTCTCAGATCGTCCGTCAAGAGTTGAATGGCATAGCGGCCATTTTCAATTTGCTGGCTAGCCTTCTCTATTTCACCACGAGAACGTATATTGCCCACAAAAATGATGAAAAGTGCCGTTAAAATAATGAGGCCTAGTGCAACAGAAACCATAAGTTCGATGAGCGAGAAACCACTATTGTTTTTATTAACAGCCTTCATATTTACGCCCGACATGATTAAACGCATCCTGGTAAACCTACTGTCACTCGCGTAGAAATGGCGCGCCGGTAGCTATCTGCACCATAACTATCCTTGCCGCATGCAACCGCAGGTGCGGCCGTCTTATGCAGGCCTTGCCATGCAACAGTCACTTGATAAATACCCGGCGTACATACACCTGCAGTAGGATCAATTGCTTGAATCTGTACTACACACCCACGAGCTCCAGCCATGGCACCCACATCTTTACCACCCAATTTTTCGGATGCTCCTCGCAGTGCATTACACCACTGACTCTTATCGTTACCAACTACAGTTCCATCAGCAGCTGCGCAAGCCTGATCTCCAATACTGGCAACTACATATGATGCTGCCTGACCACGGTTGGCACTGATACGTTCCGACATATCAGACAACAACGCGATGGCCTGAGCACGCTGGTATGACTCAACCTCTGTGAGCTGAACTTTCGCCTGAAGCCCGGCCAAACCGAGCAATCCAAAAGCCAAAATAACAATAGTTACCAGCACCTCTATCAAAGTGACGCCTGTTTCATGTTTATGCTGAATTAGTTGTTGTTTCAACATGCTGATTTCTTCACTTTAGGTAAGCCGCTCAAGCTGGTTGATACACAGCGCTCGGCAGATTCAGATCCCATAACAGCTTTGATTCCAAAAGACACAACACCGGCAATACGGCCTGAACTATTGTATTCAACAGAACCAGCTCCGCTGATAGTGACATTGCCATTCACTGTATAATTCTCTAAAACATTACCCTCTGCGGCAGATGGGTAAATTGACCAACCCTTGCCGCCGCTAGCTACTGCCAACTTAACAGTAGTATTGCGCTTAATCGCCTCGCTGCGAGTCTTCATCAAAGCCATATGTAAATCTGAAGCAGTGCCTTGCGCTTTCATTCTGGTAATCATTCCGGTAAATGCAGGCACCGCCACCGACGCCAGTATCGATATAATCGTAATCACGACCACCAACTCAACAAGATTAAATCCTCGACATGCTCGCCAAGCACAATGCGAAGCAAACTGAGCTGGGTGGCGATATCGAGAGCTGAATCTATTCATACTGATAAATCACCATTTCTCAGCAGGAGTCTTGGTACCGGCATTGTCAAGGGTCAACGTCGCATCACCTGCCTGTGTACCGGTAGGGGTTGCTGTCACTTTGAAAGTGGGCGGTGCAGCATCGGCAGCCTCCATAGTGATTGTGTAATAACTAGAAACATCACTTGGTGTCGTTATATTTAAGGTGGCGAGATCTGCCGCATAACTGCGGGCATCAAGCAAATATTGCTGCTGACGCTGCGCCACATCCATAAGATGGGCCTGTGCTGCAGCACGCCTGCCTTTTTTGACATAGTCCAGATAATTAGGAAGTGCTATCGATGCCAGAATGCCGATAATAGCCACGGCCACTACCAGCTCTACTAAAGTAAAGCCACGATGCTTAGCTTGCCAAGTTTTGCTAGCACTATATTTGGATTGAAATTTCAATAGACTAACCATTTTATTTTACCTTTTGACCAAGATACATCATGCACTTTGATTTTTTGTGCGTCTACCGGCAACTGACAATCGGTAAGTTTTAACAAATAAGCGGTTGTACAGCCACATTTGCGCATTAAATATAACACCTGAAATATACATCAGAATTTTATGGAAAGTGCATACCCACAAAAAATGATAGAATGAAATCATGTTTAACTTTAGCTAATTTTTTATTAAAAAACTCGCCATCATCATCACTTATGCAAAAACTTACTAAAAAAATGATGTTATTACTGGCTACATGCCTCTTCCTGAATGCATGCGGCACCAAAGGGCCGCTGTACATCCCTGAACAACAGTACCCACAGCCAACCAAAGCTGCAAAGTAAATTAGCCCAACTCTTAAAACTATCGATAAGCCATTACCGTGAACGCATTTAACTTCAAAGACAACACACTGCATGCTGAACATGTAGCCCTTAACAAAATCGCTGAAAACTTTGGGACGCCTTGCTATGTTTATTCCAAATCAGCACTGACTCAGGCATTTGAGCACTTTGATGCTGGCTTTAAAGGCTCAAATCATCTGGTATGTTTTGCCGTTAAATCCAACCCCAGCCTTGCCATCTTGAATCTGTTTGCAAAACTGGGTGCCGGTTTTGATATTGTATCGGGCGGCGAACTGGCGAGAGTGATTGCCGCTGGCGGAGACCCATCAAAAGTCGTGTTCTCGGGCGTAGGCAAAACAGCTGATGAAATGCGTGCTGCGCTTGAAGCTGGGATTTTCTGCTTTAACGTTGAATCAGCCAGTGAGCTGGTGCGTTTGAATGACATTGCAGGCTTCATGGGCAAAGTGGCTCCGGTTTCATTGCGTGTGAACCCGAATGTGGATGCGAAAACACACCCTTACATTTCTACCGGTTTAAAAAACAATAAATTCGGCGTGGCTTATGAAGACGCACTAGATATCTACCTGCAGGCGGCTGCAATGCCTAACATTGCCATCCACGGCGTAGATTGCCATATCGGCTCACAAATTACAGAATTATCACCGTTTCTGGATGCCTTTGACCGCGTACTGGCACTGGTGGATGCGCTGGAAAAGAATAAGATTCATATTCAACACATTGATCTTGGCGGCGGTATCGGCATCTGCTATAGCGATGAAACCCCACCAGAATTTACCGAATATGCCAAAGCCATGCGCGCAAAGCTAGGCAACCGTGACATCAAGCTGGTATTTGAACCAGGCCGTGCACTGGTAGGTAATGCAGGTGTATTGCTGACTAAGGTTGAGTATCTGAAGCACACTGAAACCAAAAATTTCGCGATAGTCGACGCAGCCATGAACGACCTGATGCGTCCGGCACTTTATGATGCATACCATGCGATTGAGGCAGTAAAGCCGCGTGTTGCCACTACCCAGAACTATGAAATAGTAGGTCCGGTATGTGAAAGCGGCGACTTTCTGGGCCATGACAGGGATCTGGCATTAGCTGAAGGCGATCTACTGGCCATCATGTCTGCCGGTGCTTATGGCATGAGCATGTCCAGCAATTACAATACGCGCCCGCGCGCAGCGGAGGTGATGGTAGACGGTGATAAATCTATCGTGATTCGCCAGCGTGAAAAAGTGCAGGACTTATTCGCACTTGAAACTATCATTGAATAGTTGCCGACTTAATAAGTAATAAACACGGAAGAAATAAAAAAGCGAAGATGACTCTTCGCTTTTTTATGACCAAACTTTCACTGAAAACTTGAGTTAATCAAAAATCACAGTTTTGTTCGCATACAACAAAATACGATTTTCAATATGCCAGCGCACCGCTTTTGACAGTACTACGCGCTCAAGATCACGACCTTTTTGAATCAGGTCTTCTACCTGGTCACGATGGGAGATACGCTCGATTCCCTGTTCAATAATCGGGCCTTCATCCAGCACTTCCGTGACGTAATGTCCAGTTGCACCAATCAGCTTAACGCCGCGCTCAAACGCACGGTGATAAGGACGCGCACCGATAAATGCCGGCAGGAATGAGTGATGGATATTAATGATGCGCTGCGGGTAACGTGACACAAAATCCGGTGACAGAATCTGCATGTAACGCGCCAGTACGATCAAATCGATATTGTATTCATCAAACAATTTAAACTGGGCAGCTTCTGCTTCAGCTTTATTATCTTTGGTTACCGCGATGTAATGAAAATCCACACCATAGAACTGCACCAGTTTTTCCGTATCGCGATGATTACTGATCACCAGTGGAATTTCACAGGCAAGCTCTCCACTTTTATGTCGATGCAACAAATCCGCCAGGCAATGGTCATACTGCGACACCATGATCGCAACACGCGCTTTATGCTGAGATAACTTTAATTGCCATTGCATGCTGAATTTATCGGCAATGACTGCAAAAGCCGCGTTAAAGCTGGCTTCTTCCAGATTAAAACCGGCAAGGTCCCACTCTACGCGCATGAGGAATAGATTATTTTCTGCATCCTGATGCTGGTCTGCGTGTAAAATGTTGGCATTGTGCTGATGTAGAAAATCTGCAATTGCCGCCACAATGCCTTTGGCATCCGGGCAGGTAATCAGTAGGGTTGCGGTGTTTTTCATAGTGAGACTTTATTAATCATTAATTAAAACTTGTGCGATTATACCCGATGCACCTGCTACCTGAAAAATCAGTTAGTTTGAATACACAACATTAAATTTTGAGCGCGCATTTAATTGAACTCAAGTTATTGAACAAAGATATAAACAAATGAACACAAATTCAGATATTGTACTTGCTAACCCTCGCGGCTTTTGCGCCGGGGTAGACCGCGCGATCATTATCGTAGAGCAGGCGCTGGAAAAATTCGGTGCACCGATTTATGTGCGCCATGAAGTCGTGCACAACAAGTTTGTTGTAGATCAGCTACGTGCCAAGGGTGCAATTTTTGTCGAAGAACTGGATGAGATTCCAGCTGGCAGCACAGTTATTTTCAGTGCCCACGGCGTTTCAAAAGCTGTACGCGCTGAAGCAGACACTCGCGGCCTGACCGCATATGACGCCACTTGCCCGCTGGTAACCAAGGTGCATATCGAAGTGGAAAAAATGCGCAAGGCCGGTCTGGAGATCGTAATGATCGGACACAAGGGACATCCTGAGGTCGAAGGGACTATGGGTCAGGTTGACGAGCAAGAAGATGCCACCGGCATGTATCTGGTTGAAACACCGGAAGATGTAGCAGCACTGCAGGTACGCAACCCTGACATGCTTGCCTACGTCACACAAACTACGCTTTCGCTCGATGATGCAGCCATGGTAGTGGAAGCACTGCAAAAGCGATTCCCCAATATCAAAGCTCCCAGAAGCGACAGCATTTGCTATGCCACGCAAAATCGTCAGGATGCGATCAAGATCATGGCCAAAGATTGTGACCTGGTGATTATTGTCGGCTCGCCCAATAGCTCCAACTCCAATCGCCTGCGTGAAGTCGCTCAGAATCAGGGCGTTGAAGCTTATATGGTAGATAACGCCAGCTTCCTTAAACCGGAGTGGCTGACGGGTAAACAGAAAATTGGCGTTTCGGCAGGCGCTTCTGCGCCGGAAGTGTTGGTGCAGGAAGTGATTGCGAAACTGCAACAGCTTGGTGCCAATCAAGTTCAAGAATTACATGGCGTGGTAGAAAACGTGGTATTTCAGCTGCCAAAAAATTTAACGAACGCAGTCAAGAAATCACCCTCTAATCATTAGGTGTTATCGATTTTTGAAACCTTATAAAACCCCGATTTCTGCGCTGGTATTGATTCACACCCCTGATTTGCAGGTACTGATTATGGAGCGTGCAGACAAAGCTGGTTATTGGCAATCTGTTACCGGCAGCTTGGAGCAGGATGAGACGCCGCAGCAGGCTGCCATTCGCGAGGTGCTTGAAGAAACGGGCATAGATGCAACCGCATATGACTTGCAAGACTGGCACACCAGCAATGTCTATGAAATTTATCCGCATTGGCGCCACCGTTATGCGCCCGGAGTTACAGAAAACCGAGAACATCTGTTTGGTTTAACATTACCGTCAGCACTGCCGGTTAAACTGGCACCAGATGAGCATGTACGCTATGAATGGGTAGACTGGCGCGAGGCAGCTAAACGCGTTTTTTCCTGGACCAATGTCGACGCCTTGAAAAGATTAGGTGAACGACATCAATTAACGTTATAAAATAAACACTTTTAGCATTTAAGCTTTACTTACACACTGAAAATATATGCAGATTTCACCGATTAAATTTGAGAAGTTCCAAGCGACTGAAGACGCCGACTGTCAGCGCCGCATTCTTGCAGCCAAACAAAAGCTGGGCAAACGCATGGTAATTCTGGGTCACCACTACCAGCATGAGAGCGTATACCGCCATGCCGACTTCACCGGCGACTCACTCAAACTGTCGCGCTATACCGAAAATCTGGACGCTGAATTCATCGTATTTCTAGGTGTACATTTCATGGCCGAAGTCGCAGATATCATGAGCCGTCCGGAGCAAATTGCCATTCTGCCGGATTTGGCTGCCGGCTGCTCCATGGCGGATATGGCCAACCTCGCAAAAGTTGAGCGCAGCTACCGTGAGCTGAATAAAGTACTCAATTTTGATGAGCAGATTACACCGATCACTTACATCAACTCTGCTGCCGATTTGAAAGCATTCTGCGGTGAGCATGGCGGCATTGTATGCACGAGCACCAATGCACCCAAGATTCTGGAATGGGGCTTTGCGCAGCGTGAAAAAGTATTGTTCTTCCCGGATCAGAATCTGGGCCGCTGGAGCGGCTACAAGATGGGTATTCCATTAGAGCAGATGCCGGTGTGGGACCCAGACTTGCCGATGGGTGGCCTGACTGAAGAGCAAATCAAAAATGCCAAGATTCTGCTGTGGAAAGGGCATTGCGCGGTACACCAGATGTTCCGCCTGCAAAACATTACACAGTTCCGTAAAGAACATCCGGACGGCTTCGTCATTTCTCATCCTGAAGCCCCGTTTGAAGTTTGCCAGCATTCAGACTTCGTCGGTTCCACTGAATATATTCTAAAAACTGTAAGCGAAGCCGCACCAAACACCAAATGGCTGGTGGGCACCGAACTGAATCTGGTGACGCGTCTGGCAGAGCAGATGAAACCGCAAGGCAAACTGGTGCAATTCATGAGCCATGTAGTGTGTGAATGCTCAACCATGGCACGGATTGACCCACAGCATCTGGCATGGGTGTTGGAAAACCTGGTTGAAGGCAATGTCGTTAACCAGATCAAAGTACCGGCACATGAAGCCAAGCTGGCAAAACTCACCTTAGACCGTATGCTGGCTGCCTCATAATATGACCTGTGCACTGTGCCAGCCATCTTCACACCCGATTTTGTGGCAGGATCAGTTCTGCCGGGTTGTGCTGCTGAATGACGCTGATTACCCGGCTTACTGTCGGGTAGAACTGCTGGCGCATATCAAAGAAATGACTGATCTGGTGCCAACCGAACGCGCACGCATGATGAAAACCGTGTTTGCCGTAGAGCTGGCATTAAGGGAAATGTTTAATCCGGATAAAATCAATCTTGCGAGCCTGGGTAATAAAACGCCGCATATTCATTGGCATGTGATTCCGCGCTTCGAAAATGATAGGCACTTTCCGAATTCACACTGGGGAGAAGCCCTGCGAGAAAGTAATCCGGCTAAACTTGACTCAGCAGCAGTGGAACTGCTCACTCAAAAAATAAGCGCGCATATCACTTGCGCGCTCAATACAGACTAGCACCTAGACTGATGGTAAGCCAAGGCGCTTAAAGAAACTTAACCTAAGTCACCACCAGCCGCTCAACGACTTTACCATTTTGCAAATGGCTTTCAATGATTTCATCTATATCTTCATTATCGACAAAGGTATACCAGACCGCCTGTGGATAAATGACTAACAGCGGACCTTCACCGCAACGGTCAAAGCAGCCGGCGCGATTTACACGTACTTTTCCCTTGCCATTCAGATTCAGCTTTTTAACGCGCGCTTTCATGTGATCGAAAGCAGCGCCGGCACCTTTATCCATACAGCAGGCAGCGCCATCCTCGCGCTGATTCAAGCAGAAAAAGACGTGGTGTTCAAAATAGTTTGTCATTTAAAGTTTCTCGTATAAGTATTTCTTACTCTCAGCAATCATTCAGCCATTAAGACTTTATATTTCTACTAGGCACTTGGGCGCAGACGCTATAATTTTCTCAAAATCTAAAGAGCCAAGGCGGCGAGGTGAAGACAGTACGAAAAGTACAGTGAACCGCAGCCAACGCTGAATTTTTTATATTTCCAAATGCGCCAAAGCCATTAAGATTTTACATTTACGCTAGGCATTCGAGCGCAGACAGTACACATGGTACGGCAAGCGAGAATAACAACGCAGAAATGCAAAAGATAATGGCTTACTCGGTAGCAAGGCTGTCTTCTTTGGTGAATGTCCAAGTCCTCGTAATACTCAAGATATCAACTTCCTTGCGGATATCTTCCGGGAACTGCGCATAAGGTGCGCCCAACTCCACGATATGCTGCGCTGCTGCATCCAGCACTTTGTGCCCGGAGCTACGGTTGATTTCTATAGCATCTACACTGCCATCCGGCTTGATGGATACTGTCATCTGTAATTGACCATACAATTTCAAATCTCTGGCCGCTTCCGGGTAATTCAAATTACCGATCTTTTCTACTTTCTGCCGCCAAGACTCGACATAGAGTGCGTATTTATATTCCTTGGTGCGCCCTCCCACAAATTTACGTTTCGGGCGTTTCTGATACTCATCCTGTTGTTTAGAAATAATCGCTTCCAGCTTTTCCATTTCTATCGCAGCTGATGCAATAGCTTCTAAATCAAGCTTCTTGGGCGCTGTCTGGCTTCCCGACTGCGCTTCTTTCGCTGCGGCCTTCTGCACTACCTGTGATTCCACAGCTTTTACAGCATTGATTTGCGTCATGAGTTCCTGCGCGTGCTTCTCTAATTCGGCAACGCGCTTCTGCTCACGCAGTTCAGCATTAGTCTGCAGTGTTGCCTGCGCAGCCTGCTTAGTATTGGCTAGCGGCTTGGGAGTCTCCTCTGGTTTTTGCGATTTCAATACGGGCAGCGCAGTTTTCATCTTGCGGTCTTGCTCGGTATTACCGCCACGATCCAGATTAGCCTGCGCATAAACCTCAGTATTGTCTGGTCTGGATTGTGTTTTTGCATTCACCAGCACGACTTCGAGGATCGCCAGGTTATCTTTGAATTTACTGAGTTGCGGCTCGAAATGTATGCTCAGTAAAACCACATGCAGCAACACTGAAAACCATAGCGCAATGCTCATACCGCTCATGGTTTTAAGCTTGAATATGAGTGAGTTCATATTATTTAACTTGGTCTTAGTACGCACTGTTGTCAAATTTTGTACTTTACACAACAGATTTTAATGCGTCGAGCAGCTTTTGATGTATGCCGCCAAAACCACCGTTACTCATGACCAACACATGGTCTCCCGCTTTTGCGGCCTGCACTATGGCTGCTACCAGCTGTTCCAGATCATCGCTCACCAAAGTTTTTACACTGATCGGCGCCAGCGCTTCTTTAGCATCCCAGCCCAGATTGGCCTGATAGCAGAACACCAGATCAGCCTCTTTCAGACTCGCAGGCAAGGCACTTTTCATGACGCCTAGCTTCATCGTGTTGGAACGTGGCTCCAGCACAGCCAGAATTCTCTCTGCGCCTACTTTGCCACGTAAACCCGCCACTGTGGTTTCAATCGCAGTCGGGTGATGCGCAAAATCATCATATACACTGATTTGATTCACTACGCCACGCAGCTCCATGCGGCGCTTCACGTTGCGGAATTCGGTTAATGCGGCAATGCTGACATCAATACCAACACCGGCATGGCGCGCAGCTGCGATGCTTGCCAGCGCATTCATGCGGTTATGCTCACCCAGCAGGCCCCACGCGACACGACCTTGCGGCTTACCTTGATTAACAACATCAAAACTGCCATCGCCTTGGGCATTAGCAGCTTGCCAGTCGTCATTAGTGCCAAACTTTTCTACAGGCGTCCAGCAGCCTTTATCAATCACGCGCTGCAGGCTGGCTTCTTTACCATTGGCGACAACCAACCCCTGTTGCGGTACAGTACGCACCAGATGATGAAATTGCTTTTCAATTGCAGCCAAATCTTCAAAAATATCTGCGTGATCAAATTCCAGATTATTCAACACGGCGGTGCGTGGACGATAATGCACAAACTTGGAGCGTTTATCGAAGAAGGCGGTGTCGTATTCGTCTGCTTCAATCACAAAGAAAGGTGAAGTGCTTTTTGCATCCTGTACCGGCGTTTGTGGCAGCCTTGCCGACACCCCAAAATTCTCCGGTACGCCACCGATCAGAAAGCCCGGTGCCAAACCTGCATATTCCAGTATCCATGCCAGCATGGAACTAGTGGTGGTTTTACCATGCGTACCGGCCACTGCCAGCACCCATTTGCCTTGCAGCACATTTTCAGCCAGCCATTGTGGCCCTGAAATATAAGGCAAGCCGCGATTGAGGATTTCTTCCATGAGCGGATTGCCGCGCGACACCACATTGCCAATCACGTAAATATCCGGGTTGAGCTTGATCTGCTCCGGTGCAAAGCCTTCAATGAGCTCTATGCCTTGCGCTTCCAGCTGCGTACTCATCGGCGGATAAACATTGGCGTCGCAGCCAGTGACCCTGTGCCCGGCCTGCTTGGCCAGCACTGCTATACCGCCCATGAATGTACCGCAGATACCTAAAATATGGATATGCATAATTTTGTAGTTATTATAAAAATAGTATGAGATTTGCTTTAAGTCAATTAACCCAAGTTTGGTGCCAACCAGCGCTCTAAATATTCTTTAGGCAGATTTCTGCGTTTTACCATATCCAGCAGCTGGTCTTCACCAATTTTATCCACGCTGAAATATTTAGCTTCTTTATGCGCAAAGTAAAAACCAGAGACGGCTGCGGCAGGCTGCATCGCGAACGAGTCTGTCAGCGTCATGCCGACTTCCTCACATTGCAGCAGCTTGAACATATCTGCCTTTACCGTATGATCCGGACAAGCCGGGTAGCCAGGCGCAGGACGGATCCCCTGATATTGCTCTTTGATCAAGGCGTCCGTATCCAGATGTTCATCAGCGGCATAGCCCCAAAAATCGGTACGAATACGTTCGTGCATGTATTCAGCAAAGGCTTCGGCCAGACGGTCCGCCAGTGACTTGAACATAATGGCGCTGTAATCATCATGTGCGGCTTCAAACTGCGCCAGGCGCTTTTCCATACCCATGCCGGCACTCACGGCAAACAGGCCGATATAGTCATCCGCACCTTTCGGCGCAATGAAATCACTTAAGCATTGGTTCGGACGTGCCACACCGTCAATGACAGGTTTCACGGTTTGCTGGCGCATACCGTACCAGGTAAGCGCAACTTCTTTACGCGAATCATCGGTATAGAGCTCGATATCATCATCATTCACTGTATTGGCAGGCATCAGCGCGATCACGCCGCTGGCACTTAACCAGCGTCCATCGATAATCTTCTTGAGCATGGCCTGCGCTTCGGCAAATACCTTGCTTGCCGCTTCCCCCACGACTTTATCCGTCAGAATGGCAGGATAAGGCCCGGCCAGATCCCAGGTCTGGAAAAAAGGTGACCAGTCAATATATTGCGCAATCAGGCTCAGATCAATATTCTTGAACACGCGACGACCGATGAATTTAGGCTTTACCGGTGCGTCATTACCTGCGAATGAAAGTTTGGCTTTATTGGCACGCGCCTCGGCAATCGTGAGTAATGGCGTGCCTTTTTTATTGGCATGCTGCGTACGTGCTTTTTCGTAATCGGCCTGCACTTCACTGATATACGCATCACGGCTCTCAAGCGTGAGTAACGACTGCATCACTGCCACCGAGCGCGATGCATCCGGCACATAAATCACCGGGCCATCATAATGCGGTGCAATTTTTACCGCAGTGTGCGCGCGCGAAGTCGTCGCGCCGCCTATCAGCAATGGTGTTTTTAAACCATGAAAATGCGGGTCACGCTGCATTTCGCGCGCAACATAAGCCATTTCTTCCAGCGACGGGGTAATCAATCCGGATAAGCCGATAATGTCAGCATTTTCTGCTTTCGCCATTGCCAGAATTTCAGCCGCCGGCACCATCACGCCCATGTTCACTACTTCAAAATTATTGCACTGCAATACCACAGAAACAATGTTTTTGCCGATGTCATGCACGTCGCCTTTCACCGTCGCAATCACGACCTTGCCTTTAGGCTTGGCAACAATACCTGTGCGTTTTTCTTCGAGTGCTTTTTCTTCTTCAATGAACGGAATCAGATGCGCAACGGCCTGCTTCATGACGCGTGCAGACTTCACTACCTGTGGCAGGAACATCTTGCCCTGACCGAACAGGTCACCAACCACATTCATGCCATCCATGAGCGGACCTTCAATCACATGAATCGGTCGGCCGCCGCTATGCAGGACTTCCAGACGCGCTTCTTCGGTATCTTCTACAATAAATTCAGTAATGCCATGCACCATGGCATGCGCCAGACGTTTCTGCACACTGACTGGATTTTCGGGCGTACCGCGCCACTCCAGCGTTGCTTCTTCTTTTTTGCCGCCAGCCTTTAAGGTGCCCGCAATCTCAATCATGCGTTCGGTGGCATCTGGCCTGCGGTTCAACACCACATCTTCCACACGCTCTTTCAATTCCGGTGCCAGATCATCGTAAACGCCCATCATGCCGGCATTCACAATACCCATGGTCATACCCGCCTTGATGGCGTGATAGAGGAATACGGTATGAATTGCTTCGCGCGCAGGGTCGTTACCGCGGAAACTGAAACTCACATTGGAAACACCGCCTGAAATTTTGGCGTGCGGCAGGTTCTCTTTAATCCAGCGCGTCGCGTTAATAAAATCTACCGCGTAGTTGTTATGCTCATCAATACCGGTAGCAATCGCGAAAATGTTAGGATCAAAGATGATATCTTCTGGCGGGAAACCAATTTCCTGCACCAGCAAATCATAAGCACGTTTACAAATTTCAGTTTTGCGCTCGTAAGTGTCAGCCTGGCCTTTTTCATCGAACGCCATCACGATAACAGCCGCGCCGTAACGGCGACACAATTTGGCCTGACGCAGAAACTCGGCTTCGCCTTCTTTCATCGAAATCGAGTTAACAATCGCTTTACCCTGTACACACTTGAGGCCAGCTTCAATCACCGACCACTTGGATGAGTCGATCATGATCGGCACGCGCGCAATATCAGGCTCGGAAGCGATCAGGTTCAGGAAATGCGTCATGGCTTTTACCGCATCCAGCATACCCTCATCCATGTTGATATCGATGACCTGTGCGCCATTCTCCACCTGCTGGCGTGCAACACTGAGTGCTTCTTCATACTGCTCATTGATGATCATGCGCGCAAACGCTTTACTGCCGGTAACGTTGGTACGCTCGCCTACGTTAACAAACAGTGAATTGTCATCAATGATAAATGGCTCGAGGCCAGACAGTCTGGTGTACGGTGGCACTTGAGGTACGGCTCTAGGCGGCAAATCTTTAATCGACTCATAGATCGCGTTGATATGCGCCGGTGTCGTACCGCAGCAACCGCCGGCAATATTGACAAAGCCACTGATCGCGAATTCTTTCACCAGACTGGAAGTAACGTCTGGCGTTTCATCAAAGCCGGTATCACTCATAGGATTAGGCAAACCGGCATTTGGGTAGATACACACAAAGGTATCGGCGATTTTTGACAATTCTTCAGCATAGGGGCGCATCAACGTTGCACCTAAAGCACAATTCAAACCAATGGTGAGCGGCTGGGCATGTCTTACCGAATGCCAAAATGCGGTCACGGTCTGGCCTGACAGAATACGTCCGGATGCGTCAGTCACGGTGCCGGAAATCATAATCGGCAAGGTGCTGCCATGCTCTTCAAAGAAGGTGTCAATCGCAAACAGAGCAGCTTTACAGTTAAGCGTATCAAATATGGTTTCAACCATCAGAATATCAGCGCCACCTTCAACCAAGCCGCGCACCTGCTCCAGGTAAGCACTTACCAACTGATCAAAACTCACATTACGTGCCGCAGGATCATTCACATCCGGTGAAATAGATGCCGTTTTAGGCGTAGGGCCCAATGCTCCGGCAACAAAGCGCGGTTTATCCAGCGTACTGTATTTGACACAAGCCGCTTTGGCTAATTTAGCAGCCTCAACGTTCATCTCATAGACGAGATGCGCCATATGGTAATCATCCTGCGCGACGCTGGTTGCACCAAAAGTATTGGTTTCAATAATATCGGCACCCGCAGCCAGATATTTTTCGTGGATTTCCTGAATAATGTGCGGCTGCGTTAAGGTAAGTAACTCGTTGTTACCTTTAACAAATATTTCACGCTCACCCGCCGGCGCCTTAAAATCAGCAAAGCGCTCGTTACGGTAATCAGCTTCAGTCAGCTTGTATTGCTGAATCATCGTGCCCATTGCGCCATCCAGTATCAGGATGCGCTGTGCGAGCAATTCTCTAAGCGTGTTTTCAGTGGCAGATATTGTTCTGTTATACATAAATAAAGCAGTGGATTAGGCTTAAGGTGGAATTGTATCACTTGCTTGAGAAAGGCTTCTCAATATTGCGTGAATACATAACAGCGATTGTGCGTTAACTTGTTGAAATGGCCTGCTATTGCAGCAGGTGATTAAAGCAGCCTAAATGATAACAAGCGGTACTGAATGTCATAAAATCATCAATACCTGAACGTATAGCTAAATTACGGATACCACTAAAATAAGCTTTTTAGCCCATCCATTGCGTCCCCGGCAGCATCACCAATTGCACCGCCTGCCTGCCGCGCAGCTTTACCGAGCTGATCAAAGCTCACGGCTTTTAATAACTGCCTCTCCATAGCTCCAGCAATTCTTTGACCCAACTCGCCTGGCGTAATACCACCTTCGGCTTTGCCAATGTTGCGCTTAGTCAAATTTGGCAGTGCTACCGTCACAGTTTCTCCATCCATGAATTCGGCAGTTGCCTGCGCTTTTGAGTCAAGCATTTTGAACTCTTCTACAATCAGCTTTTTGCCAGGTGTTGGCTCACTGTCAGAAGGGCCTAAATACTCTGCAATATTTTTCTGAATTGCATCAAAGTTAGTCATACGAGCGCCTTTCTCGTAAATGACTTCCGGTGCAATGATGGCAATTTTTCTGACGGTAATTACATCATCGGTAATGCTGGCTGGATCCAGCGCTACCGTAAACTCATCAACTTTAAACGCATATGGTGTTTTAAAGCCGGTTGGATTACCCACAACAAAATTGCTGATCACACACTCGCCATTAACTGCGTCAATTTTTACATTGCCGACACTCACTTTGGCCTGTGTCATTTCACTGCCATATTCAACAATAGCATCACGCACTAGCCCATCCAGATTATCGCGCAGCCAGAATAAAGCACCTGCAATGATTACAAAAAGAACCAATAGGCCTAACCCAATTTTCTTCATAAAGTGCTTATTCCTTATTATGGCTACTCAGCAGAACCACTTCGACTGAGGCCAAAAAAGTATAAAAATAAGCAATATTATAAAGCAGAATTTGCTATAAATATGTGATTAAATCCCATATTTATAGCAAATATAACAACAGTCCAGCCGTGATAAAGTTACAGGAGCGCAGTGAAACTAACGAGGGATAACCACTAAATCACTATCAGAGCCCATGCCTTCTATATTGAATTGCTTCCGCGATATGAGCGGGCTGGATATTGGCGGCATGATTCAAATCCGCAATGGTGCGCGCTACTTTCAAAATACGATGATAAGCACGTGCTGACAAATTAAGCTTAGCGATAGCCGTTTTCAGTAAAGTGAGTCCGGCATTATCAGGCTGGCAATATTGCTCGATCTCCGTAGTGCCAAGCATGAAATTCGCTTTACCTTGACGCTGCAATTGAGTTTCGCGTGCCTGCTCCACTCGGGCGCGAATCGAATCGCTGCTTTCCGCTGTATTTGCATTAGTAAGTTCATCTTCTTTCAATGCAGAAACTTCAATATGCAGGTCAATTCGATCCAGCAATGGCCCTGAAATTTTGGCCTTATAACGTGTCACCTGATCAGGGGTGCAGCGGCACTTATTATTGTAGTGTCCCAAATAACCGCATGGGCAAGGGTTCATGGCAGCAACTAGCTGAAACTGTGCCGGGAAATCCGCCTGGCGTGCGGCACGTGAGATTGTGATCTGACCACTCTCAAGCGGCTCACGCAAAACTTCCAACACTTTGCGGTCAAATTCAGGTAGCTCATCGAGAAATAAAACACCACGATGTGCCAGTGAAATTTCACCCGGACGCGGAATACCGCCTCCACCTACCAGAGCAACACCGGAAGCCGTATGATGCGGTGACCGGAATGGTCTGCGTTTCCAGTTTTCAAGTTTGTAACTCCCATTCAGCGATTGCAGCGCAGCCGACTCCAGCGCCTCTTCTTCGGTCATGCTCGGTAAAATGCCGGCAAAGCGGCTGGCGAGCATACTCTTACCGGCACCGGGTGGTCCGCTCATGATCACGCTATGCCCACCTGCGGCGGCAATCTCTAACGCACGCTTAGGCCCTGACTGCCCTTTAACTTCACCAAAGTCGGCGTAGGAAACTTTTGTTTGCTCAGTAGCGGCATCCATCTGCACTAATGCAGTGCGCCCGCACAAATGTGAGCAAACCTCCAGCAATGATCTGGCAGGATAGATAACAGCGTCACTTACCAATGCCGCTTCTGCAGCACTATCAACTGGCAGCACAAAAGCGCGGCCGCTCTTATAAGATTTATATGTCATCGCCAATGCACCGCGTATTGGACGCAGCTCACCAGTGAGCGCCAGTTCACCTGCAAACTCATAGCGAGACAGGCTATCAGATGGGATCTGGCCACTCGCGGCCAAGATACCAAGCGCTATCGGCAAATCATAACGCCCGCTCTCTTTTGGTAAATCAGCTGGCGCAAGATTGACCGTGATACGCCGCGCGGGAAATTCAAACTGCGCCGTCTGGAGCGCAGCACGCACGCGATCTTTGCTTTCTTTAACTTCTGCCTCAGGCAGCCCGACTATCGTGAAGCTGGGAAGACCATTTGCCAAATGCACTTCAACCACCACTTCCGGGGCGTCCATGCCGGTAAGGGCGCGACTATACAGTACTGCCAAGCTCATTTGGCTGTACTCACTTGCTTATTGATGCTTGCTGTGTTTCTGATGCGGACGACTCTAATTCAGCAAGCCTCGCCTCTAACAATTCAAGTTTTTGACGTGTATTACGCAACACTTCTGCCTGCACCTCAAACTCCTCACGTGTGACAAGCTCCATTTTGGTGAACATGCCCCTTAATAGTGCATTTAAGTTTTTTTCAACATCTCCCAAAGGCGACGAACTAACTACCTCTTTGATTTTATTAGATATTTCGTTAATTTTTTGAGCATCCAACATATTTTATTCCTTAATAATTTAAGCCAGTTTATCAGATTAATTAAAAAATTTACATTCATGAAGTAATAATATAATTATCTATCTCACTGATTAATAAAAGAAAAATTGTTGGCACACGCCTTGCTTTACATCCTATGTGTGTTTTTAATTAATCACTTTTATTTTTAACAGGAGTTAGCAATATGCGTAAATCATTATTATCACTTGCAGTATTAAGCGCACTTTCAGTGCCTACCATTACAATGGCTGAAGATGCTGCACCAGCAGCTGCACCAGCTTCTCCTCATACTATTGCTTACAATGTAGGCCTGTATAGCCAATACATTTTCCGTGGTTTGACACAAACCCGCGAAGATCCAGCGCTACAAGGCGGTGTTGATTACACACATGCGAGCGGTTTTTATGTTGGTGCATGGGGCTCAAACATCAGCTGGTTAAGCGATGGCGATTACTACAGAAGCTCAAGCCTGGAATTAGACTTATATGGCGGTTATGCAAATACTATTGGTGATACCGGCATTGGCTACAACGTTGGTTTACTGCAATACATTTACCCAGGTAGCAAAAACCCAGGTGTTAAAAAAGCGGAAACAACAGAAATTTACGGTAGCCTGAGTTACGGCTGGTTAAGTGGTAAGGTTTCAGCAGTGGTTTCTGATGGCGCGTTTGGTTACGACGATGCTGATGGCACAACTTACTCAGAACTTAATCTGAACGTTCCATTCGGCGCCGGCTTTACTGCACTTGCCCATTATGGCTACCAAGACTTTACAGGTAAAACCAACGGTACAAGCAACAGCAGATACGATTATGCTGATTGGAAAATCGGCTTGACAAAAGCCTTTGCTAACGGCGTTAATGTAGGCGGTTACTACACTGATACTGATGCTAAAAAATCAGTTTTCACCGATGTATCTGGTCAGCACTTAGGCAAAGATCAATTCACAGTATTTGTACAAAAAACTTTCTAATAGTTTAATTTGTATTGCAAGAATTTACATTGCAAACACAGTGGCAGCTGAACGATTCAATCAGCTGCCGCTTTCCTAAAGAACCAGGAGGTACGTATGAAATTTGTATCCGCAATTATCAAGCCATTTAAATTGGATGAGGTCAGAGAAGCCTTATCTATTATTGGCGTACAAGGCATTACCGTAACCGAAGTAAAAGGTTTCGGTCGCCAGAAGGGTCACACTGAGCTGTATCGCGGTGCTGAATACGTTGTAGATTTTCTGCCTAAGGTAAAAATTGAAATCGCTATTGATGACAGCTTGCTGGACCAGGTGATTGAAGCTATTGAAAAATCAGCAGCTACCGGCAAAATCGGTGACGGCAAGATCTTCGTATTCAATCTTGAACAAGTTTATCGCATCCGCACCGGTGAAACCGGCGTTGAAGCTTTATAAGGAGATAAACATGAAAAAAATACTCTCGATGTTTGCCTTGGTCATGATGCTGGGCCTTGGTGCTACAAGCACTACGTTTGCTGAAGATGCCGCACCTGCAGTGGATGCAGTTGCAGCAGAAGTTGTACCTGCAGCTGACGCTGCACCGGTAGCAGATGCAGTCCCTGCTGCTGCACCCGCAGAAGCAGCTCCGGTTGAAGCCGCTGCCGCACCTGCACCGGTGCCTAACAAAGGCGATACCACATGGATGCTGTTAGCTAGCATCATGGTAACACTGATGGCAATTCCTGGTTTAGCCCTGTTCTACGGCGGCTTGGTACGTCAGAAAAATATGCTTTCGTTACTCATGCAAGTATTCATGATTTTCTCACTGATGTCAGTATTGTGGGCAATCTATGGTTACAGCGTGGCATTTACCGGCGGCGGTCCTTTCTTTGGCGGTCTAAGCAAAGCATTCCTGGCTGGCATCACACCTGAATCATTAGGTGCAACTTTCAGCAAAGGTGTTTATATTCCTGAGCTGACTTTTGTTGCTTTCCAAATGACTTTCGCAGCAATTACGCCGGCGCTGATCGTAGGTGCATTTGCTGAACGCATGAAGTTCTCTGCAATTCTGATATTCATGGTGATCTGGTTCACATTCTCATACTTGCCATTGGCACATATGGTTTGGTACTGGGATGGTCCTGATGCAATTACCGACGCAGCTTCACTTGAAACTGTAGTAGCGAATGCAGGCTGGTTGTGGGCTAAAGGTGCACTGGACTTTGCAGGTGGTACTGTTGTTCACATCAACGCTGGTGTTGCAGGTTTAGTTGGTGCAATCATGGTTGGTAAACGTATCGGCTACGGCAAAGAAGCGTTAACACCACACAGCCTGACTTTAACAATGGTTGGTGCAGCGTTACTGTGGGTGGGTTGGTATGGCTTTAATGCTGGCTCTAACCTTGAAGCTAACGGTTACGCAGCATTGGCTTTCGTTAACACAACTATCGCAGCAGCAGCAGCTACTTTAGCCTGGTCATTCACAGAATGGTCATTACGTGGCAAACCATCAATGTTGGGTGCCGCTTCTGGCGCGGTAGCAGGTTTGGTTGCAATTACTCCAGCTTGCGGCTTCGTAGGCCCATTGGGTGCAATCGTGATCGGCTTGCTGGTTTCACCAATCTGCTACTTCTTTGTAGCTAAAGTGAAATACTGGTTAGGTTACGACGATGCCTTAGATGTATTCGGTATCCACGCTATCGGCGGCATCTTCGGTGCTCTGGCTACCGGTGTGTTCGTAAACCCAGCTTTAGGCGGTGCAGGTGTAGTTGATTATGTTGCCAACGGTGTAGCTGCTTACGACTTTGGTGCACAAATGACTGCCCAGGTCACTGCTGTAGTCACTGCAGTGGTACTGTCAGCGGTTGTTTCAGTCATCGCATTCAAGATTGTAGACATGCTGGTTGGTTTACGCGTAACTGAAGAATCAGAGCGTGAAGGTTTAGATACGAGCGCACACGGTGAACGCGCATATCACAGCTAACTAAGTAGTTAAAAGCAATAAACCCCGTAGTAAACTCAAGGGACGCGTAAGCGTCCCTTTTTTATTGTATCTGTCGCATTCTTAAATAACTTGACACAAATAACTAAATAACTAATTATATAGTTATGAATTTGATTGCCGACATTCCCGTAGACTTTAAAAACACTGCCGCCATTTTTATAGCATTGGGCGATGAGCATAGGCAGCGCATTCTGCTTACCTTTGAAAAAGGTGAGAAACTGAACATTCTACAAATTGTTTCCACCACTACACTTAGCCGCACCGCGGTAACACATCATTTAAAAGTATTGCATCAATCCGGTGTGCTTGATTCTGAAAAAGTTGGCAAAGAAGTGTATTTCTGGGTCAATACCGAAGCAGTAGCCGACGCCTTACAGCGCGTACTTAGCTATATCAAGAATGAAACCTGAAATATTAACAAGAAGGTAAACCCATGATTGCAAGATTTTTAAAACTGATTTGCCGCATTATCTTCAGAGTTAATGTCAGCGGCATTGCCAATCTGCCAAAGCAGGGAAAGCTGCTGGTGATTGCCAATCATGAATCATTTCTAGATGGTTTACTGCTGGGATTATTTCTGCCGATACGCGCCACCTTTGTTGTGCATACCAGCGTGCTCGACCACTGGTTTTTCAGGCAAGTCCTGCGTTTAACGCCTTATCTGGCTGTTGACCCATCTTCACCGCTGGCGATGAAAAAAGTGATCAAGCTGCTGGAATCCGGACAACCGGTAGTGATCTTCCCGGAAGGCCGTATCACGCTCACCGGCTCCCTGATGAAAGTCTATGACGGCCCCGGTTTTGTGGCGGCAAAAACCGGCGCAATGATTTTGCCGGTCCGCATTGAAGGTGCCTCACATTCCTACTTTAGCCGCCTATCTGAATCTCACGTCAAAAAGCTGTTTCCCAAAGTCAATATCACTATTTTGCCGACGCGCCACATTGCCATGCCAGAGGCTGCCACTGCAAAAGCACGCCGCCGGCTGGCCGGTGATGCCATGCGTCGTGAAATGCAGAATATGTTATTCAGCTCTACCCAGATCAACACGCTGTTTCAGTCATTTTTAGATGCAGTCTCAACTTATGGCCGCAGTACCGTATTAGTGGAGGACATGCGCCAGGTAGAAGAAAATTACGGGGAGCTGCTGAAAAAAAGTCTGGCATTAGGAAAACTGAGCAAAAAAGTCACACAACAGAATGAAAATGTAGGCGTCATGATGCCAAATGTCACTAACACGATTTGCCTTATTTTCGGCTTAAGCGCATTCGGACGTATTCCTGCCATGCTCAATTACACAGCAGGCAGCACAGGTATCCGCAATGCATGCACGGCAGCCTGTGTCAAAACCATTATCAGCTCTCGGGAATTCATCAAAGCCGCGACATTGGAAGAAACCATTGCCGGATTACAAGGCATTAATATTATCTATCTGGAAGACTTAAGGCCAAAATTCAGCTGGCTGGATAAACTATGGCTGATGGGTTTTGCATTATGGTTCCCTAGACTTGCTACTGTAAAAAGCAATCCGAACGATCCTGCCGTTGTCTTGTTTACATCGGGCTCTGAGGGCAAACCAAAAGGTGTTGTACATTCTCACAGCACCATTCTGGCGAATGTTGCACAAATCAAATCGATTATTGATTTTTCCATGCAGGATAAATTCATGATGGTGTTACCGCTATTTCATGCATTTGGCTTTACCTGCGGCGCGATCATGCCACTAGTTGTAGGTAGTCGCATGTTTATCTACCCGTCACCGTTACATTATCGCGTAATCCCGGAAGTCATTTACGATCGCGGCTGTACCGTATTATTCGGCACCAGCACATTTTTAGGTAACTACGCCAAGTATGCCAATCCATACGATTTTTATAAATTACGTTATGTGGTCGCCGGTGCCGAAAAGCTCAACGAAGAAGTGCGCAAAACCTGGGTAGATAAATTTGGCATTCGTATTCTGGAAGGCTACGGTGCTACAGAATGTGCACCAGTTTTGGCTGTAAACACCCCTATGGCCAACAGACCAGGCTCAGTGGGCACCTTAATACCGGGACTGGAATCCAAACTGGACCCAGTACCGGGCATAGAAGACGGCGCGCTGCTATCAGTGCGCGGCCCCAACGTGATGCTGGGGTATTACCTGCATGACAATCCGGGAGTGATTGATACCAGCCACGAAGGCTGGCATAGCACAGGCGATATTGTGACCATTGATGAAGATGGCTTTTTATTTATTAAAGGCCGCGTTAAACGTTTTGCCAAAGTAGCCGGTGAAATGGTCTCTCTGGAAACTGTAGAAAGTATCGCCAATCATGCCTCGCCGCAACACCAGCACGCTGCTACTACACAAATTGATAGCCAGCGCGGTGAAAGCATTCTGCTGTTTACTACCGATACCAATTTAAATCGAGAGCAACTCAGCAACAGTGCCAGAGAGTTAGGAAACCCGGAACTTGCAGTTGCCAGAAAATTGATTGTGGTAGAAGAACTACCTATGCTAGGCACCGGGAAAACGGATTATGTGACCTTGAAGAATATGGCGGAGAATGCATGACTAACAAGATAGTGATACTTCTGCTGTGCTCTATTGGCACTATATAATCAAAGCCATCTATAAAAAGCTGAAGTAAGCGGCTTAACGAAATATCCACCGAAAGAACTGCATGAGCAACCAATTTAAATTGATGAAAGAAAAGCGTTTCAGGCCATTTTTCATGACGCAATTCTGGGGTGCGTTTAATGACAATATGTTCAAAACCGCACTCATCACGCTGGTTGCATTTCATGCAGCAAGCCTCACCAGCTTAGACTCTGCCTTGCTGGTCACCATTCTGCCCGGTGTGTTTATTCTGCCGTACTTTCTGTTCTCGGCCACCGCAGGACAATTAGCAGACAAGTTTGAAAAGTCGAAAATTATACGCCTCGTAAAAATCTTTGAAATCGGCATCATGCTATTTGCCAGTGCCGGTTTTTTTCTGCATAACATCTGGCTGCTGGGAATCGCACTGTTCATGATGGGCATGCACTCGACACTGTTCGGCCCAGTCAAATATTCTTACCTGCCGCAACACTTGGGTGAGCACGAACTGATGGGCGGCAACGGCATGGTAGAAATGGGCACCTTTGTCGCTATTCTTCTCGGGCAGGTATTAGGCGCGTGGCTTGCGATTCAGCACCCGCACGAACTCATCACCAGCGTCGCTATTTTAATCATCGCGGTATTAGGCTACTGGCACAGCCGCGGCGTACCCAACTCCCCGGCGCAAGAGCCGCTGCTGAAAATCAACTGGAATCCGTTTACTGAAACCTATCGCAGCATCCAGTTTATCTGGCAGCACCAAACGGTGTGGCTCGCTATCATTGCCATCTCCTGGTTCTGGTTTTACGGCGCAACCTTGCTGGCACAGTTCCCGAATTTTGCCAGAAGCGTGCTGCATGGCGATGAAAGTGTATTTATACTTTTGCTCACAACCTTCTCGCTAGGCATCGGTGTTGGCTCCCTGCTATGCGAAAGACTATCCAAAGGCAAAGTAGAGCTTGGCCTTGTGCTATTTGGCAGCATTGGTATCACACTATTCAGCATAGACTTATATTACTCAAGCACACATATCCACGAACACTGGAATAATCAAACGCTTGCCGATTACATGACGTTTATCCATAAGCATATTGATATGCATGGCAATATCATTTTCAGTCATTGGCGCCTGATAATGGACATCTTGCTGATCGGGCTGTTCGGCGGATTTTATATCGTACCGCTGTATGCATTTGTGCAGTCACGCGCCCAAAAGAGTCATCAATCTCGAGTGATTGCCGCTACCAATATCCTGAATGCGCTGTTCATGGTGGTATCTGCTGGTTTTTCGTTATGGATATTCCATCAGGGCTTAAATATTCCGGAACTGTTTTTAACCACAGCATTACTCAATATCGTGGTGATGATCTACCTGTGCGCACGCCAGCCTGCCTACTACAAATCGTTTGCGAGCTGGATTGGTCTAAAAAAATCAAATCCTTAAACTACATACGAAAAATAGCTTTAACCTTATAATAGTGACCTATTTCAATACTCTATATACATATGTCTTTGATTAAGAAATTGCATCAATCAATCTGGCAGCTGTCGTCCAAGCTAGGTCCGTTTGCTCCATTTGTCGCGATGCTGATACTAGGGCTTATTTTGCTTTCTGCATCACGTATCGGCCTCGTCATCTGGAAGTTTGATCGTGTGGCGAATACCGGTAAATTGATCGAAATTCTGCTACAAGGTGTGCGCGTCGATATTATTCAACTTTTACTGATCGCTTTAATCCCGCTATTACTGGCACCGATTCTCGCTACACAGCGATTATTCAAAATCTGGCAAAAATTCACCTATGTCTGGGTAGTGGCTGCCATAACATTATTAATATTCTTGGAAGTATCCACACCAGGCTTTATTAACGAATACGATGTACGCCCCAACCGTATTTTTGTCGAATACCTCAAGTATCCGAATGAAGTGTTCAGCATGCTCTGGCGCGGATTCAAAATTGAGATTTTTTCCGTACTGATCTCCGCCATCTTTACCGCCTGGGCTGCACATCGCTACATGAAACCATGGCTTAGCATGCAGCCAAGCTGGTCTAATAAAAAAATCTGGGTGATCTGGCCACTGATTTTTATACTCACCGCATTTGGCATCCGCTCATCACTGGGTCACCGCCCTGCAAACCCGGCTATGTTTGCCATTACAGCAGATAGCATGGTGAATAGTCTGGTTCTTAACTCTGGTTACTCAGTAGTTTATGCAACTTACAGCCTGCTTAAAGAAACAAAATCCAGTGATATTTACGGCAAAATGCCGCGCGAAGAAATACTGAAACTCACTGGCGCAAAAGATACCGATATTCCAACACTCACGACTTTAACCCCTAGCCATAAACGCGAAAAACCGCTTAACCTCGTGATCATTCTGCAAGAGAGCCTGGGCGCTACCTTTGTAGAGTCGTTAGGCGGCGTTCCAGTCACACCGAATATAGAGCGACTTAAAGAACAGGGTGTCTGGTTCGAGCAGCTTTATGCGACCGGTACTCGTTCAGTGCGCGGCATTGAAGCCGTAACGGCCGGTTTTGCGCCTACGCCTGCTGATAGCACAGTGAAGCTTTCAAAATCACAGAAAAACTTTTTCACGCTGGCGGCATTACTTGAAAAACGTGGTTACAACACTGAGTTTATTTACGGCGGAGAGTCGCATTTTGACAATATGCGCAGCTTTTTTACCGGCAATGGCTTCAACCATATCGTAGAACAGAAAGACTATAAAAGCCCGGTATTTGTGAGCAGCTGGGGCGTGTCAGATGAAGATTTGCTCAACAAAACCCATGAACAATTGCTTGCCCACCACAAAACAGGCAAGCCATTTTTCACACTGGCATTTTCATCCTCCAACCATGCGCCGTTTGAATTTCCGGATGGCCGAATTGAACTCTACGAACAGCCAAAGGGTACCGATAACAATGCGGTGAAATACGCAGATTACGCGATCGGCGAATTCTTCAAAAAAGCACAGCAAAGCGAGTACTGGAAAGATACTGTATTCCTGATCGTCGCCGACCATGACATCCGCGTACGCGGAGTATCACTGGTGCCGGTCGAGCGCTTTCATATTCCAGGCTTGATTCTAGGAGCAGATATCAAACCCTTACGCTACAAAGGCATGGCCAGCCAGATTGATTTGCCAGTTACGCTTCTGTCGCTAATGGGCATCGAAGCGCAGCACCCGATGACAGGGCGTGATTTATCGAGCGTTGCGCCTGACAGTCTTGGCCGCGCCATGATGCAATATAACGCGAATTTCGGCTGGATGGAGGAAACCAAAGATGGCAATCAAGTTGTAGTGCTGCGTTCAGACAAAGCGCCTGCGCATGCCGTTTATGATACTAAATCCAAGCAGCTGAAAGAGGCTAGCCCGCCAGCCAATGCAAAAGAACTGGAACAGCGCGCACTTGCCAACGTGCTGCTGCCTGACTTACTGTATAACGAACAGCGTTTCCGCCTGCCTCAATAGTTTATGAGCATGAACAAAAAGCAAGCAAGCATGCTGACCTGGCCAGTTATTTTTAAAGGCCTCGCTTATATTCTGAGCGGTAAACTTTATGTGAAGCGCGGCCATCTGCCAGCAGCCGAACACAAAGTGCCTGACGATTTCATCGGTATCTGTGTAGCATCAGCGCAAGATGCAGCAATGGATGACTACGTCATCACTCAATTGCGACTGCTGAGTATCAATCAAGTACGCCTCGACTTCAGCTACGGCGACTTGGAAAGTTTTAATGCTCGCTTTCTGCAACGCCTGATTGATGAGCAGTTCCAGATCACACTGCATCTGGTGCAGCCTTTTGCCAACGCCAAAAATATGGGGATCGCAGCCGAACAGGTACTGTGGCAGGCCTTTGTGTGCGAAGTACTGGAGCGCTTTGGCGGCAAGATTGTACGTCTTGAAATCGGCACGACCATTAACAGAAAACGCTGGGCGGGTTACAACATAAAAGGATTCTTTCAGGCTTGGGATATTGCCTATAAAGAGTGCAGACAGCGCGGCATTACGCTCGCTGGCCCTAACGTCACCGACTTTGAGCCGATTTATAACATCGGCATACTGAGCATGCTCAAGGCCAGAAATCAGTTGCCGGATATACATACCGACAACCTATTCAGCGAGCGCGTTTCTGAGCCAGAACGCTTTGATCACCGCATTTTCAAGTACCGATGGGCAACCTGGTTCAAATATAACCTGATTAAAAAAGCACGTCTGCTTAAAAAAATCAGTACGGACTTTGGTATTCATCACTTTATTTCATCTGTCGCATTCTGGGCTATTTACCGCATAGAACGCATGCTGCCTGAGGGTGAACAGAAACAAGCCGACTATGCTGCTCGTTACATGCTACTCAATGCTGCTTCCGGTGCACTTGATCAGGCATTCTGGGGAGCCATGATCTGCCATCGCGAGGGCCTGATTGACGATGGCCTGACCGATGCCGAGTATCCGGTACTGGAACGTGTAACACACTATGCAAATGTAGATGGCAATCAAGAAAACTTCAGACTTCACCCCAGCTTTTATGCAATGAAAACAGTTGCAAACATGGTTCAAGGCGCTACTTACAAAGCCCCCATTGCAACGGCCAATGGTCTGGAGATTCACCATTTTCAAACTGCACAGCACAATATTCATGCCGCATGGACTATCAATGGCAAAGTCGCTTTACTAGAAGATATCTACCACACCGCTGATCTGCAGCAGGCAGAAATCATCAACCGTGACGGCGAACACCCTGCCGAAGCTACACATATTATTACTGAAAGCCCGATTTATCTGCGCTGGCCAATCAGCCAGACCGTGACTGTGAAGCCGAATGCTAGTCTTGCCAAAAATCTGGCAATACACGCACATATTGCAAACCTTAAATACTATCCGTTCAATCAAAATGACTGGTTCGGTTTGATACTGGCAAAAGATGCAGATGAGGCGGTGTTACTGGCAGAGAAGCTTAATCCACAGAACTTAAGCAGCCCGGAAAAGAATAATGCCTTGCGCCATGCACGCAACGCCATCTGGGCCTTGCCTGATCCGCGTAATCCAGAGCGCAGAGTAACAGTAAAACAGCCGGTAAAGATGTATCCGCACAAGCAGTTTTTTGACCGCTTCAAGCCCAGCAAAGCCAAACGCAGCTGGAACGGCACAGCAGAATTATTGCGGCGCGGCATAGATTCGGCACAACCGGTCGCTTTCTTTGAGAAAAAAGGCGACACCACTCTCAAACAGAACTTCTACATCTGTGATTATGTGACAGCAGACTGCTCGGTTGGCGAGATGTTTGTGCATTTTGCAAAAGGTAATAATGATTTTCATATTGCTGCCAAACACATCACTATCAGTGCAGAAGAGACTTATATACAGCTATCTCAGTACCTGTCGTTGATGCACCATCGCGGTACGTTCTTCCGGGATTTATCCGGCGGCAACATACTGGTACAAGTGCAGGCTGACAAACAGCTGCATTTTTCGCTGATTGATACAGCACGTGCACGCTTCTATACCTATCCAGCACCGCTTAATCAGCGTATTTCTGACTTGGCACGTATTTGTAACAAGCTGCATTGGGCTGGCCGCGAGCGCTTTCTGGGCTTGTACCTCGCCACTATGCGCAGAAAAGTCAGCTATAGAATCAAGCTGGCTTTCTATTTATACGACTTCAAAGTAGCCTTTAAACGTAAATACGGTCGTAAGGGCATCAAAAAGCTAATGAAAAGATTCAAAAGTACAAACTGATTTAAAAGTAAAGCCCGAAAATCAAGCGCACGCGCTTCTCATGATTATCACTAGGGCGTTTTAATGACTCATGTCATGTTGCATTTTCAGCTTAGGCTTATGATGTGTTTCACGTAAGGCGAATGCTGTTAAGCACTAGCGGTACGAATTTATAAATAAGGAGAATTACTATGTGGACAAAACCAGCTGCTACTGAAATGCGTTTCGGTTTCGAAGTTACAATGTACGTAATGAACAAGTAATTTGTTCCTACGTTTCATGTAAAAGGGTGCCTAGGCACCCTTTTTTATTTGCTGACGATCATACCGATGTTATTTCTTGACCTGGCCATTTCCATTACCAGCCCCGTTGCCGTTAAATACAAACTCTTTAGGTAAGAACACCCAGATCTTACCCGTTTGCTTCATCGCTCCGGCTTTAGCGCCGGCGTCTGGCCCGGCACCCCAGAAGAAATCTGCACGAACGCCACCTTTGATTGCGCCGCCGGTATCCTGTGCCATCATCATGCGCTTAAGTGGCTTGCTGCTATTGGGTTCGGTGGTAGATAAAAACACCGGCGCACCCAGCGGTACAAATTTTGGATCAACCGCAACGCTACGCTCACCCAGAATCGGTACCCCAAGCGCACCTAAGGGGCCAGGCAAACCAGCTGGCAGCTCCCTAAAAAACACATAACTTGGATTGTTATTCAGCAGTTCCCTGAGTTTTGTCAGATTATTGCGTGCCCAGTTTTTTATACCCTGCATCGAAGCCTGCGCCAGTGTCATTTCTCCGCGCTCTACCAATAAGCGGCCTATGGAATTGTATTGATGTCCATTCTGGTCAGCATAGCCGACATGCACCTGCTCGCCATTATCCAGCTGCACCAAGCCTGAGCCTTGAATCTGCAAGAAGAACACATCTATGATGTCGTCGATGTACATAAATTCACGACCTTTAAGCGGTGAAGCATCGGTTTCAATTTCTGCACGGTTGTAATATGGCACCAGCTTGTTGCCTACCAGCCTGCCGCGCACACGCTTGAACTTTAATTCCGGGAATACGCTGTCCAGCTCCACGGTAATCATGTCGTTAGGCGTTGCATATAAAGGGTTAGGATATTGCGCAGATTTGGTACGGCTGCCTTTAAGTATAGGCTGATAGTAGCCGGTGATCATGCCGCTGTCAGTACCATCCACATTTGTGGTTTTATAAACAGAGAAGTACTGCTTGAAATAGGCCTGCACTGCCTCGGATGACGGCTTTTTAGCTGTCTGCTCATTCAGCTGGTTGGCTGCAGTACATACATTTTTCCAGACCGGCTTGTTGATTAAAGTAGAACAGCTTTGCATCCAGGCCGGCCACGCCTGACTTAAATTATCAAGCTGTATACCATCCACTTCATCCCACAGTGATGATTTTAACAGGCTGTATTCTGCAACTTTTGCATCAGGCAGTTTAGTCTCAACAGGCTTGCTGGTTTCAGGAATCTGTACCGGCGGCTTTTCCGCTGGGCAGTCACATACCACCTTTGGCGGTGCAGGTGGAATTACCGGTTTTACTGCCTTATTGGCACAACTGGTAGCCAATAAGCTTAGTAATATCAGCAATGTGGCCTGCGTAATTTTTTTCATATTTTTGTGAGTTTTCTTGGTCTCTGAACTAGGTGTCTGAACTAATGCAAAACTCGCGGCATATTCAGTTGAAAATTCGGAATCACAGCATCAAACTTGGTGCCGTCTTCAGCCACCATCTGGTAGGTACCGTACATTTCACCCATCGGCGTGTTGATCACCGTACCGCTACTGTATGCATAGTGCTCACCCGGATTAAGCAGCGGCTGCGCACCCACCACACCCAGCCCCTTTACCTCCTGCTGCTCACCATTAGCCTCGGCAATAATCCAATGCCGGCTGATTAATTGTGCCGCGATGTTGCCGGTATTGGTAATTGTGACATGGTATGCAAACGCATAACGGTTATGCTCAATATCAGACTGCTCCGGTAAGAAGGAAACCTCGACTTTTACTGAGCATTCATATTGATTAGCATTACTCATGATCATTAATCACTAACTAATCAAACCTGAAGTCGGCGAACTCGGGCTCGCAGAATATAGTTTTTTAGGCATGCGTCCAGCCAGATAAGCTTCACGGCCTGCCTCAACCGCTTTTTTCATCGCGCCCGCCATTAAAACCGGATTACCCGCAGCAGCAATCGCCGTATTCATCAATATGCCCTGACAACCTAACTCCATCGCAATTGCCGCATCAGAAGCCGTGCCGACACCGGCATCCACCAGTACAGGCACTTTGGCGTTTTCAATAATGATCTGCAAGTTCCATGGATTCAAAATACCCATACCGGAACCGATCAGAGACGCCAGTGGCATCACTGCTACACAGCCGATTTCTTCCAGCTGTTTGGCGATGATCGGATCATCTGAGCAATACACCATGACATCGAAGCCATCTTTGACCAGTGTTTTAGCCGCAGCAAGCGTTTCCATCATGTTCGGGTATAAGGTGTTCGGGTCACCCAGCACTTCCAGTTTGACCAGTTTATGCCCATCGAGCAGTTCACGAGCCAAGCGTAAAGTACGCACCGCATCATCAGCTGAATAGCAGCCAGCGGTATTTGGCAAATAGGTAAATTCTTCCGGCGGTAAAAAGTCCAGCAAAGAAGGCTCGCCGGCATTCTGTCCGATATTGGTACGGCGAATCGCCACCGTGATGATTTCTGCGCCGCTGGCATCTATTGCTGCACGTGTTTCGGTAAAGTCTTTATATTTACCGGTACCTACCAGTAAACGCGAGTGATAGGTTTTATCTGCAATTTTTAATAAATCTGACAATTCAAATTCCTTTGATTTACAACTGTAATGAATACTGGGGACTATTTAACCACCACCAACCGCACCAACGATCTCCAACTTATCGCCATCTGCTAACTGAGTAGCCTCGAACTGGCTGCGCGGAACGATTTCGCCGTTACGCTCTATCGCCAGACGCTTACCAACCAACTCAAGGTGCTGAACAAGATCGGCCACAGAGAGATTTGCAGCTTCAAAACTACGGGGTTTGCCATTAATTGTGATTAACATGGTTTGTATGTAATGAGTTAAGCCAAGAATGCATGCAATTCGACATCAAATCATAATATAGCGATGTCTAGTCGCAATGACATAGAAACAGATTTCAAAACAACATTTTACGAAATTAACATGCTACTTAGCAAACCTTATATAGATTATTTAAGTGCACCTTTGCATATCAGCCAAAAAAGCACGTACCTCGTTGTACAATATCGAAAATTTAGTTTATTTGAAACACAATCCGGAAAACTGATCATGAACATTCAAAGCCACATTGCAGACCTCGATACACCAACCGGTGTAATGCGCACTTATATCCACCGCCCGGTTGGCGATGGCAAATATCCGACCATTCTGTTTTACTCAGAGATTTTTCAGCAAACCGGCCCGATTGAACGTGCAGCAAAAATCATGGCTAGCCACGGCTATGCAGTACTGGTACCGGAAGTGTTCCATGAATTAAATCCAATCGGCACTGTACTTGGCTATGATGATGCAGGCCGCGACAAAGGCAATGCCGACAAATCTGCTAAAGACGTACAAGGCTACGACACCGATAATGCAGCCATGATTGCTTACACTAAAAAACAAGCCTGGTACAATGGCAATATCGGCGCCATGGGCTTCTGTATCGGTGGCCATCTTGCATTCCGCGCAGCACTGCAACCGGAAATCAAAGGTACTGCCTGCTTCTACGCAACTGACCTGCACACACAAGTTATCCCAAACAAACCAGGCCAGCACAGCATGGAGCGTTTGCAAGACATTTCAGGCGAATTGCTCATGATCTGGGGCAAACAAGACCCGCACATTCCAGCACCAGGCCGTGCAGAAGTGTATAAAAAACTCAGCGACGCCAACATGGTATTCACATGGCATGAATTCAACGCACAGCACGCATTCATGCGTGACGAAGGCGAACGCTACGACCCGCAGACTGCGATGATTGGCTACCAGCTGGCGTTGAACCTGTTCAGCAGAACGCTGCATCAGTAATTTAGTTACTTAATTAAACACAACCCCGGATAAAGATTAAATCTTTATCCGGGTTTTTTTATGCAGTAAGCCTTGCCAGTCATGTAGGGTAATGGAATGCTCGCCCACTTTCCCCTTCAGCCGCGCCGAGTAGCACAACGGGATGGGAGATTCCGACGAGGACTGTTTGAGCGATGCGAGTTCCGCAGTCGCCCATCTTGTTAAGCAACGCAGGAATAAGCGGATGTGGGGTAGCCTTTTCTTTGGTTTCTTTCTTTTGGCTAAGCAAAAGAAAGAAACTCGCCCGACAGGCGAGACCAACAATCCAATTAACCTAACGTCTAATAGAAATCAACTGCTGTATATGAAACAGTGAAGGATTGCTACCCGGCAAAACCATTTCCAGCAACGTTCCAATGACTGCAATAATCAAAGCGGCAAGCAGTGCCGCCCATATCCCCGAAAGGTTAAAACCTTTCACTAAAGATGCAATCAGCATAATCAGCAAGGCATTAATAATCAGCAACACAATACCCAACACCCAGGATGCAGTAGATAAAGGTATTAAAGCCAGCGCAGGGCGCACAATAATATTGGTTGCACATAGCAGCAATGCAGATGCTAAAAGCGGCAATATGCCAGAAAATGATATGCCCTTGAGTGCACTGCTTGTGAGCCACAAGGCCAGCACCATCACAGCCCAGTGAATCAATAATGTTTGTACGTGAATCGTCATGCTATACCTTAAGAAAATAAACCGGCTAGATTTTACACTGCTACTCTCATAAACCATACTGATAACATAGTTATTAATTAACTACATGCGGCAATAGGCTGACTACATAAAATAAAAAAGGGCAGAATTTCTGCCCTTTTTTGTACTACTTACAACCAACTATTTAAGCGATTAACTTAAACTTCCAGTTGTGGACGACCAGCTTCTGGCCAATCCAGATGGTAGAACTGACCACGTGGTTGATCAACACGCTCGTAAGTGTGCGCACCGAAGTAGTCACGTTGACCTTGCAACAAGTTTGCAGGTAAACGCTCACTGCGGTAACCATCGTAGTAAGCCAATGCTGCAGCAAAACCTTGTGCAGGAATACCGTTAGTCACCGCCAGAGCGATCACTTTACGCCAGCCGGCTTGACCGTCATTCATTGCGTTAGTGAAGTATGGGTCCAACATCAGGTTTTTCAGACGTGAGTTCAATGCATAAGCATCAGTGATTTTTTGCAGGAAGCGTGCACGAATGATACAGCCGCCGCGCCAGATTTGTGCAATTTCACCGAAGTTCAGTTTCCAGTTGTAAGCCACTTGTGCTTTGTCGATCAATTGGAAGCCTTGTGCATATGCGCAGATTTTTGAACAGTACAATGCGTTTTTAATCGCTTCGATCACTGCTTTTTTATCTGTTTCTTGCTTAATTGCTGGGCCTTTCAGGAGTTTGCTGGCTTCAACCCGTTCTTCTTTCAGGCTTGAAAGTGCACGTGCGTAAACAGCAGCAGCAATCGCGTTAGCTGGTGCGCCTAATTCAAGCGCGTTTGCAGCTGTCCATTGACCAGTACCTTTTTGACCGGCTGTATCCAGGATTTTGTCCACGAGGAAGCCAGGACCCATTGGGTCTTTTTGTTGCAGGATGTCTGCAGTAATTTCGATCAAGAAGCTTGATAACTCGCCTTTGTTCCACTCAGCGAATACTTTACCGATTTCATCGGCTTCCATGCCTAACAGGTTTCTCATCAACCAGTAAGCTTCACAGATCAATTGCATATCGATGTATTCGATACCGTTGTGCACCATTTTAACGTAGTGACCAGCACCGTCAGGACCGATGTACTCAGCACAGGCGAAACCGCCTACTACTGGTTTGCCAGGTGCGCCGCCTTCTAAAGGTGCGCCAGTAACTGGGTCTACTTTAGCTGCGATATCGCGCCAGATTGGCTCTAAACTTGCCCAAGCTTTACGTGTGCCTGATGGCATCAGGCTTGGACCGAAACGCGCACCGGTTTCACCGCCAGATACGCCTGAACCGATGAATTCGATACCTTTAGCTGCTAATTCTTTTTCACGACGGATAGTGTCTGTCCACAGTGCGTTGCCGCCGTCGATGATGATGTCGCCTTGCTCCAGGAATGGAAGCAATGCATTGATAGTCACGTCAGTTGCGCTACCAGCTTTTACCAGCAAGATAATTTTGCGTGGGCGTTTGATGCTCAGTACAAATGAAGCTAAATCTGCATGACCAACCACGTTTGCGTGTGATGGCTCATTTTTTTGGCATTCTTCGATGAAGTTCACCATTTTTTTCGGGTCACGGTTGTAAACCGCAATGGTGTAGCCGTGATCGGCAATATTCAGGGCCAGGTTTTGACCCATAACGGCTAGGCCAACTAGGCCAATATCAGCATTTTTCGTAGTCATTTATCTTCTCTTTTGGAGTTGTTTAATGGAAAGGGATTTTTTGTACGCAAGATTATAGAGCTTTTTGGCGTACTAATCCGCTAAATATTTACTAGAAAGTGATTTTTTTTAGTTTTGTGCCAGATATTTACAACTATTTAACAACTTTAAGCCAAAAGCTGTTTACAGATAGGTGTCAGCACGCAATAACCATTGAATTAGAAGGGATTTAGTCTGCATCTCGATAGAGAAATCAGTAATCACTACTGCGCCCGCTGGAATAGCCTTGCGGTACGTCATTTTGCCATTCACCGCAATCTGCACATGAGTGATCATGCATGGTCGGGCTCAATACCAGATTTGAACTGCCGCAGAACTTGCAGTGCACCGGGTGATGTGGATGCGCCGTTTTATGGTGCTGCGTATGGTGTTCTGTAGCGACTTTAGCGCCGCCTAACCCGTATTTGTTATCCATGGCTGACTCCATATAAATACCAGATTTAGCAACCTTTAAGTTACGCTCTTTTTACGCAGTGAGCAAGTGCCTTGGCTCACTATTGGTATATTAAGATTTGCTTAGCTGCGTCCAGATCTCATTGGGCTGATAAGCCTTGACCCAAGTGCTCACTTTATCCGCAGACATAGGCTTGGCAATACCAAAACCCTGCGCTACCGTACAGCCTAAACGCAACAGTTGCAGACCATGCTCGGCTGTTTCCACCCCTTCTGCAACAATTTTGCACCTGAAGTCACGACCAAGGCTGATGATACCGGCCACCATCGCCAGATCATTACTGTCCTGCAGCATGTCGTAAACAAATGAACGATCTATCTTTATCACTTCCACTGGCAGGCGACGCAGATACGTGAGCGATGAATAACCCACACCAAAGTCATCCAGCGCGAAACTTACGCCTAGTAACTTACAGCCATTCATGGTGTGCACCACACCTGAGACATCTTCAATCGCTGCTGTTTCTGTGATTTCAAGCTCAAGATTGACAGGATTAACTTGTGGAAACTCACTTAATATCTGTGCCAGCCTGCCAGTAAAGTTTTCCTGAATCATGTGTCTGGCCGATATGTTGACACTTACCTGTATATCAAAGTCTTGCTTCTGCCAAATGATCATCTGGCCAAGAGCCTGACGGATCACCCACTCTCCTAATTTAATCGAAAAGTCAGTATTTTCAATCATCGGTAGAAACGTTACCGGCGCCCGTAAACCAATATCCGGATGCTGCCAGCGCACCAGTGCTTCCATGCCGACGACTTTTCCGAGCCGCATATCGACTTTAGGCTGATAATAAAGACAGAATTCGTTATTTACCAGCGCAGCTTCAATTCTTTCCTTATCCTGCCGCAAATCGCGGAATTCGCGGTCATGCTCGGCATCAAACTGCTGCACGCAACTGCCGCCATTCAATTTAGCCTGATACATGGCCTGATCAGCGTGACGCAACAGGGTGTCCGGCTCGCTGTGATCAAACGGAAACAAGGTATAACCGATGCTTGAGGATATAGTGACAGATTCACCGGCCACCAGATAAGGCGCTCTGATCGCAGTCAATAATCGTTCTAGTGTTAATTTACACTCTTCCGCATTAAGCATGCCATTTAGCAGCAAAGCAAACTCATCTCCGCCTGTACGCGCTACGGTGTCACTCTCACGCAGGCATTTATTCATACGCTCTGCCAGCTGAATCAGCAAATGGTCACCTGCCTCGTGGCCTAACGAATCATTCACAGGTTTAAAGCCATCGAGATCAAGACAGCAAACTGCCAGTAATTCGCCAGTACGCTCGGCGCGGGAGAAAGCCTGATGCAAGCGATCCGATAATAAAGTGCGGTTAGGTAGCTGGGTTAATGAATCATGGTAAGCCATGCGTTCAAGATTCTGCTGGTGCTGTTTAGCCTCTGTTATGTCAGAAAACAATCCCACATAATTGATAAGTTGCTGCGCATCATTGCGCACAACAAACACATCAAGCCACACCGGGTAAACCTCACCCCCGACACGCCGGTTCCAGGTTTCACCACGCCACTCACTTGATTCACTATCATCTGACAGCTGCATGCGCTTATCAAAAAATTCCGGCTCATAAATAGCGAAACCCAGCTGCTGCGGCGTGCTACCTAAAGCGGCTTCTCGAGAGTGGCCGGTAATTTGTGTAAACGCAATATTGACTTCAAGAATACGCATTTCAGCATCAGTAATAAAAATGCCGTCATGTGCGTGGTCAAAAACACTGGCAGATAAGCGCATACGTTCGGCATTATTGCGCAGCTTTTCCATACTTTCGCGTAACTTCTTGCGCATCTCCAGCACATTTGCCATCAATGTATTAGGCTTGGCCGCTATATCATCTGCCTCAAGGTTACCGGCTGCAATACGCTTCACCACGTCAATGGCTAGTGCCGGATCAGCACCTAATGGCATAAAAATCAGTCGGCGCAACTGCCATAGGATCATGCCAATTAGCAAAGCCCCCAGCGTTGTGCCCAGTATAATAAATGCCCAGGACTTAGATAAACCTGCTGATCGAGCCTCATTAACAGAATAGGCAATAATCAACTTAAAACCCCAATTCGGTATCTTCTCCTCGATGAACACCCAGCTCTCGGGCCGAGATTTCAATAAAGTGTCAGCTTTATCCCGGGGGATATGTGAGGATAGAAAACGTATTTGATTATCCCCATCCAATATGGCAGCAAAGCCGGTGTCTAGTTGCCTGATATGTTGCACGCTCTCGCGTACAACTTTCATATCAACTTTAAAACCGACATAGTAAGCACCCACAACTGCACCAGCTTGGTTCAGCATCGGTTCATAGCGGGTGAGATAAGGTTCATCCAGAATTTTAACAACACCGCTGAATGACTTACGCTGGCGCAATGCCGCAGCCGCTTTGCCATAGGGATCCAGAACGGTACCGGTAGCGCGCGCCCCGCTATGCAGCTTCACATTAGTGGCGACACGAACAAAATTATTACCAGATTTCACGAATATGGTAGCAGTACCACCACTGATCGCACTGACACTATCAACCAATGCATAATTATTTGTAACAGGAGTCGACCCCAATAGCAGATTTGGTAGATCGCTGCTGGCCAAGCTCACAGAACCTGCCAGGGCAGGTCTACCTAAAGCGCTGGTATGCGCCTTCAGTGTATGCATAGCATTATCGGCCTGATTACTGATCAGTTCATCCGTAACATTAAGGAGGCGGATTAATGCCTGCGCCTGCTCCTTGGCGACTGCATGGGTATTAGCAAGCTGATGCGAGGTCTGCTGGCTGGTTAGCACGAATGGCGCAGCTACCATTAACACCAGTAGCGGCAGCAGAAATCGTTTGATTGTTGAAATGTTTGTTTGCATATGGCGGCGACCATCTATGATTGGCTGTATCCTGACGTAACAAAGAGCCTGCCGGACATGATTCTTATTCTATTTTCGACAGCAGATGCCGATAGCGCTGAAGGCTGATTACTACTTAATTTTTTCTTGTGGTTTGCAGTTGGAGTAGGCTATTTATTCACCGTCATTCAGCGTCGTCTCGGCGCCATTGATCAACAACGTGATCACACCGCTACTATAGCGATTATCACCACCTGACTTGGGTAAATTCACTTCATGATCCGGGTAAATAAGCCAAGCATCATTGCCGTTATTCAGCATGCGCACATGGAAGCGACCTTTGCCTTCACAAACGTATTCGGTTGCATTGGCCGGACCTCCGGACTGCGAGGCAGAATCAGAACTAAAAGGATTCAATCTAATCGAGCTGCATGAAGACAAACAGACTAACAGGCCTGATAAGAGTATGAATTGATGCGGTTTTGTGGTCATATAAAAAGCCTGTTATCTTTGAGTGATTTTATTAATAGTTATAATTACATTTTGACACGTATAGTGAAAATCTGGCAACAATCTACATAGTAGCTTGTTACTTGCGCTTATTGATGTCCGGCTCGGGTTAAGCGATCAAGTACTGCCATCCATTCTGCCGAGGCAGGCGGTAGTTCAACCAGTAAACGACTCACTTTCATCGCATCCAGCGCATGCAGTGCACTATATAGCTGTTCTGCTACTTTTTCTGGCTGGCTAGGCAAAGTAATTACTTTGCAATCAGGCGCAGCACCTGTACCGATCAACAATGCCGCACAGCTTTTATTTGTGTTTTGCAAAGCATTGCAGGCGGCAAGCAAGGCCTGCCTGTCTTTAAACAGTGAGAGGGGTGTTCGCGGCGAGTAATGTAGCGCATGTTGCCCAGGAACTTTGGGGGTTAGCTGCGTCTCTTTTTGCTCAAGTGAAGTAATATTCACCCGCTGCGGCAACCCTGCTACTTTTACTATTTCAGCTTCGCTGATCATACCGGGGCGCAGTAGCTGCCATTGCCCATCCGTGGCAACACTCACTATTGTGGATTCGATGCCCACGTTACATGCACCGCCATCCAATACCGGGATAGCCTCTCCTAACCCCGCCTCTACGTGCGCCGCAGTGGTCGGGCTAAGCTGCGTGAACAAATTGGCAGATGGTGCAGCAACACTTAAGCTACCTTGTTTCAGCAGTGTAAGTGCCAGCGGATGATTAGGCACCCGCAATGCAACTGTGGGCTCATCGCCGCGCACCACACGCGAAACATGCGATTTGGCCGGTAACACTAAAGTTAACGCTCCCGGCCAGAAGGCTTTAGCCAACTTGACGGCAATCTCAGGAAAATCCGTTGCCCAATCTGTAACCTGACTGATATCACTGATATGCACAATCAGCGGATGATCGGCCGGACGCTGCTTAGTGGTAAATATCTTCTTCAGCGCAGTATCATTAGTTGCATCAGCCGCTAAACCGTAAACAGTTTCCGTTGGTATGGCTACCACTTCACCTTTTTTTAGTTCTGCTATTGCTTGCTCTAAACTTACGCGCATGATTTGTTGATTGTAGCTTAAAACGATATTTTACTACTTTACGCGAATAAGCACGCATACTCTAAATAACCATCAAGTTTCAGCTTTACAGTGGCATAAGATAGAATGTACTTTTAAACGAGGAATACACATGACACAGATCACCGTAGAAAAAAACCCAAGCCAGCAGCGTCTGGATGCACTTAATGTAAGCAAATGGCCAACCTGGCAAAAAGAAGTTTCTGTTTTTCCGTGGACATTCCCTGAGCAGGAAATTGCCTATATTTTAGAAGGTGAATGCGTGATCACCCCAACTGGCGGTACTCCTGTGACTTTCGGCAAAGGCGATCTCGTTACCTTTCCTGCCGGCATGACTGCAAGCTGGGAAGTAAAACAACCATTGCATAAACATTATCAGCTGGATGGCTCAAAACTATGCCAGATCTGGCGTCGAATTAAGCTGGCTTTAAAACTGAAGTAACTCATACTCTCATCTTTACTCCCACCCGGCTTCAAACATTACCTCCCGAAGCCGGGCTCACCCTCAGCAACAACTCCAAAAAACTAAAGAATTTATTTTATTTGAAATAGATTTTTCTTGCACATTACGGCCTTTATAACTATAGTATAAATACATGGGAAATATTCCCATTTATTTATACTATAGTTACTAACAAGCCTCTCCACGGACATAGTAACAAACAGCAAGCAGCATCTAATAAAACCCAGAATACGGGATCAATCTCTGGACTGGATGATTGAAGTATGAGAAGACTTTTATTAATAATCTTCATCTTGCTTTGGGTTTTTGCGGCTGTTGTAGCTGGACAAAAACTCACATCAAAAATTAATGATGCCCTGCAGCTCAAGTCATCAGTTGTTTTTTCTACTACTGCATTAGTTAAATGACTGCCTCTATATTTTTAGCTTATCAAGCATGTTGATATTTTAAATATTTACAACATATAAGCTTACGATTAATTTGAGCATGTTAACCACGATATATACAATCATCCGGCTTTACGAAATGTCAGATTAATACGACACTCTCCCAAAACCGGGTGACTGCCTGCTTTAATAGGCAGCACACCATGAAAACGCAGGCGCGACTCACCGCCCCACACCACTAAATCGCCATGATAAAGCGGCAACTTCATGACTTTGTCAGCTCTTGCAAAACCGCCCATTTGAAACATAGCTGGCACACCCAATGATACAGAAACGATAGGCTGGCTAAAATCGCGCTCATCTTTATCCTGATGCAGCCCCATGCGAGCCCCAACTTCATAGCGATTAATCAAGCAGGCATCCGGTTCAAAATTTTCAAACCCTGCCATACTTGCTGCCTGCTTTGCCAATTGCTTAAAACTTGCAGGCATGGCCGGCCACGCCTTGCCGGTTAATGGATCACATGCTGCATAACGATAACCATTCTTATCACTGACCCAACCCAAGTCACCGCAGCTTGTTGTAGCAACTGACATAGCAAACCCGCCGGGAGTGATCATGTGCCGGAGCGGTGCCAAAGTGATGACAGTAGCTAATGCTGGCAACACTTCATTTTCTACAGGCACAACAAATCCGCGTAATAAAACTACGTGTTTTAGAATTTCTTCTTTATCTGGAGTATCAAATAAATCCATCTATCGCTTTACCATGAGGGTTTTGAACCAGTTTAATCTAATTGAACCAGCCTGCTTATGAAACTGTACTCATACTATTCGATTAGAACTTAACGTTATAATTCAAGCATGAATAACGCAGATTTTAATACCAAAGCCTCTCATTTTCTGATGAACGTAGATTCAGACTGGAACCGTTTGATTCAAGCAGTCGGCCCTTGCATGTTTACCTCAAAACCAGAACGCGAACCATACGAAGCACTGGTACGTGCAGTGGCTTATCAGCAACTGAGCACCAAGGCTGGAGATGCTATTCTCAAAAAATTCATTCATCACTTTGGTGCATTCCCCACACCGCCACAACTCATCGCAGCTGAATTCGATGACCTGCGTAACGTTGGGTTTTCCGGTAGAAAAATCGAGACGCTTAAAGGTATAGCCGAAGGTACGATTAATGGCTTGGTACCTACGCGTGAAGTAGCAGACGCCATGAGCGATGAAGCCTTGATTGAGCAGCTGGTCACCCTCAAGGGCATAGGTCGGTGGACTGTGGAAATGATGCTGATGTTCACCTTAGAGCGCATGGACGTACTTCCTGCCGATGATTTTGGCATCATAGACGGTTACAGAAGGCTGAAAGAACTAGAGGTCGCACCCAAGCGCAAACAGATGGCTGAAATCGGCGTGGAATGGAGCCCTTACCGTACCATTGCCAGCTGGTATCTGTGGCGAGTGCCTAAACAAAAAGTTTGAATAGCAATGACAGCTGAAGTGGTTAGTGCGCCTAATCTATATCGGCAGAGTCACACTAGGTCAATGACGACTCATCGGCAAAACCCGAGTAAAAACTCATCGTTTGCTTACTGCCTTATTCACTGCACTAACCGTTGCCATTCTACAGCACGCGCTATTCTTGATGCTACGCTTAATTAGAAGCTGTGTTTGCACCTATAATATCGGCTATGGAAATTTTCAAATATCACAATTACGCCTTTGCCAAACTTTTAGCGTTCAGAATTCAGATATCTTTAGCCTACCAGATTATTGCCGTTGTTGTCGGCTGGCATATTTATGAAATTACGCGTGATCCATTATCACTGGGCCTGATCGGCCTTGCTGAAGTGATTCCTTACTTTGCTTGCGCGCTAATTGCAGGGCATGCAGTTGACCACTTTTACTCACGTCGCATGTTTGGAGTATTAGCTGCCGCACTGCTGTTTATAAACGCACTTACACTCACCGCGCTATCAATCGGCTGGTTAAATGGCGAGGCTACGTTATGGATTTACGGCTCGATTGCCTTTACCGGTTTTGCCCGTGCTTTTATCGCACCAAGTTACAACACCTTATTTGCAATCATCGTTCCCCGAAAGCAGTTTGTTAAAGCAGCCAGTTTAGGCACAACAGCATTTCAGGCCGGCCTGGTATTGGGGCCGGCGATCGGTGGCTTCTTGGTAGGATTTACCAGCAAGACCGTTGCTTATAGCGTTTCTACTGCACTATGCCTGGGTGCCATGATTGCCATGTTTTCAATTAAGATTGATGAGCCTAAAAACTCCACAGCCTCACCTTTATTTACCAGCATAAAAGAAGGGCTCAACTTTGTATTTAGTAATCAGGTCGTGCTCGGCGCAATGTCGCTGGACATGTTCGCGATTCTGTTCGGTGGTGCAGTTGCCATGCTACCAGCTTTTATTCACGACATTTATCAATTGGGGCCAGAAAGCTTGGGCATACTGCGTGCCGCACCGGCAGTGGGTGCAATTGCTGCCGGGCTATGGATTACACGCCACCCGATTAACCTGCATGCCGGGCGCTGGTTACTGAGTGCAGTAGCCGGATTTGGTTTGTGCATTATCGGGTTTGGTTTAACAAAGAACTACTGGGTTGCTGCAACCATGCTGCTACTTTCCGGCATTTTTGATGGTATTTCCGTCGTACTGCGCCAGACCATTATGCAACTGGCGACCCCGGATAATATGCGCGGCAGAGTATCGGCTATCAACGGTATTTTTATCGGCTCATCGAATGAACTCGGCGCCTTTGAGTCAGGTACTGCTGCACGCCTGATGGGGCTGGTGCCATCGGTTATTTTTGGTGGGATGATGACATTATCTGTAGTCGGCATCACAAGTAAATTTGCACCCAAATTACGCAAACTGGAACTGCATCAGTTGCATTGATCGATGCGCAAAAAACCATGCGTGATTTAGACGATTTATTTGCAACTCTATCCAAATCCACCTTCAGGACAGGCTTCAAATTAAACAGCAAAGATATGGCTTATTTGCAGCAAAAAGGCTTATCTACAGTGCTCGACCATGCTGAGGATTTTATTCAAAGCCGACTGGCAGCTGCCATCATTGAGAATGATGGTAAGCAGACGCCCATGCGCGGCCACCCTGTTTTTGTAGCACAGCATGCCACGGCTTGCTGCTGCCGCGGCTGTTTACAGAAGTGGCACCACATTCCGCAAGGACGTGCGCTCACACTGGCCGAGCAGGCTTATATCGTAGTGGTGCTGGAAAAATGGCTACGTGAAAAAGTGAACGAAGCCTAGCCAGAAGATTTAGTCAGTTCTGAAAACTAGCCGTAAGTACCATCAACTCTGGGTTTACACAGTATCGGCGCATAAATGACCAGAAATACCGCAAAACCCACAATCCAGCATGCGGCCGAGATCACCACCCAGTGCATATAGTACTGCATCGCAAACAGCGGCAAAACAATACGAAACACTGCACTTGCGCCAATTGCAGCAAAAGCCAGCTTCAGCCACGGTGATGTACTTTTGATATCACGACCGGTATGCCCAAGTGCCACGCGCGCCATCATGCCTACGGTCATCAAGCCCACGCCGCCTATGGTAAACAGGTGTAAAGTTAAAATAGATGGAATACCAAGTGGGTTCTGCAAGCCATAAAACAGAAAACCAACATTAATCAGCCAGGATGACAGGTACAAACTCCACAGCAAGGGTACACGCCACAGAGCTGGAACGTGCCAGTTATATAAACGATAGCTGTTAAGCAGAAACAGAGCCAAGGCCAGCATGGATGATAAATCGGCCACGTGTATGAAAATCTCGTTAAGAAATAAGCCGATAAATAACACCATAATGCTGAGATCCAGCCACTTATGCTGCTTGAACTGAATTTTATCGGCAAGCAGATGTGCTACACCGCGCTCGATAAAGAACGGAATCACTCGACGGCCTATCATTAAAATCAAACCGACAAACAAAAATACCGCGCCGTTAAGGGCATACAGCATGCCATTATTGATTAAGTTGTAGCAGCCGAGATAGAACACTATATTACCTGTCCACAGCAGCAGTAATTTAAATACCACCGCAAGCTGCGACCACTGCTTGGCCTTGATAATAGGATGGGCAATAGCAACGGTTAACAGCAAACCAAACAACAGATCAGCCAACGCAGCCCAAGCCAGAAATGCGGTACCGAACAGGAACAGCACCCGTGCCGTACACCAAAGTGCAAATAAAGCCAGCAAAGGCTTGCCATGGGGTGTTTGTATACCGGTCCAGTTTTTAACCGCAGTCAGCAGGAAGCCTGCAACCACCGCCATGCCATAGCCATACAGCATTTCGTGGGCGTGCCACTGGCTAGGAATGATATTGCTGATCTGAATAGTGCTATATGAGGTATAGACTGCTACCCAGCTCAGAATAGACAGCACCGCAAAAACAGCTGCCCCCAGAAAAAATGGCCGAAAACCTAAATTAAATAGGGCGAGGCTTGTTACCTGCTCTGGTTTATTCATTTGAATCTGTACCACCGCCATAATTAACCCCGCATTTAATTTAGCCAGCTCTCGGCCTAAACAACAAACATTAAACTTTCTTCAGAAACTCGGCTTTCAGTAAAAAATTACCTGAATCTGTTTTGCAGTCTACACCATGGTCACCGCCAACCAGACGGATACTTTTCACTTTAGTGCCCATTTTCAACACTGTAGATGAACCCTTCACTTTGAGGTCTTTGATCAGCACAACGGCATCACCATCAGCAAGCACGTTGCCGTTAGCATCTTTGATGATTGCAGTTGCATCATCATCTTCCGCAGCTTTAGCAATCGGCCATTCAAAGCCGCAATCAGCGCACACATAATTGTCGCCATCCGGGTAAGTGTTTTCGAGGGTGCATTGTGGGCATGCAGGGATATTAGACATTCTTCACTCCATATAAAAAGTTAATTATTTTTAAAATTTCTCGCAAGCTATCACTCAAAAGTGACGCGCGCTTATTATTTTTATTGATGCTGCCCACGATTAACTACGGCCCGATTATAATCCCTGCACCGCCTTTGCATCACCCCTTTTGGTCAAGATATCCGTTAAACTCTAACAATTATTTACAGGAAATCACAACATGCTATCTATCTATGATGCAACAATTCCGCCACTAAAACGCGCACTCAGCAATCTGGCTGCGATTCTTAAAAAAGGCGAAGAATATGCTGATGCAAAAAAAGTGGATCATCAGGTACTGCTCAATTCTCGCCTGTTTGTAGACATGTATCCGCTCACGCGGCAGATACAAATTGCGACCGACATGAGTAAAGGTGCCGGTGCCAGACTGGCTGCGATAGAAATTCCGAAATATGAAGACAATGAAACAAGCTTTGCCGAACTACAGGCACGTATCGCCAAGACCGTTGCATTTCTGGACTCGATAAACCCGGAACAACTGGAAGGTGGCGAAGTGCGCGACATCACCATTATCATACGCAAAGCAGACATCAAATTCAGCGGACAGGATTATCTGTTGAAATGGGTACTGCCTAACGTATATTTTCATGTCACTACGGCATACAACATTTTGCGGCACAATGGCGTTGAGCTTACAAAGCAGGATTTTTTAGGACCGAGAGACTAGTGGCTCAAAATTAAGCAAAATGCGCTAGAAAAACAGCTGGTATCTCAATAGGAAACTTTGATGCGACACTTGATTCATTCGCGATTAATAGAGCTTAAAGATTCAGCTGTTTGGACAGAGGCAAATCATATCTAGGGTTGCCAAGCCCCAATCGCAACAGTTTCTCAAAATCCTGCGCCGTTACTGGTGGACTGAAGTGATAGCCCTGGGCACGCTCGCATCCGCACTGCATCAAAAACGCCGCTTGCTCTTGCGTCTCAACGCCTTCGGCTATCACATCCAGTTTGAGGCTGTGTGCCATTAAAATAATCGTACGCACCATGGTGGCGTCACTGGCATCACTGATCACGTCACGTACAAAGGACTGATCAATTTTGAGCTGTTGGATAGGAAAACGCTTCAGGTAAGACAATGATGAATAGCCGGTACCAAAATCATCCAAGGACAGAATAACGCCCATCGCAGACAATTCATGCAAGGTGGCGAGCGTACGCTCCACGCCCTGCATCAAGATGCCCTCAGTCAGCTCCAGATCAAGCACTCCAGGCGGCAAATCATACTTATGTAACAAGTCCCTGACCTGCTGCAGCAAATTATGCTGCCTGAATTGCATTGCTGAAAGATTGACTGACATCGTCAGTGTTTCAAAACCTGCATCACGCCATGCACGGCACTGTTTAATTGCCTGCTCCAGCACCCAATGATTGATAGAAACAATCAGCCCGGTTTCTTCTGCAAGCGGAATAAATTTATCAGGGTAAATCATGCCCAGTTCCGGATGCAGCCAACGTACCAAAGCCTCACAGCCGATAACAGACCCATCCTGCAAATTCACCTGTGCCTGATAATAGACACGCAGTTCATCGCGTTCCAGCGCACCGCGCAACGCATTCTCGAGCTTAAGTCGCTCGTAAGAACTCTCATTCATGTCTGGATGAAAAGACAAGTAACAGTTACGTCCGTTTTCTTTAGCCTGATACATCGCAACATCAGCAAATCTAATCAAGCTCTCAGAGTCCTGTGCATGGTCAGGATATACAGCAATACCAACACTTGCAGTGATACGCAGGTCATGCCCTTCTATTGAATAAGGCTGGATGATAGATTGCAATATTTTCTGTGCGACCAGTTCAGCGCCGGCAATACCAGCATCACTAAGTACAACGATAAACTCATCACCGCCTTGGCGGGAAACTGTATCCTGCTCGCGCACACAACTCAGCAGACGCTGACCTACGTTTTGCAGCATCAGGTCGCCTGCCCCATGTCCAAGCGTGTCGTTAATTTGCTTGAAGCGGTCAATATCCAGAAACAGCAGTGCAATCTTGGTATGATTGCGCTGAGCCGAAATAATCGCCTGCTCCAGACGGTCACTGAACAAGACCCGATTTGGCAAACCGGTCAAGACATCATAATGCGCTAACTGCTGGATACGTTCCTGCGCTATCTTGCGTTCTGAAATATCACTAAAAATTGCCAGATGATTAATAAATACACCATCCACATTTTTAACACGGATAATCGTCAAAGCTTCGGGATAAACTTCTCCGTTTTTACGACGGTCCCAGATTTCTCCTTGCCAGCTTCCAGTTTCTAGAACAGCTGCCCACATGCCTTCATAAAACTCACGGGACTGCAGACCGGAAGAGAGAATTTTCGGGTCTTGCCCGATTACTTCCTCAGCAGCATAACCGGTGATTTCTACAAAACTACGATTCACGGAAACAATTTTATTATTGGCATCCGTCACCATAATGCCTTCTTTACTGTACTCAAATACAGTCGCCGCCTGTTCAAGTTTAATTGCGGCTGTTCGCTGCTGCTGCTCTCGATCTAGATTATCGAGCGCAAAAGTGACATCGTCCGCCAAACCACTCATCAAATCGATATGCTCAGATGAAAAGAAGTTCAGCTCGCTGGAGTAAACGGCAATGCAACCATAGACTTTTCCGCCGCGTGAAATCGGGAATGCACCTACAGAATTAAAATTGAATTTAACTGCAGCCGCATACCAATAAGCGTCTGCATCTTCAAGAAAATTGTTAAATACATTATGAACGCCTGCAATAATGGCTTTTGAAACCGGGCCTTGGCCTTGATGCTTGGCAACATCCATAGAGACTCTGATTAACTTCAGATAGTTTGAAGAGATGCCACTAAGCGCAACCGGGTGCACCCAGCCGTCATCTCCTGGCACGCCGATCCAGACCAGTTCAAACGGAACGCGTTCTGCAAGAATCTGGCAGATGCTATTCAGTAATAACACCTCATTTTTTTGCCGCACAATCACTTCACTACTTTCGGTCCAGGCTGCATACAGCCTGTTAATGCGACCTAACTCATGCTCCGAATAATTAAGTGTATCCAGCATTCGGTTAAAACTTTGTGCCAGCTTGCCTACTTCATCTCTGGTAGTAACGTCGGAGCGTAACTTTCGGTTACCGTTTTCAACGGCCTTCATTACATGAATCAAATGGTATAACTTGCCAGTCAGGCGCCAGGATAACCATGCCGCCAACACAAAGGAAGCGATGACTGCCAGTAACGAAAAACCTAGGCCGGTTGCCTGCAGAAGATTCAAATTGGCGTTAGATGACCGCCGCGTCATCTCGACCCGTGCCCAGCCTACATGACGATTACTGACCTTGATTGGCATCGCCACATCAATAAGCGCATCATCATCGATCAGGGTCGTAAATTCAGCTGGAACATCCAGTAATCGTTTACTTATCTCATCATTCACATAACGTCGTATCAGCTTGGGATTCGTCGCCCCCAGCACTTCGCCCTGTGGCGACAGCACCAGCGCAAACTTGAGGTCTGGTGCATCGACAAGCCCCTGCAACACCTCTTGCAAACCAGCAATATCATTAGTCAGCACTAATGAAGCACTGCTTGAAGCCAGCGCTCTGGCCAAGCCTTTAGCCCGGTCAGCATCTGTACCATATAAAAAGTCCCGTTGCTGAACGTACATCAGATAACTGAAGCTTGTCATTACCAGTAGCGTTACCAGACCAAATGACAATACCAGCTGCCTGCGAATCGAGTGCTCCCAGAATGCCATGATGCGATCACGCAACATGCTATAGAAGTGCAGCAACCTTACCATTCGATCTCTCGCACACTATTAGAAAAAGTCTCGAGAAATGTAATGACGGGCAAATAATTGTCGTTGGTTGCAGCTTCAAATCTGGAAATCGGCAGCCGTTCCAGCATGCGCTTGCCTTCTGCGGTTTCATTCAAACTCAGCAATTGGGTCTTGAATAGATCGACCACAGCCTGAGGTACATCACTGCGTGCCACCCAGCTGTTATTCAGCAATGGCGCGGTCTGCCATTTCACTTCAAGCTGATTTGCCATTTCAGGATATTCAACACTGAAAGTTTTCCATGGCAAAGGCCAGGTTGCAGCAGCTGCTGCATGGCCGCGCAGCACATTCAATATAGAGGATTCCTGAGAGCCAACATAATGATTCTCAATATCAGAATTTACATCTAAACCATGCGTCTGCAAGTAATACTGCGGCATCATCGTGGCAGCAAGTGCGGTTTTGGCAGGATAAGCAACAACTTTGCCCCGGAGGTCTGTCACTTCATGAATACGACTGTCTTTACGCACCAGAATAATGCCGCGAAACTCTTCGTCATCTCCCATCTTCGCAAAAACACGATAGCCATACTTGAAAGCGCGTACCGTCTGATAGGGGTTTGGCATCGCTAAATCATAATATCCGGCATAGAGTTTTTTATCGAACTCTTCATAGTTGCGCGCTGCCTCTAACTTGAAGTGGGCTTCACGGATTCGCGTATTGGCATAATCCAGAATCGGGCCGTAGATTTCAAGTAATCGCTTGGGATTGTGCAGTGGATGCACACCCACCACATATTCTTTCACTACATATTCTTTAAGTGGTGCTTGGAATTTTTCGGTGAATGTCGGTTGATAAGCAGCCTCTTGCTGCCTGCTGCAAGCAATCAGCATTAGTATTAAAACCGATATGAATGCGTTCCTAAGCATACTCTGCTCGCTTTTCGTCACCCATCTAAATTGCGGAAACAATTGTCAGATACATGCTTAAGTCTCTGCGATCTGCCATATATTTGAGGAATATTGTCTACTGGGCTTTATTGGCAGTGTTATTGCAGCGCATGATTTATTTATGCCCGCAAACACTCCGATGCATATGTCAAGCATCCGAATGAGCGCTGCTATATTGCTTGGCAACACCAGGCGCACTGTAGGCCAATGACTCAAACTTTCCCCGTTCTTATATAATTATTTTTATGTTTATAATTCAATACGATAATGGCGACGCCCTACTTGAGCGTGCTACTACCGATTCAATGAAATCTGATTATATGCCTCTTGTTAAAGCAACTGATAGCAAAAACCGAGCCTGCCACCCATACGGGTAGTATCAGCAGGTTAAATAGTTAACCAGACATTTTTCAACAGATTTCATAGCGCCAATATCTAAATACACGGGAGTTTTAATGATAGGAATTTTATTGGCTGCAGGCTTCTCTCGCAGATTTGGTGCAGCGGATAAACTCCTGCAAATATTACCGGATGGGCGGCCAATAGCGCTTGCAGCGGCAGAAAACCTGATCAAGGCAATTCCACTGACAATTGCAGTGCTCAGGCCTGAAAATACAGCACTGGCAAATCTATTAAAGAATGCAGGGTTAAAAATCGTGTTCTGTGGCACGCAAGAGACGGAGATGGCAGATAGCCTGTCGGCCGCAGTTCACTACTCGGCTCAATTCAGTGAATCCAGCGTCGGCTTTGTCATTGCGCTCGCCGACATGCCTTATATAAAACCTGACACTATCGAGGCAATAGCACATGCGCTGAATTCAGGTGCTGCCATCGTAGCACCCGTTTATCAGGCCAAGCGCGGGCACCCGGTAGGTTTTTGCGCAAAGTTTCGCAATCAACTGGAACAATTAACTGGCGATGAGGGCGCCCGCGCGATACTTAAACGCCATGCAGATCAGATCAAGTTGCTGGAATGCAACGACCCCGGGGTTCTTGCTGATATCGATACTCCGCAAGATCTAACGTCGCTTCTATAAATACAGAATGGGGATGCAATATTACTCGTAAGCCAGTACTGGCTTACCTAATTCGCTAAGCCGCACACTTGGCTGATGCCAGACTCGACTTTGACTGCTGTGCGCGCACCTGAATCAGTTCAGCAAGTATAGCAATCGCAATTTCCGCAGGTGTGCGGCTACCGATAGGCAAACCAACCGGCCCACGCAGTGTTGCAATTTCAGCTTCACGAAGATCAAACATGCGCATGCGTTCGCGGCGCTTTTCCTGATTTTTTTGTGAGCCAAGCGCACCGACATAAAACGCATCTGATTTCAGCGCTTCGAGCAAGGCCATGTCATCGAGCTTGGGGTCATGTGTCACCGCAACGATTGCGGTGTAAGCATCCGGGTTGATTTCAAGCACAGCATCGTCTGGCATCGCGTATACCCAGCTCGCACCCTCAACGTGCCACTCCTCGCGCATATCCTGTCTTGGATCACAAATCAGCACCTCGAAATCCAATACCTGCGCCATACTGGCAAGCACCGAACCCAGTTGATTGGCGCCGATGATCAGCAAGCGCCATTGCGGGCCAAAATAACTGTGAAACCAGTCATCCTCAATCCGTGGCGGGCCTTCTGGCTCAACCTCAGCCAGCCTGGCGCGACCAGTGGTGATATGCACCGAGCGCCGGATAAACTTGCGCTGCGCCATGCCTTGCAGTAAAGATTTCAGCTGTGCCGAATCATTTAAAGGCTCAACGAATATCTGCAAGCGTCCACCACATGGAATGCCAAAACGCTGCGCATCGTTACTGCTGATGCCATACTCAATCACAGACGGTATCTGCGGTAATTCCTGATTGCGCGCCTTATCCGCCAAGTCATCTTCAACACAGCCACCGGAAACCGAGCCCAGCAAGTGACCATCTTCACGCACGGCGAGCAAAGCGCCCGGCAGACGTGGTGCCGAGCCCCAAGTCTGCACTACTGTAAACAAGTGTACTTTGTAACCGCTATCCAACCATGCAATGGCGCGCGTTAATACTTCCCAATCCAGTGACTTCAAAGTATTACGCCAGTTGATCGCCGATCGGCAGACTGCGGATACGCTTGCCGGTCGCTGCAAAAATCGCATTAGTTACGGCCGGCGCAATTGGCGGTACCGCAGGCTCGCCTACGCCGCCCATTTTCTCTGTGCTTGGCACAATATGTACCTCAACTTTAGGCATATCCGCCATGCGCATCACTTTGTAGTCATTGAAATTAGACTGCTGCACCATACCATCCTTGAACGTGATTTCACTTTGCAATGCCGCGCCCAAGCCATATGAAACCGATGATTCCATCTGCGCTACCAGTGAGTCTGGATTGACAGACAAACCGCAGTCAATCGCACAGACGACACGATGCACTTTAACCGCGCCTTTATTCACTGAAACTTCAGCCACTTGCGCCACATAGCTGCCAAAAGATTCATGCACAGCAATGCCGCGGAAAACCCCTTTTGGCAGAGCCTTGCCCCAGTTTGCTTTTTCAGCCGCAAGATTAAGTGCTGCCAGATGTCGTGGATGATCTTTAAGCAATGTCCTACGATATTCCAGCGAATCTTTACCCGCCGCATGCGCCAGCTCGTCAATCAGGCTTTCCATTGCAAATGCTGAGTGACTATGGCCGACAGAGCGCCACCACAAAACAGGAATGCTGGATTTTACCGTGTGCAGACTGACATGATGGTCAGCAATGGCCTTGATATAAGGTGAATCAGCAACGCCTTCAACTGAAGTTGCATCTACGCCATCCTTGATCTGGAATGCTTCAAACGGCGTTCCCAGCATGATAGACTGACCGACTTCCACATGTTGCCATGCCACAGGCAAGCCATCGGCACCTAAACCGATTTTGGCCTTATGCAGGAACATCGGGCGATAATAACCACCTTTAACGTCATCTTCACGACTCCACACTGTTTTAACCGGCACGCCGGCAGCTTTTGCTACGTGCACGGCTTCGGAGACAAAGTCAGCAGCCGGATTAGCGCGGCGACCAAATCCACCACCCAGAAACACTGTATTAATTTTCACCTGTTCCGGTTTTAAACCCAGTATTTTTGCTGCGGATAGCTGATCAGTACCCTGCATTTGTGTACCGGTCCAGATCTCGCAGCCATCATCTGTAATCTTCACTGCACAGTTGAGCGGCTCCATCGGCGAGTGCGCCAGATATGGCAACACATATTCAGCTTCAATGACTTTTGTTGCTTTAGATATTGCTGATTGAGCATCACCGGCTTTTGCAGCGGGTAGACCCTCTTTAGCCGCCATGCTGCGATACTCTTCAAGCATCTTCTGTGAATCAAGACCGGCATTCGCGCCGAGATCCCACTCCACTTTGAGTGCATCACGCCCCTGTTTTGCTGCCCAGTAGCCGTCTGCAATCACTGCTACACCGCTAGGCACCTGCACTACATTCTGTACGCCCTTGATCTGCTTGGCAGCGCTGGCATCAAATGACTTTACTGTGCCGCCAAATACCGGAGAGCGCGCTACCATTGCGGTTTTTAAACCCTCAAAATGGATATCCTGACCGAATATCGCTGTACCGTTTATTTTTTCCGGGCCATCCAGACGCTTGGTCGCTTTGCCGATAATTTTCCAGTCTTTAGGCTGCTTGAGCGTCACCGCTTTCGGTGTTTCCAGTTTGGCAGCTGTTTCAGCCAACTCGCCATAACTGATTTTTTTATCTCCGCTGATGACAAAGCCATTCTCTGTTTGTAGCGTTTCAACTGCAACGCCCAATTCTTCTGCTGCGGCAGCCACTAACAATGCGCGTGTCAGTGCACCTGCCTGGCGGTAACGGTCGAATTCAGACCATGTGGTTGAAGATCCACCGGTTATCTGAATGCCATAAGCGGTATGCACGTATTCCGGTGCGGCTTTGGCATGCTCAACCTTGATCTTGCTCCAGTCGGCATCCAGTTCTTCAGCAATCAGCATTGGCAGCGTGGTCCAAATACTTTGCCCCATTTCACTGTGTGCAAGCATTACGGTAATCGTGTTATCCGTGCCTATACGTAAAAAAGCGTTAGGTGCGGGTAACTTTGAGGCATCCGCACCTGCTTTTTCAGCGGTAGCGCCGGGCAGTAAAAAGCGCTTGGCGTTAGGAATATTAAAGGCAATCACCAAGCCGCCAACAACCAGTGCTGTGGCTTTGATAAAAGTACGTCTTGATATATTTAAAGGGGCGGTCATGGTTGGCTCCTTAAGCTAACTTGCTTGCTGCTTCGTGAATGGCAGCGCGAATACGTGGGTAAGTACCACAGCGGCAGATATTGCCGCTCATTGCGGCATCAATATCAGCATCGGTCGGGTTTTTATTGGTAGTCAGCAACGCGGTCGCTGCCATGATCTGGCCTGACTGACAGTAGCCGCACTGCACGACATCCACCTCACCCCATGCCTCCTGTACCGCCTTGCCTACTTTATCATTCTGGATATCTTCAATCGTGGTGATCTTTTTACCAACTGCAGCCGCCACCGGCGTTACACATGAACGTATCGGCTGTCCGTCTAGATGCACGGTACAGGCGCCGCACTGTGCCATACCGCAGCCGAATTTAGTGCCGGTCAGGTGCACAATATCGCGCAATGCCCACAAAATCGGCATGTCTTCCGGTGCGTCGAGTGTTTCTTCTTTACCGTTGATATTTAAGGTAATCATGTTGGATGGCCTCGTCATTTATAAGTGAATTCTATTTTTAAAAGCAGTATAGCGTATAGCAAAATTACCGTATCAGATAACTAGGTTTGAACTATAAAAATGTTTATTGACACTCAGCTGGCCTTGGAGCGCAGTGGCTCCAGCAGAGGTGAAAGACCGTTATGATCTATTTCCTGCATCAGTGCCAGCAGGCGTCCGAGCTCTCCCGCAGGAAAGCCTTCGCGCGCAAACCAATTCAGATATTGTCCGGGGAGATCAGCCAGCAAGCGGCCTTTGTATTTACCGTAAGGCATCGTATAGCTGACTAAAAGCTGTAAGTCGTCTGGCTTCATGCAGGATTGAAAGTTTTAACTGTTGGCCTGTTGTCCATCGCAGCACAACATTCGGCAAGCACTAAATTCTACAAGCTTATTGACTGCAAATTTGACCGATAAGTAAATTAAATCTGTTGCGGTGTGCATCCGCAGGCACACACCGCAACATTAAATAACTTTCATCGCCATCTGGTAGCTACCTGCGGTCTTGCCCACGTCCGCCATTGCCCTTATCACGACCTCGGCCTAGCTGTTTGAAGCGTTCCTGTGTAATTGGTTCTCGCGGTTCATACCGATAGTTCTCATTACGGATTGAATGCTGGCGCTCATCCTCTCGCGGATAACGCTCACCGGAATATTCACGCTGATAACCAGGTACCGGCGCTGGATCTGGCGCTTTTCCTTTACCCCACTGCTCGGACTCACCATGACGCCGCTCCCAATCGCGCCCCCAACGCTCATCCCAGCGTGGTGGTTTATCTGCCTGCCAACCGCGGAAATATGATGGCGGCTGACGATAGTAACGCACCGGAACACGCAACACATACAACGGCACGCGATAATGTTCTACATAACCCCACGGCCCGTTATACCAGCTACTGGCATACCAGCGGTCACTTACATACACCCAGTACAAACCGTCATAAAAGAAATAATTCAGGCTAATCGCCGGATCATAATACACAGGGTAGCCCGGGACTAGAACAAGACGCGGAAATACCGGCACATTGATACCGACACTAACGGAAACATTATCAGGGCGATGGCCAGTAGTGCACGACGAAGTCGCCATTCCTAAAAATAAAGACAGTACAATCAATAAATAGCGCATTTGTTGGCTCCTATTTAATAAATCATCTCCCCATGCTTTAAAACTGTAGTGCTAAATTCAGAGCTATCTGCGGCCTATCAAAAGTCCAATCAGCAGCCCTACGCCAGCTGCTACGCCCAAATTGCGCCACGGATTTTCCCGCACATAGTCATCTGCGATTCTGGACGCATGCCTAGCCTTGCCGCGCAGCGCGACCTCAGCATCTGCCACTCTGGTTTTCATGGCTGCAACAGTATCGGCTGCCTTGGTGCGAACTTTAGCGATATCGGCTCCGCGCTGACTAGCTGTCGCTCTGATTAAATTATCTACGTCGGATAACACTACGTTGAAATCGGCCACTAATTGTTGCCTGGTGACAGCGGGGCCCTTCTCAATATCAGATAAATTGACATTATTCATTGCTATTTACTCCATAAAAATGTGTAAACACAATAGGAGTATGAATTAAAGATTAAGCCAAGTCTGTACGGTCTAACACGTACTATAAACCCAGAGATTTTAAGCACTAACACATAGTATCGACTAATTTTAATAGTATTTTGAATACAACAAAGAGAACAGTTTGAATGCTGCCGCGAGTCTAAAACAGCTCAGCTTGCGGAGTCGGCGGCGCTACCAGCAAAGCATCAAGATCAATATCAAAAATGCCCAGTTTTCCCGGACATGGCATTAGCGCGAGCGGTCTTGCCTGTTCAAATAGAAAGCCGAAATACTCCTGATGCACCCCACCAAAGTGAACGCGCTGCTGACGGCTAATGCCTTCAGGTAATTCGCCTGGCCTGCTGCACAGTACCAGATTGGCAATGCCGACTACACCACCGAAGCCAAGCTTATCTATGGCAGGGATAGGTACATCTGTATTTGACTTAATGTAGTTGTAATACTCTTGATAAATACCTTTACTGGCATGAATCAGAATCGGCCCGCGGTATTGGGTTCCCCAAGTGCGGTCATCCACCAGCAGGTAGCCGTTAGCAATCATCCATGCGTAGGGTTGCTTGAGTGATAGCGCTTTTGTCATGCCTGTAGGGAGCGATAGTGACATAGCTTATTTTAGTTTAATTACTAGACAACTGAAGCTGAAGTTTACGATCCGTAGCCAGTGGAATGTGATTGATATCCAATAGGTCCAGACTGTATTTGCGGATGGTATTTAATGAGATAAAAGATGGTGCCGGATGTCGGAATCGAACTGACGACCTTCGCATTACAAGTGCGCTGCTCTACCAACTGAGCTAATCCGGCAATTACTAAACTTGACGTACTGAATTTATGTACTGAACTGGCTGCGCATTATACCGAAATTATTTACAAAGTGTACTATTTACGCCTAAAGTAATTAACTGCTTGCTGTGTTTATAGTTTAAGTTAAGAATATAAATCCTCCGGCAAAAAAATGATTGAATACTCTGCAACAAGCGCCGCATATAGCGGTCTGAATATAATAAGATTATTATTAGGCTCATCCAAAACAAGCTATAGGTGAAGTGAAAATGAACACACTATCTTCTACCAAAGGCATTCTTTTCGATCTGGATGGCGTACTTTATGTGAGTTCAAGCGCTATTGACGGCGCCATTGAAGCGATCAAAAAAATCCGAACCAGTGAAATGCCATGCCGTTTTGTCACCAACACCAGTACGTTATCACTGGCTTCTCTGCATAAAAAGATTCAACAACTCGGATTCTCAATTCCTGAAAATGAAATCATCAGCGCACCTCAGGCTGCCTTGCTTTATTTGCGGCAGCTGCAAGACCCCGTTTGCCGCTTTCTACTCGCAGATGATGTAAAGAAAGATTTTGCAGAATTCCGCCAGTCCAATACTGAAGCTGAGTATATTGTCATCGGCGACATCGGCAATGCCTGGTCTTATGATCTGCTGAATGAAGTTTTCACCTGCCTGATGCACGGCGCAAAACTCATCGCAATCCATAAAAACCGCTTCTGGCAAACCGAGCATGGGCTGCAAATGGATATTGGCGGATTTGTTGACGGGCTGGAATACGCCAGTGGTACCAAAGCAATGATTATCGGCAAACCATCTAAAGACTTCTTTCAAATCGCATTAGATCATATGGGCCTACAGGCTAATCAGGCTGCCATGATAGGTGATGATATAGACGCAGACATTGGTGGTGCACAACAGGCAGGACTGCAAGGCATTCTGGTCAAAACCGGCAAGTACAGAAAAAGCTATGCAGACCTATCAGCCATCACACCGGATTTAATTATAGACTCTGTCGCTGAGCTACCAAAGGTACTAAATATTTAGGGTGGTCTCAGCCACCTGCACTCTTACAAGACTTCATAGCATAAGTAATCACTTACTTTTGTTGCTGCCATTTAATTTAAAGGAGATTAATTTTTAATTTGGGAATAAGAAGATTTCAAAACGTTAAAAGAGGATTTAAGCAGCAGCAGTGAAAGCACCAACCCGACTGCGATATCAGCCCATCCCAGATTCGTCATCCAAACCAGCACTGAAGCCACAATAATTGAAACATTATTCAATATATCGTTTCTGGAACATTCCCAGACAGAACTCATATTAATGTCTTGTTCCCGATATCTTGTCAGCAAGAGAAAACAGGTCAGGTTCAACAGTAAAGCGATAAATGCAACCACACCCATCGTCTCAAAAATTGGCACTGTATTATCCATAATATGCAGAATAACCTGGCTTAATACAAAGAGAGCACCTAATAAAATCAGGCAGCCTTTAACAAAGGCCACTTTGGCTTTCATCTGATTACTTTTGTAGATCACGTACAAACTTAATGCATAGGTCACTGCATCACCGAAATCATCAATACTCTCAGACATCAGCCCAGTAGAGCTGGCAGACCAGCCATAGAAGGCGGTTAAGCAAAATAAAACAATATTGATCAACAAAACAATCTTTAATATTTTAGATTGTTTAACTTTCATGGCCGCAAGGGCACAGGATTTATTTTCACAGCAGTCAGCCATTTCTACACCTCAAGAAATCCAACTCAATAACTAACTCTAATCATACACTGCCGCTAGATAATAATAAGTATATGCAGGCCGCTTTAGCGCGGACTCGTCAATTATAAAAACTCTCCACTCAACATGAAGTCTATCAATAACTTATTGTATTTAAACCAGTGACGATTAGTCCGGTAATTTCTACGCAAATCAGTTAATGATTTTACTTAGCCTGCATTCATGATCGGCAATAGTGCTGAAAAGAATTCCAGGTTCATAATGCAGTCATACAAACACGACATCTAGTCGGTTTAACAAATTAAAACTTAGGAGAATCATTATGTGGACAAAACCAGCAGCTACTGAAATGCGTTTCGGTTTCGAAGTAACAATGTACGTAATGAACAAATAATCATTGTTCTGAGCAATTAAAAAAAGCCTGACTCAAGTCAGGCTTTTTTGTTTTTAGCAATTTAAGTGTCAATAGTCATCAATTCAATTTGAAGGCAATCTTCTGACCACAGGTTGCATGTTCGCATCCATCATGGCAAGTCCGGCAGCACTTAGCGCTTATGGTATTAATCTAGGCTACGGATACCGCTTCACTTAATTTACTTACCCAGATCTCCGCAGGCTCTGGCCTGCTATATAAATAACCCTGATGCAACACCTCTGCCCTGGCATTTAAGAATGCTGCCTGTTCTTTAGTTTCCACACCTTCTGCGACCACACTTATTTTCATATGTTTGGCAACAGCCAACACTGATTCAACCAGCGCCGCATCGTCTGGGTCAGTTGGAGCATCCTGAACAAATGTTTTATCAATTTTTAACTCATGTATAGGCAGACGTTTTAAATGACTTAGCGAAGAGTATCCTGTACCAAAATCATCCAGAGAAAAATGGATGCCAAGTGAGGTCAGTTCCAGCATTTTAGCAATCACATCATTCACGTTGTGAATGAGCAAACTCTCGGTGATTTCAAGTTTCAGATGCGTAGGATCTGCCCCCGTATCTGCAAGAATCTGTTTAACATTCATCACAAATCCAGATTGACGAAAATGCCGGGGACTGATGTTTACAGAGATGCTGATAGGTCGGTTATATATTTCATTACTGGCTAAAACTGTACAAGCCTCTCTCAGCACCCATGCATCAACATCTGCAATCAAATCAGTTTCTTCAGCGATAGGAATAAAAGTTAAAGGCATCACACGCCCACGTGTTGGATGCTGCCAGCGCACCAAGGCCTCGGCACCGACAACAGCACCGGATGAGTTGACTTGTGATTGCAGGTATAACCTTAACTCACCCGCAGAAATAGCCTTGCGTAGCTCACGTTCTATTTGGAATTTTTGCTCAATATGGCTTGCCATCGTTGGCTCAAACAGCATGGTCTGATTACCACCATCCTGTTTTGCATGATGCATTGCGGTATCCGCACGACGCAATACATCACCGGCAGTATCTTCAGAAACTCTGGGGAAAGTCGCGATCCCGATACTAATCGAAATAAAGATTTCATCTTTACCAATATAGACTGGAAACTTTAAACCGGTGTGAATCTTACTTGCCTGATTCAAGGCAAACGCATCTATATCCTGTGCATTTTCGAACATGCCTTTTAGAAGTACGGAAAACTCACTCGCTGTATTTCTGGCTAATGTATATTCAGAGTCTATAACGGTTCTGAGTCTATCTGCTACTGCACACAGCAACATATCTCCAACTGCATGTCCACGTGCATCGTTGATAGTTTTGAAACGGTCTATACTGAAAAGTATCAGTGCTCCCTTACATTCAGGCGTTTTACATGATGCCAGAACGCTATTGATATTCTCAACCTGGAATAATCGATTGGGAAGACCTGTAACAGAGTCGTAATACGCCAGTTGATGCAAGTCACGGCGCACATTTTCTTTTTCATCATAATCCTGAAAGAGCAGGCAAACCAGCAGAGTAGCCAGCGGATAAATCAACAAAATGGTTGGCCCAACTTCCATGATGACTTTAATGCCATCATCTCCCGGAAGCAGCAGAAAAAGTAATAACATAATGACATGTACAGTGAAGCCAGCCACAAACAAATGCAGCCAACTTAAATTGACTTTTACTTTTGTGCGTAAGAAATAACAAAACACGCCGATCGCAGCTGAAATCATAATAACAGCCAAACCAACATAGACCCCGGTACCGCCAATCCATGCCCGATAGGCAGCAATGATCAATGCGCTGATTACAGCGACTAAAGGCCCGCCAAAAAAACCCGCAACAAATAAAATAATCGAACGGCCATCGAATATCACGCCATCGGCATAATGAAGGGGAGTCATCATGCCGACTAAGCCCACCAATCCGAATATGAGGCCAAACACTACCCTTTGTGACAGCGTATCAAATTTATATCTTGATGCGGTAATCTTGAAGAGCATGGTGAGTACGATTAATAATGAAACATTATTAATGAGTTCTATAAAAAACATGCGCTCTCTAATGCTTACATTAAATGAAAAACATAATAGCTTACTATTGCCTGACAATAATGGTCGGGCATTATATTAAGGTTAAAAAAGATGAAATTGTTTACGGTCACTCTGAAATTTTGTGAGATAAAAATTCAGAAATTACTATCCCAGACCCTAGCTGTAGGGGTAATATCAATAAAAATCAATGCGCTGCAGTTATTGCGTACAAATAAAGTCATTGTTTATAAATTACCCTAATCATTAATAATGTATCGATAGTCAAAATCCGGCATGGTCACATCTGCAGTTATCTTAGTTATCTCATGTTTAGTGGCATTTATTATGAGCGGCGTATTGTTCGTTATCGCTCGCAATTATCCTAAAAATATTCACGGTTTGCGCCAATGGTATCAGTCGTCTTTCATTCTGGCGCTTGCAATCCCCTTATTTTTAGCCAGAGATCTGATTCCAGATTTATTCAGCATTATTCTGGCTAATTTGATGATTTTGATTTGCTTCATGATGATGAATCTAGGGACCCGAAAATTCGCCGGTGCACATTCACGCAACAACAATAAACTTCTGTTTTTATTCATCTGGACATATATCTTATTGTTCGCTTGGTTCACTTACATGCAGCCAAATATAACAATGAGAGTTGTATGTATCAGTTTATTCACCACGGTTGTTAGCGTTGATCAGCTCATACTGGTGCTAAGAAAGCTCCCCAATACCACAGGGCGCAATATGTTGATTGTTGCATTAGCGGGAGTAATTCTCACTAGAGTCGTTCGGCTTGGCAGCCTCGCACTGGGCTACGACCACCCAACCAGTGTGTTTGACTCATCGATCTTTCAGCTGGTTTTTCTTGCCACCCCGGCAATCATGATTCCACTGGCAACTATCAGCTACATCATGTTAGCGACAGAAAAGCTGCACCAGAATCTGGAGTTCATGAATCATCACGATGATTTAACTGGCTGTTTTAATAAAAAGACAGGCATTAAGGAGCTGGAACGAGAAGTAAATCGTGCACGACGTTACAACCATAAATTTTCAATCATGATGATTGACCTCGATAACTTCAAAAGCATTAATGACTCTTATGGCCATCTGGAAGGTGACAGGGTGCTGGTAGATTTCGCAAGGAAAGCAAAAGCTGCCATCAGGGAAACCGACCAGCTCAGTCGCTTTGGCGGAGATGAGTTTCTGATTATTCTCCCCAATACCTCTCTTAATGAGGCCAAACTATCATCAGAGCGCATCCATCAATCAGCCAAGCATACTAGAAGCAGACCCTGGACCGTCAGCATTGGCATTGCTGAATGGCATGGGGAAAAAGATTCATTAGATGCCTTGTTAACCAGAGCTGATAGATCACTCTATCTATCTAAAAAACTTGGCAAGAATCAAACACAAATTGATCAGGAAGCTGTATTGCCTAATGCGGTTTAGGCAGCATAACTTCTAGATTAGACAATGCTGTGATTTAGGGAACATGAGGCTTATTTTTCCTGTTCGATTATCTTGAAGCTGGAATGACAGGCAATACAATTCTTCATCAGTTGATCTAGCTGGCGACGACTATGAATAGGGATTTTTAATTGTTCAGCATCTGCCGCAATCTGATCGAATCTTTTTCTTGTATCAAAGCCCAGCGTTTTCATCGATAAAGGTATTTTTGCCAGCAGTGAGCCCGGCGTATTTGCTTCTGCTGCCATCCCAGCTGATTTTGCGAGGGTAGCAACAAGCTCCATATCCTCATTGGTAATTGCCTCGCTAATTTGTTGAGTACTGATCAGGAAATTACGCATCTCGCTCAGAATAAGGTTACGCTCATCTTTACTCAGCACCACCGCCACACGCGCATCATCAGAAACAGCAACACTGCCTTCAATAAATTTATACGCAACAGCAATTAAAACGATTAGCAGCGCACCAATTACTGCCCACAGAATTTTGAAATTTTTCATGCTTTCCCTATTGAACATCGCAGAGATTAATCGCGAATGTACGATATATAAGTGTTAGGCCGTGATGAGTCATTAACCAAAATGGGACTCAATCAGTTTTATCAGGCCGATCTAGGCAAGAGCAGGATTTATATTGTGCGACTTGCTAAAACGTAACCATTCCGGTCACCCAGATGATTTCTTTGTCACCTTTGCGCGCAGCATTTTGCAAGGTGGTGCCGTATACATCACTTTCATTGAATCTCGCATATTCAACTTTTCCCAGCAATTCTTTACTGAAAGAGTAGCTTACGCTGAGATCAAGCTCCGTGCCATATTTATCGGCGAGCCTGCCGTTGAGTGACTGGTATTTTTCATCTGATTTAAACACATGATATTCAGCCTGTAGCTTGGCTTTAGCAATATTGCCGGCAATACTGATAAAAGTATCTTCCATACCCTGACGTGGCGTAGTCAGAAATACGTCTGCCCAACCCTGAAACAAATGGTTAGTGCCTAATGGTGTCTGGAAAGCATATTTGCCATCATTGCTGGAGAGCTTCTCATGATCCAGACGCACCGACCATACACCATAAGCTGCACCACCGCCAAGCTTGAAGTAGTGCGCATCAATCAACGGATTGCCGCTGCGATAATCATTCTGTTTGGCATACTCAGCGGTATAAAGCACTCTCCAGTCATCATTTACTTTATGCGCGCCATCAAGCCGTACACCAAAGGTTTTGCTACTGGCGTCAGTTTGTGTTGGATTTATATTAGTAGCCGATACAGCTGCGTCACTACTGCCGCCCAAACCATTGCCACCTTGTGCGGCTGTAGCAATAGCTGCTGGATTACCGCCGTTTTGCCCCAGATTTTCCACATCTACAAAATAGCCGTAACCAATCAGTGATTCAGTCGGTGATATCTTGTATTTTGCATTGACGATATCAATATTGCCGTCACGCAGTTTGGTGGTGATCTGGCGCACTTTACTGAAATGCGCCGCAAAAATTTCCACATCGGCAATACTTTTGTTCAGTACGGAAATCCCGTCAAACACCTGCATGTTCTGCCGAAAGCCTATATCACCGATAAAACGGACATTATCCAGATTAAGCTGCTGGCGACCCAGGCGCAGCTTGGTATCTTGAATGCCAGTCCAATCTACATACAACTGATTAACGTCGGTGTAACCGGGGTCAACAATATTCGGGTATGCGCTTTTCCCCGGTTCTGCTACGTTATTGCGCCGGTCATTGAAGTCGTTATTAAACTCATGTACACCCGTGAGCTGCGCAGCAAAGCTAAGGTCTTTAAACGGGGCAGTCTGCCAGCCAATTAAACTGCGCAAAGTGAAAGCTTCCCCAGTATCGAGTTTTTTGGCATTAGGTGCAGTTGACTGGTAAGCTTCCTGATTCAGGTTCTCGTAACGCAGCCTGAAGCTGGTCATCGGCTTGCCTTGTTTAATTGCATCAAGCAGCGTTTCAGGTGCGGCTGTCGTAACCTCCTCCGAATACACCGGTGCAGCCCATATAGCGAGTAAGGCGGAAAATAGCGCAAAACTTGATCGACGGTTCATCACAATATCCTTAGCTTCATCACATCAATGAATACTGATGGTCTACCTCAGTGAGTTTACGGATTGGATAACTAAAAGCCTTGATTTACGTCAATTTCATAAATTACTATTAAAATTAGTGCATTATGTGATCGCGCCTTCATAAAAAATATTAATTTTAAAAAATTGACGCGCGTCAATTTTTATTTCATGCAACTTAACTACCATGACGTTACAGTGGTTAATATTCATCAATTTATTCCGTTCATTGATCTTTATATTTGGATGTAATAAATAAAAAGGGAAAGAGGAAATCATGAAAAAAATTAAACTATTAGCTCTGGGAGCCGCACTTTGCATGGCTGGCTTGACTCAGGCCGCGCCAACACCTAAAGCCACCAGCAGTAAAATTACCGGGCAGGAAACGGCGATACTGACCGATGCACCTGCGGTACCACCGCGCATCACCAGAAAACACGCCACTAAAGTAGTGGTAAACCTTGAAGTAAAAGAACTGGAAGGGCGTCTGGCTGATGGCGTAAGTTATACGTTCTGGACTTTTGGCGGAAAAGTGCCGGGTAAATTCATCCGCATCCGCGAGGGCGACGAAGTTGAGTTTCATCTCAATAACCACCCTGATAACAAAATGCCGCACAATATCGATCTGCATGCGGTAACAGGTCCGGGCGGCGGCGCAGCCGCATCCTTGACTGCACCTGGCCATAGCTCGGTATTTTCTTTCAAGGCACTCAACCCCGGCCTCTATGTTTACCACTGCGCAACTGCACCGGTAGCGATGCACGTGGCCAACGGCATGTATGGCCTGATTCTGGTAGAACCGAAAGAAGGTATGTCTAAAGTTGACCATGAATTCTATGTGATGCAGGGCGACTTTTATACCCAAGGTAAAAACGGAGAACAAGGCTTGCAGGCGTTCAGCATGACGAAAGCGATTGATGAGAAGCCGGATTATGTCGTTTTCAACGGCTCAGCTGGCTCATTAACCGGTGATAATGCACTGAAAGCTAAAAAGGGCGACACCGTCAGATTATACGTCGGTGTCGGTGGCCCTAACCTGACTTCATCATTCCACGTCATTGGCGAGATTTTTGACAAAGTGAATCATGAAGGCAGCACTACCAGCCCTGACAAAAACGTACAGACTACGATGATCCCTGCCGGCGGTGCAGCTTACATGGAGTTCAAAGTAAATGTACCCGGTACATACATCATGGTCGATCACTCATTGACCAGAGCATTCAACAAGGGCGCCCTAGGCATGCTCAAAGTGTCTGGTGATGAAGACAAAACGCTCTACTCAGGCAAGATGACGGATGAAGTTTACCTGCCAGAAGGCACCAGCATGAGAAACACCGGAGTTGCCCAGGCACAGGCACCTACTGCCAAAACCAAAGCTGACCGTATCAAACTGGGTGAGGGCATCTACAACACTAACTGTGCAGCCTGCCACCAAACCACAGGTGTAGGCGTACCGCAGGCATTTCCGCCTTTGGCTAAAGCCGATTATCTTAAAGGCGCCAAACCTGCTGCAATCAAGGCGGTTACCGGTGGCCTGCAAGGCAAATTGGTTGTAAATGGTAGTGAATACAACGGCGTGATGCCTTCATGGAGCCTGAGCGATGAAGAAGTCGCCAATGTGCTGACCTACATCTACAATAGCTGGGGTAATGACGGCGACGAAGTAACGCTGGAAGATGTAAAACAACACCGTATCACCCCTGTAAAACATGAAGAGTAAGCACTCAACTTTCATATCAACACTGGTACTGTCCAGCTGCTTATTCTCGGCAGTGGCAGTATCAGCAGAAGATATGGTGCGGGTTGAAGATATGGTACTAGTGCCGGAAGGCAGCTTTACGCCTTTCTTCCTGAAAAAAGATGACATCACAAACAGTAGCTCAGTAGCAACAACGGCAGTAGATGCGTTCTGGTTGGATGCTACCCCAGTGACCAACCGCAAGTTTCAGGCGTTTGTAAACAAACACCCGGATTGGCATAAATCGAATATCAAAAAGATATTCACTGATTCACACTATCTGGAGCATTGGCAAAGCACACAAGGCTCAGCCGACTCGGCAGACCTTGATAAACCGGTAGTCAATGTGTCCTGGTTTGCGGCTGCAGCCTATTGTGAAGCGCAGGATAAACGCCTGCCTTCAACCGATGAATGGGAATACACGCTGACCGATAACGACCGCGATACAGAAAATCTGCAAAAACAGATTATGGCCTGGTATTCAGTGCCCAATAAAGAATTACCGACCGTGAGGTCTAAACCAGCCAATGGCTTTGGCATCTTTGATATGGCGGGGCTGATATGGGAATGGACTGCCGATTTCAACAGCTATATGGCACCACCAGATTCAAGAAATTCAGGTGATAAAAACCTGTTTTGTGGAAGCGGCAGCCTTAACGCCAGCAATCTTAGCGATTATGCTGCTTTCATGAGATATTCATACCGTGAAAGCCTGAAAGGCAACTTCACCGGTAAAAACTTAGGATTCCGCTGTGCAAAGGATGCAAAATGAAAAAGAATTTAAAGCGTAAATTATTGTTATTACTGACAGTCAGTAGTCTGGCAGTAAGCTTTCCGGCTTTTGCCGAAAATCATGATCACCATCATCAGCATGAAACCATGCTTTCAACCCCAGACATTTCAAACGCCAGTACAGATTCAATATTCAACATCACTGACAACTGGACTGCCGCAAACGGCAAGACTTTTCAGCTCAACAAGCTCGGCGGCAAACCCACCGTGGTTGCCATGATTTACACCTCATGCCAATACGTGTGCCCACTCACAATACAGAACATCAAACGCATAGAACGCTCACTGTCTGCGGCACAGGCTGGTAAAGTGAATTTTGCAGTATTCTCGTTTGACCCAAAGCGCGATACCCCGGCAAAACTCACCGAGTTTGCAAAGCTGCATTCCATCACGTCACCATCCTGGGTGTTAGCGCAGGGCAGTGAAGGCGCAGTACGCAAACTGGCAGTAACGCTGGGCATCAAATATAAAAAAGTACAGTCTGGCGATTATGAACACGATGCAACAATCTCGATTCTGGATAGCAACGGCGTCATCAAATTCCAAGCCGATGCCATGAACAAGAATGTTGATGGTGCGGCCGATGCACTGAAAGCATTACTGCATTAAAGACCGGTTAAAGTTAATGACTCTTATTTTTGACCAGCTGAATCCAGACGAGCAGCGCATTTACACAGCGCTGCAATCCGTCATTGACCCCGAGATCGGCGAAAACCTGATCGACCTTGGCCTGATATATGGCATCAATATCCATGATCATATTGCCACCGTCACTTTCACCATGACCTCATATGCCTGCCCGATGTCTGAAATGGTCATTGAAAGCATCGAGGACGCAGTCAATAAAGTACTCAGTGAGGGTATGGAACTTGATCTGCATTTAGTATGGGAACCGGCATGGGATCCAGCGATGATGTGCGAACAGGCAAAGCGGCGCTTGGGCTGGGATTGATTCAGCCAAGATTCCATTAAACGGCGCCATTCCTGCATGCCAGTATTTGGCATCACCGCAGAATATATGTGCTTAAGCACATTATCCATGTGCAACAGCCTTGCTGATAATATATCTTTATGAATACCAACCTCGCAGTACGTTACCGCATTCCGATATTAATGGCAGGCTTCATCAGCCTGATGTTTGGCATGTATATTGGCCTCGCTCGCCTTGGCTGGAGCTTTCCCTTATCCTCCGCAACGCAGCTTGCACTGCATGGCCCACTCATGGTGTGCGGCTTTCTCGGCACCGTGATCAGCCTGGAACGTGCTGTTGCGATTGGCGAGCGCTGGGCTTATAGCGCCCCGCTAGCCTCTGCTGCCGGTGCTATTTTATTAATCGCCGGCATCAACCCATCCCTAGGCGCACTGCTTGCGGTCATCGCCAGCGCAATTCTGAGTGTCGTCTCGATCAAGATATTTTTTATGCAGCGCGAACTGTTCACTTTCACCTTACTAATCGCCGCCTTGTGCTGGTTGCTGGGCTGTATATTGTGGCTTTGCGGGTTTAGTCTGGCACAAGTACTGCCATGGTGGATGGGCTTTCTGATTATCACCATCGTCGGTGAGCGTTTGGAGTTATCAAGATTCATGCGCCCCACTTACGGCAGCAAGATTTTATTTGTGTTCGCTCTGCTGCTGTTTCTAGCTGGTGCCGGTTGCGCGTCACTCAGCGCATGGCCAGACTTTCACTTACTATCAGCTTCGCTGATTGCCATGATGTTATGGCTAATGCGTAACGACATCGTGCGCCATACCATCAAACAGCAGGGGCTCACACGCTATATCGCTGCCGCGCTGATCTGTGGATATGCATGGCTTCTATTGGCGGGAGTTATTGGCCTGAGCTTGCCACAACTCTATGCAGGCTCAAGTTACGACGCCTTTACCCATGCCATATTTCTGGGTTTTGTATTCTCTATGATCTTCGGCCATGCGCCGATTATTTTCCCGGCAATCACCAAAGTAAAAATCCCTTACCATCCCAGCTTCTACCTGCCGTTAATTTTGCTACAGGTATCACTGCTGCTCAGATTAAGCGGTGATTTTATATATATGGCAAACCTGCGCAAAGCTGGCGGTATTCTGCATGTGATTTCAATAGTGCTATTTATATTGGTGCTTGCCGTAAGTGTTTTCCGAAATAAAAATAAATCTTTGTGATTCTCAAGAAATTCATTGCATAATCAAGCCTACGTTTTTACTGAGGCCTGAAAATGAATAAATCCTTCATCTCGCAAACCCTGTCAGATTTTTTTATGTTCAGGGAACTGGCTGCTGAACAAATTGAAATCATCGCAGGACACTCCCAGTTGATTGAGTTTCCTAGGGGCACCTCAGTTTTTAATCGCGGTGATGCGGCAGTCGGACTTTATATCTTATTGGAAGGCCAGCTGAAATTAGGCGTCACCTCGCCGCAAGGCAGTGAAAAAATCATCAGCATTGTGTCACCCGGCGAAAGCTTTGGCGAAGCGATTTTATTTCTGGAGCGGCAGTTTCCGGTATACGCACAGGCGATTATGGATTCGCAAGTGTTGCTCGTACCCAAGAGCCTGATATTCTCCATGCTGGATCATGACCCGTTGTTTTCACGCAAAATGCTGGCAGGGCTTTCTATCCGAATGCATCAACTGGTGCAGGATATCGAAATGCTGTCACTGCAATCATGCACACAGCGCTTTATCGGTTATCTGCTGCAAATCAGCGCCGATGCCCCTGATGCCAGCAACATCACTTTACCTGCCAGTAAAACCACGATTGCTTCATTACTGAACCTGACGCCGGAAACACTTTCTCGCACACTGTCCAAACTACAGCAGCTGGAGTTGATTGCGGTAAATGGCAAAGATGTGATGATTACCGATGTTAAAAAACTGCGTAGTTACGATTTAAGTATTTAACGCGTCATCTGCGCGTAAAGCAGCGGCAGTTCTTTCGGCAGGTCTTCAGGATTGCGGATCACCACATAGCCGCCGGCACCGAATAAATGCGGCAGGTAATCACTGGCTTCGGTATCAATGGTCACACAGAATGGGCGTAGCCCCAGTTTCTTAGCCTCCAGTAACGCCACGCGCGTATCTTCAATACCGTAGCGCCCTTCGTACTGGTCCAGATCATTTGGCTTGCCGTCTGTCAGGATCAATAACAAGCGCTGACGCTTTTTCTGCTGCACCAATAAACTTGAAGCCTGCCGGATAGCAGCCCCCATACGTGTGTAATAGCCGGGCTTAATCGCTGTAATGCGGCCACGCACCTGACCGCCATATTTTTCTTCAAAACCTTTAATGTAATGAAAACGCACATTGCCGCGTTTGAGCGATGAAAAACCATACAGCGCAAAACTGTCGCCGGTTGCCGTCAGCGCTTCCGAAAACAGCAACAAGCTATCGCGAATCACATCAATGACACGGGTGTGGTTTGAAACATAGGCATCGGTAGACAGCGACAGATCCGCCAATAGCAGACACGCCAGATCGCGCTCCTGATTGACCTGAGCGCGATACAGCCCATGCTCCGAGGTTGGCATCGTACTGTTTCTTTCAGAAACCAGCTGCACCCATGCATCCATATCCAGCTCATCACCATCCTGCTGGCCTTTGAGCCAATGCCGGGTCGGCGTCAGTGCCTGAAACTGGCGCCGCAGCTGGTTAGCTGTATTTTTCAAGGCATGCGGCAGCTCACACGGTTTTGCATCCGCCGCAATCAGCTGCTGCAAACTGCAATAATCCGGCTGCAGCACCTGTTTTTTCCAGTTCCATTCCGGCAACAAAACACCTTCACCCAGCGGCGTATCATCCGCAGCGCCGGACGGCAGGTCAAGATCAAACCTGACATTGGCAGCACTGGTTTTACCATCACTGGCAATCGTAAGATTATCCATATCTTCAGCCGCCAGCTGCGCAGTTTCGGCATCGTCTTCCTCATCCTGCGGACGGTTCACTTTCACGAACTCAGACCATGAAAACAGGCTCTCGGCACGAAACATCATGAGAAAGCCGTTTTTATCTTCTTTCACATCGCTGCGCTGTGCCAGATGTTTGCGCCGACTTTTTTTAGTGGCAGCCTTACCGCTTTGCTCCGGAGAGCCTGTACCTGCGGCACCAGATGCCGCAGCGCTCAAAGGTGGGTGCGGGTGCGGCCACAACGGCACCGGCTGGAATGGTTGCGCTGCCAGCGTAATGGCATCGACGGTACCTGGGTATTGCAAGGCCTGACGGATCGTATTTTCCTGCACTGCCTCATCTGCCGGTAGTTTTTCCGGTGGAATGCGCAGCGCGATGACGGCTTGTACCAGCCTGTCATAGCGGCTCTGCAAACCGGGGAAGCGCGCAAGCGTGACTTGGGTGGCTAACTGGTTTCTGATAATCCATGGCTGACTGTTATCTGACGCTGCTGCGGCTAAAGCCACCAGCCAAAAATAGAGGTCCCGGTTCAGCGCCTGCTCTGCAAACAGGTCTATCTGTGACGGCAAGCGCAGCACTTCGCCATCACGCCATGACAGCTCTACTTTTTCTCCGCTGCCAGCCACACGCTGCAGCAAACGCCGACGCGCACCGTGGCGTACTGCCGGCGCTGCCGAAATACCCAGTCCGGGGTCGCCGCCTAATGCCCGAAAAAAAATCGCTGCCGATTTGGCAACATCATCCAGCTTAACGGTAACTGCAGCATGACGTTTCTCTGCCGCACCGGTAATCAGGCGATCCCACAGCTCTCCAACGTATTCTTCCATTAGCGTCCGAAGGTGGCGCTTACCACCTCATTCAAAGCGACTGCGGTTTCTGCGTCATCGGTCAGGGTTTCCACCAATGCCGCACGGCAGGCGCGCACCGGATCATAACCATCTTTAATCAAGGTGGCCGCATAGACCAGCAGACGCGTACTGGCGACCTCTTCCAGATCATGATCACGCAAGGCACGAAATGCACCAGCAATAGAAACCAGCCGCTTGGCTGTCATGGTGTCAATGCCGGTTTCACCGATCAGCACCGCTTCTTCCTGTGCGGCCGTCGGGAAATCAAACGTCAGTGACACAAAGCGCTGCCGCGTAGAAGGCTTCATGCCTTTTAAAAAGTTCTGGTAACCCGGGTTGTAAGAAACCACGAGCATGAAAGACGGCGGCGCCTGCAGCAACTCACCGGTGCGGTCAATCGGCAGCATGCGCCTGTCATCTGCCAGCGGGTGCAGCACTACAGTGGTGTCTTTACGTGCTTCAACCACTTCATCCAGATAGCAAATGCCGCCTTCACGCACCGCGCGCGTCAGTGGGCCATCGTTCCAGATGGTTTCGCCGTCACCGATCAGATGGCGCCCGACCAGATCCGCCGCAGTCAGGTCATCATGGCAGGCCACGGTATGCAGCGGCAAGTTCAAACGTGCCGCCATATGTGACACAAAACGCGTTTTACCGCAGCCGGTAGGGCCTTTTATCAGCAGTGGCAAGCGATTTTTCCAGGCGCGCTCGAACAGTTCGCACTCGTCACCGCTGGGTTCATAAAACGGAGTATTGCTTGTTTTTGTATCCATATAAACGCTTTCAATTCAGCCTGCGCGCAGGCCCTATTAGTTCAGGTAAGCAATGGCAATCATGCCGCCAACAATCACAAAATAACCGAGTATAATGCCGCGCCATAGCCAGCTGACGTGGCGCAAGCCCATAAAGTAATTAGCAATGAGCTGCCCTTTAATCAGGGAGATCGCCAGCACACTCAGCATCACGGTTTTTCCGGCGGTTACCTCTTCGCCGAGTAATAATGTACCAATGGTGAGTATTACCAGCGCCAGCCAGATGATTGTAGCAAAACGGTTTAATTGTTTATTCATGGTTAGCGGATAATATAAATGAGTGGGAACAGGATAATCCACAGCAGGTCTACCATGTGCCAGAACGAGGCACCAGTCTCGACACCGAAATGCTCTTCTGCGCTGTAGTCGCCGTTTTTTAGTTTGTACACGATACAAGCAAGAATGATCATGCCCATCAGCACATGCATGAGGTGGAAAAAAGTGAGTGTCAGGTAGAACATGTAGAAATCATTGGTCTCGAGCGTAATACCAGCTGAGAACTTCTCATTAAATTCCCATAACTTCACCGCCACGAACATGCCACCCAGCAGAATTGTGCCGAGCAGCCAGTGTCCAGATTGCCTCGAATCCCCGGATTTAATCGCAGACACCGCGCGTACTACAAAATAACTGCTGGTAATCAAAATGATCGTATTGAGCGTGCCCATGGCACGGCTCAGAGTCAGCTGTGATTCGTTAAACACTTCAATCTGGTTAGACCGTGCAAACGCGTACACGATGAACATCACGCCGAACACCAGCATTTCTGCCAGAATAAATATCCAGATCGCAAAGTCACCCGGCAGGTCTTCTGTTTCATTCACTAATGCTGTATTTGTATTCATCAGATTACCTAAAATCCCAAATTCACGCTTTGAATCATATAGTTTGAAACAAAAGAAGGAGGCAAGCCTCCTTCTTTTGCCTTGCATGCACTTCTACGATGTATTAAGTCGCTTTAGTTTCGCCTTTAATAAAGAAGCTGGTGATGTAAACAATCAAACCAATCAAGAACACAACACCGGCACCTTCACGCATCCAGTAAAAGATCGCCACTGAATCCTGCGTCGCCATAAAGCTCATTGGCGTTGTAGAGATACGTTGCAGCCATGTTTGCAGTACACCTGCCGCGGTCAGGAACAAGGTGATGAACACCATTGCCACCGTCATGAGCCAGAATGACCACATCTCAACCACTTGCGCCTTGTTGCTGTTGGCAGCACGGCCGCGCAGTATCGGCATTGCGTATGAAATAATCGTCAGCACTACCATTGCATAAGCACCATAGAACGCCATATGACCGTGCGCAGCTGTCAGTTGCGTACCATGCGTGTAGTAATTAACCGGTGCCAGCGTATGCAGAAAGCCCCACACACCAGCGCCCAGAAACGCCATCACACCAGTACCCAGTGCCCACAATGTTGCAGCCTTGTTAGGATGCTCACGGCGGCGTTTATTTACCATGTTGAATGCAAAGATCGTCAGCATGAAGAACGGTATGGGTTCCAGTGCAGAGAACACGCTGCCCCACACTTGCCAGTAGGCAGGCGCACCTATCCAGTAGTAATGGTGACCTGTACCGATAATGCCGGTAATTAAAGTCATGGTAATAATTACATACAGCCATTTCTCAACTACTTCACGGTCAACACCAGTTACTTTGATCAGCACAAAGGCAAGAATAGCACCCAGAATCAGCTCCCAAACGCCCTCAACCCACAGATGCACGACCCACCACCAGTAATATTTATCTTTCACCAGATTGTGCGGGTTATAGAACGAGAACAGGAAGAACACGGCCAGGCCTATCAAGCCAAGTACCAGTACCAAACTGATTGCAGTTTTACGGCCCTTCAGCATGGTCATGATGACGTTGAAAATAAATGACAGCACCACAATCACAATACCTACCTTAGTTGGCAAGGGCTGCTCAAGGAACTCGCGCCCCATGGTTGCCAGCAGGTCATTACCGGTAAACTTTGCCAGCGTGGCATAAGGTACGGCAAGATAACCAATGATGGTTGCAACACCCGCAGCCAGAAAAACCCAAAACGTGATAATGGCCAGCTTGGGGCTGAACAGCTCAGTCTCGGATTCTTCCGGTATCAGGTAATACGTTGCGCCCATGAAGCCAAACAGCAGCCACACGATCAGCAAATTGGTATGCACCATACGTGCTACGTTAAACGGAATTTCAGGGAATAGAAAATCTCCCACTACGTACTGCAAACCCATGATCAGGCCAAATATAATTTGGCCAACAAACAGAGCGATTGCGGCGATGAAATAAGGCTTCGCCACGGCCTGAGATTGATATTGCATAATGCCTCCTGGTAATTGTGACGGTTAACCTTCGATGTTCGGAGGCCAGTTATTAGTATTGATCTCTGAGGTATATTTCAGAAACTGAACCAGATCTTCCAACTCCTGCTCCGTAAAATTGAATTGCGGCATTTGCCTTCTGCCCGGTGCGCCTGTCGGTTGCGCCTTGATCCATGCCTTGATGAAATCAGGGCCGCGACGGACGTACACATTACCGAGTTCCGGCGCAAAATATGCACCTTCACCCAGCAAAGTATGGCAACCGATACAGTTATTGGTCTCCCACAGTTTCTTGCCATGAATGACCGACGCTGTCAGGTTCTGGCTGTTATCTCGTTTAGGCAGCTTCTGATTGGTATCGAAAGTAAGCGCAAGAAACAGCAGGAAAAAGAAGAGCGACCCACCGAAGAAAATATTACGCGCCATGGATTTAGTAAATCTCGTAGCCATTGCGATCTCCCTGTTAATGTAAATGACTTGCAGAATGTACAGGATAGCCAACCCCATATCCTTGACTTTGGTCAATTTTAAAAATTGACCATGAAGATAATGAGTGGGCTATCTAATTAGCTCAGAAGCTATTTTTCTTAAATTACCCGCACACCATCAACAATTCATCTAAGCTCTGCTAAAGTATAGCGATATAGATAAGCTGGCAATGTTGCTTGTCACACAGCATTTAAAGAATGGATATGGATTGAATAATGTATTAGCTGAAAAACTGGTGATTGCGGTTTCATCGCGCGCCCTGTTCGATTTGGATGAAAGCCATGCCATCTTTGAAAATGCAGGCGTCGATGCCTACTGCCAGCATCAGGTTGATAATGAAGACGTGCCACTTAAACCTGGTGTCGCCTTTAACCTGGTGAAGAAACTGCTGGCACTTAACGCCGTTGACCCTACGCACCCACGAGTAGAAGTGATTCTGCTTTCACGCAACAGTGCCGATACCGGGCTGCGCATTTTTAACTCAATCCAGCATCATGCACTCGACATCGGGCGCGCGGCATTCACCAAGGGCGCAAGTACACATCCTTATATTTCAGCTTTTGGCACGCATTTGTTTCTTTCTGCTGATCCGGATGATGTACGTAAGGCGCTTGAAGCCGGGTTTGCGGCAGCAACGATTATGTCATCTACCTCAACCGAGACTGTAGACGCGACTCATCCCTCGCAATTACGCATCGCATTCGATGGTGATGCAGTGCTATTTTCAGATGAATCTGAACGCATTTACAAACAAAGCGGTCTGGATGCGTTTCAAAACAATGAAACGATAGCCGCTAAAAAACCTTTATTGGGCGGGCCATTCAAGAATTTCCTGGCGATGCTGCATCAGATACAGCTGGATTATCCGGAAAACTCATCGCCAATACGTACAGCACTGATTACTGCGCGTGCCGCACCCGCACATGAGCGCGTGATACGCACCTTACGTGCATGGAACATTCGTATTGATGAAGCTTTATTTCTGGGTGGAAAAGATAAAGGCGTGTTTCTTAAGGCCTTCGGCGCAGATATTTTCTTTGATGACCAGCGCAAGCACTGTGACTCTGCGCGTCAGCATGTCGCAACCGGGCATGTGCCTCACGGGGTTGCAAACGAATAGCAGACAGCATTATTTGTACTGTGAATGATGCGTTTTTGCATAAAAAAAGGAGCCGAAGCTCCTTTTTTTACTCACTGGCTCTGCCACCAGTTGTTACAACAATTTTAAATCTGGTCGGCGTGGAGAGATTCGAACTCCCGACATCCTGCTCCCAAAGCAGGCGCGCTACCAGG
>JAHRYP010000038.1 GCA_020622105.1 Methylotenera sp.
TCTTGGCAGTTTTCTTTATATCAACACCTGGACACAAATACGGCGTCGACTTCACTGGCGGCACCGTGATGGAAGTGAGTTACCCGCAGGCAGCTAATCTGGAAAGCGTGCGTAAAGCGGTTGATAGCATAGGCTTGAAAGAAGCGACTGTTCAAAACTTCGGTTCCAGCCGTGATGTGCTGATTCGCCTGCCGGTAAAAGCTGACCTGTCAGTATCTCAGCTATCTGAGCAAGTAAAACAAGCGCTGGTGACTGCAGATGCAAATGCTGAAATACGCCGAGTAGAATCTGTTGGCGCTCAGGTCGGTGACGAGCTTTATGAAAACGGTGGCCTGGCTCTGTTCTTTGTATGCCTGGGCATTATGCTGTACCTGTGGCTGCGTTTTGAGTGGCGCTTTGCTGTTGCAGCCATTATCGCCAACATGCATGACGTGGTCATTATTCTTGGTTTCTTTGCATTCTTTCAATGGGAATTCAACCTGACTGTGCTTGCTGCGGTGCTAGCAGTGTTAGGTTACTCAGTGAATGAGTCCGTTGTGGTATTTGACCGTGTACGTGAAAACTTCCGCAAAATGCGTAAAGCCAGCGTGACGCAAGTCATTGATAACGCGATCACCCGCACCATGTCACGTACTGTAATTACGCACTTGATGACACAGACCATGGTTGGTTCCATGTTGCTGTTCGGTGGCGAAGTGCTGCATAACTTTGCACTGGCACTGACCATCGGCATTCTGTTCGGCATTTACTCTTCAGTATTGGTTGCCAGCCCAATCGCCATGTGGCTCGGTGTTAACCGCGCCAACCTGATTGGCGATACGGAGAAAAAAGAAGGCGAGAAAAAAGAAAAAGTGGTTGAACCCGATCCTTCAGAGTTCGCTTAATCCCTTAGTCGAAATCATCACTTGCTGTGCTGCATAACTTGGCGCCACAGTAAGTGATTCAGCTTACTTGCTTTGCATGACATCTCACGTATAAACTCTTAACTTCATCATCAGCATAACAACACTCCTTGGATAATATTCCTATTTCATGGCAATTAGGTGGTCTGGCCTTACTGCTGCTTATTTCTGCATTCTTTTCGGTGGCAGAAACCAGCCTTATGTCGCTAAACCGCTACCGGCTGCGCCATCTGGTAAAAGAAGGCAATCGCGGTGCACGCCTTGCCAGTGCTTTGCTGGCAAAAACAGATAAATTACTCGGCGTTATCCTGCTCTGTAATAACTTCGCCAATGCAGCATCTGCAACTCTGGTGACCATTATTACAGTAGAACTATTCGGTGAAGGCGAATGGGTATTGATGTTTGGTACACTCGCAGTTACTTTTGCCATTCTTGTATTCAGCGAGATTTCACCTAAAGTGATCGCTGCAGCTTATCCGGAAAAACTGGGCATATTCTGCAGCTATGTGCTCTATCCGCTGCTTAAAGTGTTATATCCTGTAGTATGGTTTGTTAACCTGTTTGTAGGCGCTTTGCTACGCCTACTGCGCGTCAGAGTGAATTTCGAACAGACGACACAATCACTCACAATGGATGAGCTACGCAGCATCGTCACCGATGCCGGGCATTTTATGCCAAAGAAACATCGCACTATTCTGCTGAATCTGTTTGAGCTGGAAAAAATCACGGTAGATGACGTAATGACGGCACATACCATGGTTGAGAGCATTAACTTCGATCTGCCGATAGAAGATATCCTGCAGCATATTTCCAATAGCCTGCATACGCGGTTGCCAGTGCGCCAGGGCGAACATGAAGAAATTATCGGCATATTGCATGTACGTAAAGTGATTAGCCAGCTGCGCGAGCATTTACATGGCAACGAACTTGATAAAGATGCTTTACTCAATGTAATTGCCGAACCGTATTTCATTCCATCCGGCACACCGCTTTTTACACAGATTCAGCAATTTCAGGAAAACCAGGAGCGCGTAGCCTTAGTGGTAGATGAGTACGGTGAGTTTAAAGGCATGGTGACACTGGAAGACATTCTGGAAGAAGTGATCGGCGACTTCACTACGCAATCCCCTTCACGTGCCGGCAGTTATCATCAGGAAGAAGATGGCGGCTGGTTTGTCGATGGCAGCAGCTCCTTACGTGATCTCAACAGAAAATTGAATCTAAGCCTGCCGCTGGATGGCCCACGCACACTTAACGGGCTGATACTTGAGCATTTTGAAGATATACCCGAACCTAATACCAGCTTTAAAATTGGTACACATCGTCTCGAAATCATCCAAACGCAGGACAGAATTGTAAAAAGCGTCAAGATATTCCCTTAAGCCTACTACGCACTTCTGCATTTAATCTAAATTACCTGACAATTCTGACTAAATTAGTCTTGAATTTTTTATGGTTTGGCTCAAAATAGATTTAACTAACTTAATTCAAATTATGGCTAATCCTGCTCAAGAAAATAATACCGTACTTAAACCTGAGGTTGCAAAACCGAAATTGCCCCCCATGTTCAAAGTAATGCTGTTAAACGACGATTACACGCCAATGGAGTTTGTGGTTGAAACAATCGAACGCTTTTTTAACAAAAGTCGTGAACAAGCAACGCAAATTATGCTCAAAGTACATATCGAGGGTGTAGGTGTATGTGGTGTTTACCCGCAAGATATTGCAGAAACGAAGATGAGTCAGGTAATGAACCATGCAATGGAAGCGCAGCATCCGCTGCAATGTATCATTGAAATAGCATGAATATATAAAGAAAGTCAGGTAATGGAATGATAGCGCAAGAGTTAGAAGTAAGTTTGCACATGGCCTTTATGGACGCCAGACAAAAGCGCCATGAGCTCATTACGGTTGAACACCTGTTACTCGCCATGATCGACAATCCGACCGCGGCTGAAGTCTTGCGCGCATGCGGTGCAAAACTGGAAGTACTGCGTACCGAACTCAGTCAATATATCGAAGAACATACACCAACCGTGATGGGGCAGGATGACGTAGACACGCAGCCTACGCTAGGCTTCCAGCGCGTTATACAGCGTGCCATGCTGCATGTGCAGTCCTCCGGCAAAAAAGAAGTAACCGGTGCCAATATCCTGGTCGCAATTTATGGCGAGAAAGATTCTCACGCTGTTTTCTTCCTGCACCAGCAGGGTATCACACGCCTGGATGTTGTAAATTTCATCTCTCACGGTGTTTCAAAAGTCGGTGAAACAGCAAAACCTGAGGGCGGCGAGCCGGAAGCCGACGTTGAAGCAGCACCGAATGGCGCATTAGAAAACTATACCGTCAACCTGAATGCACAAGTAGCCACGGGTAAAATCGACCCGTTAATTGGCCGCGCAGCCGAACTGGAACGTGTAGTACAGACATTATGCCGCCGCCGTAAAAACAACCCGCTGCTAGTGGGTGAAGCCGGTGTTGGTAAAACTGCCATCGCTGAGGGTTTGGCGCGCCGTATTGTTGAAAAAGATATTCCAGACGTGCTTGCCAATGCCGTGGTTTACTCACTCGACATGGGCGCCCTGCTCGCAGGCACCAAATATCGCGGTGATTTTGAACAGCGCCTGAAAGCGGTCATGAAACAGCTGGAAGAAAAGCCAGATTCAATTCTCTTTATTGATGAAATTCACACGCTGATTGGTGCTGGTTCAGCCAGCGGCGGCACGCTTGATGCCAGCAACCTGTTAAAACCGGCGCTTTCAAATGGCTCACTCAGGTGTATTGGCGCGACAACTTATCAGGAGTATCGCGGTATTTTTGAGAAAGACCACGCACTGTCACGCCGCTTTCAGAAAATTGATGTGGCTGAGCCTAGCGTTGCCGAAACGATTGAAATATTGAAAGGCCTTAAATCACGCTTTGAATCACACCACAGCGTTAAATATACAGCGAGTGCACTGACTACTGCGGCTGAGCTATCAGCTAAATACATTAACGACCGTCACTTGCCCGACAAAGCGATTGACGTGATTGATGAGGCCGGCGCTGCACAGCGAATATTGCCAAAATCCAAACAGAAAAAAGTCATTGGCAATAAAGAAATCGAAGACATTATTGCGAAAATCGCACGCATCCCGCCCAAGAACATCTCAACGGATGACCGCACCGCACTTAAAACACTGGAGCGTGATCTAAAAGCTGTCGTATTCGGACAGGATAAAGCGATAGAAACGCTATCTGCTGCCGTAAAAATGGCGCGTAGCGGCCTGGGTCAGAATAACAAGCCGATTGGCAGCTTCCTGTTTAGCGGCCCGACTGGCGTAGGTAAGACTGAAGTTGCAAAACAATTGGCTTATATCATGGGTATTGAGCTGATTCGCTTTGATATGAGTGAATACATGGAACGCCATGCGGTTTCACGTTTAATCGGCGCGCCTCCTGGCTATGTAGGTTTTGAACAAGGTGGTCTCATGACGGAAGCCATCACCAAACACCCTTACTGTGTGCTGCTGCTGGATGAAATCGAAAAAGCGCACCCGGATATTTTCAATATCCTGTTGCAAGTTATGGATAACGGTACGCTCACCGACAACAACGGCCGTAAAGCAGATTTCAGAAATGTAACCATTATCATGACCACCAATGCCGGTGCTGAAAATCTGTCCAAGTCCAGCATGGGCTTTATGGACTCGAAACAAGCCGGTGATGAACAGGCAGATATCAAACGTTTATTCTCACCAGAGTTCCGTAACCGTCTGGATGCGATCGTTTCATTCTCTAGCTTATCAACGGATATCATCATCCGTGTGGTTGATAAATTCCTGATCCAGCTGGAAGACCAGTTGCATGAGAAAAAAGTCGAGGCTACCTTTAGCGACAAACTAAAAGCCTACTTGGGTAAAAAAGGTTTTGATCCACTCATGGGCGCTCGTCCGATGGCAAGGCTGATTCAGGACACAATCCGTAAGGCCTTGGCTGACGAATTATTATTCGGCAAGCTAGCGAATGGCGGTAGCGTACATGTGGATATTGATGATAAAGACGAGGTTAAACTCATATTTTCATCTAATAAATCCAACGAAGATATCGACACTGCAACAACGGTAGATTAACTACGCGCCAGATTGGCTACAGGCGTGCTGTTAAACCGAAGCTAAGTTCTACACTTTTATGCTACGGACAACACGCCTATGGTCATCGTAACGACTTCTACATTTCAGGTCCCGATTGAAGTCTGCGCAACGCTGGCATTTGCGCTATCCGGCCTGATTGCAGGCGCCAGAAAGAAACTGGATGCCTTCTCGGTGTATTTGTCGTAACAGGGGTTGCTGCCTTTGGCGGCGGTACCCTGCGCGATGTATTGCTGGATAGACGGCCGTTCTTTTGGGTAGACCATGCAAACTGGCTATGGCTGATGTTGTTTCTTTGCCTGTTTGCGATGATTTTTATGCGTAACCGGCACATACAGCTAACAGAACGTGCAATTCTGATTCCTGATGCATTAGGTCTGGGGTTATATGCCGCACTTGGTACCCAAATTGCGCTAAACCTGCAAATGCCGGTAATTATCTGTGCATTGATGGGAGTGATGACCGCGGTATTTGGTGGCGTATTGCGTGATATCTTCTGTAATGAAATTCCAAAAGCCTTTAACGACTACCAACCGTATGCTGTTATTGCATTTGCCGGCAGCCTGCTAGTTGTGGCACTTAACGCAATCAATATGCCGCAGTGGCTATGCATTTTTGTGCCTGCCGGCCTAATCTTTATATTCAGAATCACCGCGATCTTTCTGGGCTGGCGCCTACCCAGCTGGAAAATAGAATCTGAATAATACATCCCTACTGTCAGGAATAGTCGTCTCTAGCACTTGATAGCGACAGCTTCTCTCGGCGGCTTTGTGCGCGCTCAAGCGCAAACTCGTAAATATCGACTAGATCCTCTGCGCTCACATCAATCAAGCCATCCATCTGGCTCAATGCCCATTTAAAGTCCTCTTCAATCAACTCTGAATGCTGCTGCTGTAAAAATTGATTGTGATGGGCATGATGCGAATGCAGCATAGGATACCTTCTACCCGGAACCATGTTATTAAAAAATATTGCCAGCAAAACCATCAGAACCGCATTCATCGCTACCACCTCGTAGCAGAACTGCCAGCCGATTGCATGCACTTCCGAGCCGCCTAATACCGCTATCATTGCTGTAGCTGCGCTAGGCGGATGCAGGCAATGCAGCAGATGCATCACAAATACAGACAACAAAACAGCAACAGCAGCTGCAAGTGCTGCGTTACTTATCCACTGCGCGCAAGCCACACCAATGAATGCAGAAACCAGATGCCCGGCGATTACAGGCCACGGCTGTGCCATTGGGCTATGTGGCGTAACAAACAGGAGAAAAGCGCTGGCGCCCATTGATGCCAGCACCAGCATCTTGAACGGTAAACCGAGTTCTACATACTGCACAATAAGCAGCAAAAACAGGATCGATAAACACGCCGTGACAGACGAAACAACTTTTTCCCGCAATCCGGTATGACCAGGTTGATAGCCTATCAGTACAGCTGCAATCAGTTTTCTAAGTTTCTGCATGTTAAAAACCCGTATTCTTTATGCTGCAATTTAATCAGTATAGGTTGGATACTTAAGCATCGCACCCTGAAACAACTCTGATTCGACCAGATGCTGCAACCAGGATTTAAGTTTTATATAGTCAGCAGATGCAAACCAGTCACTATCCACTGCCGCAAACTGGCGTATAAAAGGAAAAATCGCAATATCAGCAAGGCTGATTTTATTGCTTAGCAAAAACGAGGTTTGCTGCAGATGCAGCTCGAGTTTGGCTAAAAACAGCTCGCCTTGTTGCCGGTAATCTGCAGCAGAATGTTCCGGGAAACGAATCGCATATTTATACCGATCCAGATTCTGTTTAAATGAACCATCATTTTCTGCAATCAGCAGCGCCGTATGTTGTGGATCTGCGCTTAACCAACCATCAGCATCATGCTGCTGCAACGCCCATTGCATAATTTGCAGGCTCTGATCAATGACCTGAGCATCGGGTAAAACCAGTACAGGTACCGTGGCTTTAGGGGAGACTTGTAGCATATGAGCAGGTTTATCTTTGAGTGATATTTCACGCACTTCAACAGCTATCCCCGCATAGCTGAGCGCCATACGCGCCCGCATTGCATACGGGCAACGGCGATAGGAATAAAGAATCGGCAACATGATCGCTATAAGCTAGGATAAACGATTAACCTAAAGATTTGCAGATGTCGTGTACCAGCTTAGGCCCTTTATAGATCAAACCGCTATAGACCTGTACCAGACTTGCACCAGCCGCGATTTTCTCAACGGCATCTGCGCCGCTTAATATACCGCCTACGCCAATAATCGGAAGCGCTCCCTGCAAACGCTGCGATAATTGCTGGATAACCAGTGTGGATTTTTCACGCACCGGAGCACCGGATAAACCACCGGCCTCATTTGCATTTTGCATACCCTGCACCATGTCTCTAGCCAGCGTGGTATTGGTTGCAATCACAGCGTCAATACTATGCGCCATCAGTAAATCGGCAATTTCATTCACTTGCTCAAGCTCCAGATCCGGTGCAATTTTCAAGGCAACCGGTACGTAGCGCCCGTGAGTCTGTGCCAGCTTCAGCTGCTCCTGCTTCAAAGTTGACAGCAAATCAGACAGCGCTTCTTTTTCCTGCAAGGCACGCAGGTTCTTGGTATTGGGTGATGAAATATTGACCGTAATGTAACTGGCATAGGCATATACTTTACGCATGCAGATCAGGTAATCATCTACGGCTCGCTCATTCGGCGTGTCAAAATTTTTACCTATATTAATACCCAGCACGCCCTTGTAATTAGCAGCTTTAACATTCTCAATCAGATTATCTACCCCCAGATTGTTGAAGCCGAATCGGTTTACAATGCCTTGCGCCTCTTTGACTCTGAATAATCGAGGTTTCGGGTTCCCAGGCTGTGGCCGCGGCGTGATCGTACCGATCTCAATAAAGCCAAAGCCCAACGCTGCCATACCGTCGATAACAGCACCGTTTTTATCCAGTCCTGCCGCCAGCCCAACTGCATTAGGAAAAGTAATCCCCATCACCTGCCGAGGCTGGCAAACAGGTGCAGCAGGATAAAGCCTGAGCACACCGGTTTTTTCAGCGTATTTCAAGCTTTTCAGGGTTAAATCGTGTGCAGTTTCAGCATCAAACTGAAATATCAGCGGCTTAATAAATGAGTAAGTGTTCATCATGTAATTTTACTTGAAAAACACGCAGTCATGAATGTGTAAAGCGACGCGGCAATCCATAATTGCTATTGTCCTGGCAATAGATAGTCACCTTGGCACGGCAATGGCATAATGTTCACCTAATTGATCAGCAATATTAAAACGATAACCATGGCAAAAAACCAAGCACTGCAACTACTGGGCGGCCTTACCCCTGCCGAATTTTTATCCGAGTACTGGCATAAGAAACCTCTGCTGATAAAAAATGCTATTCCAAATTTCACAGGGCTATTAAGCCCGGAAGAACTGGCAGGACTAGCATGCGAAGATGAAGTGCAGTCACGCATCGTTGAAGAGATTAATGGGCAATGGCATGCCAGCCACGGACCTTTTGACGATGAAGATTTTGCCAGGCTTCCTGAAAATCCAGACCCTAAACATCGCTGGACATTACTGGTGCAGACTGTAAATCATTACCTTCCTGAGGCCAGCGCGTTATTGCAGCAGTTCGATTTTATCCCGCATGCCAGACTGGATGATTTAATGATCAGCTATGCACCGGATGGCGGCGGTGTGGGACCGCATTTTGACAGCTATGATGTATTTCTACTACAAGGTCAAGGTAAACGCCTGTGGCGCGTGAGCGAACAAACTGACCTCGAATTAATCGAAGGTGCACCTTTACGTATTCTTAAGAACTTCGATACTGCGCAGGAGTGGCTACTTGAGGCCGGAGACATGCTCTATCTGCCGCCGCAACTCGCTCACTGGGGCATTGCCGTCAGTGATGGCAAGGTCGACTGCATGACCTACTCCATCGGCTTTCGTGCACCAAAACCAGGAGCTTGCTACCGGTTTCTAGGCTATGCAGGATAAATTAAATCAGGAGCAACTGACCATAGCAGGAATGTATGAAGATGCCGACCTGTGCTTACAGGAACATGCAGCCGAAATCAGCACTGACATGGTGACTAAAGTGGCTGCAATATTAAGGAAGATCCATTGGTCAAATAATGAAGTAGCCGATTTTTTAGGCACCTATCTTTCAGAGCCAAAACCTGATGTGGTATTCGACGTGAACAAGAAAATCAGCCTCAGTAATTTTACTAAGAGCCTCGCCAAATACGGTATCACGCTAGATCTAAAAAGCCAGATGTTATTTACCGGCAATACCTTTTATTTAAACGGAGAAGCGATAACGCTTAACGGAGACTCAGCAAAGATGCTCACCAGACTTGCCGACCTGCGTACACTGAGTCCCGACGAACTGAATTACAGCCAAACAGCAGATGAAGTGTTATTGAAACAATTGCATGAATGGTATCTGGCTGGCTTTCTTCACTTCAACGTATAACTTTAATTAAAATCATGGTTAATAATAACGATATGCTTGAGCCAAATAAAATCATTCTAGGCGAACAGCTTTATGGCGAAGCGATTAACCTGATTTTAAGAAGCGCTCAACATAAATTGTTAATTTTTGATCAGGATCTGAGCCGAGGCGACTTTGCCAGCTTAGAGAAGTCTGGAGTTTTTCAGAACTTCTTGAGTGCAAACATCGCCAGCCAACTGACGATCATTTTGCATGACCCCGGTTTCTTGCAGAATAAATGCCCGCGCCTTTTAAATTTACTTGAGGTCTATGGGCACAAGATGCGTGTATATATCACCAGCACTTCGGTTAAACATGCTAAAGATTGCTTTATATTAGCAGATGGTCAGCACTATATTAAACGTATCCACATTGACCAGGCTCGTTTTAAATATGCATTTGACGACTTGCAAAGCGTAGAAGTGCTCAATAACCGATTCATCGAACTGCTCGATGCAACCGCAGATACTGTGACGACAAAGCCACTCGGACTATGTCGAATATGCAAAACAAAAGCTCCACATTGATTTATGGCTGTCTGATTTTTATTATCAGCATCTGTCTGACATGGCATGCAAAGGCTGCAACAGAATTTAAAATTATCACGTTGCAGCACCGGTTTGCAGAAGAGATTTTGCCGGTAATCCGCCCTCTTGTTGGTGATAATGGCACAGCCAGCGCCATGCAGAATAACCTGATCATACGCACAAGCCCTGCAAACATGGCTGAAATAGAACATATTATCAGCACACTGGATACTGCCCGCCAAAATCTTAAAATCACAGTCAATCGCAATAAAAGTCTAAATACCACTGGGACTAGTGCAGCAGTAACTGGTCGCAAACGCATTGGCAATGTGGCAGTTGAGACTGGCGACAGCCGAAGTGTTATCAGAGATGGTATAGCTTTAAACATTGAAAATCAGCAAAGCAGAAGTAACATTGGGAATACGCAATTTATTCAGGTGTTAGATGGAGAAAACGCGTTTATCAGTGTCGGGCAATCTATACCTTATACGCAGGAATGGGTAAGCCTGACACAACGCTATATGAATATTCAGCGTACAACCCAATTTGTTACAATTGATACCGGCTTTGCAGTGCGTCCAAGAACTATTGGCAATCAGGTTGAATTAGAGATAACGCCAAGATTTTCACAGCTAAATCAGGGTGGGACTATCGATTTTGAAACACTTACCACCACTATACGTACCAACCGTGGAGAATGGGTAGATTTAGCGAATATAATGCAGCAAAAAGATGATGTTAGCCGCGCAATACTTAACTGGCAAACCAATTACCAAGCAACAAATAGCCAACTTTTAATCAAAGTTGAATAACTAAGCTAAAAAAACAATAAAGATATGAACTTTTTTTCAAAAAACGTATACAAAGCCCCAAAATTAGCTGTTTTTTTTCATAATTACTGGTAGAATTTGCGCCACTCGGTATAGCTAATTAGGTAAAAGTTTTAAGCAGTTATCGAAAAAAGTTTTTTAACTAGTTTAAACCCTTAAGGAAATCAAAAATGACACGTTCAATTTTACTGGCTGCATTGTTAGCTCTTGCTGTTACTGCTTGTGGCGAAAAAGCTGCTGAAAACGCTGCTGAAACAGCAACTGATGCTGCTGCTGTAGCAACTGATGCTGCTGCAGAAGCAACTGATGCTGCTGCTGCAACTACAACTGAAGCTGCTGCTGCAACTGATGCTGCTGCTGCTGCTACTGACTCAGCTGCTGCTGCAACTGATTCTGCTGCTGCTGCAACTGACTCAGCTGCTGCTTCAACTGAAGCTGCTAAGTAATTAGCCTTTAGCTCTAATAAAAAAGCCGACTTTAAGTCGGCTTTTTTAATTTTCATGTTTCAGATTTAAGCCAGCTAACGCATTTCTCGCCAGTCAAATCCTAATAACTGATCTGCAATTCCGATCCAGTCCAGCTCACAATCCAACACTTTAGCTAATGCAGCCTTAGCCAGCAATGGTGTATTATTTTTGGCACTCAGATGCGCAGCCACAATATGCTGCAGCCTGCTATTATCTAATTTAGATAACAAATTTGCAGAATCGCTATTTTCCAGATGCCCAAGGTCCCCGCCAACACGCTGCTTAAGCGACCAGCTGTAGGGACCGCTCTGCAGCATTGTTGCATCATGATTACATTCAAGCACCAATGCGTGGCAGCCACTGAGTTTTTCTTCAATGTGCTGTGTGGTACGGCCAACATCGGTGAGCACACCTAAACTTTTATTGCCGTCAGAAAAAACATATTGAACCGGCTCACGCGCATCGTGCGGCACCGGGTAAGGATGAACTTCAACATCCTGAATTGTAAATGCTGAGTGAGACTCTAGGACATGCACTACCAATGCATGCTGGCCAGGAAAATATCGTGTAGCCATTTTCTGGGTGCCAGAGGTCAGCCAC
>JAHRYP010000039.1 GCA_020622105.1 Methylotenera sp.
ATTTCGGGTGGGTAATCGGCAGGTCTATATAGTTTAATTTGCCATCCTTTGAATACTGTTCATCCGGGTATTTGTAACCAGACCAGCTTTCATCAGGAAGATAAGCACTATAGCTTTGTTCGATTATATTCAAGTTCTCTTTAGCCATGATGTCGGCATTTTTTTCCAGACCTTTTGAGTCTTTCCTCAAATATTCCCTGACAGTCCCGTTCTCCTGAATTCTCCATAGGCCATGCTTGCCTTCACCTATCATCGTAAAGACCTGTTCAGCAACATTTACAAATCTGTAGGTTGAATTGGTGTTCATATAGCCCATGTAAAAAGGGAGATGGGGTATTTGTGAGTGCGTTTTATTGGGTCTTCCTAACCCTAAAAGCTCTTTCTGATTGTTATCAGACTTAATCCTCTGGTCACTCGTATAAAAAAATGGATCACTATTGGTTAAGTCTGTGAGGTCGATACTTTCAGCAGCCTGAATTGCCAGGCTGGATAGTGAAAGCGTTACACACAGTGGAATCAACTTCTTAAATGCAATCTGGCTCATTTGTTTGCCCCTTATGCTTAAATTGTTTTAGAACAATTTGCGTTGTCCGCAAGCCCAAGCTACACCGCTCTTGTCTGTAGAGAAGGTGATCGTGGAGCCTTTAGGGAAAAACAAAACGTCGCCTGGCTGGCCTTTTACTTTCTGTGTGCCATCTGAGAAGTAGATGTGGCCATCAAGGATTATTTTTGCATCATCGTAATCGTAGGTATAAACCAATGGTTTACCTTTTTCGATTTTGAACAGCCCGCATGCCATCGGTGCGTTTTTGCTGCCGCTTCCCACTACATCTTCAAAGTAGGCGTTAACACCTGGTACGTTCATAGATGCAATTGGGTTTTTCTGAACATTTTTAAAAATAGTCAGATTTTTGCTGCCCTCAGGTACGGCTATGCCATGTGCAAGTGTTGCGACTGAGTAGATAGATGCGCCAATAGAAGCTAAAAGCACAGTTAATGGTAATTTTTTCATGATTACTTCCTTTTCTAAAGTATAAAAAATTTCACTTTGACTTAAATATCAACTCAATCTGTCGCAGAAAATTTATGAAATTAAGTACATTTGAGGCTGATGTGCTATTTATACAACTAAAATTATTAGTTGTAAAGTAATAAATTACTTAATAAGTTAAAATAATCAAAGTATTTTTTACTTAAAAAGTAATAATGTGTAAATTTAAGTACTTAGAGCGTAATTTGAACTTATAATTAATCTCATAATTAACTATTAGGTTTTGTAGATATGCCAAAAAGTAATAGCAGACTTGATTTTTCAGATCGCCTGACTTCTTTGCTCAAGCAAAAACAGCTGACTTTGGCGCAAGTGGCCACTGCAGTAGGTAAATCTGTGCCATCTATCCACCGCTGGACACGTGGCGGCGAGATTGATTATGAAAACCTGAGGGCGCTGGCAAATTTTCTTGAGGTTAACTGGATATGGCTACGCTACGGGGATGAGGCGATTGAAGAGCTTAAGAATAGTGTCAGCAGCAGCGAAACAATTGCCAATGAGCGGCGCGAATATCTTGGCAGGATCATGGAGAACGAAGCGCGCATGAATCTGGCTCAGGACATGGCCGGAATCGCAACCTGGGAATGGAATGTATTAACAAACGAGCTTGCTGGCGCACCGAATCTTGAACAGGTTTTTGGACTGCCGCTTACAAAAGTCCGTCCATATTTACTGCCTTTTGAAACGCTTGGCCTTGCAGAGTTGATTCAGAGATTCAGCGACAACATATTAACAAAGGAATGGGACTTTAATTTACCGCAGCCAGGTGGTGAGGAAGACCGCTGGTTTGTTTCGCGTGCAAAACTGCTGTATGACGCGCAGAACAGGCCTAACAAGATTGTCGGTGTCAGTATTGATATTACTGAGCGCAAACAGATGCAGAAGGCTTTGGAAAAAAGTGAATACATTCTGCGTAAAGTGATTGAAACTATTCCGGTAGGTTTGTGGATTGCAGACCAGAATGGCCGAATTACCTTGGCTAATCCAGAAGCAGAGCGTATTTGGGGTGGCGCCAAGCTGGTTAATCTAGAAGAGTACAGTGATTACAAGGGCTGGTGGGAGGATACTGGTAAAGAGGTGGGAAGTGATGGCTGGACGCTAGCGCGGGCTGTTAAGCATGGCGAAGTGAGTAAGGGTGAAATTGTGAACATCAAGGCATTTGATGGCGCAGAGCGCACCATTATCATGTCAGCAATCCCGCTGTTTAATGAAAACAATAAAATCATAGGCGCTATTGAAGTGAATCAGGATATCACTGCCATTAGAAATGCCAAATAAGCAATTTTAGTTTGACGTTGAGCACTAGCCACCAACGCATTTAGTATTAATTTAGGTATGCCGCGGTGCAAATATAATGATGGCCATGCCTAACAACGCTACACCAGCGCCGACTAAGTCCCAATGGGTGGGTTTAATGCCATCTACTGCCCATAGCCAGAATATTGCAATGCAAATATAAACGCCGCCATAAGCAGCATATACTCTGCCAGCTGCGGCAGGGTGCAGTGAAAGTAGCCAGGCAAATAATGCCAATGAAAATGCTGCTGGAATCAGTAGTAAAGGGCTCTTGTTATGCGTTAACCACAGATAAGGCAAGTAGCATCCTACAATCTCTGCAATCGCGGTGATAATGAATAATGCGATTGTTTTTAATTCAAACAAGTTAGCCCCCAGCTTTAAGCATTAATTTTTCGAATCTAGATGTTAGCTTTAGGTGGAAGTATTTCACGCAGAATTACAGCCAATAAAAAAGGACCTGGAGTTTCCCAAGTCCTTTAGCCGTTATAAGGGTGTAGATAACTTCAATCCAACAATACCTGCAAAAATGAGTAACAAGCTCAGCAGCCTGCCTGCATTTGCTGATTCGGCAAATAATATGATGCCAAATATTGCCGTGCCAATCGCGCCGATTCCAACCCAGACAGCATACGCGGTACCAACCGGTAATGTTTTCATCGCAATACCAAGCAGCCATACACTAAGCAGCATTGCCGACGCCGTGCCAACTGTCGGCCAGAACCGCGTAAAGCCATCGGTGTACTTTAACCCTATTGCCCAAACAACTTCCAATAATCCTGCTGCAACCAGAATAGCCCAACTCATATAAAACACCTCATCGTTAAATTGGGTCGTCCCAGAAGTGATAGCACCGGCAAGGTCGTCCCTACCTGAGTAAAGTTTAGCATTAGAATTGAATGGCGGCTATATCGTTGTTAAACAACGATTGCTCTAGCTGTAAATTTTTACATGATTTAGAAATTTTGCCAAATGTTGCATGTCCCATTTAGACGATAAATCGTATGCATAAATTATTATTGACGAAAAGACAGGTCTGTCTATAATAAGTTGTACGTTAATAAACGCATTGGTTTAAACAACCGAACATTGAAATAAGCAGTCTAAATTTTCTTAACCAGCATTGTTGCGATTAAGTTACAAAAAAACAGGGAGCACTCTATGGATGATTCGTCTAAAAATGTAAAAACTTTTCACGGTGGTTGTCCGCATGACTGCCCCGATACTTGCAGCATGGTATACACGGTTGAAGATAACAAGCTTATTTCTGTCACAGGTAATAAAGAGCACCCGATGACGCGCGGCGGCTTGTGTGTGAAATTAAAAGATTATGAAAAACGTCACTACCATCCGGACCGTCTGCTATACCCACTTAAACGCACGGGCCCCAAAGGTAGCAAGCAGTTCAAGCGCATTTCCTGGGATGAAGCTTTAGACGAAATTACCAGTAAATGGAAAGCAATTATTGCTAGCGATGGCCCGCACGCGATCATGCCTAACAGTTATCTGGGGAATCAGGGGCTGGTACACGGCTTAAACGGCGGTGATGCATTTTTTAACCGCATGGGTGCAACCGTCTGTGAACGTACATTCTGTGGTGAAGGTTCCTGTACCGCATGGCTGCTCACCGTTGGCCCAACTGCAGGTGTAGACCCCGAGAGTTTTATTCACTCCAAATACATTGTGATCTGGGCATGCAATTCGGTAAGTACCAATCTGCACCATTGGCATACTATCCGTGAGGCACAGAAAAAAGGTGCCAAAGTGGTGGTGATTGACTCTTATGCTTCAAGAACTGCAAAAGAAGCGGATTGGCATATTGCGCCTAAACCTGGCACTGATGGTGCATTGGCCATGGCAATGATGAATGTGATTATTACAGAGGGCTTGGTAGATCAGGACTATGTAGATAACTACACCGTAGGTTACGCAGAGCTGGCCGAACGCGCCAAAACCAGAACACCGGAATGGGCAGCAGAAATAAGTGGCATACCAGCAGCTGATATTCGTAAATTTGCCCGCGAGTACGCTACGACGCCGCCTGCTGCGATTCGCCTTGGTGTGGCACTGGAAAGAAGCTATGGCGGTAGTCAGGCTATTCGTGCTGTGACTAGTCTGCCTGCTTTGATTGGCGCTTGGCGCCATGTGGGTGGCGGGGCGCTGCAGTTTCCGGTGTGGGAGCACCCGTATAAATTTGATGTGATTTGCCGTCCGGATTTGATTCCTGAGGGCACGCCTGTGGTCAATAATCTGCAGCTGGGGCGCGTACTTACAGGTGAGACTAAACTCGAAACACCGATTAAATCCATGATGGTATGGAACACCAACCCGATTACCCAAGCGCCTGAGACTGACAAAATCATTAAAGGGCTTGAGCGCGAAGATTTGTTCCTGGTGGTGGCAGAGCATTTTATTTCAGATACCGCAGCTTATGCAGATATTGTACTGCCAGCCGCCATGGGTGCAGAGATGGAAGACATGGTGCTGTCGTGGGGCCACCTCTATCTTACCTACAATGCTAAATGTATTGATCCGCCGGGTGAAGCGCTGCCTAATAACGAAATTTTCAGGCAATTGGCTAAACGCATGGGTTATGAAGATGACAACTTTAAATGGAATGACAGTGAGTGCCTGGAACACTACGTGGACTGGAGCTCCCCAACGTGTGAAGGTATAGACCTTGCCTATATGCGCGAGCATGGTTTTGCCAGATTAAAAGCCTTTGGCGACAAAGACGTACGTGCACGCCACGCAAAAGGTGAGTTCCCTACGCCTACCGGTAAATGTCACTTTTTAGTCGAGGGTGCTAAAAACTTTGTGGCTGGCCCATTCCGCCAAATGTATGATGGCTTTCAGCCGAGTGAAGCGTTAGACGCTTTGCCGGACTATGTGCCTTCACGCGAAACACCTGCGACCAACCCTGAGTTGGCCGCTAAATACCCACTCAATATTATCTCACCCAAGAGCCATGGCTTTTTAAATTCCTGCTACGCCAATGTGGCAGAAAAAATCAAAGGACAGGGCGAGCAATTTGTGCTGATTCATCAGGCCGATGCAAAAGCGCGCGGTATTGAGGAAGGCAGCGTAGTACGTGTGTTTAATGATCGCGGCGCGTTTGAGTGCGTAGCCAGAATCTCGGATGACGTTAATTCCGGCATTGTGGTCGCAACTTTAGGTTATTGGAGGCAACTCAATAACGGCACCGTGAATTGCATCAGCTCTGCTGAGTTTGGTGATATGGGACACTCTACGACCTTCAGTGATAATCTGGTCGAAGTGAGTCTGGCATAGTCACGTAACAAGCTGGCCAAGGTAATTGAGTTGCAATCATTGCGCTATATTCAGTTTGCATGATTGGCTTAAGTTACCTTGGCTTAGTTTACCTTGGCATGTAAAAGGTAGATTTCTGCGTCACAATCTCTTTTGATGCTATAGATTCAATCTTAAACAAGATCGGGTGCGTACCGCTGCGTATCGCACCATCATCCAACTGCAGGCTTAATGCAACTAACCTTTCACTGGCCGGGTTGACCGTAAATTCCTTGCTAGATGCGATTGATAATCCATTTAAACCGCTTACAAATACACGATAAGTCGCAGTGGATTCTGTCACGTTGGTGATTTGCATCTGGTATACATTTTCTACCTTGCCACCGGGGGCCAAGCGTGACATCACACCGCGATCACGATTGATGTCGACTTTAAATTGGGGTCTGACTGCCAAGGATAGCACTAAGCCCAAGGATAGCAATAACAGTAAGGCGCTGTAAATCATAACCCGCGGACGGAATATTTTTTTGATGATTTGATGCTGAGACCAGTGCTTTTCTATGCCATTCTGGGTTGAAAAACGAATCAATCCACGCGGGTATTCCATCTTGTCCATAATGCTGTTGCAGGCATCTACGCAGAGACCGCAGCTGATACATTCATATTGCAGGCCATTGCGAATATCAATACCAACCGGGCATACCTGCACGCAGAAGCTACAGTCGATGCAGTCTCCCAGTCCTGATTCTTTTGCATCTACTTTGCGCGAGCGGCCACTACGTGGTTCACCGCGTTCCTGGTCGTAAGTCACGATCAGCGTATCGTTATCAAACATCGCACTTTGAAAGCGGGCGTAAGGACACATGTGCTTGCAAACCTGTTCGCGCAAGAATCCTGCATTACCGTAAGTGGCAACACCATAGAAGCAGATCCAGAAGGTTTCCCATGGGCTTAAGCGATATTGCAATACATTATCCAGAAGATCGCGGATAGGAGAGAAGTAACCGAGGAAGCTGAAGCCGGTGAAGATAGAAAAGCTGATCCAGGCGGCATGTTTCAAAAACTTTCTGTGGAATTTCCTGAAGCCGAATTTCATGCTATCCAGACGCATTCTGGCAGCACGATCACCTTCTATTTTTCGTTCCATCCATAGAAATATTTCGGTGTATACCGATTGTGGGCAAGAAAAACCGCACCACAAACGCCCGGCAACTGCTGTAAATAAAAATAGAGCAAGGGCGGCAATAATTAAAATGACCACAAGGTAAATTAAGTCTTGCGGGTATAACACTAGGCCAAAGATGTAAAAACGGTGGGTACTGATGTCAAGCAGCATTGCTTGCCTGTCATTCCACATTAGCCATGGCGTGCCGTAAAAAACAATCTGTGTAATCCAGATCATGATCCAGCGCCAGTTCTTGAAAATTCCGGAAGTATTACGCGGGTAGATTTTGCTCTGGGCTTCATACGTCGGCATAAAGCCCGTCTGTGAAGCATCACTCACAATAGGTATTATTTTTCTAGTGGACTGTTGACTGCTGTTCATGTGTATTCCTTGCTAAGCTTAAATTTGCTTTTTAATGCTTTAAACCTGCTAAAGCATTTAAGTCATCACTTTAATTTGTGACAAAGTTTAAGGTTTTGAGGAAAGTAATAACAGAGACAGATGCTTGTAAAAAAAGCATAACAGATGTAGGTAGATACGTTTTTACTTGAGTTGCGGCGAAAGCAGATGACGCACTAATTTACCTAAGGTTGCGAGACCAGCTTCGATTTGCGCATCCCAAATATGCCCGTAGTTGAGCCTGATGTAGTCTTTGAAGTTTCTTTGCGCAGAAAATATAGGTCCCGGTGCAATGCTGATGCCATTCGCCGCAGCTAGATGATGCAGTTGCAGTGCATCAACGCCATCAGGAAGTTTGACCCATAAAAAATAGCCACCCTGTGGCACGGTTAAACAAGTGCCCGCCGGGAAATAGCGCTCAATTGCTTCAACGAATTTAATCTGGTTCACGAGTAATGTATGGCGGAGACTGCGTAAGTGTTTGTCATATCACCTTTGCAAATACTTGGAGCGCAATCTGTGATGGCACTGAAGTAGATATGGTTGTTGTGAGTTTAAGACGTTCTACCAGTTGTGTATATTGGCCTGGTGCGACCCAGCCCACGCGATAGCCAGGTGCGAGGCATTTTGAAAAAGAGGAACAATGCATTACCAAGCCTTGTGTATCAAATGCTTTGGCCGGCATTGGGCGTTTGTCGCCAAAGTAGAGCTCACTGTAAACATCGTCCTCGATCAGCGGTACCTGATATTTGGTGATGAGCGCTACCAATGCTTTCTTTTTGTCATCAGAAAGTAAACTGCCTAATGGGTTCTGAAAATTGGTCATTATCCAGCAGGCTTTAGGTTTGTGGCGCTGTATCGCACGCTCCATCGCGTCTAAATCGATCCCGTCTTTAGGATGGCTGGGTACTTCTATGGCACGCAAGCCGATGCGTTCAATTGCCTGTAAGGCGGCATAAAAAGTTGGTGACTCAATGAGTACCGTGTCGCCGGGGCGTGTTACCGCCATCAGGCAGAGATTCAAGGCATCCAGCGCACCGTTGGTGACAATGATTTCATCAGCAGCCACATGTAAGCCATCCATCATATAACGCAAAGCAATCTGACGCCTTAGGTTTGCATCGCCAGTACTTAAGGTGTCTATGCTAGCCCAAGGGTCCATAGACTGCACGCTTGAAGCCATGGTTCTGGCTAGATTGGCGCGAGGGAACAGTAATGGACTTGGAAAGGCTGAACCTAATGGAATTATATTTTTGACCCTGATTGACTGCAGCACTTGAAACACAAGCTCACTCACATCGACCTGAGTGAGCTGTGGGTCAGCCTGAATAATCGGCGCTGGGGAGGAGGGAATGTTAACCGCACCGCCAGTGACAAAATAACCTGAACGTTCACGCGCCGTGATAAGCCCTCTGGCTTCCAGCAGGTAGTAAGCCTCCAGCACGGTTGAAGGGCTTACATGACGGCTCGTACTCGCATGGCGAACGGACGGTAACTTGTCGCCCCGGCAAAGCACGCCTTCTTGAATGGATTGAGCAATAGAGTCAGCAAGTTGCTCGTACAATTTCATTGAAACCAAGTTCCACTTATTTGAACCATTGTCAGCGTCATGAATTTACAGCTTGATGTTTATTCACAGATAATTTTGCATCTAGCAGTCAGCTTTACTTAATGCCATAACCTGCATTTTCCACGGCTGATCTCAATTGCTCGGGCGAGGTCAGGTTTTCGTCGTATTGCACGGAGGTTTCACCGGTTGCAAGCGTTACGTTTACATCACCTACACCTGCTACTGCTTTAAGTGCCCGAGTCAAGCTGTTAACGCAGCCGCCACAGGTCATTCCGGTAACTATTATATGTTCAGTTTGCATGATGTTTTCCTATTTTAGAGATGTTCATGATCAATACCTGCCTATTAATCAGAAGTGTAACTTTAACTAAAGTTCATGATTGAGAAGAAGACATTGTTAATTTTCGCAGTTTCACAAAATCAGTATATAGCAGCTTGATCTGAATTAAACAATCGTTTCTATCACCAGCATTACTGTCTTTAACTTGTATTTTTGAGTTAGAAGCCCCGAATTATTGTTTCTTATAATCCTGCCTGTTAATTAATTATTGCAATCAGATAAATAATGGTTGACCAATCAAATGAGAATCATTATCATTTGTATTCATGAATGATAATATGATAAATAAATTAAACATAAGCCCCGATGTTGCTGCCACTAAACACAGTGAGAGCAATCAACAGGAGTCACCGACTAGGACAATTACTAGCGATGCTTTATTTGGCGGTAGACGTGAATTGCTGATCAAGCATGCAAGTGAAAGCTATCGATTACGTATCACCAATCAGGGAAAACTCATTCTCACAAAGTAGTTTTTGAATGTGTTTATTGAATATTAAGAAAAATGCTAGTAGTCAGATTTGAAACAACAGGAGAAGGTTATGGTGGCTAATTTAAAGTTGGTTGCAAACTCCACTTGGCATGAAGAGAAGCAAGTAACGCTTGATTCAGTAGCAAATAAAAATATAGATCAGCTATTGCTGAAGCCTGATTTTATTCTTAATGCGGCGGATGAGACAGCTCCATCTTACAAGATGCTGACAATCGTGACTGCTGCACATCTTGTTGTTCTGGCTGCAATATTAAGTGCCAGGCAAGATGTTCCAGTGATTAACAAAGTAATGACCCCGATGACGGTCAGTTTAGTCAATATGCCATCTTCAGATGAGCCACAGCTAAAACCAGAAACGATACCGCAGCAACCTAAGGTTATCGAGGTACCCAAAAAGCAGCAGCAACAAAAGGTAAAGCAAATACAAGAGAAGACAGAGCTACCTGCAAAAGAGTTGGCAACAACCAAGCCTGTAGTCAATACGCCAGTTGAACAGCCAGTAATGACTGAGGCGGCAGTTTCAGAAAATCCAATTAAGGCAGAGCAACCTGTGCAACCCGTAGAAGCACCGGCAAAAATTGAAGCTGTGGCTGAGCCAGCCATCGAGCCACCACGTTTTGGTGCAGCTTATTTGAATAACCCGCCACCGGCGTATCCGTCTGTTTCACGCAGATCAGGCGAGCAGGGAAGGGTATTGCTGAGGGTTTTGGTTTCAGAAAATGGCTTGGCTGAAAGCGTTCAGCTTGATTCCAGTAGCGGTTATGAAAAGCTGGATCGTGCCGCAATCGAAGCAGTGAAAAAATGGAGCTTTGTGCCTGCCAAACGCAGTAATCAGCCTGTCAGTGCTTATGTGCTGGTACCTGTGAAGTTTTCACTGAGCAGCTAGGCGAATAGTTAATATATAACAAGGAGTAAGTATGCAAAACGGATATGAATTTAATGCTTGGGAATTTATAGCAGCTGGTGGACCAGTGTCGTTTCTGGTGGCTGCAACATTACTGATTATGTCGGTAGCAAGCTGGTATTTGATCATCACTAAAAGCATCGCAGCATGGCGCTTGCAAGCTGATTTTAAAAGTTATAAACAACAATTCTGGAATGCGCCGAATTTAAGTGCGGCATTGAAAATTGACCAGAAAATTGCCTTATCTACGCTTGCGGAAAAAGCAGTTGCGGCAGCAGAGCATCATAAATTGCATGCAGCAAAGAATCCTGAAAATGTAACGCAGGATGAGTTTATCGCGCGTGCCATGAATCGCAGCATTACCGAAGAAAATGCAAAGATGGAAAACGGGCTGACAGTGCTGGCTTCAGTAGGCAGTGTGTCACCATTTGTAGGTTTATTTGGAACGGTATGGGGCATTTACCACGCACTGGCAAGTATCAGTGCGAGCGGACAGGCTACGCTGGATAAAGTCGCCGGACCGGTTGGCGAAGCGCTGATTATGACGGCGCTGGGTCTGGCAGTGGCGATTCCAGCGGTATTAGCTTACAACGCATTGGTCCGCAGCAATCGCGTACTTTCAGGCGAGCTTGAAAAGTTTGGCTATAGCTTGCATACGCTACTCACTACAGGCGCCATGATCAAGCCAATGCACGATGAAAAGAAACATGACGAAGTCAAATTAACTGCAGCTAAAGAACATATCCATATTGCAGAGGTGCCAGCATGATAGGTTCAGGTAACGGTGCAGGTTTAACATCACACACTGCACCAATGTCAGAAATCAACACCACACCGTTAGTGGATGTGATGCTGGTGCTACTGGTTATTTTTATTATTACAGCGCCTCTGCTGACGCATGCGGTAAAGATTGATCTGCCGCAGGCAAGTAGCCAGCCTTTGCCGGAAAAGCCAGAAGTGGTTTCAATTTCTATTGATAGCACTGGCAAGATGTACTGGAACGATGCGGTAATCGTACCAGGTGAATTGAAAATCAAGCTACAGGAAATAGCAGGCAAAAAACCGCAGCCGGAACTCAATATACGCGCCGACAAAGAAACACGTTATCAGGTTTTAGCTGAAGTGATGGCAGATGCACAGAACGTTGGTATCAGTAAATTAGGGTTTGTAAGCGAGCCCAG
>JAHRYP010000040.1 GCA_020622105.1 Methylotenera sp.
CGAACTCCCGACATCCTGCTCCCAAAGCAGGCGCGCTACCAGGCTACGCTACACGCCGAAGGCCGGCACTATACTAAGAACAGACACTTCAGTCAATAACGCTTAGTCAATTAAAGAAAAACTATTTCAAAGCGTGTCTATTTTTTTACTGCAACTGGCTTCGGTATGAAAGACCCTGACACCACTACTACTTTTTTATCCTGCTTAGGCTTTTTAACTTCCTTATTCTTGCGTTGCTGTCCTTTTGCCATGATGTTTCTCCTAATATATTCAGCATCAAACTGATTGGTGATGCTTACCGTTACTACTGCCGCAATCAATGACTGTGTCATCTGGTTGGACTAACGTTATCGCCAAGGCGTTCATCATAGGCTGATGCAGGAATATAGGCGGATTATTTTCAAGTAGGTGCACAGTTGTAGAAGTAGGAATGCTCTGTCTGTCGATTATTATTAACGCTAAAACCTGCACTGATTGACCTGAATCAAGGCTGCATTTCGTATTTACCGCAATGATAAGCGATCTTTACCAGTCAAATATTTTTGATCGGATCACCATGAATTTCGATATTGTTATTGTGGGTGCAGGACCCTCCGGCCTTTGTTTTGCACAGGCGCTTGCCGGGTGCGGATTACGCATTGCAATCGTTGAGCGCCAACATGAGTCACAGCTGGCCAACCCAGTGTTTGATGGGCGCGAAATTGCGCTGACCCACCGCTCAGCCCAACTCATGCACACGCTTGGGTTGTGGGGGCGCATTGATCCATCAGCGATTTCACCGCTGCGCGATGCCCGTGTACTGAATGGCCCATCGCTTTATGCCATGAACATAGATCACCGCGATAGTAAAAAATCCGAACTAGGCTATCTGATATCCAATCAGTGCATCCGCAAAGCAGCCTATGAGGCAGTAAAATCATCACCTGCTATCACGCTGCTGACAGAGGCGCAAATTACCACCGTAACTACCGATAATGCAGGCGCGTACCTCAGCCTGGCCAACGGCGAACAGATTCAGGCACAACTGCTGGTGGCGGCAGACAGCCGCTTTTCAGAAACACGGCGCGCGATGGGAATTGCCGCAACCATGCACGACTTTGGCAAAACCATGATGGTATGTGTCATGGAGCATAGCGTGCCGCATCACCATGTAGCATGGGAGTGGTTTGATTATGGCCAGACGCTGGCGCTATTGCCGATGAATGGCATGCGCTCATCAGTTGTCATTACGCTGCCGGCAGCTGACATTCAGCAATTAATGACCATGAGCGAAGCTGATTTTAATCAGGACGTTGCTATCCGGTTCAAACACCGGCTCGGCACCATGCAGCTGGTTTCCACGCGTCACGCCTACCCGCTGGTAACGGCCTATGCCAGCCGCATCGTGGCGCAACGTTTCGCATTAATCGGCGATGCCGCTGTAGGCATGCACCCGGTAACAGCGCACGGCTTCAATTTTGGCCTGTGCAGTGTAGAAGTGCTCGCCAATGAAATTAAAGCAGCGCAAGCGCGTGGCGGCAATATCGCAGCCACAGCTCTGCTTGAACGTTATGAAAGAAAACATCGCATCAGGACGCGGCCGCTGTTTATTGCCACGCATGCCATTGCAAAACTCTATGGTGATGACTCGATTCCTGCGCGCCTGCTAAGAACGGTATCGCTACGCATCGGCAATCGTATTGCGCCATTAAAACGTGCAGTCGCTCATATGCTGACCGAGGCAAATTAAGCTATATTTACCAGACAATTAATTCCACCTAATTAATAGGCGGAATTAACAGCTTAGTCGCTAATCCCGACGTCGCGCCACAATGACGTTCGGTACATGCTGGATCAGCGCCAGCAGGCGGCTGAGTTGTTCCAAGCTTGATATCTCGATTGAAAACTGCATCAGCGCCAGATTATTTCTACTCATGGTATTGGCCTTGACAGCATTCACCTTTTCGCGCGCGAACAAATCACTGATGTCACGCAGCAAGCCTTGGCGGTCGTGAGCTTCTACTTCAATATCAACATCGGTACGGATATTCTGATTATTACCCCAGTGGGCGCTGAGAATGCGGTTATGCCGGCTCTCCGGCAGCCGCACGATAAAGCTACATGCTCGGCGGTGGATGGTTACCCCGTGGTCGCGTGTCAGGTAGCCAACTATCGCCTCTCCTGGCATAGGTTTGCAGCATTTTGCGATACTGGTTTGCAAGTTGCCAACGCCTTCAACTACAACCCCGGTCTGGGATTGTGGCGCGCTAACGCGTTTAGGGGTCAATGGTAAAGCAGGCTCTTCCGGTCTGGGCGCAACTTCTTCCTGAATAGCGAGGGCAATCTGATGCTCACTGACGTCTCCACGCCCAATCGCAGCCAAAAAATCTTCCAGTTTCTGGAAATGCAGTTTCTGCGCAATTTTTTCCTGATTGACAGCACCAACGCCAGCCCGATGTAACTCACGGTCCAGTTTTGTACGGCCTTGTGCAACATTTTCATCAAAATGCTGATATTTAAACCATTGCCTGACCTTGGCACGTGCACTCGGGCTTTGCAGATATTCAAGTGTGGCATTCAGCCAGTCGCGGCTGGGCGAACCATGTTTTGAGGTCAGGATTTCTACGCGCTGGCCATTTTGCAGCTTGGTGTTAAGCGGCACGATGCTGCCGTTTATTTTGGCGCCGCGCGTGCGGTGTCCCAGATCGGTATGCAGAGTATAGGCAAAATCAATCGGCGTGGATCCCTGGGGTAAATCGATGACTTTACCTAACGGAGTAAGTACATAAACTCTATCCTGAAACAGTTCGCTCTTGAATTGTTCCAGCATATCGCCGCTATCGGCGACTTCATCCTTCCAAGCCAGTATCTGCCGTAGCCAGGCGATTTTCTCGTCGAATTTGGCGTCAGATTTGCCGCCTTCTTTATAGCGCCAGTGCGCCGCAACGCCTAGCTCAGAATACTGGTGCATCTCGAAAGTACGGATCTGCACCTCCAGCGCCAAGCCGCGCGGCCCACTGACGGCGGTATGCAGCGAACGGTAATTATTACTCTTGGGGCGCGCAATATAATCGTCGAACTCACCGGGAATAGGCTGCCACAGGTTGTGAATCATACCGAGCACTGCATAGCAGTCCTTGATGTCATCAACCAGAATCCGCACCGCGCGCACATCATACAATTCACTGAAATCCAGATGCTTGCTCTTCATCTTTTTGATGATGCTGTAGATGTGTTTTGGGCGGCCGGTCACCTCACCCTTGATGCCAGACTGACTCAACTCGGATTTTAGCTGCGCCACGACATCAATGATGTATTGCTCGCGGTCAACGCGGCGCTCATCCAGCATCTTTGCGACTTCCTTGTAGAGTTGAGGCTCCAGATAGCGCAGCGCAAGGTCTTCCAGTTCCCATTTGATCTGCCACACGCCAAGGCGATTGGCCAGCGGTGCAAAAATCCCCTGACTTTCCTGCGCAATCTGTTTCTGTAAGGTGGGGCTCGCCCCGGACAAATGACGCAAGGTTTGTGTGCGCTCCGCGAGTTTTATCAGCACTACGCGGATATCCTGCACCATCGCCAGCAGCATTTTGCGCAGGCTTTCTATCTGCTGCGCCTGATCGCTATTCTTGCGCTCTGGGTCTTGCTGGCCGCCAATCTCGCTGAACTCCTGAATCTGCTCCATGCGCGAAATGCCTTCCACCAGGCTAGCTATATTGGCACCGAAACGGGTTTCCAGTGTAGCGCGCCAGTCCTCCATATATTCCGGTACCGCATGCAAGATGGTAGCGGCAATTGTTTCCGCATCCATGTTCATATCGATAAGAATCGTCGCTGCACCAAGTGCATGCTGCAATAGTGGTGCGCCCGTCAGTTCGACATGTCCGGAGTAGAGCGGAACAGCCAAGTCGCATGCATCGCGAATTAACCCAGCCTCAGTAGACGAGAAACGCTGTACTGTAGACTCAAGCCATAGGGAAGCATCATTCGCATTTGCAGCGAGTAAAGCAGAATTTTGGTTATGCACGGAAATCATGGAATATTATTGCATCAAAGCACTAGCTTATCTATCAGACAAATCATGTAAGGTGATATTTATCATGTAATGGCTCTAAGTTAAATGCAGATAGCCAAGTGCATAGAATTGAGTACAAAAAATCTAGCAATGCCTGATGCGATTGCAGAACAGCTCTATACAGTCGGCAATATCTCCCTTCCCTTGTTACTTAAAGATGTTTCTTGTTAACCATTCATGTGCATGTGCGTTAGCGTACAGACAGTTTACAAAACTGCATTTAATATTTACATAGCCGTAATTTGCTGACCCTGACAGGCGCAGAGTTAGTAATAGTAGTACTGATGCGCCGAATACTGAGGAGAATCAAATGTATAAAAAATTAATTATTGTGCCATTCATGGCACTAGTATTGAGCGCATGCGTAGTATCACCAAATCACAACCGTGGTGTAGTTGTAGCACCAGCACTACCAGTGGTAGTGGAATTAGGTGCAAGTCCATATTACTACCATAGCGGTTACTATTATTACTATGAGAATGACAACTGGCGCTACTCAAATGCAAAAAATGGCCCATGGACAAATCTGCCACGTAGCCACTACCCTAGAGAGACCAGATTTAAAGGTCACTCCGATAACCGTGGAAAATACAAAGGCCGTGATTACGACAACCGTGGAAGAGACCATGGGCGTGACTATGACAACCGCGGAAGAGATAATGGCCGTGATCATCATGACAACCGCAATAACAGATAAGCAGTAATCTTCCTAATAAGGCAAACTAATGCAGTAACTATCTTTAAGTTGGCTGATTTGAACTGTTTAGCAATGTTAAATATCAGCCGGCTGTTTGAAGATAGCCTTAATCGAAAAATGCCACGGGCAATAGTCTTGATATCATCAAGACTATTGCCCGTACTTTATTTTGCTATATCTTCTTGCCACCCGGCCCTGCAAAAAACCAGATAATCATGCCCGCGACCGGGAATATAAGCACACACAGAATCCACAGTATTTTCTCTGTGCCAGATGCTGAGCTCTGAATTATTTTTATAATTGCAAATATATCTAATGCAAGAATCAACAAGCCAATAATCGAATACATTTTTATTTCCCCTTTGAATATTGAGCCTATTAAATACTAATTAACAAATTATGTATATGAAATGCATCACTTACTGATGTGTTTGCTATTTAACTTATTTTGATCAATATTTTCTATCTAGACTTAACTCGAATCTCATTTATCCTGTAGTCTGTGATCATTCATAATTCAGACTTTTCAAATAAATCATGTCACAACCAGACCAATTGGTGCAGTGGCCAGCCATTATTAAACTGCATGCCGATGATGAACTGATATTTATCTTAGATGCAGCACACTTTTCCAGCGAAGATTCGCTGCAGCTATCCCATGTTCAGGCACAGGATATCTTGATTGATAGTAGCGGAGCTGTATATAGGATCAATAATGGGCAAACACTAGAGCTGGCTCATACCGACTTATTGCTATCGTTGCACGAAATTATGGTGTTATTAAGATTGCATCTTTCCAATAATGGAAACTGCTGTGTATCCAAGTTCCATGCACACTCAATACGCGAAGCGATAATGAGTGTATTTGCCTGACGTACAAACCTCAAAACCAGTATCAACCTATACCAAGCCAACTTTGCTCTTCGTCAATTTTGCTATGGTAAACCGTATTTTTGCTAACTGAAACCTGTGTTTCAATTTTAAAAAAACGCAAGATACTTGTTTTCCATTGATAAACTTTTCTAAATGAATTCATTACTGGCTCCTGTTTAATGTCTTGTTAACAAACATCTTAGGCGCCATTTATCAATAAATCCAATTGCTTATTTCAATGATTTTTATTTAAAAAACCTATCAATCAACACTGTTAACTTCTATCAATATAGTCTAAAACTGGCTGAATGCTGATGATATAAAACGTATTGCAGTGACTGTCGGGATGATAAATACTGCTGTGACAAATACTGCTGTAAAGAATATTCGCAGGAATTTATTAGACTCAAACAACGTGATATCACGGTTTTCATCTGTGTAGTTTGGATATGTGTTCATTTAAATCTCCTAAAGAAACTTTTGATCTCTTTTTATAAATATTGAAGTGGGTAACTTCAAATGTTGCTTTGAATAGTGGTAACTATAAGCAGATTATATGTCATTAAAATGACAAAGGGAGCCTTAGCTCCCTTGTACATACAATAAAACAAGTTATTTGTTCATTACGTACATTGTTACTTCGAAACCGAAACGCATTTCAGTAGCTGCTGGTCATGAATACAGGATATGTAAAACCATGATCACTAAACAATATAAATATACTTAAACGCTTGGTCAGCTTACCCCCAAATCAACCCACTACTTATACAAAATTCGAAGAAAATCCCTGTAATGCTAATATTTAATTATTTTCCAGTGTCCGACATATTCCCAACTTTGCAGAGCGACTGAATCAAATCACGCTCTAAATCCTCAGCAGTTTCAAGACCAATAGACAGTCTTATTAAATTATCTGTGATAGCACGCGATTGGCGCATTGCCGGGCTCAGATCACGATGTGAAGTCAGCGTCGGCTGTGAAACTAAACTCTCTACACCACCAAGACTTGCTGCTAAAGTAAACAATTGCAGGCCATCAACCATTTTTGTAGCCGCTGCGCCATCGCCAGCGACCTTGATCGAAATCATTCCACCAAAGCCATTCATTTGTCGCTTTGCGATTTCGTGACCGATAAAATTATCGAGTCCAGGGTAATAAACTTGCTCTACCAAAGGATGTTGCTGCAATACGTTTGCCAAATGTAGTGCAGTCGAATTCTGGCGCAATACGCGCACTTCCAGCGTTGCCAGGCTGCGCGCAAGCAAGTGTGCCGAATCTGGTGCCAGAATTTGACCAAGGTTCTTTCTCCAGTTACGCATCGGCTCCAGCGCGTCATCTGCAGCTGTTGCTACACCTCCGGTCAGGTCACTATGGCCACCGAGATATTTAGTCGCGCTGTGGATCACAATATCGGCACCCAGTGTCAGTGGCTGCTGGTTTACCGGGGTAGCAAATGTGCTATCTATCGCTACTTTGGCACCATAGCTATGCGCCAGTGAGCAAATCAAAGGTATATCGATGATTTCGAGCAAAGGATTGGACGGTGTTTCGAAGTAGACGAGACTGCTACCAGCGGCTAAATGCTGTTTGAGTCCTTCTATATCGTTAGCTTTTAGAAATTGAGTATGACGATTCAATGTTGGTAATTGCTTTGTCATTAACTCCCATGTGCCGCCGTAAACTTCACTCAGGCAAATAATGCCTTGCTCACCATGCGCCATTAGCGTTGCAGAAATTGCGGCCATGCCAGAGGCAAATACCAACGCGTTTTCTCCATGTTCAAGGCTTGCCAGTTTTGCCTCAACGCTTGTAATGCTCGGGTTCGATCCATACCGGGTATAAAAGCAACCCGGCGTGCGGTCTTCAATCACGTCCAGCATGTCTGCGGTCGAACCGAACTTGAAGGTTGTTGTGTCATAGGTCGGCGTATGCGGCGCCCCGAATTGGTCAGCAATCTCGCCGGCGTGAATACAGTTGGTAGCAAACCCGTTATTTTTGAGAGCCATTTAATTTATCCTGTTCAATAAACAAATATTTCTAATCTCAACTGACTATTAAATACACTGAGTTTAAAAATACGCGTTTAATATGTTGCATATAATATACAACATATATAAAATACTTTGTATGCAAATCACAAAATTTACTGACCTTGGCTTAAGAGTTTTAATGTATCTGTCACAAGAAGTGGACGGCCAAGTTGTCACTATTCAAGAAATTGCACAGCAATTTAATGTACCAAGAAATCATCTGATTAAAGTGGTAACCAGACTTAATAAATTAAACTGGATTTCGACGACCCGTGGCAGAACCGGTGGCTTGAAACTCGGTGCCAATGCAAACCAGCTGAAATTAGGCAATATTCTGAAAGAACTGGAAAACAAAACCTCCCTCATTAATTGTAATGATCCGCCTTGTGCGTTAAATGGCCGCTGCAATTTAAAAGAAATTCTGGACCATGGGCTTAACAAGTTTTATGAGGAAATGAATAAATACACTTTACAGAGTATTGTCGATAAGAAAACGCAGCTAGCAGTCATTGAATTACATCAGCGGTATGCCATATAGTTAATATTTATTTATTCAGCAGTCAGTTTAGCAGACACTCCCCCGAGTGTTTTTTTTGAAGTTATATGTTGCATATAATATGCAACTTTAGGAGATTTTATGTTATCAAGATCAGCGAAACCATACATAGATGCAAGTGTGCCCGTACTCAGGCAGCATGGTCTGGCAATTACAACTTTGTTTTACAAAAACATGTTCGACGCGCATCCTGAACTCATGAACCTGTTTAACATGGGGAATCAGGCCAATGGTTCGCAGCAGCAATCTCTGGCCGCAGCCGTATTTGCCTACGCTGCAAATATTGACAACACAGACGCACTAAAACCGGTTATTGAAAGAATCGTACATAAGCATGTATCTGTCGGAATCAAGCCTGCGCATTACCCTATCGTTGGCAGTCATTTAATCGGCGCGATTAAAGCTGTTCTTGGCGATGCGGCCACCCCTGAGCTAATAGCCGCATGGGAAGAAGCGTACGGACTTTTAGCGGATGCACTCATCACGACCGAAGCTGAACTGTACAAGCAAAATAATCAGCAACCCGATGAATGGATCAAGCTTAAAGTCACTGAAAAATTACATCAGTCAGACAATGTCGTCTCGTTTACTTTACGTGCAGATGACCAGACTCAGCTGCCTGCTTTTAAACCTGGTCAATATATCAGCGTAGCTGTGCATATTGAAGATTTGAACTTAAGGCAGATCAGACAATATAGCTTGTCTGATGCACCGCAGAAAGATACCTTCAGAATCACCGTAAAACGTGAGAGTGGTGATGAATACAAACCACAGGGCAATGTATCAAACTGGCTGCATCAGCATACCAGGGTCGGCAGCAGCATTAACGTAAGCTTTCCAAGTGGCAACTTTACACCGGATATTCAAGACCTGCGTCCTATCGGCTTGGTTTCTGCAGGCGTCGGTATTACACCGATGATTTCCATAGTGAAAGATATTGCAGCCAAAAATCCAAACCGGAAAGTTTTGTTTGCACATGCAGCCCGCAACAGAGCGAGCATTGCGCATGCTGATGAGATACAGAACGCAAAAAGTGAATTAGCGAATTTGGACACTATTTTCTTTTTGAATGATTCAAAAAAACAACATATTGATGAAAGAGAAGGTCGCATGGATCTTTCAGCTCACATTACACCTGAGTTCAAAGATGGCATATATTACATATGCGGCCCACAATCGTTTATGGATGATCAGCGCGATGCACTACTTGAGCTGGGTGTTAATCCAGGCAATATTCACAGAGAGGTGTTTGGGCCAGAAAGCCTGAATCACATGATATAAATGAATAAGGCGAGATTCTATAAAGAATTCTCGCCTTATTCCTTCATGCAACGCATGAAAATATGAAATCAATAACCGCTAGGAACTAGGATTTATCTTTAGCTCCCTCAACCTTTTTGTTTGCAATACGATGCCATCCTGGCAGATTATTCAGGCTCAGCATGCCAACAATCAATATTGCAGTGAGCCCCGCCAATAAATACATGCTGAATGCACTTGCCATGCCAACGGCTGCAGTTGCCCACAATGTAGCGGCTGTGGTTAAACCTTGCACACGCCCACGCACTTGTAAAATGACACCCGCTCCAATAAAGCCCATGCCTGTCACAACTTGAGCAGCAATTCTTGTCGGATCACCTGAAATCTGTTGGGAAATAATGCTGAATACACATGACCCGACTGCAACTGCCATATAGGTACGCAGACCTGCATCTCTATCATTGTTTTCACGCTCCCAGCCGATCAACCCGCCCAGCAATGCCGAATAAAAAACGCGCACGGCCAACATCAACTCAGCATTCCAATCCATTTTGATTTCCTGTCATTCTGATGTTTATCACATTAAATTATAGACTCAACAACTAGCTACTAATGATTTCAGCACAGACAGGATACAACACTTGCTCACGCATAGCAGAAGATTCATCCAGTAAAAACGTGATTTGTTCCAGGCAAAACTATTGATGTTTAGCATAAACAATAAAAAGGCTCTCTGTTACGAGAGCCTAGCCACACCTAGTTAAGCTAATTGAAAAAACTCAATATCAAAGCTTATCGGTTATGAATGATTTGAGTCGTGTGAATCAGACTGGATAGAATGCGTACCATAATAGCTATGTATAGAGCTAGCCCATGTTTCGTCTGCCATATTTGGCCACTTATCTTTGTCAAAACCAGGTGCTGATTCTAACTTACTGCTATCAACATCTAAAATAAAGCGTTTATTCACAGTGTCTAATTTTAGTGCTTTCCAAGGTACAGCAAATAATTTTTCGCCCACCCCTAAAAAGCCACCATACGACAATACTGCGTAACACACGTTACCGCTTGCAGTATCCAGCATAATTTCTTTAATATCGCCTAAATCTGTCTCATCCCGGCTGTAAACATCGTTACCAATCAAGGTATCTGCACCCATTAATCGAGGGCCGGGGCCGTCTCCATCGTTGCTGTTATACATTCCGTAAGTATCACGTTCTTGATAGTTCATATATAGCTCCTTTTGATAATCCACTTAGTCAAAACCCCGCATTTAGCGTCAGGATTTTTAATAGATTCTGAGCTTTTTATAAATGTTAATATGTACGATAACCAACACTCTTAAATGATTTTATAATTTAATTCAACAGCGTTAAAACTCAGCCTTCTTAGCAAAAAATTGACTCAGCACTGTTTAAATTACCTTTAACTTAAGTGAGTTATATGTGTGATTCCCGACAGACTCAACATTTGATGACCATAAAAATGAGCCTAATCTATTCATTATCCGGCAGTTGATATCACTGATGATGGAATAGGTTATTCATTAATTACTTAGGAGTTACCACCATGAATGCTGATAAAAAAGATAGTAAAGAAGATAAAAAACCCAGTAACAAAGACTCAAAAGATAAAAACGATAAAAAATCCAAGGATAAAAAATAAGCTTCGGCATTCTATCTAACTCAATAGATTGGGTTTTACATTGTTATGTAAAACACTGTGGATTTTGCCCGCTTTAAGTTAATTTTTTTGACTTCAAATTTGCATTCCTTCAGTTATTCACCGTCAACTTCGGGCTGAGACTGATGCTGTAATAGCGTGCAAAATCCGCAGATCCAAACTTATTTAGCGATATCAAATGTGTGTTAACGCACTCACAAACGTAATTTAATCATGCATTCTTATCCAAGACTTGTATGGTTCATTCAACTACAAGACTTAAAAAACAATTACCTGATCAGGAGATCATGATGCAAACTCAATCAGACGTAAAACACAATAACGCCATTTCTTTGCTAGAAGCAGACCATCAAGCAGTGAGTGTTCTGTTTAAAAAATATGAAAAAACAACCGATACTGCTGATAAAAAAGAATTGGTCAGTGAAATCTGTAAAGAGCTCACTATTCACGCACAAGTAGATGAAGAAATTTTTTATCCCCAATTTAAAAAGGCATTGGGC
>JAHRYP010000004.1 GCA_020622105.1 Methylotenera sp.
TGCGCGGTACTCGCAACCTCGCTGTATATTGCATACTATCTCGGCTCCTGCGTTCTGTGCGTCTGTTACTGCATCCCAAATTCTGCATTTATAAAAGCACCCCAATAAACTAGGTAATTTCAAAGTGGCACTCATCAGATCATCACAAACTGGCATCGGCATGACATCTCAGCGCACGCGCGATCGTATGCTATCGCGATTGCGTGAACAGGGTATCAAAGATGAAATCGTGCTGTCGGCAATCGGTAATACACCGCGACATATATTTGTAGATGAGGCGCTGTCGATTCGTGCTTATGAAGATGTTTCATTGCCTATCGGTTTTGGTCAGACCATTTCACAGCCTTATATTGTGGCACGCATGTCCGAGTTACTACGAAATGGCCAGCCCTTACAAAAGGTTCTGGAAATCGGTACTGGCTGCGGTTACCAGACAGCAGTATTGTCAAAGCTGGCAAAAGAAGTTTACTCTGTGGAGCGTATTCGCCCACTGGTCATGAAGGCACGCGGACATTTGCGCGAGCTTAAATGTGTCAATGTGAAACTGGCACATGCAGATGGCAACATCGGCTTAACCGAAATTGCCCCATTTAACGGTATTTTAGTGACAGCAGCTGCAAGCCATATCCCGCAGGACCTGCTGGATCAACTTGCAATTGATGGACGCCTGATCATCCCCGTGGGCACCGATGAGCAGATTTTATATCTGGTTGAACGTTTATCTCAAACTGAATACCGCCAGACTAAATTGGAGCCAGTAAAGTTCGTACCCTTACTGGGCGGCACTAGTTAACAATGTCAACTTTGCGTCATGCTTTTATAGCTTTTCTAACGTTACTAATCTTTGGCTGCAGTACCACGCCAGCACCGGTCATAGATCGTACCCCCGCTGTCACAAGCAAATCAAATACTACCAATAAAATATCGACCAAACCTGCTAACGGCAAAAATGGCAGCGATTGGCGCCCAGACACGCATATAGTTAAAAAGGGTGACACACTCTTCAGTATTGGCTTGGAATATGGCTATTATTATAAAGACATCGCGCGTGTCAACAATATTGAAGCACCGTACGTCATCAAGATTGGGCAAACACTTAAACTCGCAGACCTTAAAGATAAATCAGGTATTGCGGAAGTAAAGCAGCCAGAGACTACGCAACAGGAAGATGGCGTAATAACCTACCCCATCAATACTGACAGCAGTACAAATGCCACCAATACTACTATTACGCCACCTGTAGCAGTTACCGCGCCTGCTGTAGTTGCCATCAATGAACCCAAAGCGATCCGTGAGCCTTACAGCGAGCAAGCTCTAAAAACATCAATCCCTGTGGCAAAACCGGCAACAACGCCCAGCGCTACAGCTAAAGTAGATACGAATATTAAACCGACCGCTGAGGTGAATGAAATAAAACCTCCAGCCAAACTAGAAGCTAATCCAGAAATTAAGCCTGCGGCCGAGCCGATAGGAGGTATTAGCTGGATCTGGCCGACCAAAGGCAAGGTCATTGCGGGTTTTAATGATGGCGGTAACAAAGGTATTGATATTGCAGGCACCAAAGGCCAGCCAATTCTGGCCGCTGCGTCTGGCAAAGTAATCTACAGCGGATCAGATTTGCGCGGCTATGGAAAATTAGTAATTGTGAAGCATAATAATACTTTCCTGTCTGTGTACGCTAACAATAGTAATATTTTAGTAAAAGAAGGTCAGCAAGTAAGTACAGGACAAAAAATTGCCGAAATGGGCGATACTGATAGCAATACTGTAAAATTACATTTTGAAATCCGCCAGCAGGGTAAATCTGTAGACCCCGCTAAGTTTTTAGCTTCAAATTAAGCAAAATAAGGAATCTGACTATGGCCAAGAAGGATACAAATAAATACAGTAAAAATGCCAATATCAATCCTGAAAGTCACCTGAGCTCCATCCTTGCGATATTGCGTATGGCATTAATGCTTATAGGAATTTTTGGTATTACTTTTGAATTATTTCGCGAAAACGGCTGGCTTTCAAAGCTACTAGGTGGCATTATCGATTCAACAGCAAATATGCTGTTAGTTGTCGTTGCGCTGCTTGGTTTATGGCTACTCAATCGCATGCTTAGTAGCCCGAATAAATCCGAAGCCAAAAAGATCGGTGATATGCCTATGTATGCCATGATGGCAGTGGGTGTATTCTATATATATAGAATATTTACCAGCGGCGGATTTTAATAGGGCTTTTAGTCAATAAATTGAATCAATAAAAAAGCGGCTTAAAGCCGCTTTTTTATTTAATATTGACGATTAGCAGCTTAATGCTATTAGTTGGATGCTTTAGTCTGCTGTTTGTAATATTCACGTACTGGCGTCATATCAAACTCACGTGCCCATTCAATCATTTTATCGAATGCTGGCGCGCCAATCTCACCCACCTGCGCATGAATGCCAGCTTGCTCACGAATAATCAAAATACCTGGAATTTGTGTCACTTCAAAATATTCACCAATTTCAGGGTCAGCTTCTGTATCTACCATACCAAATACGATATCAGGATTTTTTTCAGCAGCGGCTTCAAAAGTTGGTGTAAATGCAACGCATGGATCACACCACTTCGCCCAGAAATCAACAATCACAAAAGGATTATTCTCAATAGTTTCTTTAAAATTCGCTTTGGTAAGTGCTACAACTGCCATGATTTTGCCTTTAATTGAACGAAGCTAGCAGTTTATCAGAACACTAATCTTTCGTTAAGTTTTGTGTTAGATAACGTCTTTTACACCCTGCCCCCAGCTTGCATCAAAAAACAATTGCGCCAGCGGTTTGCGTGTACGCGCAGCAGTTTCTCTAGCAAGCGTATCGCCACTCAAGGTGGATATATCTGCAGGGTAACCAACCGAAATCATAGCCATCGCAGTGTATTGTGCTGGAATATTAAATTTTTCACGTGCCAGGTCTGCATCAAAACCACCCATCTGATGTGCCATTAAACCCATGTTAGCTGCCTGCAAGCATAAATTCTCCGCCGCAGCACCTGTATCATATTGCGCAAATCGATTCGGCTTTTGATTATGGCCAAATAGTGTATCCGCACACGTCAGCAGCAGCACCGGCGCATCGATAACCCAAGCCTGATTACCAGGAACGAGACAGTCAAACGCCTGCTGCCATGCTTCCGGGCTAGATGCCTTATTCCACACCACAAAACGCCAAGGCTCATCGCCAAAACAGGAAGGCGCCCAGCGAGCAGCCTCCAACAAGGCGATTAACTGTGCATGTGATACGGATTTTTTAGCGTCATAAGCACGTCCACTCCAGCGAGCAGCAATTGTGGTATCAATAGCCACTTGGGTAATAGCAGGTTTATGCATGATTTCAAGCCCCTAAAAATGGATAATCAGTGTAACCTTTTTCTGAACCGCCGTAAAAAGAGCTTGAATCAGCTTCATTTAATGGCGCGTCAACGCTATATCTCTCAACCAGATCCGGGTTAGCAATAAAAGGCACGCCATATGCAATAGCATCCGCATGGCCACTCGCAATTGCAGTATTACCGCGCGCTTTATCATAAGCCAGGTTGGCAATATAACCGCCTTTGAACAGCTTGCGCATTGCAGAAAAATCAAATGGCTCAGACTCACCGCCGCCATGAATACCGCCTTCTACCACGTGCAGGTAAGCCAGATTAAATCGACTCAACGCCTCTGTTACGTAATTAAACAGCGCTTGTGGATTGCTATCTTTCATATCGTTGAACGGGTTAACCGGAGACAGACGCGCACCTACTTTATCGGCGCCAGCAACAGCCACTACAGCTTCGGTCACTTCCATCAGGAAACGTGCGCGGTTCTCATAACTGCCGCCATAATTATCAGTACGTTTATTGCTGTCATCACGCAGGAATTGATCCAGCAGATAGCCATTGGCAGCATGTATTTCAACGCCATCAAAACCAGCTGCAAGTGCGCATTTAGTCGCATGTACATAATCGGCAACAATTTCCGGCAATTCGCTCGCATCAAGCGCGCGTGGTTCAACGTAATCGACTAAGCCTTGATAAGTGAACGCCTGACCTGCCGGTTTAATCGCAGAAGGTGCGACCGGTAATGCATTATTAGGTAATAAACTTGGATGTGAAATACGTCCCACATGCCAGAGCTGGATTACAATCTTGCCGCCTTTGGCATGTACTGCATCCGTAATTTTTTTCCAGCCAGCGACTTGTGCATCAGTATAGATCCCGGGAAGCAGAGGATATCCATGTGCCATCTCGGAAATAGGCGTCGCTTCAGTAATAATTAAACCGGCTGTAGCACGCTGCTCATAATAGGTCACGTTGATTGACTGCGGCACACCAGCTTCACCTGCACGGTTACGTGTCAGCGGTGCCATCACAATACGGTTACTCAGATTAATTGAGCCTAACTTTGCGGGACTGAATAAATTCAATGACATTGATTACTCCTAAATATTGACTACATTAATTTGTTTTGCTTGTTCTAATAATAAGTGTTCTGATGATATCAGTAACATTGTTAATCTTTTACACCCAGCTGGCGATGCAATGGCAAATCAAACAACAAGACTTCTGATTCAGCTTTCGCTTTTATATACAACTCTGCAAAGCCATCCAGCATGACTGCATCACCCGATTCAAACTGCTGACCATCAATCTCTACCTCGCCGCGTGCAATATGCAAATAGGCACTGCGACTATCGTTTACAGTATAAGAAAGGCTAGCCTGAGCATCCAATACGGAAGCATAGAGCTGTATATCCTGATGTACTGTCAATATAGTCTCTGACAATTCAGAGTCTTGCTTATTGCGTGCGGCAATCAGACACCACTGATTTAACTTTTGTTCAGCACTGAAATGTTTTTCTTCATAAGACGGCTCCAGATTCAAGCTGTCCGGCATAATCCATATCTGCAACAGATGCACATCATTAGTATCTGAAGCATTAAACTCGCTATGCACAATACCAGTTCCGGCAGTCATACGCTGCACATCACCCGCGCTGATCACTGAACCGGTACCGATATTATCTTTATGCTGCAGTTCACCGCGCAGTATATAGGTGATAATCTCCATGTCTCTGTGCGGATGCATACCAAAGCCCTGCCCTGGCGCAATAATGTCATCATTAATCACGCGTAGCGCTGAAAAATGCATATGCTTTCTGTCGAAATATTCCGCAAACGAGAAAGAATGATAGCTTTGCAACCAGCCACGGTCAGCGTAGCCGCGATCACCACTTTTTCTTACCTGCAAGTTCTGCATTTGTATCCTTTCTTATTCAAGCTTATTGAATAATTTTATGCATACTATTACTAATACAAATATACTAATAGCAAATTGTTTTGCATATTTTGTTCAAAAAAACTGATGGACTTGTCATGAGCGTAAAACTATCGCTGGAATCACTGGAAGTGCTGGATGCTATCGCCAGCAAAGGCAGCTTTGCGGCGGCAGCAGAATCGCTATTCCGCGTACCTTCAGCAATCACCTATACGGTACGCAAACTGGAGGAAGATTTAGGCGTTACCTTATTTAACCGCAGCGGACATCGCGCTGAACTTACTGCTGCCGGAGCAGAACTGCTGCGTGAAGGCCGCAATCTGCTCAATGCGGCTAACGAGCTTGAACTAAGAGTCAAACGCGTTGCCAGTGGCGTTGAAACTGAACTCACAATTGCGGTCAGCGATATATTCAATATCGCTTCGATTTACCCGACGCTGGATAAGTTCTATGCGCAGAACTTCGGCACCCGCCTGAAACTATTGCGCGAAGTTTATGGCGGAAGCTGGGATGCGTTGTTAAGCGACCGTGCCGATATCGCGCTGGGTGCGCCTGGAGATGCACCCACTGGCACTGGGTATATTGCAAAGCCAATGGGGTCTTTGCAATTCCATTACGCAGTTGCTCCACAGCACCCCCTTGCCAAGCTACCTGATCCATTGCAGAATCAGGACATCATGCGTTATCGTTCAGTTTCAGCGGCTGACAGCTCCAGAAACCTTGCGCCGCGCACTTCAGGTATATTGTCAGGGCAAGATGTGCTGACGGTACCTGACATGATGACAAAGCTTCAGGCGCAGATTGCTGGCCTCGGTGTGGGCTACCTGCCAAAAAAACTGGCAGAGCAGCATGCGGCTAATGGTAATTTGATCATAAAACTTGTGGCTGAACCCAAGCCTGAAGTCACCAGCTTTCTGGCATGGCGCAGCAATGGCGGCAAAGCACAGCAATGGTTAATCAAAGAGTTGCAACGGCTTAATTTAGAAGACTTGTTACTTTAACCAAGCAACTTAAAGTCAGACACTTTAAGCCCGATAGTTTTAACCAAGTGAAGGTTAAGCAAATAAGTTAAACCAGTTACTTTGAATTACACGGATGTCAGATAAAATTATGATTAAGAAAAATAAGGTTACAACAATGATACAAAACGAATTGCCTGCTGAATTTGCAACGCTGAACCGAATCGCAGTTAAAGCCATGCTTTGGCTAAATGGCTTTGCCCATATCATCATTGGATTGGCGCTTGCCACTTCAGTCATTATGTTCACCTGGCTATTCTTCAAAGACGTACAGGCTGCAGCCTATGCGCACAATCTGGTACACGGCTTTTTGCACGCACTCGGCACACTGATGTTGTTATGGTCTATTTCAGCACTGATTTCGGCTGAAATACGCTACCTGCAAGGCAGCAAACTTCTGGTTGAAACCTTTGTTGAAGTTGTATTGGTATTGTTCCTGCGCAAACTTATCGTGATGCCGGTACAGGATGCAACACCGTCATTCGCCGAAGTCGGCGTATGGGTAGGTGGTGCCTTTGTGCTGGGCGTTATCTATGTACTGATACGCTGGAGCCAGAAACAATCTCCTGATGCATAAGCAGAACTCAAACCCAACAATGACCGATCACGACTTCATGCAGATTGCGCTAGATTTGGCGCAGCTGGCAGGTGCGGCAGGTGAAGTGCCCGTCGGCGCTATTGTAGTAAAAGATGGTGAAATTATAGGGCGCGGCAGCAATGCGCCCATCACCACACATGACCCGACAGCACATGCCGAAATACGCGCAATGCGTGATGCGGCGCAGCATTTGGGTAATTACCGCCTCGTAGGTTGTACACTATATGTCACACTGGAGCCGTGCGCAATGTGTACCGGTGCGATTCAGCATGCACGTATCGCCAAACTGGTTTACGGCGCGAGTGACCCCAAAACTGGCGCCTGCGGCAGCGTAGTCAACCTGATGGCGGAGCCTAAGCTCAACCATCATACCGAAATATCAGGTGGGGTATTGGCTGCTGAATGCGGCACATTATTATCCAGCTTCTTTTCGGCTCGACGCAAAAAAGTTAAAACAGAACAACCATCATACTAGTTAGTAAACACAATAAAAAAACCCGCCGCAGCGGGTTTTTTAATGATAAGGCTTTAGCAATAATTAATCATCGCCGCCCATTAAACCCATCAGCAATTGCAGCAGGCTTGTGAACAGGTTGTAGATGCTCATGTACAAGCTTAATGTCGCCATGATGTAGTTAGTTTCGCCACCATTCACAATACGGCTCACGTCATACAAAATAAAACCTGAAAACAGAATCACGCCTACGCCTGAAAGTGCCAGTGTCATAGCCGGAATTTGTAAAAAGATATTAGCCAGAGAAGCTACAATCAGCAAAACAATACCGATCAGCAAGAACTTGCTCATGAAGCTGAAGTCTTTTTTACTCGTAGCCGCAAAACTTGCCAGACTGAACAGGATAATACCGGTACCACCGGCAGCTAAACCGACGATTTGTGCACCGTTACTTAAATTCAGCGCATGCTGCAAAATAGGGCCTAACATCAAGCCAAGCAAGAACGTTAAACCTAACAGCAGTACAACACCGAAGCTGCTGTTACGGTTTGCTGAGATTGCTGCAAACATACCAAACATAACAGCCATTGCGCCGATTGCGAAAATAAAAGGATGTTGCTGTGCAAAGGCAAAATTCATACTCATGCCGATGAACGCACCGATCACGGTTGGGATCATAGTCAGACCCAACAAGGCATAGGTATTACGCAGAACTTTATTGGTAGCTTCTAAGGCCGACTCTGAGCGGCCTAAAACTGGGGTATTGTCAAACATTGTTATTTCCTTCAAGTAATTAAGAATTACAGTATGTAAGATAGCGGTTAAAGCAATAAGTTTCAAGTTAATTATTTATGTAAACAACTCGCCCTCAACAATACCGACCTGCGCCACCTGATGCACAGCATCAACAAACTCTGCACTTTCATGCAGCGTATCCATTGTAGGTGGATGTTTATGGCCATGCATACGCGCTAAACGACTTAAACTCTGTGCCGACATCTGCCATTTAAGGTTTTCCAGCAACTCATCTGCCATTGCCGGCTGATTGCACAGCAGCACCATATCACAACCGGCCGTTAAAGCAGCCAGCGCACGTGTAGTGACATCACCGCCTGCTGTTGCTGCTTCCATACTTAAGTCATCACTGAATATCACGCCATTAAACCCTAAACGCTCGCGCAATATCTTTTGTAACCAGCGTGAAGAAAAACCGGCCGGCTTATCATCAACTTTAGGGTAAATGACATGTGCCGGCATAATGGCAGGAATGCCATCATCAATCAGCATTCTGAACGGCTGCATATCATGCTGTGCAATCTGGTCAAACTCGCGGTCATCTACCGGCATACTCACGTGAGAATCCGCTACTACAAAGCCATGACCTGGGAAGTGTTTGCCTACAGCTGCCATACCGGCCTTTTTCAAACCCTGCATGAGCGCGAATGCCAGGTCATTAATCGCCTGCGGATTTAAATGAAAGGCACGGTCGCCGATCACCAGACTGTCGCCATAGTCCATATCAAGCACCGGCGTAAAACTGAAATCAACGCCATGCGCACGTAATTCGGCAGCTAAAATCCAGCCAGCCTCCTTGGCAAGCTCTTTGGCTTTTTTAGGATTCTGATCCCAAATCTTGCCAAATTCCCGCATCGGCGGAATTTTAGTAAAGCCTTCTCTAAAGCGCTGCACACGACCACCTTCATGGTCTACCGCAATCAGCAGCGGCGGCTGACGCACAGCATGAATACTGGCCGTCAACGCTTTCAGCTGCGCGTTATTTTCATAATTGCGCTTGAACAAAATCACACCACCGACTAACGGATGCTGCAAACGGCGTATGTCATCGGTAGTAAGCTCTGTGCCTACAACGTCCAACATCACTGGACCTAAACTCATGGAATATCCCTTCTCACATCTAATCTATCGCGCAAATAATCGCCACCCAGATTAATTGCCAAAATCAAACTCATTAAACACAAACCTACAATCAATACATAATGCGGCGCAACCAGCATAAATCTGACTGCATCACGCAGCATCGCACCCCATGAGGCATTGGGTGCCTGTATGCCCAAACCTAAAAATGAAAGGCTAGCCTCGGCAATCATAACGCTGGCAAGACTATATGCAGCCTCCACGACCAAAATCGAGGCCATGAGCGGCAGTATATGTCTAAACAACAATCGCGGTACACCCGCACCTAACGACTCCGCTGCCTGCACATGCTGGCGATTACGCAAACTCATGGTTTGACCACGCGTCAATCGAGCATAACTCACCCAGCCGGTTAAACATAAAGCCAATATCAAGTTACCCAAGCCTGGCCCCAGCACAGCAGCAAAAGCGATTGCCAGCAGAATACCGGGGAATGCCAGAAAAATATCGGTAATCTGCATGAGTACTGAATCTATCTTGCCGCCATAAAACCCAGCCAGCATGCCAACAGAAACGCCAACAACCATCGTGATAACCGTCACAGTCAAAGCAACCAGCACTGACATCTTTACGCCACTTAACACGCGCGCCAGAATATCACGGCCCAGATCATCAGCACCGAACCAATGCTGCACACTGGGGCCTTGCAAAACCATGTTCAGATCAATCAGATTTGGATCCAGCCTGAACAGATAACCGATAATGACTGCCAACACCCAAAAACCCAATATTGAATAAGAAAACCACTTCATATTCAGGCTACGCGCACTCTGGGGTCAGCCAGCTTATACAATAAATCAGTGAATAAATTCACCACCACATAACTTAATGCAACGATCAGCACACATGCCTGCGTCACCGGGTAATCGCGTTTCTCAATACTTTCTACCAATAGTCTGCCTATGCCATCCCAACTGAATATCGTTTCGGTAATCACCGCACCAGCCAGCAAACTACCCATCTGCAAACCGACAATCGTGATAATGGGCAACAATGCTGCACGCAGGGCATGACGCAGAATGACCACTCGCTCACTCAAGCCCTTGGCACGCGCAGTACGAATATAATCATCATTCAGCACCTCGAGCAGGCTGGTGCGCGTCATACGCGTAAGAATTGCACTCAAACCAAAGCCCAAAGTGGCGGCAGGCAGGATAATTGAGGCGCCAGATTCCATACCGCTTACAGGTAGCCAGCCCAACCACACGGCAAATATCAGCATTAACACCGGTCCTAACCAGAAAGCTGGCATCGCAGATAACCTGACTGAAACAACCGTCACAAGAATATCCTGCCAGCGCCCGGCTTTAAGTGCGCTGTAAATACCTAATGGAATACCTACAAAAAGCCCGATCATCAGCGCCAATAAAGCCAGTTTAAGTGTCGCCGGGTAACGCGTGTTAATCAGCTCGGCAATGGAGGCTTTGGTATGTATGGATCGTCCAAAATCGCCATGGGCGAGTTTATTGAGATAAGTACCGAATTGCTGCAATAAAGGCTGGTTTAAACCCAATTCAGTCCGCAGTGCATCACGGTCCGCGCTGCTGGCAGATTCGCCCAGCATCACCTCAACCGGATCACCGGGTACCAGATGAATGAGTAAAAAAGTGAGCAGCAATACGCCGAAAATAACGGTAAAAAAGCTAGTGAGGCGTTTAATCAAAAACATAAACAACTCACAATTGCATCATTTCCGCGTGGGCAGGAATGATGATGAAGAGAATTTTTACACTTCATTCAACAATCACCACTGGCGTACCAGCCTCTACCAGATCAAACAATTCCATGACATCCTGATTACGCATACGCACGCAGCCATGTGAACACGGCTGGCCCATCGGCTCGGTGTCGGGTGTGCCGTGAATATAAATATAACGCTGCATGCTATCCACATTACCCAATCGATTCTTTCCGACCTCAGTACCAGACAGCCACAATATGCGCGTCAAAATCCAGTCACGTTGCGGGTATTGCGCTATGAGCTCCGGCGACAGAATTTCACCTGTAGGCCGACGGCCGACAAATACTGTATTCAACGGAGCACCCGCACCAATTTTGGCACGTACAACATGTTTACCCAATGGTGTGCGACCGCTGTCTTTTTCACAGCCAACACCATTGGCCGCAGTAGATATGTAATACTTGGCTTTAACTGCGCCAAAGTCATCAAGCAGAGTCAGCATCTGGGCTGTAATTGAAATTTCAATGTGCATAGCTGTTTATTGTAGCCGACCTTTTAATTGTCGCTAAATCATCCCAGTTTCCATCAGGTTTGGGGGTGTAATGAGTAATGTTTCTATTAAAAGCGGCAAACTGCGCCTCATACCACAGTGGAATATATGGCAACTGCTGATGAATACGCGTTGTAACTGCAGGCCAGTCTTCTGCTAATAGCAACGTATCCAGCTCGACATCCACATAACGACCGCGGTTAAAACCATGGGGCGGAAACTGCTGCGAACCAAAAGCTTTGGTGTAAATTTCCGGGGTTTTAATCCCCACCCAAGTGAGTCCAAATAATTGAAAGTTACCTTTTTTAACCTCGTCAAAAAAGGTGCCCCAATCCAGACTACGAATTTCCAAGTCTATACCAGCCTTTGCCATCTGCGCCTGCAATATCGTTGCCAGCCTCACACGCTGCGCATCGGTTGATGTTTTATATACTAGTTTAAGCGGCAGCTGCACACCTGCTTCTATGAGCAGTTTTTTAGCAAGCTCAGGGTTATAGTCATAAGCAATCAGCTCGTTTCCGGCGTTGGTGTAGTGCTCGGGCGGCAATATGGCGCCAGCAACCCGTGTACTTTTCACCATCACTTTTTCAATAATAGCCTGACGGTCAATTGCATGCGCAATCGCCATGCGCACCTGATGCTGCTTGAGCAAGGGATCTTGCATATTTAAACCGAGATAAGAAAAATTAGCGCCTTGAACAGTTTGAACCATGATTTCAGGTTTTGATTGCAGGTGTTTGACCAGCTCAGGCGGCAAATCACTCTGCAGTAAATCGGTTTCGCCGCGCAGCAGTTTCAGTACCCGCACCGTCGGGTCTTTCACCTCGGTAAATATAATCTGCTGTCCATCATGCACTCTTTTCAGCGTCAGTTTATTTTGCCAATGCTCGAAAGCCAGCGGGCCGCTGCCGATGGGATGATGCGAAAAGTCATGTTCCTTTTCGATGTAATCTTTAGGCAATATCCCCATGATCAACTTAGCTGCAAACTGCTTATCTGGCTGTTTCAATTGAAATATTACCAGATTCTCGTTTTTCACCTGGATTGAGGAGATATTGGAATACTCAGAGGTATGCGGTGAGTCTTTAAGTCCAACAATTGAATCATAAGTCGCTTTTACATCATCAGCAGTCAGTGTTTTGTGATGGTGAAAACGCGCAAACGGCTGCTTCATTATGAAATGATATTCCCTCGGGCTTACCATCAGCCAGTTTGCTAACTTGGGTACAAGATTGGAAGTTTCATCAAAATCAACCAGCGACTGATAAATCAGACGATTAGCCCGTTCAGATGCTGCATCCGTAGCATAACGCGGATCTAAATTAATTGGCATCTGCGCCAAAGAGAAACGAATAGGTTCGGCCTGGTCGGATAGCTGGTTGGAACCGGATTGATTACAGCCGGATAGCGTTAGTACACAGGCTATCAGACAAGTAAGCACAATAGTATTGAATACTTTCATATAGCCTGAAGTTTACTAGATTTTCAATCCGAGAATATTCACCACTTAATTAAATGTTTGTAATCCTCATTAGTTAGCTTAAAGCCAGCTTTGAATAGGTTGAACGCCTCTTTAATACAAAAGTAATTGATTTGCATCAAATCTCGATTTGGCTTCGTGCGACAAAATGCCACATGTAAAACTAGCTGTAAATTTTAATTAGTACTTTGGGGAGAACTAAATGCAAGTCTCGAATTCGCAATCAAACACGTATAGCGATGGTGTTATACGGCAATTTTCTATCATGGCCGTGGTTTGGGGTGTGGTGGGCATGTTGGTTGGCGTGATTATCGCCTCTCAACTCGTCTGGCCAGAACTCAACCTTGGCTTACAGTGGACCAGCTTCGGTCGTTTACGTCCGTTACATACCAATGCAGTGATTTTTGCATTTGGCGGTTGTACATTGTTTGCTACGTCCTATTATATCGTCCAGCGCACCTGTCACACCGCGCTGTTTATGCCTAAGCTTGCCACCTTTACGTTTTGGGGCTGGCAGGCAGTTATCGTTGCAGCTGCGATCTCACTACCTTTGGGTTACACACAAGGTAAAGAATACGCTGAGCTGGAATGGCCAATTGACTTGCTGATTGCAGTGGTTTGGGTATCTTATGCGATTGTGTTCTTCGGTACTATCGGCATCCGCCGCGTTAAGCATATCTATGTAGCCAACTGGTTTCTGGGGGCTTTCATTATCGCGGTAGCGTTGCTGCACATTGTTAACAGTGCTGCAATGCCGGCTAGTTTTATGCACTCATACTCTGCTTATGCAGGTGTGCAAGATGCGATGGTGCAATGGTGGTATGGTCACAACGCTGTAGGTTTCTTCCTGACAGCTGGCTTCTTGGGCATGATGTACTACTTTGTTCCTAAACAAGCAGATCGTCCGGTTTATTCATACAGTTTGTCTATCGTACACTTCTGGGCTTTGATTTTCACTTACATGTGGGCGGGCCCGCACCATCTGCACTACACCGCTTTACCTGACTGGACACAATCTTTAGGTATGGCTTTCTCATTGATTCTGCTGGCACCAAGCTGGGGCGGCATGATCAACGGTATGATGACTTTGTCAGGCGCATGGCACAAACTGCGTACAGACCCTATCTTACGTTTCCTGATCGTTTCATTGTCTTTCTACGGTATGAGTACGTTTGAAGGCCCGATGATGGCGATTAAAACGGTTAACTCACTCTCACACTACACTGACTGGACTGTTGGTCACGTACACTCAGGCGCTTTAGGCTGGGTTGGCCTGGTTTCTATGGGTTCACTCTACTACATGGTGCCACGTCTGTTTGGCCAGAAACAAATGCATAGCATCAAAGCGATTGAACTGCATTTCTGGATGGCAACAGTCGGTATCGTTCTGTACATCGCAGCATTGTGGATTTCAGGTGTGATGGAAGGTTTAATGTGGCGCGCTATCAACGCTGACGGCACATTGACATATACCTTTGTAGAAAGCGTAAAAGCTAAACAACCTTACTACATCATTCGTGTGCTGGGTGGCCTGCTCTACCTTGGCGGCATGATTATCATGTTGTGGAACGTTATTAAAACTGCAACCAGTGGCAAAGCAGCAACAGCTACTATTCCACCAGTTGCTGCTCACGCTTAAGGGAATTCATCATGTCAAATCAAGATAAAAACACTGGCTTCAGCCATGAAAAAATCGAGACCAGCAACTTTCTGATGATTGTGCTGATTCTGGTAGTGGTCGCTTTTGGTGGTCTGGTGGAAATCGTTCCACTATTTTTCCAAAAATCTACCACTGAGCCTATTACAGGCTTGCAACCTTATACACCGGTGCAGTTGGCTGGGCGTGATATCTACATTCGTGAAGGCTGCTACAACTGCCACTCACAAATGATTCGCCCATTCCGTGCAGAAACATTGCGTTACGGTCACTACTCAGTTGCCGGCGAGTTCGTTTATGACCACCCATTCCAATGGGGCAGTAAGCGTACAGGTCCAGACCTGCACCGTGTTGGCGGCAAATACAGTGATGAATGGCAACGTATCCACCTGATCAATCCGCGTGACTTGGTGCCGGAATCTATCATGCCAGCTTACCCATGGTTGGAAAACACACCGGTAGATGCAAAATCACTGGCGCCTAACATGCGTGCATTGCGTGCGGTTGGTGTTCCATATACCGATGAACAGATTGCTGGTGCAGAAGCTGAAGCAGCCGGTAAGACAGAGCTGGACGCAATCATTGCGTACCTGCAAGTTCTCGGCACACACTTGAAATAGCTAAGGGGACCATGATGGATATCAATACACTTCGCATCCTTGCTACGATTGCCAGCTTTGCGGTATTTGTTGGCATCATGGTTTGGGCTTGGAAACGCCGCAACACATCTGATTTTAAAGATGCGGCGAATCTGCCTTTTACTGATGATTAAAGCTTACAAGACCAAATAAAACATTTAGTTAAAACTTCAGCAAGAAGTTTAGAGGAAAATAAAATGAGCGACTTTACCAGTAGTTTTTGGCCGATGTTCATCACTGTCATATCAGTGGGTGGCGTTATCGGCTGCGCCTTACTGTTGTGGCTGACCAGCAAGATCAAGGCAACCAGCCCCAATGGCGACAACACCAATGGTCACGTATGGGATGAAAACCTGCGTGAGATGAACAACCCTCTGCCACGCTGGTGGGTGTGGATGTTCATTATCACCATCGTGTTCTCACTGTTCTACTTTGCAGCGTACCCGGCAATCGGTACTTACGCAGGCAAACTTGGCTGGACACAAGTGAACCAATATGAGAAAGAGATGGAAGAAGCCAATAAAACGATTGCGCCTCTTTATGCAAAATTTGCCGCAATGCCCGTAGAAGAACTGGCTGTTAATGCAGAAGCTAAAGCCATCGGCGAGCGTATGTTCATGAATAACTGCGCACAGTGTCATGGCTCAGATGCACACGGCAGCCGCGGCTTTCCAAACCTGACTGACAAAGACTGGATTTATGGCGGCAGCCCTGAAAAAATCGCTGAAACACTTACCAATGGTCGCGTAGGTATGATGCCGCCAATGGCAGCAGCAGTTGGTACAGAAGATGACGTTAAAAACGTTGCTCACTATGTATTAAGCCTTTCAAACAGTGACCATGACGCAACACGTGCAACGGCAGGCAAAGAGAAGTTTGCAGTATGTGCGGCTTGTCACGGTGCTGACGGCACAGGTAACCAATCTATCGGTGCACCTAACCTTGCTGACAATATCTGGCTGCATGGTGCTGGTGAAGAGGCTATCATCAAACGCATCCATGAAGGTAAAGTGAATCAAATGCCGGCACAAGGCGCTAAATTTTCACCTGAGCAAATTCATGTGTTAGCTGCCTATGTATGGGGTTTGTCTAATAACGAAACCAAATAGTAAGGTTAGAAATAAATGAGCATTAAAAAGAACTCAAATGTGACAAATGACGCAGTAACTGAGGCGACAGTAATTAATTTGTACGCTGCCGCAGACAAGATCTATCCGCGCAGCACATTCGGGTTCTTTACCAAATGGCGCTGGGTCATGATATGGCTGACCCAGCTCGTTTTTTATGGCATCCCCTGGCTGGAATGGGGTCAGCGTCAGGCATTGTTATTTGACCTGGAAGCAAGACGCTTTTATATCTTTAATCTTGTGTTATATCCGCAAGACCTGATTTATCTGACAGGGATTCTGATTATCTCCGCCCTCTCGCTGTTCCTGTTTACCGCGATTGCAGGGCGTTTATGGTGTGGTTACACCTGCCCGCAAACCGTATACACCGAAATATTTCTGTGGATAGAAGCTAAAATTGAAGGCGATCGTGCTGCACGCATGAAGCTGGATGATGCGCCGATGTCAGCGAAAAAGTTGCTTAAAAAAGGCGGCAAGCATTTTGCCTGGATTACGTTTGCGCTGTGGACTGGTTTTACTTTTGTCGGTTACTTTTCACCGATACGCGATTTGGGCAGTGCGGTGGTGAATCTGGGTTTAGGCCCATGGGAAACATTCTGGATTGGTTTTTACGGTTTTGCTACTTATGGCAATGCCGGTTTTATGCGTGAGCAGGTATGTAAATACATGTGTCCTTACGCACGTTTTCAGAGTGCGATGTTTGATGATGATACTTTGATCGTGACGTATGATGAGAAACGTGGTGAGCCACGCGGTAAGGCATCACTTAAAGCCGATATGGATAAGAGCAAGCAAGGCGCTTGTATCGATTGCAGCCTGTGTGTACAGGTATGTCCGACCGGTATTGATATCCGTAAAGGTCTGCAGTATGAGTGTATCGGCTGCGGTGCTTGTGCTGACGTATGTGACACGGTGATGGACAAGATGGGTTATGAACGCGGTTTGGTGAAATACTCGACCCAGCATGCAATTAATCTGGGCTGGAATCGCGCACAGATGCTGCGCCATGTCTTAAGGCCGCGTGTACTGATCTATACCGCAATCCTGGCTTCTATTGTGGTTGCCTTGCTTACGAGCCTGATCATGCGGGATTCATTCCGCGTGGATGTGGTGCGTGACCGTGGCGTGATGGCACGTTTGGCTGATGGCGGTATGCTGGAGAATGTGTATCGTCTGCAGATCATGAATGCAACCGAAACAACACAACGCTATGAGCTTAGTGCCAGCGGTATTGATAATCTCAAGGTGGAGTCCGATGTGGCGGATGCTAACAAAACAGTGACTGTGAACTCTGCTGAGTCGCGCTGGATTCCGGTTCGGTTGCAGATTCCGGATGGTTCAGTCAAGTCTGGATCACATCACGTAGAGTTTAAAGTACGAGCCATTGAGAGCAATGAACTGGTGGCAGAGAAATCTGTGTTTCTTGTGCCGAGGTAAATTTCAGAATGATATTTACAAAGCTATTTTTAATTTACGCTGACAGACAGTCTTGCATGAAAGTAACAAACCCATGAACAACACTATGAATTCACACACAACACAAAACGAAGCAATAGACCCGCAAGCTGGTAAAGCCTGGTGGCACTTTGGACATATGTGGCTAGTGGTAGGTGGCCCACTGACTGTAGTCATTGCATCATTTATTACACTTTATCTTGCCATCCAAGTGCCGGACCCGGTGGTAGATAGCGATTACTATCGCAAGGGTATTGAAATCAACAAAACGCTTGATGGCAAACGCGATGGACTGGTACCTGCTATTCAAGGTCGCAATCATGCAGCTACTGGCATTAAACCGACACAGCCCTAAGCGCACCTCTAAAACAGTATGCCGAACATTCCAGCAACGTTTCGCTAAAACCTCCTTCTATCTATTAGCAAATCATACTTCGCTTTTCCTACACAAAAATTACAAGTTACTCAGGCGAACAAATTCATATCTATCAAGCCATAATCCGTTACTATGATCCATACGTTTATTGATAATTAGCCCCTGTATCGGGATAAGGCAATATGGATCATTTCAAACTGTGGCATACGTTATCCGCTGAAGAAACCGCACAAAAACTCAAGACCACGTCGCAAGCTGGTTTAAGCCATGATGAGGCCGTCAAGCGTTATGCGCAGTACGGTGCTAATGCGCTTAATGAAACAAAGCGCCGTTCTCCCTGGCGTATGCTACTGGACCAGTTTTCTGAATTTATGATTCTGGTATTGATCGCCGCAGCGATTATTTCCGGCATTGTTGGAGATATAGAAGACACAATTGCTATTATTGTCATCATCACACTCAATGCGGTAATTGGTTTTATTCAGGAATACCGTGCAGAACGTTCAATGGCGGCACTTAGGCGCATGTCAGAAGCCACTGTGCGGGTGATGCGCGAAAACAGCATTCATACCATTAATGCTTCTGAACTGGTTTTGGGCGATGCGGTGTTGCTAGAAGCCGGTAATCTGATATCCGCCGACCTACGCCTTACCGAGTCCAGCCAGCTTAAAATTGATGAGTCAACCCTGACTGGCGAGTCTGTATCAGTAGATAAGCAAACCAATAGTATTCCGCATACAGACGCACCGCTTGGCGATAAAACTTGCTTAGCCTATAAAGGTACTATCGTTACGCATGGCCGTGGACGCGGCCTTGTAGTGGCAACCGGTATGCGCACTGAATTGGGTAAAATTGCCTCATTGTTAGTCGATGGCGACCAATCCAAAACGCCGATGCAGAAACGTCTGGCGGATTTTGGTAAAAAACTGGCTGTGGCAGCCCTTGCCATTTGCACGCTGGTATTTGCAATCGGTATCGTCCGGGGTGAGCCATTGCTACTGATGTTCATGACTGCAGTGAGTCTAGCTGTGGCTGCGATTCCTGAAGCTTTGCCAGCAGTAGTTACTATTTCGCTGGCACTGGGTGCGCATAAGATGGTCAAGCAGCATGCCCTGATCCGCCGACTGCCAGCAGTAGAAACGTTAGGATCAGTCACTTTTATCTGTAGCGACAAAACCGGCACCCTCACACAGAACAAAATGCATGTCACCTCACTGTATGCAGATCATCAGCATATAAAAATTGTACAGATTCCAGGCCATGATGAGCCTTGGAATGCCCTGTTCCATGCAATGGCATTAAGCAATGATGCGCATCAGGATAGTCATGGCAAAGTTCAGGGAGAACCGACTGAAGCGGCATTGCTACATGCTGCGCTAGAAGCAGGCTGGGATAAAAAACACCTTGAAAATACAATGCCAAGGCTGAAAGAACTTGCATTTGATTCGGAACGTAAATGCATGACAACCTTTCATCGTGAAGCGGATAGCATCATCGCTTACACTAAAGGCTCTCCGGAAGCTCTGATAGCCCAATGCATACTTACACTTACCTCAAGCGGAGAAATACCTACTGACAGGGCTGCGCTACTGCAGGTTGCAGAAGCTATGGCTACCGATGGCCTGCGCGTACTGGCCTTTGCTTATCGCAAATGGCCTACCTTGCCAGATGATGAGCCGCCTGAATATCTGGAAAAAGAGTTGGTATTTTTAGGATTTGCCGGACTCATCGATCCGCCGCGTAGCGAGGCAAAACAAGCAGTTGCATTATGCAAATCTGCAGGCATTACACCGGTGATGATTACTGGCGATCACCCTGCAACGGCGCGTGCTATTGCACACGAACTTGGGATTCTGAAAAACAGCGATGGCATTGTAATGACCGGTAGCGAATTATCACGCTTGGACCAACAGGCATTTGAGGCGCAAGTTGAGCATGTTCGTGTATATGCGCGCGTTGACCCCATGCAAAAAATCAAGATAGTGAAAGCGCTGCAGGATAAAGGTGAAGTGGTCGCAATGACTGGGGATGGCGTAAATGATGCCCCCGCACTTAAAACCGCAGACATCGGCATCGCTATGGGCAAAGGCGGTACCGACGTTGCTCGCGAAGCGGCACATATGGTGCTATTGGATGATAACTTTGCGACGATCGTGCATGCTGTACGCTACGGTCGGCACCTTTACGACAACATTCGCAAGTTTGTGCGCTATGCCGTCACGACCAATTCCGCTGAAATATGGACTATATTCCTGGCGCCATTTCTAGGCTTACCCATTCCACTATTACCAATCCACATACTCTGGATCAATCTAGTCACTGACGGCTTGCCAGCACTCGCATTGACTACCGAGCCCGCCGAAAAAGACATTATGAAACGTCCGCCGCGGCGGCCAAATGAGAGTTTATTTTCACATGGGATGTGGCAGCATATGATCTGGGTTGGCCTGTTAATGGCAGCGATCACATTATTATGCCAAGCCTGGGCCTATCATTCAGGGGAATCTCACTGGCAAACAATGGCATTTACCGTACTGACGCTGTCGCAGTTAGCGCACGTTATGGCGATTCGCTCAGACAAGATTTCTACATTCAGCCTCGGCTTCTTTTCAAACCGATATCTGGCTATGGCTGTATGCGCGTCAATTTTGCTGCAAATGGCTATTATTTATATGCCAACCCTAAACGCAATTTTCAAAACCCAGCCGCTGACCTTAAGTGAACTGACCATTTGCTTTGCATTATCCAGTGTAATATTTATTGCTGTAGAAATTGAAAAATGGCTGGTACGCACAGATCGGCTCTACTATTCATAAAAATAGAGATATATACCCTGCGCAAGCAAGACCCAACATCACTGATTTGATAAAAACCCGTTATGGGAATACACTGATTACATTGTCTTGATAATGGTTTTTATTGTATTAAGGAGAGCGCTATGAAGAAAATTCAACACATCGTAGCTGCTACTGACTTTTCAAGTCCAGCCAATGCTGCGACAACGCGTGCAGCATTTCTTGCACAGGAATTGGGTGCGGAATTACACCTGATCCATGTGGTGCACCCTCTGGATCTGTATGTAGGCTCAGAACTGTCCTATGACTTTCAGATGCACTACCAGCAGGTTCAGCAGCAAACTATCAAAACACAACTGGAAACAGTCGCCAAACAATTGCGTGAGCAATTCTCGATAAAAGTACATGCCTGCAACCGTATTGGCCGCGCCTATACTGAAATTGCAAGCTATGCAGCCTCCTCAAATGCAGGATTGATAGTAGCGGGAGCTCAAGGCGAAAACTCTCTGCTGGCAAAATTGATTGGCTCTACGGCACTGCGTTTATTAAAAATAGCAAAATGCCCAGTGATGATCGTCAAAAGCAAAAGTGAATCCATAAAGAGCTATCAGCAAGTCGTTGCTGCTGTTGACCTTTCACCGGGCTCAGTGCAAGTTCCTGTGATGGCAAGTACGATTGCTCCAACTGCAAAAATAGAGCTCTTACTGATATTTGATAGCAATCAGGAAGCACACATGTACAAAGCCGGCATTGACGAAGCGCTACTGGATGAATATCGCACTAAGGCGTTGACACATGCAGAACAACAACTGGATGACATACTCAAGGCACAGAGCAATGGTCATATGTCGCGTCAGATTCTAAACGGCTACCCACCGGAGGCAATATGCGCACGAGCAAAAGCGCTGCATGCAGATTTAATTGTGATAGGGAAACACAATACAAAGAATATTGAAGAATGGCTGCTTGGCAGTGTTAGCAAAGGCATCGCCTATGCAGCTGATTGTGATGTGCTGCTGAATAACGGATAAGCAAGTTGGTGCTTCTCAGCACTATAAGCGTAATCTGCACATCACCCTGCCCTAAGGACTAACGTGCACAGTGATGCCCAGTAAGCGTATTCGCTGTGCCACTGACTCCAGCCACTCAGCAGATAAACGCGTTAACCGGCTTGCTTCCGGCTGTAGTGACAGGCGCGCCAAACCATATAGATGAACACCCTTAATCACCTGTTTCACCTGACTGATTAATGCCAGATAAGCGGCTATATCCTCTTCGCTCGGTGGATGACCATCCAGGCCAAACATGCAGGTTTGTATAAATGTCGGGCAGGCTTTGGCACAGTTTTCAAGGCGCTGGATATGACTTTTCGGATTTAAAGTAACATCATTGATACGGGCAATGCCCTCTCTAGTACCGGCATCTACCTTAAACCAGACTTCACCGTTACACTTAGCCAGATGGCGCATGCTCTCTAGTACCGCAGGCTTATCCATGAGGCTACCATTGGTAATCAGTCGGACTTTAATACTACCAAGCAGGCCATACTCGGCCAGCACTTTTTCGACCAGCACAAGTACTTGCGGAAACTCTTTTGCACTAGTTGGCTCGCCATTGCCTGAGAAGGCAATATCTTTTAATTGACGATCATCTTCATGCACATGCAACTGCATAAAGTCGCCATGTAAAACATCATCTAAAAATGTACGCAGCTCATGTTCCAGAACATCCAGCTCGATTGGCGGCGGCGACCCGCGACTAAGGTCTGGTACATTGCAATAGATGCAGCGCCAGTTACATGCATTATTTACATTGAGATTAATACCGATTGAAACTCCGCCTGCACGGCGCGAAACGACAGGGTAAATGTAACGCATACCGACAACATCGCGGTTGTGGTTGGCGGGAGTAAGGTGTCCCTGTAATGTCATATAGCGATTCAGAGCGATATTTCTATCAGGCTCTGTTTAATATTAAGATTCTTAATAATAGGTCTGAGGATTAAATATTTTCTTTAAAGCATCTGGCGCCACAATTTTCACATAGCGCTGCTTTACTTCGATAATACCCTCTTCACTAAACTTTGAAAAAGCACGGCTAACGGTTTCAAGTTTCAAGCCAAGATAGCTGCCAATCTCCTCACGCGTCATACGTAATACCAGCTCTGACTGCGATAAACCGCGTGCATGCAGACGCTGTACCAGATTCAGTAAAAATGCGGCTAAACGCTCTTCTGCTCGCATATTACCCAACAGCATCATCACGCCATTTTCACGCACGATTTCACGACTCATGATTTTATGCACGTGCCGCTGTAAGCCAGGCAGTTCACGTGACAAATTCTCTATATCAGAAAATGGCATCACACATACTTCAGCATCTTCAAGTGCTACTGCGCTGCAATTGTGATGATCACTGACAATGCCATCCATACCGATGATTTCACCTGCCATTTGAAACCCGGTCACCTGCTCGCGACCATCTTCGCTAATCACACAGGTCTTAAAAAATCCGGTACGAATTGCATAGAGCGAGGTAAAAGCTTCACCACTACTGAACAATGCTTCACCTTGTTTGACGCGACGGCGTTTTTCAACCACTTCGTCAAGCTTTTGCATTTCATCTTTATTAAAGCCGGTGGGCATACAAAGTTCGCGGAGATTACAGTTTGAACAGGCAACTTTGAGGCCTTCAAGTGTATTTAAAGTAGGTTGCATATAATTTTAATTAACTCGATCAGATAAGCATACCGCTTTCGTAGATTCGTTGCTAGCAATATGTCTGGCAAACTGAATAATATAATAAAAGTGATAAATATTTATTTGCATCTAAACATCTAACTTAATGTAATTAATTATTTAAGTATTCATTTGATTTGCGTCAAAGTTTTCTGGGCGTTTATCTGGCAAAGTCCGATCCTAGATTAGGAGTAGCTTGATGATAGCAAATAGCCCCGAAGAACTTACTACCAAAGATGTTAACAATGGTAAACCGGTAGTAAGCATAAATAGTGTCATTCCTCTACTTACACCAGAGACAATACAGAAGTTCGATGTAAGCGGGCCGCGCTATACCTCTTACCCAACGGCAGACCGATTTGTAGAAGCCTTTACTGAAGATTCATATAAACTGACACTGGATCAGAGGCGTGTGGGCGGGTTAGCATTGCCGCTATCAATCTACGTACATATTCCTTTTTGTGAAAATCTTTGCTTTTACTGCGCATGCAATAAAATCATTACCAAGCACCATGAGCGTAGCATTGAGTATCTTGGGTATCTAAGCAAAGAGATTGATCTGCATGTGAAGCACCTAGGGGTTGGACAAACAATCTCGCAGCTGCATTTAGGCGGTGGCTCACCTACTTTTTTCAGTGATGATGAACTCAGCGAACTGATGACTATGATCAAGCGCAGCTTTACGCTGGCGCCAGGCGGGGAATACTCCATAGAAATTGACCCGCGCACGGTAGATGAAAAACGCCTTGCTCATATTGCATCACTTGGCTTCAATCGTTTGAGCTTTGGTGTGCAAGACTTTGACCCAGAAGTGCAAAAAGCCGTGCATCGCATTCAGCCTGCAGAACAGGTATTTTCACTGGTAGAAGCTGCGCGCGCCCTGAAATTTGACTCCGTGAATGTGGATCTGATTTATGGCCTACCAAAACAGACTTCTGAATCTTTTAAAAAGACATTAGAACAAGTTGTGGAGCTCAAGCCAGAACGCATTGCACTCTATGCCTATGCGCACTTGCCAGAACGCTTTAAACCACAGCGCCGTATCGACAGCTACGAGCTGCCGGCTGCATCAGACAAAATTGCCATGCTATCCAATGCGCTGTCTACCTTTGTAGATGCAGGCTATGTATATATTGGTATGGATCACTTTGCCTTACCTACCGACGCCTTGGCAATTGCTAAACGCCAAGGCAGGCTGCATCGCAATTTCCAGGGCTATAGTACGCAGCCGGATTGCGACCTGATAGGACTCGGCGTCTCTTCAATTGGACGCATAGGCGCAACTTACAGCCAGAACGCCAAAACGCTTGAAGAATATTATGACTTTCTCAACCAAGGCCGCTTCCCTGTCGTGCGCGGCCTGGCGCTGTCACGCGATGATCTGGTGCGTCGCGCAGTGATCATGGCACTGATGTGTCAAGGCTCTTTACAGTATGAATCCATCGAACTCGCATACATGATTGACTTTAAGAACTACTTCGCCGCTGAACTGGAAGCACTTAAGGAGCTAGAAAAATCAGGCATGGTGGTGCTTGAAGATAATGGTATACAAGTGACTGACTTTGGCTGGTTCTTTGTGCGTGCAGTTGCAATGCTATTTGATCGATACCTGCAGACTGATCGTAACCGAGCACGATTCTCTAAGATCATCTAGCCCTTAGTTTTAAAAAACATAAAACCTCATTGAGATTCTCGTCTCAATGAGGTTTTTTTATTAACAAACCCAATATTACAAGCATAAAAAAAGCCCCTGTAGACTAAAACAGGGGCTAATGTGGAGTTCTTATACTGCGTTAATTAAGAGGGACTAAACTCTCAACTGCCAGCTATTAGAACTTTTTACCGATGCCAAGACCGAATACCCATGGGTTAATTTCCAAGTCATCGATTTTTGTCCAAGCATTACCGGCAAGAGGATTTCTTAACTTAACATCGGTATCTAAACTGATGTATTTAACGTCCGCGTTAATCAACCAACCGTCTTTCAAATTAATATCCACACCAGCTTGCAGGGCGTAGCCCCAGCTGTCATTTTCTACCTTAATATCAGAGCCTGTCAAAGGACCTTGTCTTACATCAAGCTTTTTATCTAAAAAAGCTGAGTAGTTAATACCAGCACCTACGTATGGGTCAATCATTTGATCAGGGTTGAAGTGCCATTGAACAGTTAATGTAGGTGGTAATACATCTACACTACCTAAAAGTTGATTAGGAACCACTGCACCAGGCTCGCCACTAACACTAACTTCGTGTTTAGAACCTGTAGCTAGAATTAACTCAGCGGCAATGTTTTTTGTGAAGTAATAAGAAATGTCAAACTCAAGGATTGTATTGCTATCTACTTTCAACTCAGCGCCATTAGACATCACTGGAGCTACGTTTCTATTCACAGTCTTACCCAAATCACTATCTTCATTTGGGTTAATGTTTGCCGCACGTGCGCGTACAACCCAGTCACCAGCTTCAGCTTGAGCCAACATTGGGGCAAAAGCTGCAGCTAATGCCAACACTAATAATGATTTTTTCATTTACGTACTCTCCACTTAATAAAACAATTAAATAACCTAATTTCAATGTGGTAATTATAAAGTTTCGAAATAAGCGAAGTTTGATTCAAATCAAATCGGCAACAGCTAAATATTAAATGTTGTTTTTATACAACACAGAAAAATCACGCTTTTAACTCAAATAAAGCAATAGACTCTACGTGTGCCGTATGCGGGAACATATTAATAACCCCGGCAGCTTTCAGCAGGTAACCTTTTTCATTGACCAATACTCCGGCATCACGCGCTAAAGTTGCCGGACTACAGGACACATACACGATACGCTGAGGATTATTCATAAAGTCCAGTGATTTTACTAACTCATAGGCGCCATCACGCGGCGGATCAATTAGCCATTTATCAAAATGACCTAATCCTGTCAGCGTTTCCGGCGTCATTTTAAACAGATCCGAAACACCGAACCTGACATTATTAATACTATTTAACTGTGCACTCTCATTGGCACGCTCAACCAGATTATCCAGCCCCTCCAACCCTAATACTTGTGCACCGCTACGCGCGATCGGCAAGGTAAAATTACCAATTCCGCAAAAGAAATCCGCAATCTTTTCATCGACTTGCGGCGCCAGTAACTGCATGGCACGGCGTATCATGACCTGATTGATCTGTGGGTTTACTTGTGTAAATTCATTGGGTTTAAATGGATACGTTAATGCGAATTCAGGCAGACTATATTGCAGCTGCTCACCATCCAATGGATAGAATGGCTTAATCGTATCTGGCCCTTTAGTTTGGGTCCATACTTGTACTGCATGCACATCAGCAAAAGATTTCAGCAGCGCCTCATCCTGTGGCGTTAACGGACCCATGATGCGCAGAATCAGCACGATAACTGGCTTATCCTCAACAGGCTCACCAACAGCCAACTCAATTTGCGGGATTTTGTCTTTCAGGCTTAACTGCAATATCATCTGCTGCAGCGGCTCAATTAACGCAGAAACCTCCGGCACCAGCACTTCACATGAATTCATGTCAGCTACAAAACGTGTCGCTTTTTCATTAAAGCCTACTAGCACACGCTGTTTTTTCTCAACGTATTTCACACTTAATCTGGCTTTATGGCGATAACCCCAAGTTGGACCGCACAAAGGCGGCAGCATATTTTCAGCTTTCACCTTGCCGATATGCCATAGGTCTTTTTCAAGTAACCTTTGTTTTGCTGCAACTTGCGCAGCGAAGTCCAGATGTTGCAGCTTGCAACCGCCGCATTTACCGAAATGCACACACTTGGGAGTAACCCGCTGGTTGGATTGCTTCAACACCTCAACCACATTGGCAACTTCGTAAGACGGTTTGGCTAGATGTGACTGGAAAGTCACTTTTTCATTCGGCAATGCGCCATCTATGAAAATAGTTTTGCCATCTACATGCGCAACACCGCGACCTTCCTGATCTAGCGATTCGATGACTGCGTGTTTGATTTCAAAGACTTGCGGGATTGAGCTGCGACTGCGCGAACGACGTGCCATAAAAAAACCTGTGATTGAATTTAAGGCGTAATTTTAACCCGAATGGTTTACAAATGATCGGAATAGCAACATCGAGCAATCACATTTGTTGACATAGCTGACACTAGCACTATAGCGACACAGTTTGATACTCACAGCTGAAAATGGAACCGGAATTATTTCCAGGCTGCCAAAAACTCAGCCCAATGTGGCGTGCTATACCCTGCAAGCGTATCACGGACCAGCTTGATCTCAGCTTCATAAGCAGCAGGTGTTAAATGTCCACGCATGAGCTGAAAACGCAAATACACCAGATGCGTATTGGCTACATCCGTTTCACAGTAATTGCGAATTTCGTCTAATTGCCCAGCTTTATAGGCATCCCACACTTTACTGCCATCCATACCGAGCTTACCGGGAAAGCCGCATAGCTTTGCCAGATCATCCAGTGGCGCATTGGCACGGGCGTTGAACATCGCCATTAAATCCATCAAGTCCAGATGCCGTGTGTGGTAGCGGCTGATGTAGTTATTCCACTTGAATTCTTTATCATCTTCACCCAAATCCCAATAACGGCTGGCGTTAATACCATGAATCAAGCCACGATAATGCAGTACTGGCAAATCAAAACCGCCGCCATTCCAGGAAATGATTTGCGGTGTGTACTTTTCAATACCATCAAAAAAACGCTGAATAATCTCAGCCTCTGAGGAATTGGCATCTCCCAAAGTCCACACTCTAAAATGGTTACCTTCCCTGAGCGCACATGAAATTGCACAGATTCTGTGCTGATGCAAAGGCAGAAACTCAGTGCCGTTCTGCTGACGGCGCAGATGCAACGCTATATTGGCAACATCTTCATCTGCCGTGTCAGCAGGTAAATCCAGTAAAGCGCGCAAGCCGCTGACGTCTGGAATAGTCTCAATATCAAATACTAAAGTAGGCGTCATAAGGTCAACTTATTTTTGCGTCCATCCACCGGCATCCTGTACCCACCAACCGGATTGCGCTTTATCTATCCAGCGACCAGCAAAGGTACTTTGTATTTCAGCCTGCCATTCCGGATGGCCATTGGCGACTGCGATTTCCTTATATAATTTACTGCGATCAGCATTTTCATCCTTAACCAGACCAGTTAATGCGCCACGTTGTGCCAGTGGTACTGCGTTCGCATCCTTTACAGTAATCAAGCCATCTTTAGTGAGCCCAATCGCACCGCTGCTATAAAAAGGCCCAAGCTGCGTGTGGCGGGCCTGCATGCTGTTTTTAATTGCGGTGATAGCTGGTGTATTCACTTCCAAATCTGCAGCGGCTGCAACAAACTGGCTACCTATCAACGTGCCTAGCAACATTAAGCCAAGTAATATCTTTTTCATCATGATTCCTTTATTTATTTTTCAGGATTATTGAGCAGAAGGAGCTGCGGGCTCTTGTTGCTTGTCAGTATGTTTCTCGGCACCATTTTTTAACTGCCAAACTTCATCAATAATTTTATCTGCTGCTTTTTCCGCTGCTGCTGCGGGAAAGTAAATATTAATGGTAACGCATGCCGGTATTACGCACACAAACGCTAATCCAAGCATCCAGTTTTTCATTTTTTGTCCTTTTATTCTAAATAACTGCTTATTAAGGCAGGCTACTGCACTTTTAAATTTAGTTAGTAACCCTAGCTACAAAACTATATTGTTGCATCCATATTACTGCACTATCACCTTGGTATTACCATCGGTCACACGTTTAATTCGCGATAGCAACTCGCTCCAACCCACTGTTTTATTGTACCCCATCACCGTAATTGCGGGGATGCCACTTCCTTTAACGATGATATACCCCTGTGGCGTTGACTCAACACCACCCATTTCACAAATATCATTACGCAAGCGGCAACTCAGACCCATTTTTCCATAATTAAACTGCTCAAAAAATCGCAAGAAACTGCGCTGTACAGCAGCTGCTGCACCGCCACCGCCTAAAGCTGAAATATTCTCAACTGCGCGCTGTGATATTTTCTTTGGATACTTGCCTGGGCTGCTTTGCACGATGGCATCAAATTTTACCGGCTTCCAGTTTTGCAATTCCAGGTTTTTAATATCACCATCCAGCTTACCTTCAATAGCGCCAAAAGAGAATGTACTGGTTAACACACCCAAATCAAGGTTACGCAAAGCGATATTGGCATTAAGTTTGGGGGTAATACCTAATGGCGTCTGCATGGTTAGCTCTGTTACTGTAGCCGTGCCATCAAATACATTAAGTAAAATACTGCCGTCGGTCGTTAACAGCCCTGCAGCGTAAGTGACCAATGGAATTTCAGCAGACGCCTTACCATGCATTATTGGCAATTTCAGATGCGTGCTGAAATCTTCCATGGAAATAGCGTCAAGCCTCGCTCCCAAATGCCAGTACCATTGGTCAGCCTTACGTGACGCTGATATATTAGTCAGATTGAGTGCTCCATCCAGAATTGGCAGTCTGATTTTGGGCGCAGTCAAAGAGTATCGATCTACTTGTGCCTGAATATTTGTTTTACCCAAAGGCAGATTCAGCAATGCGCCGCTGTCATAACCAAAACTAACAGTCCTTGCGGCATCATAATCCCAAGGGATGTTTGCGTTTACTTTATAAAACGCAAACTTTTCATTCTTATCTGCAATATCCACATCCTTTAACTGCAGCTCAAATAATTTTGGTTCTGTGTTCTCGATTTCAAGCTTAAGTGCTGCCGTACCGTTAATTTCAGCATTTGCAAATGCAGTTTTTTCCAGCAGCGGTTTAAATAGCATGGGGTAAGCAGTACTTAAATTTAAATGCGGCAAATTGGCACTCAGATTCAATATCTTAAAATTGTTTAAGCTTAACTGCCCGCTTGCATTTAATTCGCCTACATCTTTAAGCTTCAGATGCGCACTGTTAAAAGTCAGCAATTCATTCTCTAATTTCCCGTTAGCTGTGAACTGATGTCCGCCGTTGGCAATATAAAAAGGCTGCCAGAACACTTCACCTGATTGCCAATCAAGGGCGGTACGCCATAACCATGTATCAGCTGATGGCTTAAGTGAAACAGCCAGTGAGCCATTGAGCTTCTCCGCAGCATGCAAACCAGCCTCATCACTGAAACTGACGTTTTTAAAACGCAAAATTGCATCAACATCCAGCTTATTTTGTGTGTATAAACGAGAGAACTCGACGCCAAAAGGAATGTTCAAACGTTCAGCTTTAAGCAAGCCGTCACCGCACTGGAAAGGATCCCGCTGGCGCGGCAACTCACAATTGAGGCTAAGCTGCATCCATGCTTTTTCTACTTTTTGTTTGATTGCAGAGTTGATAGTGAGCTTTACATCAGCATGCTTGAGATTCAGCTTGATCGCCAGCAGGTGAACATCAGCCTGTGGATGCTCAACACGCTCGGCACTGATAGAAATCTCGGATACAGCCTGTGCGCTAAAACTATAAAAAATTGCGCATAAGAAACTACAGGCTGTAAAAAAGATTTTCATTGTGTCAGGATGGAAACACACCTGTTGATAAATAACGGTCACCCCTATCGCACACGATAGTCACAATTACCGAGTTTTCTACACGTTTTGATAATTGCAAAGCTGCAAACAAAGATCCGCCGGAAGAAATTCCAGCAAAAATACCTTCCTGTGCCGCAAGCTTGCGTGTGGTATTTTCTGCATCTTTCTGGCTCACGTAAATCAGTTCATCTACACGTTTCGCATCATAGATTTTAGGCAAATATTGTTCTGGCCATTTGCGAATACCGGGAATCTGCGACCCCTCTTCCGGCTGTACACCGATAATGCGGATGTTCGGATTCTGTTCTTTCAGAAAACGCGAGGTCCCCATAATCGTTCCAGTCGTACCCATGCTGGACACAAAATGCGTCACTTTGCCATCAGTATCACGCCAGATTTCAGGGCCGGTACCTTCATAATGTGCGAGCGGATTATCCATATTGCCGAACTGATCCAACACAATGCCTTCGCCTTCGGCCTGCATTTTCAGTGCGACGTCACGTGCCAGTTCCATACTGCCATCTTTTGGGGTAAGCACCAGCTCTGCGCCATAAGCTTTCATACTCTGGCGTCGCTCTACACTTTGGTTCTCAGGCATTACCAGTACCATTTTATAACCGCGCATTGCAGCCACCATCGCCAATGCAATACCGGTATTGCCGCTAGTAGCTTCAATCAGAGTATCGCCTGGCTTGATATCACCACGCGCTTCTGCTCGGGTAATCATCGAGTATGCGGGCCGGTCTTTCACAGATCCGGCAGGATTATTACCCTCCAGCTTCAGCAAAATCGTATTGCTGGTATTACCGGCCATGCGCTGCAGCTTGACCAGCGGTGTATTGCCAACAAAGTTGTCTATTGTTTTGTACATGAAATGATTTCTCTATTTTTTGTTTAGTCGAGCCAGATATAGCGCAAATACACCAAAGCCAATAAACGCAATCAGTGATAGCTGCGGAATCGTCAACCCCAGAAAAGTCCAGTCAATCGCCGCACAATCGCCAGTGCCTCTGAATACCAATGTGAGCGCTTTCTTTAATGGAAAGTTTTCGAACATATAATCAAAACCGACGCCGCAATCAGCCACCATGCTTTCACGGTGTGCCTGAATCCACCAATGGCGAATTGCGACGCCAGCACCACCCAGTGCAGTTAGCACCTGCAACGCAGCAAAAAAGCTGGGGAATTTCGGAATCAAGGCAGCCAACAAAAACAGAACACCAAGCGCCATAAAAATAATTCGCTGAGAAATGCAGAGCGGACATGGTTCCAGGTTATATCTTGTCTGTATCCACAGTGCCAGGCCAACCAAAGCAAAACACTTTAAAAAGCCTATGAAATAGCCGGTACGTCCTGCAAGAAATTTATTAAGCATCATAATCATCACGATATAATCTAGGATTAAGCATTTTAACCCAGATAATCCATTACATCACACATCATAACGAGGCAGTTTTGACAGAGTTCACAGCAAATTTAGCGTCAACAAAAGTAATCACTGTGAGTGAGCTCAATCGCATGGCACGCAATGTGCTGGAGCAAAGCTTTCCGCTATTCTGGGTTTCAGGCGAGGTTTCCAACTTCACACGCGCAGCCAGCGGCCATTGGTACTTCTCGCTGAAAGATTCCGGCGCGCAAGTACGCTGTGTGATGTTTAAAGGCCGTAATAGCTATGTAGATTTTGTACCGCGCGAAGGTGACAAAATCGAGGCACGCTGTACAGTGACTCTCTATGAAGCACGCGGCGATTTTCAGCTCACTGTTGAATTTGTACAACGTGCCGGTCTAGGCGCACTGTTTGAAGCCTTTGAAAAACTCAAAAACAAACTGGCGCTAGAAGGCTTGTTTGATGAGTCCAACAAGCTGCCTATCCCCAAGCACCCGAAACAAATCGGCATTGTCACCTCAGCGGATGCTGCTGCGCTGAGGGATGTATTAAGCACACTTAAACGCCGTATGCCCAACATTCCGGTGATTATTTATCCAACACCAGTACAAGGTAAAGGTGTCGCACAATTGATTGCCAATGCCATCAATACCGCAAATATACGTGCAGAATGTGATGTGCTGATTATTTGCCGTGGTGGCGGCAGCATTGAAGATCTGTGGCAGTTTAACGAAGAAATTGTTGCCCGTGCGATTGCTAATTGTTCAATCCCCACCGTCAGCGGCGTTGGGCATGAAACTGACTTTACCATCTGCGACTTTGTCGCGGACATACGCGCTGCAACACCGACCGCAGCAGCAGAATTGGTGACGCCGTCTCGCGATGCGCTACTGAGTTCTCTCAACCAGTTAAAAATGCATCTAACCAGGAATCTGCAGTTTTCACTGAATCAGCGCGCACAAGCACTGGACTATCTAGCACGCAGACTGACTTCTCCAACACAGCAGATTAATCAGCAAAAATTGCAGCTTGCGCAAATCACCCACCGCTTGCAAAGCGCTGCTCTGCAGCAACTTAAAATCAGACAGCAAAACTTGCTGCGCCTGAGCCAGAACCTGCAGCACCTGAATCCGCAGGCAGTACTCACACGCGGCTATGCATTTGTGCAAGATACAAATGGTGGAATTGTGAGCAACAGCGACCAACTTAACAAGGGTGATCAAGTTAAACTGACCTTTGGTATTGGCTCAGCTGACGCGATTATCAATAAAGTTAACAGCTAGGCTTAAAGAAACATTAATTAAATCGTCATTACGAGCGAAGTTAAGTGATTTCTTAAACATTATTCTGCCAGATGGAACTTTAACCTATCGATAACACAAAAATATATTGGTTTCATCTATGAATTGATTGATAATAATTAACTCAACATCAGGTACTTCACATTTTAATGTCATCTCCCTCTGGCAATAAAACAAAGCTCCCGGCGCTTACTCTCGCCGCACTAGGCGTAGTTTATGGCGACATCGGCACCAGTCCGCTGTATACCATTAAAGAAGTGTTTTCAGTAGGCGCCCACCCGGTGCCTCTCACTGAGGCCAACATGTTCGGCATTTTATCGCTGATTGTATGGGCACTGATCATGGTGGTATCTGTTAAGTATGTAGCCTTTATCATGCGTGCTGATAACCGTGGCGAGGGCGGCATCATGGCGCTGCTTGCGCTTGCAAGCCGCAGTTCTGCTGACAGTATGAAAAAACAGCAAATCATCATGATGTTGGGCATTTTAGGTGCCTGTATGTTTTATGCCGATGGCATGATCACACCTGCCATCTCGGTATTGTCAGCAATTGAAGGCCTGGAGCTTGCCGCACCTGTACTGCACCCGCTTATATTACCGATTACTTTAGTTGTTTTATTCTTACTATTCTGGGCGCAAAGTAAAGGCACTGCGACCGTTGGCGCATTCTTCGGCCCTATCATGCTGCTGTGGTTTGGCACACTCGGTGTATTAGGTGCGCTGGAAATTTTCAATTACCCAGTCATCCTAAATGCGCTTAATCCAATTTACGCCATTGGCTTCTTTCAGGTCAGTCCGTGGGTTGCATTTGTGGCACTGGGCGCAGTAGTGCTCGCAGTTACCGGTGCAGAGGCTTTATACGCAGATATGGGCCACTTTGGTAAAGTGCCTATCCGCCTTGCCTGGTTTGGTTTTGTATTACCGGCTTTAATCTTGAATTACTTTGGCCAGGGTGCTTTGGTGTTACAACACCCGGAATACGTAAAAAATCCTTTTTACTTGCTCGCTCCTGAGTGGATGCTATTCCCAATGATTATACTGGCTACATTAGCCGCGGTGATTGCATCACAGGCCGTGATTACCGGCGCATTTTCGGTATCTCGCCAGGCACTGCAATTAGGTTACTTGCCACGCATGCATGTTGAACACACCTCAGAAAGTCATCAAGGCCAAGTCTATATGCCGCGCGTAAACTGGGGCTTGATGCTGGCAGTCATGACGCTGGTAATAGGCTTCCAGTCTTCTGGAAATCTGGCTGCGGCTTATGGTATCGCAGTAACAGGTGATATGGTAATTACCACCTTGTTGGCAGGTATTGTGTTCCACTACTTATGGGGCTGGAGCAAGCTACGCACCATCAGCTTGGTATTGTTATTCTTAACGATTGATTTAGCTTTTTTCACCGCTAACATACTAAAAATCCCCGATGGTGGCTGGGTACCATTGGTGATTGGCATCTTCATTTTCACGCTGATGCTCACCTGGAAAACTGGTCGTACCATACTCTATATGCACCTGAAAAATGAAGCGATGGCACTTGAGCCATTTATTGAAGCTATCGGCGCACATCCTCCTGCCCGGGTTACCGGCAATGCCATATTCATGACACCAAACCCGGATGGCGTGCCACATGCAATGCTGCATAATCTTAAACATAACAAAGTGCTGCATGAAAAAGTAGTACTGCTCACTGTCAAGTTTCTCGATATCCCGCATGCACCAGCTGAAGACCGTATCAATGTAGAGGCACTTGGGCACGAATTTTATCGAGTGTCCGTACTCTACGGATTTAAGGACGAACCCGATTTACCAAGAGACCTCATGCTGTGTGCTGAGAAAGGTCTGGATCTGGAAGAAATGAATAACTCTTACTTCATCGGCAAAGAGAGTCTGATCGCAAACAGAAAACCAAACATGGCATTCTGGCGCAAGAAAATCTTTATCGGTTTATTCAGAAGTGCAGAAACCATTACCAATCAGTTTAAATTACCACCAAACCGCGTGGTAGAGCTTGGTGCGCAAGTATCCTTCTAATCGTTACAAATCTTCGTGCACATGTGATTTGATGAAAACTTTTACTATCAAGATCAACCGATCTTGATAGTAAAGCGTTAGACTCCCATTAACCAATATGGAGTATAAAAATGAAAACAAGCTTCTCTTTCAAAACAATCACAGTAATTATTGCTGCCGTATTTGCAACGCAGATCAGCGGTTGCGCAACCACCACCAGCGACAGCGTTGCAGGTGTGAAACGCTCCCAATTCCTGTTACTGCCAGCCTCTTACGTAAGTGATATGTCGAGTCAAGCCTATGCGGAAACACTCACTACCGCCAAAAGTAAACAAACACTGAACGCAGACAAAATTGAACTTGATCGTGTGCGTAAAATTTCAAACCGTCTCATCAGTCAGGTCGGCGTTTTTAGAGCTGATGCCACCAAATGGCAATGGGAAGTTAACGTAGAGAAAAATGATCAGCTTAACGCCTACTGTATGCCAGGCGGAAAAATCATGGTCTATTCCGGCTTAATCAATAAACTCAAGGTTACCGATGATGAACTAGCAGCAGTCATTGGTCACGAAATCGCCCACGCACTTCGTGAACACGGCCGTGAACGTATGTCGCAGGCATTTGTTCAGCAATTTGGCTTACAAGCGGTAGCGGCAGTAGTTACAAAAGGCACGAGCGCCACTGTAGGCAATGCATCAGCGCAGGCGGCTGGCTTGGGCTCTCAGCTGTTTTTTGCATTACCAAACGGCCGTGAGCAGGAACGTGAGTCAGATAAAATTGGGCTGGAACTCGCAGCTCGCGCCGGTTACAACCCGGATGCAGCAGTTACGCTCTGGCAGAAGATGGCAGCACAAGGCGGCGCTAAACAACCTGAGTTCTTGAGCACCCACCCTGCCAGCGAAAACCGCATTGCTGAATTACGTGCACTGGCGCCAAAAGTGAGGCCGCTGTACGAAGCAGCAAAAGCTGGCAGATAAACAGTCTAATTTAGAACTGGAATTTACCTAAGCGCATGGCATCATTGCCATGCGCTTTATTTTTTGGCTATGGCGCTGTTTGAGTTAAAATGACGGATTATTAAATTTAACCAACTTAACTTAAATAGAGACTTTCATATGGATCCACGTCAAAGCATCATCGAAACCGCGTTTGAAGACCGCGCCAACATCAACCCAGCTAATGCATCCGCTGAAATCAAGTCAACGGTAGCATCAGTGATTGCAGATTTAGACAGCGGCAAATTGCGCGTGGCTAGCCGCATTGGTGACACCCAGCAATGGGAAACGCACCAATGGCTGAAAAAAGCCGTATTACTGTCATTCCGTCTGGATGACAACGTGCTGATGGATGATGGCGTGACTAAATATTTTGACAAAGTACCGCCAAAATTTGCTGATTACACGGCAGAAGACTTTAAAGCCGGCGGTTTCCGTGTGGTACCAAACGCCATCGTGCGTCGTGGTTCATTCATCGGTAAAAACGCAGTATTGATGCCTTCATACGTTAACATCGGTGCAAACGTTGGCGAAGGCACTATGGTTGATACATGGGCGACGGTAGGTTCATGCGCACAAATCGGTAAAAACGTACACCTGAGTGGCGGCGTTGGTATCGGCGGCGTACTGGAGCCTGTACAGGCAGGCCCAACTATCATCGGTGACAACTGCTTCATCGGTGCACGTTCAGAAGTGGTTGAAGGCGTTGTAGTTGAAGACAACTGCGTGATTTCAATGGGCGTGTATATCGGCCAATCAACAAAAATCTACGACCGTGAAACCGGCGAAGTATTTTACGGCCGAGTTCCAGCGGGTTCAGTAGTGGTTGCAGGTAACCTGCCATCAAAAGACGGCAGTTATAGCCTTTACTGCGCTGTGATCGTTAAAAAAGTGGATGCTAAAACATTAGGCAAAGTAGGCATCAACGAGTTGTTACGCGGCATCTAAATGAACCTACTGCGCTTGACAATACTTTGTCGGTTTCGCTGTGCGACTCCTCGCCGTACTATTTGTACTGTCTCGTCGTTGCTCGCTCACCTTCGCGTCTTGTCTGCGTTCGCTTCGGTTCATAAAGTTAGCATATGAAGTTATACGGCATCCCTAACTGCAACACAGTTAAAAAAGCCCGCGATTGGCTGGATGCCAATAATATCGCCTACGAGTTTCATGATTTCAAAAAACATGGTATCGATGAAGCCACGATTAACAGCTGGCTGAGCCAATACCCGTGGGAAAAACTCATTAACCGCGCTGGGCTTACCTGGCGCGGCTTGGATGATGCAACAAAATCCGGCATTACTGACAATGCATCAGCCAACACGCTGATGCAGGCTAAAATCTCTGTGATTAAACATCCGATTCTAGTCAAAGACGGCAAAATATTAGCTTTGGGCTTTGATGAAAACGCATACAAAGAAACCTGTTTACTATGAGCAAGACTTTAGAATTAGCGATCGATCTTCTTAAGCGCCAATCCAACACGCCAGAAGACGCGGGCTGCCAGGAATTAATGATTTCACGGTTGGAGCCGTTAGGCTTCAAAATCGAGCGCATGCGTTTTGGCAATGTTGACAACTTTTATGCACGTCGCGGTAACGCCGGGCCATTATTGGTATTTGCCGGCCACACTGACGTTGTACCAACAGGCCCTTTAGACAAATGGCACACACCGCCATTTGAACCAACGATCAAAGACGGCATGCTCTACGCACGTGGTGCAGCAGATATGAAAACCTCGCTGGCAGCATTTGTCACCAGTATCGAAGAGTTCGTGGCAGCACATCCTGACCATACGGGTTCAATCGGCCTGCTCATTACTTCTGATGAAGAAGGCGTAGCAGTAGATGGCACGGTAAAAGTAGTTGAAGCACTGAAAGCACGCGGCGAGTACTTTGATTACTGCATCGTCGGCGAACCTACCAGTAATAAAGTCGTTGGTGACATGATCAAGAACGGCCGCCGTGGTTCACTCTCTGGCAAGCTGACAGTAAAAGGCGTGCAAGGCCATATCGCTTACCCGCATCTAGTGAAAAATCCTATCCACATGGTAGCCCCAGCGATTAAAGACATGGTGGAAACAGTTTGGGACAAGGGCAACGAATACTTCCCACCAACCTCATGGCAGATATCAAACATGAACGGCGGCACTGGTGCCACCAACGTAGTACCGGGTGAAGTAGAGATTCTGTTTAACTTCAGATTCTGCCCCGAACTCGATGGCGCAGGTAGCACTGAAGCCAATCTAAAAAGTCGCGTGCATAGCATTTTAGACAACAACCAACTGGATTATGCTCTTGAGTGGGAATACTCGCCGCCGTACATTACACCACGCGGCAATCTGGTTGAGGCGATTGCCGGCGCAATTGAGCAGGCTTACGGTGTGACGCCAGAGCTCTCAACCACAGGCGGCACTTCGGACGGCCGATTTATTGCTGACATCTGCAAACAGGTAATTGAGTTTGGCCCCTTGAATGCAACCATACACAAACTGAATGAATGCGTGGGTGTGGCTGATATTGAGCCGCTAAAAGAAACCTACAAACTGACAATGGAAAAACTTTTAAAATAAGTCACAGGGGATACGGGGCGCACAGAAAACACCTGTGATGAACTCTGTGTTCTCTGCGCACTCTGTGGCCAAATTATGATAACACAACAAATCACTACCGAACTCCTGACCATCCGCGATTGGTTGCGCTATGCAGTGAGCCGCTTTGAAAACTCTGACATCTTCTACGGCCACGGCACAGACAATGCCTACGATGAAGCAGTCTGGCTGATCATGAGCGCCCTGCACTTGCCGCATGACACATTGAACAATTTTCTGGACGCAAGACTGACCAGCGCCGAACGCGCAAAACTGGCAGAATTTATCGATGAACGTATCAGCAAGCACACCCCCACCGCTTACCTGCTCAAAGAAGCATGGTTGCAAGGCTACAAATTTTACGTGGATGAACGCGTATTAATTCCACGCTCCTTCATTGCCGAGCTTTTGGTAGGAGATGGTTTGCAGCCATGGATAGAATTTCCGGAACTGGTCAACAATGCTGTTGACATCTGTACCGGTAGTGGCTGCCTAGGCGTTTTATTAGCCGATGCATACCCTGAAGCAGCAGTAGATGTCATTGATATATCAACAGACGCTATTGATGTATGCAATATCAATATAGCCAACTATGGTATGCAAGATCGCATTACCGCAGTTCAATCCGATATGTTCAGCGCCTTGCAAGACGTTAACGGAAAGCCCAAGCAATACGATTTAATCATCAGCAATCCGCCCTACGTAGATGCCCCATCCATGGCAGAACTGCCTGCAGAATACCGCAATGAGCCACAACTGGCGCTTGGCAGCGGCACCGCTGGACTGGATCATACGCACACTATCTTGCGTGAAGCTGCCAATTACCTGACTGATAATGGTGTATTAGTGGTTGAAATCGGCCACAATCGTGATGCACTGCTTGAAGCCTATCCTGACATGCCATTCACCTGGCTGGAAGTCTCATCAGGTGACGAATTTGTGTTTTTACTCACTAAAGAGCAACTAATCTAAGGGTTTAATGTATGTATAAAATCACACTTATACTCATAGCTGCTGCAATGCTTGCTGCGTGTACCCAAACCAGCACTCAAGACAAACCCCAACCGCCGCAAACAATTGTATGCACTCAAGATGCAAAACAATGTTCGGATGGCAGCTGGGTCGGACGTAGCGGTCCAAATTGTGAATTCGCCTGTCCATCAGCCACACCCAATTAATCGATTGACCCCATACTTTGAAAAACACCCAAACTATTGACTGGCTAGAAGCCGGAAAAAACAAAACCGCAATTTGGCATTCTGAGAACGACACGCCAGCGCCCAAGCTGGTGCAGATCGCTGATGACACTATTAAGGCAGATGCCGCGCATAAGCTATTCTGCGAGGGGACAGCACTGCTCTGGCGCGGCGACTTTCAAAACGCCAAACTACTCATGCAAGCCATTAGCCGCCGTATTGACCGCCCGGGTAAAAAACCTAAAAAAGCACCTGCCAGCATGACAGAAGCATTCCACCTGCATCGCCAGGCGCAATCACAAAAAGCGCGCATCTTAGGCATGTTGTTGATTGAAGTCAGCATTGGCTACCACATCAACCTGCGCCGTGCACCCGATGTAAAAGCGGCCTGCGAACATGCCTATGGCAAAAGTACACAATCATTCGTCGTATCATTGCGCGAATTGCTAGGTTTGATTGGTGCCTACGAATGGAGTAAAAATGGCGTTGAAATTGCAGCCATTAACAACAAGATTCACCCAAGTTACGGCGTGTTCTCGCCAATTCGCGGTGAATATCTGAATCTGGTAGATACCGCACCACTACCGGTGCCTTGCAACCTAGCTTTTGACATCGGTACTGGTACCGGCGTATTGGCTGCCATCCTTGCACACCGCGGCATTAAGCAAGTCATCGCTACCGATAATTCACAGCGCGCTTTGGATTGTGCGCAAAAAAATATCAACCAGCTTGATATGAAAAATACGGTCACGATCATTGATGCCGATTTATTCCCAGATGAAGCATATGGCAAAGCAGATTTGATTGTCTGCAATCCGCCTTGGTTGCCGGCACGTCCGAGCTCAGTACTGGAATCAGCGGTTTACGATGATGGCAGCAAAATGCTAAAAGGCTTCTTGAATGGCCTTAAAGCCCACTTGAGTGATGCCGGAGAAGGCTGGCTGATATTGTCAGACTTTGCGGAGCATTTAGGCTTAAGAACACGTGAAGAACTGCAAGGCTGGATTGATGCAGCAGGTTTAAAAGTGATTGATAAAATCGACACCAAAGCATCACATCAGAAAACACTTGATGCAAGTGACCCGCTGCATGCAGCTAGAAAAGCGGAGGTTACGTCGTTGTGGAGATTGGGTAAAGCGTAACACCAACCTGTTTTTGAATCCCTTGCTGCCGCGCCGACCAGCGCAATCATTATGGGAGCTTTCGGCAATCGGCTGTTTGAGCCCAAAGATTTTATGGGGCGAGTTTCCGATTGCCGCCCATAATGATGAGCAGCGCAGGAAATCAGCGGTAGAGGGTGTCGTTTACTTTGGTTACTTTCTTTTGGACAAGCAAAAGAAAGTAACTCGCAAGTCGCGCGAAAGCGACTATATCTAGTTACCAGTACTAATGTTACTTAAATACCCAAAACCAAGAATTAGAAACCAAATCAAAGACGTTATAGAAAAAATTACGTACAAATAATAAGCAATCAACTGTAACTTTACGACTACTTTATGAACGAAGTTATTTATTCCATGACTACGATTGTAATGAACTTGGTTGTAGAAAAACCTCCAGAACAAACCCATTAATGCAGAAACACCGCACAATAAAAATAGATAATTTAAATTCTTAATTTCTATAAGCTTGTCGGCTGTTAGCAATATATAACCACAACCTACCAACTCAATAGTAATAACAAAATATGTAAGCTTCTGGACTAACTCAAGAGAATACTGCCTTGCAGAAAAAATTTGGTCGCGATACTGCAACTCTTCATTTTTATTAAATTCAGTATTCATAAATAATTAAACTAACCCCTACCTCTATTCCTATCACTCTTCTTCTGCATCTGCGGCGCATTCAAATCACTGGTCTGGCGTACACGTCGATTCGCTGATTTTCTAGGTACAGGTTTTTTAGCAGCAGGATTACGCGCTGCATCGGTTTTACCGCGATGCGGTCTGCCCTGACCACCATCATCAGCAGTCGGCACTGGCCTATCCAAAGCACTCATGCGCTGCTTGCGTACTTTAGGGGTGAATACGGTGGTAGCTTTTAATTTCTCACGCTGCGTAAGCTGTCTTAACGGTGCGCTAGGTACGGGTAAACCAGCCCACTCCAACAAGCCTACAACTTCTTTTTGTTCCAGCTTGAGCATTTGCCCACGCTTAACACGTGGTGGCAAATTCACCGGGCCAAAACGTACTCGCATCAACCGGCTTACCGGCATCTGGAATGCTTCAAACAAACGACGCACTTCACGGTTACGGCCCTCACGCAAGATAACCTGATACCAGTGATTTGCACCTTCGCCACCCTGTGGCGTAATGCTATCGAAGTTTGCAGGGCCATCATCCAGCTCGATACCTTCCTTAAGCTGTGTCATCTGACCTTCAGTCAACTCACCGAAAATGCGCACTGCATATTCACGCTCTACTTCATAGCGCGGATGCATGAATCGATTAGCCAACTCGCCTGATGTCGTAAATATCAACAAGCCCCCGGTATTCATATCCAGACGACCAATAGCAATCCATTTGCCATGCTTGATTTTTGGCAACTTATCAAACACGCTAGCACGGCCTTCAGGGTCATCCTGACTGACGATTTCACCTTCAGGTTTATGGTAGATCAGCACCTGTGGCAATTCAGCTTCAAATGACAAGCGTAATGGGCGACTATCGACGCGCACCACATCGTGCTCGGTAACACCTTGCCCAACAACCGCGACCTGTCCGTTCACCGTAACGCGCCCAGTCGCAATCAACTCTTCCATATCACGACGCGAGCCCAAACCTGCCAGCGCCAATAGCTTATGCAGCCTTTGTGTTGGCTCTGGCGGTGCGTTCGGGTCAGCTTCTATTTTAGTAAAATTAGTTGTCGGCCTGCGCACCGTGCGCTGAGGGTCTCGTTGTTGCTTGAAGGGACGTGCCATGTTGAACTTACTTTAATGATTGAAAACGGATTTTACAGCAATTAATGTATATGAGCGCTATTTATAACACTCGCTTACAAAGTACTAAATCGAGATTTCCTGCTGCACAAAATCTACCATCGGCGGTAGCTCCGAAAGTGAACGGATATTCAGGTCATCCAGAAAATGTTTAGTTGTACCGTAAAGCGATGGCCGCCCGGGCACTTCACGCTGCCCGATCACGTCAATCCAGTCACGTTCCTGCAACTGGCGGATGACATTGGGGTTTACTGCGACGCCACGGATTTCTTCAATATCACCGCGGGTAACCGGTTGGCGGTAGGCAATAATAGCGAGTGTTTCCATCACGGCACGCGAGTATTTTGCCTGGCGCTCCGGATTCAATCGCGCTAAAAAGGTAGCATATTCATCACGCGCCTGGAAACGATAACCGGATGCCACTTGCACCAACTCCATTGTACGTCTATCCCAGTCTTGCTTGAGTTCATCCAACAGCATTCGCAAAGTGGCACGTTCCATTTTCTCAGAAAACAAGCGTAGCATATCGTCAAGAGACAATGGCTCATGCGAAGTGAGCAATGCCGCTTCAAGTACGTTTTTCAGTTCGGTAATGTTGCTGATTTCACTCATCGCTATGTTTAATATCTAGGAATCAATATCTGAAGCAATCTGCACATAAATCGGCGAAAACGCCTGTTGCTGGGTAATGCGCAGCAAACCTTCGCGGCACAACTCCAATACGGCTAAAAAGCACACCACCAGTTTGGGAATACCATCATTTTGCACATCGAATAGCTGTGTAAATTCCAAGAGCCTATCGTCTTTTAAACGACGCAGAATCATACTCATATGCTCCCTGACGGATAGCTCTGAACGCCCAACTTTATGATGTTTGTAATGACTGGCGCGTTTCAGCACATTACGCCAGGCTTCTGCCAAGTCACCGAGGCTGACTTCCGGCGGCTTGACCTGAGTGATATGCTGATAGTAAGCACTTGCAACATAGAGCCCATCGCCTACCTTGGGCATTTCATCCAACTGCTGTGCCGCCAGTTTAATTGCCTCATATTCCATGAGGCGCCTTACCAGTTCAGCGCGGGGGTCATTTTCCTCTTCCAGTTCAACCGGCTTCGGCAGCAGCATACGTGACTTAATCTCAATCAACATCGCCGACATCAGCAGGTAATCTCCTGCCAGCTCAAGTTTAATCGCGCGCATCTTATCTACATATTGCATGTATTGACGCGTCAAATCCGCCATCGGAATATCCAGAATATCCAGATTATGCTTGCGTATCAGATACAGCAGTAAATCCAGTGGGCCCTCAAAGGCCTCCAGATACACCTCTAATGCATCGGGCGGGATGTACAGATCTTTAGGAAGTTCAGTAAACTCCTCACCCTTGATTTTTGCATTTAGCGGAGTTTCTATCACGGCCGATAAATTAGCTGTAATTTAAGCCCATGGCATCTCGCACTTCACGCATAGTCTCACGCGCCATTTTGCGTGCTTTTTCACTGCCTTCAGCCACGATACTCTTAACCAGTGCCGGGTCTTCGGCATATTGAGCTGCACGTTCCTGAATCGGTTTCAATTCAGCCAGCACGCCTTCAATCACCGGCCCCTTACATTCGATACAACCGATGCTGGCACCTTTACAGCCGGCTTGTACCCAGCTTTGCGTAGACTCATCTGAATAAATTTCATGCAATTGCCAAACCGGGCATTTAGCCGGATCGCCCGGGTCTGTGCGGCGTACACGCGCAGGATCAGTTGGCATGGTTTTGATCTTTTTGGCAATGGAGTCCACATCTTCACGCAATGAAATCGTGTTGTTATAGGACTTGGACATTTTCTGGCCATCAAGACCTGGCATTTTTGAGGCTGGGGTCAGTTTATAATCCGGCTCAACCAGAATAATTTTGCCGCCGCCTTCCAAGTAACCGAGCAGGCGTTCTTTATCGCCCATGCTCATGCCCTGCTGTTCTTCGATCATAGCGCGTGCGGTTTCCAGCGCCTCTTCGTCGCCGCTTTCCTGATAGGCTTTACGCATTTCTTCATACAATGCACCGCGTTTGCTGCCCAATTTTTTAATCGCGGCTTCAGCTTTTTCTTCAAAGCCTTTTTCTTTACCGTAGATATGGTTAAAACGGCGTGCGATTTCACGCGTGAATTCAATGTGTGGAATCTGATCTTCGCCTACAGGCACTTGTGTTGCCTTGTACATCAGGATATCTGCACTTTGCAGCAGCGGATATCCCAGAAAACCATAGGTGGATAAATCTTTGCTCGACAATTTTTCCTGCTGATCCTTGTAAGTAGGCACTCGCTCCAGCCAGCTCAATGGCGTAATCATGGAAAGCAAGGTATGCAATTCGGCATGCTCAGGCACACGTGATTGAATGAAAATGGTAGAACTTGCCGGATCAACACCTGCTGCCAGCCAGTCAATGACCATTTCCCAAACGCTTTCTTCAATAACTTCAGGCGTATCGTAGTGTGTCGTTAGTGCATGCCAGTCAGCTACAAAAAATAGACATTCATGCTCATGCTGCAAACGTAACCAGTTTTTAAGTACGCCGTTGTAATGTCCTAAATGCAGGTTGCCTGTAGGGCGCATGCCCGATAAAACGCGTTCTATTGCCATGTTGAAGAAAAACCTTAAATTAAATATGTTGTTATTATACTAAGTATCGTGTTCAAAACCACGTAAATGCTTTAATTGCAGCAGCTTACAAAGCACACCTAACTAAAAAATAGTAGATATCAGCGCATAGACCAGGTTAATAAGCGGCTCCAGAATCTTGCCTAATACACCGCTGAATAACAGAATAATTAAAATGATAAATCCATAACGTTCGATCTGTGCGAATGGCCTTGCTAACTTTATCGGCAGCAGGCTTACTGCAATGCGGCCGCCATCGAGCGGTGGTAACGGCAACAGATTCAGCACCATCAACACAATATTAATCGTGACCCCGGCTTTAGCCATTAATGCCATTGGCAGCACAAAAGCCTCTGGCGCATTCACAGAAAATTTCATCATCAGCGCCCAGAATATCGCCATCACAAAGTTCGAGGCAGGCCCTGCCGCTGCGACCCATAACATGTCTTTTTTAGGATTACGCAAACGGCGAAAATCTACCGGCACCGGCTTGGCCCAGCCAAACAGAATGCCGCCGAGCATGACCGTTAGGGCTGGTAATATAATGGTGCCAAACAAGTCTATGTGCTTAAGCGGATTTAAGGTAATACGTCCAGCATCAAATGCGGTCATGTCACCAAAATGTTTAGCTGCATAACCATGCGCAGCCTCATGCACGGTAATTGCAAAGATTACCGGCAACGCGTAAATGACTATTTTTTGTATTACGGTTAAATCCATCAAATTCTCTTAATTTAAAATTAAAAACTCATTCAACAACTGAAGCAATCGTCACGGCCTAAAGACCAAAAGGCGTGATGTCACCCAGTCCTTCACGTACCAGAACCGGAATATCTTCTGTTAAGTTAATCACGGTAGTAGCACTTTCTAGACAATGCTCGACTTCAATCACCAGATCTACCTGGCGCTCAAGACGCTCACGAATCTCCCAAGGCTCCATGGTTGCAATATCAACATCAGGAAAATGTAGCGACATCGTCAGTAGCGGCGCATCAATCGCCTCCAGTATTGCCTGCACGACTGTATGTTCTGGAACGCGAATACCAATGGTGCTGCGTTTCGGGTGCTGCAGCTTACGCGGCACTTCTCGCGTTGCATTCAATATAAAGGTATAAGCACCGGGCGTATTCGCTTTAAGCAGGCGAAACTGCCCATTACTGACTTTCGCATAATTACCTAGTTCACTTAGATTACGGCACATCATGGCAAACAAGTGCTGGTCATCCACACCGCGAATTTGGCGAATGCGCGCCTGTGCATCTGCATTGCCCAGCATGCAGCCTAGCGCATAACCGGAGTCTGTCGGATACACGATCACCCCACCTTTGCGCAAAATATCTGCCGTTTGCGCTATCAGGCGCGGCTGCGGGTTGTCGAGATTAATATTGAAAAACTGTGACATGATTTTTAATTTATTTTTATGAGTTATGCAGCAAGCAATGAGTCAATTTCAGGCCAATCCTGCCAAACCGGAATGCAATTACTCGGCAATTCCGGCAAACGTCCCATCCCCATGAAACTGATACCCTTGCCATGATAATCAGAACCCTGAGAAGCTCTTAAACCAAATAACTGTGCATATTTGGCATATTCTACATATTGCGCAGCAGTGTGGCTGCCGGTTACCACTTCAATAGCCATGCCGCCCAATGCCCTGAACTCTTCCAACAATAGCAGCATGTTAGTACGTTTTATCTCATAGCGTCCAGGGTGTGCCAGCACGGCAACGCCGCCGCTATTGATGATTAAACCAAGCGCTGACTCCAAGCTCATCCATTCATGATCTACATAGCCAGGCTTACCTTTAATCAGATATTTCTTGAATACTGCTTTGGGGTCTTTGGCGTAGCCGCGGTCAACCAGAAACCGTGCAAAGTGCATGCGCGTTAAAATACTTTGCTGTGCAAAAGAAGAAGCTGCTTCAAAACTGCCATGAATACCTGACTTTTCCAGACTGAGTGCCATTTGCCTGGCACGTTCAAAACGCCCCGCACGCACTGCTGCCAGGCCAGTTTGCAAAGCTGTATTATCAGGATCGACATTAAGCCCCACTATATGCAGCGTGCGTTTTTTCCAGGTAACAGAGATTTCCACGCCATTGATCAATTTGATTCCGTGCAGCGCAGCTGCCTGCCGCGCTTCGGCCAAACCACCTAGATCATCATGGTCTGTCAACGCAAGTACGCGCACGCCGTTATTAGCAGCATGCTGTACCAGTTCCGACGGGGTAAGTAATCCATCTGAAATATTAGAGTGTGAGTGGAGATCAATCATTAAAGCATTTATAGTCAGCGCGTCACGCCTGAATTACACCTGTTAGCATACATAAAGAGGTCAAAATACTGTTTAAACCTTTGCTACTGCACCTTGGATGCGGTATTTAAATTATTACAATTTACGCCTTGCGGCGCATAGCTAATCATAGCAAAATAGCGCACTTGCCTAAAGCATTGTTTTAAATTTGTTTTTGGCATTTTCACTAAAAAAGTCACCTGTTTAAGAGCCTATATGAAGTTTTTGTTTGATTTATTTCCAGTTATTTTATTTTTCATCGCATTCAAATTTTTCGGCATTTTCGCGGCCACCGCCGTTGCAATGATCGCAACTATTGCGCAGATTATTTACGTAAAACTCCGGCATGGCGTGGTTGATAAAATGCTCATGATGAGCGGCGTGATTATTACCGTGTTCGGCGGAGCAACTCTACTGCTGAAAGATCCGCAATTCATACAGTGGAAACCGACAATTCTTTACTGGCTATTTACGGCTGGCATGTTAATTTCACAATTATTTTTCAACAAAAACCCGATACGCGGCCTGATGGAAAAACAGATTAGCTTGCCAGACATGGTCTGGTCTAGATTGAACATCGCATGGGCATTGCTGTTTTTAGCTTTAGGCTTTTTAAACCTGTATGTTGCCTACAATTACTCTCAGGATATCTGGGTAGATTTCAAATTATTCGGCATTACCGGCATTATGTTTCTGTTTATCGTTCTGCAAACAGTATTTGTCAGCAAATACCTGCCTACAGAGGAATCCAATGGAGACTCCGAATAATGTGGTATGCGATTATTGCTGAAGATGCGCCTGATAGCCTGGAAAAGCGACTGCAAGCAAGACCTCAGCATCTGGATCGGCTGAAATCGCTGCAAGATGCCGGGCGCCTGTTATTGGCAGGCCCATTTCCGGCAATCGATAGCAACGACCCGGGAACCAACGGTTATAGTGGCAGCTTGATCGTGGCAGAATTTAACACGCTGGATGAAGCAAAAGTGTGGGCGAATAATGATCCATTCAAGATTAATGGCGTGTACCAGCAGGTAACCGTCAAACCTTTCAGGAAAACCTTACCGTAATGGCACTGACTGAAGATATATCCAGCCGCTTGGAGGCATTAGAACCAACCGCATTGAAAATTATCGATGACAGCGCCTTGCATGCCGGACACAAAAGTAGCGGTGGCGGTGGCCACTTCACACTCCATATAACAAGCTCGCATTTTTGCGGAAAATCACTGATAATGCGCCATCGTCTTATTTATCAAACCCTTAGCGATCTGATGCCGCATAAAATACATGCACTTAGTATTCACGCCACGGCAACAGATGAATTATAAACTGTTACTCGTTTTTATCTTAAATTCAATATTTTAGGAATTTTTACATGAAATTCACAAAGACTTTAATCACACTTGCAGTTTTGTCATTTGCACCATCAGCCTTTTCTGCTGATGCAGTAGCGACTGTCAATGGCAAGCAAATCAAACAATCTACTTACGATGTCATTACTAAAGACATTACGGCAAGTGGCCAAAAAATCGATGACAACACCAAGAATGCCATCATCAATGAACTAGTGAGCTCAGAACTGGTTTATCAGGAAGCACAAAAGCTTGGCCTTGATAAACAGCCGGATTATTTGGCGCGTGAAGAGTTAGGTCGCCGCAAACTGCTTACCAGCATGTTCCTGCAAGACTATGTGAAAAAACATCCGATTTCAGATGCTGATACTAAAGCCGCATACGAGCTATACAAAAAAGCCTATGGTGATAAGGAATATAGCGCACGTCATATTTTAGTAAAAACCGAAGCAGAAGCTAAAGACATCATTGCGCAATTAAACAAAGGCGGCGACTTTGCAAAACTGGCAAAAGAAAAATCAATCGACCCAGGATCGAAAGACAAAGGTGGCGATTTAGGCTGGTTCTCTCCTGCCTCGATGGTAAAACCATTCAGTGACGTTGCCGCTAACATGCAAAAAAATACTGTCTCTGCGAGCCCGGTACAAACACAATTTGGCTGGCATGTAATCAAGTTGATTGACACACGCCCGGCACAGCCGCTAGCTTATGAAAAACTTAAAGATGGTTTACAGAAGAATCTGCAGCAACGCAATCTGGAAAAGTTAATGTCCGACCTGCGTAGCAAAGCTAAAATCGATATCGCTAAATAATCTCTGATTATCCTGAGATAACTAATAAAAGAGGCCCTGTTTATGGGCCTCTTTTATTTATAAATAGTCTCTAAGCGACACATACACAATCAAAAAATTATGCGATAATAAGAATTGTTATCATTTATAAAACAGGCATTCGCTTAAAAATATGCAACCTTTATCTCAATTAGAAACTGGTCAGCAAGCTGTTATTTCAGCGATAGAAGCTGATGAGTCGCTATTTCACAGGTTATCGGCATTAGGTTTTCGCGTAGGCAAAACATTAAGCATTATGCGCAGAGCCAGCTTCAACGGTCCACTTCAAGTCAGGCTTGGCACTACGGACGTCATCCTGCGCTGCAACGAAGCGTCACGCATTCAAATTCACCCCATCTAGAAGTCAGCCAATATGAAGCGCATTGCTCTATTAGGGATGCCCAATACCGGCAAATCCACCCTGTTCAATCGCATTAGCGGCGCATCCGCACGTGTAGGCAACTGGCCTGGTATCACTGTCGATCTCATGAGTGCCAAAATTCTGCTTGGCGGTCATATTGCCGAGCTGATTGATCTACCTGGCATATATGACCTGCATGGCTTCTCAGAAGATGAACAGGTAGTCAGACATTTCTTAACCAACAATCCTGTCGACTTGCTCATCGTACTGCTGAACAGCACTCAAATTGAACGCCAGCTTTCATTGCTGCTGCAACTAAAAAAATTAGGTGCGCCTATCGTTCTTGTTTTAAACATGGCAGATGAGGCAAGGCGTGCTGGCATCACTATTAACACCGAGAATCTGGCGGCAGAGTTAGCACTGCCTGTGATTCAGATCAGCGCTAAATATGGTGAAGGGTTACCAAAAGCACTGGAAGTGGCTGCTCACATTGTAAACGAGCAGAAAGCTACAACCAACCCTAAAAGCATCAATCTGCTACTGCAGGAAGATAGCCAGATTGAGCACGAGATGGAAGATTTGATACAAAAACATGTACAGATCCCCGCCACGCTAGGTGACGACACCACAGATAAAATTGACAGAATATTGCTACACAAATGGTTAGGCCTGCCTTTGTTTTTTGCAGCCATGTTTCTGTTATTTCAATTCATTTTCACGGTAGGCGGGCCGCTACAAGAGGCGCTGGCATGGGTTCTGGATCTCATACGCACCAGCTTGCTTGAGCCGTTATTAAGCGGTAGCCCGACATGGCTAAAAGGCCTGCTGCTGGATGGTGTATATAACGGCATAGCCACCGTAGCTGCTTTTGTACCTATCATCATATTATTCTTTCTGGTCATGTCGATGGTAGAAGACAGCGGCTACTTGTCACGTGCAGCGTTCCTGATGGATGCGCTGATGGCAAAAATGGGGCTGGATGGCCGAGGCTTTGTCATGATGCTAATGGGCTTTGGCTGCAATGTGCCGGCCATCATGGGTACACGCATCATGCGCTCACGCCCGATGCGACTGCTGACGATGCTGGTGATTCCCCTGTCGCTCTGCTCTGCGCGCCTGCAGGTATTTATCTTTATGATTGCTGCCTTGTTCAGTGCTAAACATGCGCCGCTAGTGCTTTTCTCGCTCTATTTAATGAGTTTTCTGACTATGTTTTTAACTGCGGTATTGTTCCAGAACCAATATAAAAATGCCGAGCCATTTATTCTGGAACTTCCGCCATACCGCTTCCCTACACCACGTCAGATCGTTCTGCGTGGCTGGCAGGAAGTAAAACACTTCTTAAACCGCGCCAGCAAATTTATTATTCTAGGTGTGATATTAGTCTGGTTATTAACCAACTTCCCAAGCAATGTAGCGCCGGCCAGCATAGGCACTTACGCAGGACAAATCGGCGTGTTCTTTGGCCCTATACTTGACCCTATAGGCATCAACCACGAACTGGCCATCGCGCTGATTTTCGGTTTTGTTGCTAAAGAGATTGTAGTCGGTGCACTGGCTGTGATTTACGGCATGCAGGGTGATGCGCTGATGGCACAGATGGCAACGCAGATTGACTGGGTGCAAGCCATGAGCTTTATGCTGTTCACACTGATTTACACACCATGCCTGTCTACGATTGCCACCATCAGAAATGAATCCAAAAGTTATGCATTTATGTGGCTATCTATCGTGTGGTCACTTGGTTTAGCGTGGGTGGTGAGCTTTGTGTTTTATCAGGGCGCAAGGGCCCTAGGCTACTAATTTGGTTATATTGCCTTAGCTCTATTAATTCGGCTCTACTCTATGTCCTGAACATAAAGTAGACAGCACCCATCAAGCATAGACCAGCCCACAAAAAATCCAGTTTCAAAGGCTGCTGCATATAAAAAACTGCAAACGGCACAAACACAGACAGGGTAATCACTTCCTGCAGAATCTTAAGCTGCGCCACCGACATCACCGTAAAACCGATGCGGTTCGCAGGCACCTGAAACATATACTCAAACAACGCAATACCCCAGCTTGCCAATGCGGCAATCATCCAGGGTTTGTTATTCAGGTTTTTAAGATGGGCATACCAGGCAAACGTCATGAAAACGTTTGATACGGTAAGCAAGAGAATGGTTTTAAAAATAACCGGCATAGGAATTTTGGCAATAAGTTACAAGGAACAAGAAAGCAAGCCGAAGACATTACGTATAGTACGGCAAGGCGAAGCTGACGCAGTTGATTGTGACTTATTGCTGAAATTTAAACGGCAGACTCGCCGGTTTCACCAGTCCTGATACGTATTACCTGCTCAACCGAGCTTACAAAAATCTTGCCATCACCGATTTTCCCAGTATGGGCCGCCTTGATAATGGCATCATCTACAGCTGTTTCTACGATAGCATCTGCTACCACCAGTTCAAGCTTGATTTTAGGCAAAAAATCCACCACATACTCGGCTCCGCGATAAAGCTCGGTATGGCCTTTCTGGCGACCAAACCCTTTCACCTCTGTCACAGTCAATCCATTCACACCGATATCTGACAGCGCTTCACGCACATCATCTAATTTAAATGGTTTAATAATAGCTTCGATTTTTTTCATACTATAAACTCCCGCAACTTCTATATTTGAATTATTCAATTAAACATTTCAATGAAATGCCTAAAAATTTGCCACGCCTACTTATGCTGCATTTACTTATGATACATTTAATATTGCTTACCAAAAATTGGAAAGTTTAGCCGTAATCGGATAACGTCGGTCTTTGCCAAACCCTCTATGTGTAATGCGAACGCCGATTGGTGCCTGACGGCGTTTGTATTCATTTCGATCTATCATGGCAATTACCCTGTTTACATCTGTCGCTGAGTAACCCTGCGCAATAATATCTTCACGGCCGAGATCATCTTCAACATAAGCTTCAATAATACCGTCTAATATATCGTAAGGTGGCAGACTATCCTGATCTAACTGATTTGCGCGCAGCTCTGCCGAAGGCGGCCGCGTGATAATACGTTGCGGAATAACTTTTGACACACCATTACGGTAATGACAAAGCTTATATACCAAAGTTTTAGGTACATCTTTAAGCAAAGCAAAACCACCTGCCATATCGCCATACAAGGTGCAGTAACCCACAGCTGTTTCACTTTTATTACCGGTTGTAACCACAATGCTACCGAACTTGTTTGAAACAGCCATTAGCAGCATACCGCGGATACGTGCCTGCAGATTCTCTTCAGTAGCATCGAACGGCATATCACCGAACTGTGGAGATAATGCCTCAAGATATTTATCAAACAATGCTTTAATCGCAATTTCGCTATATTTCACACCCAGTATATCTACCATTTCACGTGCATCATTAATACTGATATCGGCCGTGAATTCAGAAGGCATCATGATCGCATGCACTTTATCGGCACCTAATGCATCTACAGCAATGGCCAGCGTTAAAGCAGAATCAACGCCACCTGACATACCCAACACCACGCCGGGAAAGCCGTTTTTATTGACGTAATCAGCCAGCCCCAGCTTTAATGCATTATAAACGGAAGCCTCTACCGTTAGAGTTGGCGCAATCGTACCAGCGAGCGGTGACGCATGTTGAAAATCAATAATGCTCAGGCTTGATTCAAATGCAGGCAGCTCATGGGTAATCTCTCCATACGCATTCATAACTAATGATGCACCATCAAATACCAGTTCATCCTGTCCACCCACCATGTTGGCGTAAACGATCGGCAGCCGGGTATCAGCTACGCGCTGACTAAGCTTTTCTATGCGTGCAGATTGTTTTTCCATATGGAAAGGCGAAGCATTCAAAGCCAGCAGCAACTCCGCACCAGCGGCTTTACTGGCAAGCGCAGGAGCAGACTCCCACACATCAGCGCAGATCAGCACCCCGACATTAACACCCTGATGTTCAAATACCAGCGCATCATTGCCGGGGCTGAAATAGCGCTTTTCATCAAACACTGCATAGTTCGGCAGTACGTGCTTGTGATAGGTTGCGAATACTTTCCCATCCTGTAGTACTGATGCCGCATTAAAGCACGTGCCATCCACCAGATGGGGATGTCCCACAATCACACTGACACCTGCCAGCCTTTCTGCAAGTGCTGTCAAAGCCTGCGCGCACGCATCAAGAAAGTCTGCACGCAATAATAAATCCTCAGGGGGATAGCCACATAGTGAAAGCTCAGGCGTCAGCACTAAAGTGGCGCTCTGCGATTTTGCCTGCTGTACCTGCCGGGTAATTTTTTCTACATTACCGACGATGTCGCCGACGATACAGTTGATTTGAGCAATTGCAATTTTCATTGACCGATTGCCCGTCTCATCAACAATAAGCATAAATCGGGCTTAATAACTGCCACCTGCATCTTTAATCAACTTGATAGTTTCTGCGTCCTGATTTTTAAGCGCATAGACCAAGGCAGTTAAGCCATACTGATCTTTGGCTTTGACTTTGGCTTCATTTTCAAGCAGCAATTTCACCATATCGGCATTGCCGTTATCCACCGCCATATGCAGCAATGGCGTGCCCTCGGAGTCAAGATTGTTCACATTTGCACCGGCAGTCACCAATACCTGAGCCACCTCAAACTGATTCTTTTTGACAGCCCAGGTTAGCGCAGTCCACTTGGACAAATCTTGCTGGTCTACCTTTGCACCACGCTGAATCAAAGCATCGACCACCTGCGCATGACCACCGCGTGCAGCAATCATGAGCGCGGTAACGCCCAGCTTATCACGAGCTGCTAAATCCGCTTTATAGGCAAGCAGCACGTCTACTGTAGCAAGATCACCACTTTTGGCAGCGTGCATTAATACAGATTTACCGTCATCACTTTTTGTATTTGCATCAACACCTTGTTGAATCAGCAGTTCTAGCATAGATGAATAGCCAGAGATCGCAGCCAAACCGAAAGCACTCCAACCGGCACTGTCTCTTACTTTGAAATCGGCACCTTTTTCCAGCAGCACTTTTGCAGTAGGAATGTTGTTTTTCTTAGCGGCATGCATCAAAGCGGTCCAGCCACCCTTGTCCTTTGCATTGATGTCGGCACCCTTATTAATCAAGGCAGACACTACATCAGCTTGATCTTTACGCGCTGCATACATCAGCGCGGTCAGGCCATCTGCATCGGCCACATTTGGATTGACGCCACTGGCAAGCATTGCGTTTACTGTATCCAGATCGCCTTTCGAGGCGACTGTCAGCAAGTAAGGAACATCCTCGGCAGCAAATACCGGTGGCGTAGCGGCAAAAAATCCTGCCATTAGTACAGCTATGAAACCTTTAACTAGTATATGCATGCGATTCACTAAAGAGTTAGTCCTTAATCATTACTTTTTGTTGTTGATTGCAGCTAGCACCGCTTCACCCAAACCTGCCGGTGAACTCGCCACAACAGCGCCTGCATTTTCTAAAGCACGGATTTTATCAACCGCCTTGCCGCTACCACCGGAGATAATCGCACCGGCATGGCCCATGCGTTTACCTGCTGGAGCGGTCTGCCCTGCGATATACGCTGCTACCGGTTTAGTCACATTACTCTTGATGAATTCCGCAGCAGCTTCCTCGTCTGAACCGCCAATCTCACCCACCATGATAATCGCTTCGGTTTCAGGATCAGCCTCAAACATCTGCAGGCATTCGATAAAATTCAAGCCTTTAATTGGGTCACCGCCAATACCAACACAGGTACTTTGACCCAAATTCAAAGCAGTAGTCTGATGTACGGCTTCATAAGTCAATGTACCGGAACGTGATACCACACCCACTTTACCACGTTGGTGAATACTACCCGGCATAATACCGATCTTGCACTCATCCGGCGTAATAACGCCTGGGCAATTTGGTCCGATTAATCTAGTGCCATTTGCGCGTAGCGCGGCTTTCACGTTCAGCATATCCAGCACGGGAATGCCCTCTGTAATACAGATAATCAATTCAATACCGGCATCGCTTGCCTCAAGAATAGAATCTGCCGCAAAAGCAGGCGGTACATAAATCACGCTTGCATTGGCACCGGTAATTTTGACTGCATCACGCATGGTATTAAACACCGGCAAACCAAGATGCAATTGACCGCCCTTACCTGGCGTAACGCCGCCGACCATTTTCGTACCGTAAGCCAGCGCCTGTTCTGAGTGGAAAGTGCCCTGTTTACCGGTAAAGCCCTGACATAAGACCTTGGTGTTTTTATTGACTAAAATACTCATACCAACACCGCCTTCACTGCCTGCTGTGCAGCATCTGTCAAACCTTCTGCCGAAATAATATTCAAACCACTTTCACGTAGCATTTTTTTACCTAAATCCACATTAGTACCTTCTAAACGCACGATCACCGGAATTTGCATACCGACTTCTTTCACGGCAGTGATAATACCTTCCGCAATAATGTCGCAGCGCATAATGCCGCCAAAGATATTCACTAAAATTGCTTTCACATTGCTGTCAGCCAAAATGATCTTAAATGCTTTGGCTACTGTTTCTGCTGTTGCACCACCGCCTACATCTAAAAAGTTAGCTGGCATGCCACCATGCAACTTGATTAAATCCATGGTTGCCATCGCAAGACCTGCGCCGTTTACCATGCAGCCGATATTGCCGTTAAGCGCAATATAATTCAGGCCTGCATGATGCGCAGTTGCTTCCTTGCTGTCTTCCTGACTCCAGTCACGCTGCTCTGCGAGTGCTTTCTGGCGATATAGTGCATTGTCATCCACACTCATTTTGCAATCTAAAGCGAACAGCTTGCCATCTGCGGTCACTACTAATGGATTGATTTCCAGCAATGCCAAGTCATTTTCTTTGAACAGGCGATAAAGGCCTTTCAATAACTTGGTAAACGCACCGATCTGCTCTCCGCTCAAATCCAGTTTGAAAGCTAAATTACGCGCCTGAAAATCGACCAGGCCATTCAATGGATCACATACTTCCTGCAGGATTTTCTCCGGGCTTGTATGTGCGATTTCCTCGATATCCATACCGCCTGCCACAGAAGCTACAACCACAACACGCTCCAGCGTTCTGTCTACCAGCATAGACAGATAGAGCTCACGCGCAATTGGTAGGGTTTCTTCGATCAACACCTGATTCACAGGCTGACCATCCGGCGCATTCTGATAAGTTACCAGTGTTTTACCTAATAGCTCGGTTGCAACATTCTGTGCTTCGATCCCTGACTTAACCACCTTTACACCGCCGGCTTTACCGCGCCCGCCGGCATGCACCTGCGCTTTGACTACCCAGGCATCACTGTTGATTTCACTGGTTGCTGCAGCCACTTCATTAGCAGCCGCGACAACCTGCCCACGCGGAACCGGGATACCGTATTTCTGTAATAGCGTTTTGGCTTGATACTCATGCAGATTCATAAAAAATAGCTCTGATTAATAATTATTCACATTTTCTCGCAATTCAGATAAATACACCAGCCCACACATCAATTACACGCCATACAATTAACGCAACAACTTTGATATATTCTTAAAAAGACTCGCCCATAACTTCAATAGCTGCCAAGTACTGGCGGTGATACCATGCGACGACTGCAAGTGCAACGCACATAGTGCTGCCATTACTCGGCACAAAGTTTTCTATTTAAAACTCAGACTATAAAATAGTAAGGCTAGTCGCATAAAAGATTAGAGGCACGATGATCGTGCCTCTACAAGACTATTTAACCACCACAGCATAGCTAAAATATGCCTGTTAGCAAATAACAGATTGAGCCGAACCTTGGTTAAATTCATTAAGTGATTCATACATATACGCCGGTAAGGTCAATATTTCAAAATCTATCGACTCAACTACAATATCTGTGTCTACATCATCTGGTCTATTGGATAACAACTGACTGCCATCAACAAGAAGATCAACTATAATCGACATATCTTCGCTAACCCCATCTGTTATAGCTTGCAGCTGAATATCAGGCATAATATCGGGTTGATTACCCGAAAGACCAACGTCGGCAGGAAGTTGCTGATGATCATCTACTCCGCCGATAGTTTGATCTGTTACAGTTTTATCTTTAGCTTTGTTAGAACTATTTACAACGATAGCATTGTCTAAAACAGGGTTATAATTTGTAGCAGGGGAGGCATTATTACCCTTGACGCTACCTAAGGCGACATCTGTAAGCATATCTGACGCCACTGGATCGAGAGTATGCCCAGTACCAACTATGCCGCCACCCACATGAGTCATAACAATTCCACCTGTATCTTCACGTAAAAATACAGCGTCATCATCTACATGTCCGGTTCCACTCATCCCCCCCGGCGCAATGACATCATTTATATGCTTATCCAACTGACCAATATAAAAACGAGAAAATTCAGCATTATCCGGCGCATTGCCAGTCCCACCTATGCCGCCGTCTTGATAAGCTTTTACTACAATAAAATCAGCACGATCGTGCACAGATGCAGCATCGTCTTGGACATGTCCTGTACCGCCAATACCGCCATCCGGGTAAGCACTTCCTGTTATGAATGAAGCAACCAGCTTATATACAGTGTTTATGAATTTGGTAGCAATCTTAGCAAGGTCTGTGGACTGAGTATTTATTTCAGCAATCGGAACGGAAACCGAGTAAGTTGCGGAGTCTGCAATATGTATAGGCGTGAACCGATTATAACTCAACGTCAGCAATACACGCTCACGGCTCACATCATCTATATTGCTCAAATCAATCATTACTATTTTCCCCTCTCAAAAGAGCATTATCTTCAGTATGATGGCGATAAACACCAAAGTTAATTCGATGATTTGCATCAGACCTACCATCATCTCTCTTACATAGTTCAACAACTAAACAATTCACCGACTGCAAGCTCGCCTTACTAACATCTTCTGCCACCTTTAGAACTGATCAATAGACTATTTCGGGCATTCGTTATACTGCAATAATCGCACTAAAAATGGAGAAGAGTCCCCATGACATTACGGGCTGTTACAGCAAAGTGGGTGCATACATCTGTCATCAAAAACGCATTTTGGCCTCCACCTTTACCATTTAAGATGTAACTTAATATATCATATAACCATACTAGTAGTAATGTTAATATACAATCGCCAACATTGATACAATCAACATTAATAGGTTACATAGAAAAGCGCTTCGCACTGTCTGCAACGCAATGTGTATAATAATAATTTTTTGAATTATATTTTATGCGTTTAGTCGTTCAAGGCTCTGCCATCACACTTTCACATTTAACCCATATTCACCAACTGTGCGGCACTAGTGTTCAATTTGTGCAAATTGCACAGCATGCTTATTATTTGGCTAACCAACCAACGTTGCAGCCTGAGATTCAGCAATTCTGTGCTGAGCAGAATATAGACTGCGCGTATGTCCAGGACAAAGAGCTACTGCAGAATTTTGGTTTGTGTGTGATGGATATGGATTCCACTTTGATCAGCATTGAATGTATTGATGAAATTGCAGATATGGTTGGCATTAAGCCTCAGGTTGCCGCAATTACCGAACGCGCGATGCAGGGCGAACTCGACTTCGCACAAAGCCTGCGTGAACGTGTGGCTTTGCTTGAAGGCTTATCTGAAGACGACTTGATGCGCGTACTGAACGAGCGCCTGCAGTTAAATCCAGGTGCAAAAGAATGGATTGAAACCTGCAAAAACAACAACATCACAACCTTGCTGGTTTCAGGCGGGTTCACATTTTTTGCGGAGCGCGTTAAAGCCATGCTTGGGCTGGATTATGCCGTTTCAAACACGCTGGAAATTATCGATGGGAAACTTACCGGACGCGTTCTGGGTAACATTGTAGATGCGCAAGTGAAGGCAAATGAATTAACGAAACTGCGAGATAAACTAGGGCTGGCTGCAACACAAACCATTGCAATCGGCGATGGTGCCAATGATCTCAAAATGATGGCGGTTGCTGGCGTTGGTGTGGCTTACCATGCAAAACCGGTGGTGCAGGCACAGGCCAGCTACGCCATCAATCACGTTGGACTTGATGGCGTGATCAATCTTTTCACGAGCTAAACTAGCTTTTTCTATAATCGGGCTAGCTCTTCTTCAGTAAACCCCGCCTTGCGTCTAGCCTCAATATTCAGAGGTTTGCGCATGGCGGGAGCGCTGTATTGTTTGGCTAAATTTTCGTAACACGCAATCGGCTCCAAACCGCGCTGCTCACACAGCCAGTTAAACCAATAATTGCCGATAGCAACATGACCAATTTCATCGCGCAGAATAATATCCAGAATTTCGGCAGCATCGTTATCACCGATCTGTGCAAATTTATTGCGTAATGGTGGGCTGGCATCCAATCCACGCGCCTCCATTGTTCTGGGTACCAATGCCATTCTTGCCAATACGTCGCCCTGTGTGCGCTCTGCCATCTCCCACAGGCTGTTATGGGCATTAAAGTCACCATACTGATAGCCCATATTCAGCAAATACCCATTCAGCAGCCCGAAATGATAAGCTTCTTCAGCAGCCACCTTGAGCCAGTCTGCGTAGTATTGCGGCGGCATATCAGCAAAGCGCCACACTGCATCTAACGCTAAATTAATCGCATTAAACTCGATATGCGCAAGTGCATGAATCAGTGCGGCTCTGCCTTCAGTCGTGCGCATGGACCTTTTTCCAACTTCGAGCGGTGACACTAGCAGTGGTTTTTCGGGACGCCCCGGAATAGCCAAGGGTTCTGGCAACTCTGCCGTTACGTCAAGCGTAACCTGTCCTGCAAGCCATGCTGCATTCAGGCTTTTAACGCCGTCTGCTTTACGTGCCGGACTTATGTTGACCAGCCAGTTAATTGCAGCCTCACGTAAATCAATGGCCTCCAGTGTACAGCCGGACCGGCAAGTGTTATTCATCATTCGTATTCTAATAATTACGGATTATTTCAGCGGTATAAAATCCAGTACACCAGCTTTCATATCTGGCACCAGCAAATAAGCTTCGTCTTTAGTGATCGCTATATCTGCTGCTGCCTGATAACCTGATTTAATTACTGTGACATCACCTTTTGTATTTACACTAAAAACTTTACCGTTTTTCCAATCACTCACATACATCGTGCCGTTAGAGTGATGCACTAAACCGTCACCGCCGCCAAAGCCTTCCGCAATATCTGTGAGTTGCCCAGTTTGCGTATTCAAGCTGTATAGAATACCGGATACAAAATCTACCTCTAATATAAAGTTTCCGGTGTCATCCGCCAGCAGGCCATTAGGGCCTTTAAGCCTGGCATCCTGCTTATCATTAATCAGCAATGTTACTTGGCCATGCGCATTTATCTTATAAATTGCACCGCCACCGCCTTTACCAAGAATATCACCGCTGTCGCTCACATAAAGATTGCCCTGCGGGTCAGCTTCCAGATCGTTTAAGAATATCGGTGTACTGGGGAATGCATCGCTGGCTACGAACACACTGGTTTTACCAGCCGAATCAATTTTGATCACTTTATTCTTATCAGCAGCATATAGATTTTTACCGATGATAACCAAGCCTTTGGGATCATCCAGCCCGGTAGCAAAAACCGCTGTTTTACCGTTACGATCAATTACAGTAATCTGACCATCCCCATCTTTACCGAACTCGTTAATCTCAGACACATAAATACGGCCATCCTTGGCCTGAACTACTGACTCCGGGGTCTTTAAGCCTGTAATTTTCTGCGGATTATCAAGTGTAGTTTTTGTAGCGCTCTGGCACCCTAGCACCATAAATGTTGACGCCAGCACTAATCCGATTTTCATATGTGTTTTCAACACGGGTTCTCCTAAAAAGGTAAAGCGCGACGTAATTTATTAGTCGGCAACAATGTCACCATGCTGCACGGTGTTGTTTCTGTTTGACTGACAGCATCCGCACCAATCTGAGTCTGCAATGTACTATCAGCTTTCATTTTGCTTATTGCATGATCAATCGCTAGCGCATAAGATTGCTTAATCCTACTTTCAGCCTGCATGCCTATTCTGCCATGCACGTTAGCTTCACCGACATAAGTGCCAACATGTTTACCTATTCCGGTATAAACTTCAGCAGTCACTTTGCCATAAAATTGTTGCACTTGCGGGTTATAAAACATTTTAGGCTGCAGCCAAACCAGCACTCGGCCAGACTGATTAGCATCGCAGACTTCTACCTTACCATATACCTTGCCAAGCTTCTCTATTGCTATGCTTTCTACTAGCGGCCCCTGGTAAAACCAGTAATCAGAATATGGATGCCAGAGCTTAATTGGATTTGTGAATTCAACAGGCTGGATGTAAAGCAGCACATCGTGTTTGGTTCCAGCATGTGCAACACTATCTGCCCAAGCACTGAAACTCAGCATTACACCTAAAACTGCAAACCACTTATGAATATTTTTTTTCATTTTCTTTCTCTATTTACCTTGATAACTAATGCGATATATTACGTCTGAGTCGTCATCTGAAACATAAAGTGCTCGGTCAGGGCCTACAGCAACATCAACGGGCCGGCCTGTCACATTATTTCTTCTTAACCATCCGCTTTCTGAACCATTGGCTAACCAGCCCGTTGCAAAATCTTCCACCTTGACAGGTTTGTTGTCCTTGAATTTTACACGAACCAGCTGGTAACCTGCCGGCTGCTGACGATTCCACGAGCCGTGCAAAGCCACTATTGCATCTGACTTATATTCATCCGGCCAGTTCGTTTTATCAAGAAAGGTAATGCCGATTGGGGTTGTATGTGAGATAAACGTAATTGCGGGAGCTTGTGCGGTTTTGCAAAAACCAGGCTCACCTTTAAAGTTAGGGTCTTCTACCATCGCTTTCTTAACAGGGTCAGCCCAGCAATGCGGCCAGCCGTAATGTTTGCCAGCGTCGATTTTATTGAGGTGCTCCGGTGGAATCTCATCATTGACTTTACCGCCTACAGTATCGGAACGATTATCAGCCCCATTATTGGTTGCATACATATCACCTGTTACCGGATGCCAGGTAAAACCTTGAGAATTACGCAAACCGCTGGCCCATATTGCAGACTGCTGATGCCTGCCCAGCGTAGTGAGCGCGCCCGCAGGTTTGCCATCTATGGTGTAACGTAAGATCGTTGCACGTAACGGATTGCTTTCTGTACACATTACAGCTTGAACCCACATTAATATACAAATAACCATCGGGGCCAAGCTTAATCGTTTTAGTCCTGTGTCCGCCGGTAGGCAGATTGGAGATAAACGGCTCGGCGGCAGACCAGCGACCATTGACCTGCTTGATTTTTACCACGCCATCCTGATTAGCTACCAGCAGTGCATCACCAACAAAAGTCAGCCCCTGCGGGTAATTTAAACTCTGCGCTACCGTAATAACTTCATCTGCCTTGCCGTCCTTATTATCATCCGGCAGCATCAGCACCTTGCCATCTTTTGATGATGTTACAAACAGGTTGCCATGTGCATCAAACGCCATGAACCTGACACTGCTTAATAACTTGCCTTGCTTGGTTGAGCCATCAGCAAACTGCGTCAATTTAAAGCCCGTAGGCAACTTAATCATCGCCTCATCTGCGTATAAATGATTTGCAGCAACAGCAAAACAAAAGCCAGCCACAAATGTAAATATTGGTTTAAAGCGCAAACTTACATCCATAGCTAACCCCGTGTCATCAAGTCAGGATATCTGACCATATATTGTTAGCCCATGCCCCTGCATATGCACCTTCCTGCTCACTTGGCGCTAGCGAAACCCCACCGCCCTCAGCAGAAATCATGATTTTTTTTACAGCATCATAGCGATACACATTTGCTACATGCATCGCAGATTTGTCTGAAACATAGCTGTAACAGGTGTTTGCGAACAATGGGGCCGGGTCAGGTACCGCGCCTGCCATGAGTTGCACAATGGCGTTGGCGCATATCTTCGCCTGGTTGGTTGCCATATGCGCAGACTTAGGTAAAGCCGCAGACACGGCATCCCCAATCACATGCACATTGTTAACTAGTTTGGATTCGTATGTCAGAAAATCCACCTCGCACCAGCGCTTGTCCACATTATTCAATTGCGCCATTTGCGCAGGCTTGCCCGCACGCTGTGGCGGAATAATATTCAGCACATCAGCTCGTACAGACTCAAATTCAGTGGTGACGGTCTTGTTAACCACATCGACTGACACTAATGTATTGTTCGGTCGATAATCCACCAAGCCTGCATACATTTCATTAAAGACTTTAGTGAAAAGTCCTTTTTTAGAAACGATCTCGGCATTTGCATCCAATACAATCACTTTGGATTTCGGCTTATGGTATTTGAAATAATATGCAACCTGTGCTGCACGCTCATATGGGCCCGGGGGGCAGCGGTAAGGTGCCGCGGGCACGTTCATGACAAACACACCGCCATCCGGCATTGCTTCCAGCTGTTGGCGCAAGTTAACAGTTTGCCAGCCCGCTTTCCATGCATGTGGCACCCGCTTCTGCGCCTCGGCACTTTGCAGCATCGGCAAGCTGTCGTATATAAAATCCACCCCAGGCGCGATGATTAACCTGTCGTAACTTAATTCACCACGCAACATGCTGATTTTATTGGCATTAATGTCAATAGCGTTTACCTGATCTTGTACCCATTGAATACCATGATTGGATTTGAGCAACTGGTAATCAAAGGTTAAATCATCGATAGATTTACTGCCGCCCAGAACCAGATTGCTTAAAGGGCACGAAACAAACTGACGATTTGGCTCAACCACCACCACCTCAATCGTGCCTAGACTCCACATGCGCAAATATTTCGCAGCTGCGGCACCCGCATAACCACCACCTATGACCACGACACGGCCTATTGGCAACTTGCTTGCTCTGGCAAAGGCAGTCAGACCATGTGTGGACAAACCCAGCGTGGCGGCTAAGCCTGCCAATTTAATAAAGTCGCGGCGATCAGTTTGCATGATCTGCCCGCAATCTCTGTGGTTCTAAAATAACGGGGTTATAAGGTACCTGCATGGAGAAATGTTCAGCCAAGGCGGTTATTTCATCAGCAGTCAAACCTTTAGCATGACGATGCATCACGGTGGCAGAACGCTCACCGGACTTGAACGCTTGCAATTTAGCTATGATATCGGCTTTGCTGACACCGGCAAGCGCGGGGGTTGAGTCACCATGATTGCTGGTAGATACTGCATTACCGTGGGTGCCATGACAAGCCGCACATGATGCAGCCAAACTGCGAATATGCACACTATAAGCAGCAGATGCAGAATCTGCTGCGCATACAATCATCGGGCTTAAAAGCCCGATGATTAATGCTGATGAGATCATTTTTTTCAAACAATATTCCTTAAAATATTGCCAACAGATTGATCCAGTCATGTGTCGGATCAATCTGTTGCGATTAGAAAAAACTGCTTCTTAAAATCAATTACTTATTACAGACACTTTTCTTCCATACAGCCGTCATCATTAACGCCTAAAGATTTCAGATACGCTACCATTTTAGTGTTACCTAAGTCAGTCATGGCGCGAATCAGGCTTACATCACCACGCATTTTCATGTTCACGTCTGCACCTTTTTCTGCCAGATATTTCAACATCGCTTCATTGTTGTTGTAAGCAGCGTGATGAAAAGCAGTCAATTTATTCACTGGATGTGCATAGTTGAGGTCAGCACCATGTTCAGCAAAGTATTTAACTAATTCGAACTGGTTTTTAGATGCAGCCATTAATAACGGTGGCCATGCAAAATAACTTACATTCACGTCCAAGCCAGCTTCTACATATTTTTTTACTACTTTTAAGTTACCTTCGCCGATCGCTTGTGCAAATTCAACTGACTCGTCATCTGTCAGTGTTTTAGCTGCCGCTGCATTGAATGAAATACTTAACATTAGTGCTGCAAATAAAACTCTCAAAAAATTCATGCTGCTTATCTCCAAATTCATCTATTAAATTTTAAGGAAACTCAGAATAAACTTATTCCATGTTGCCTTAATTCTATTTTTATTACGCAATATAACGTCTTGCATTCTGGAACATACGCAACCAGGCACTGTCTTCAGCATCACCACAGCGTTGCCATGTGTTTTGCACATTGCGAATTACGCGTTCAGGATGTGGCATCATAATACTAAAACGTCCATCTGTGCTGGTTAATCCAGTCACGCCTTGCGGTGAACCGTTAGGGTTAAACGGGTAAACCTCGGTAGGCGTTGACGCATTATCTATAAAGCGCATTGTTACTAATCTTTGCGCCAGCAATTCATTGACAGCGCCCGCTTCAGAAAATTCCGCAAAACCTTCACCATGTGCAACTGCAATCGGCATTTTGCTGCCAGCCATGCCGTTAAAGAACAATGAAGCTGACTCTAAAACCTCTACCATGCTCAGGCGCGCTTCGAATTGTTCAGAGCGGTTGCGCACAAAATGCGGCCAATGCGCAGCACCCGGAATCAGTTCACGCAGGTTGCTCATCATCTGGCAGCCATTACAGACGCCAAGTGCAAAGCTATCTTCACGATGGAAGAAAGCTGAGAACTCATCACGTGCGCGTGCATTAAACAGAATGGATTTGGCCCAGCCCTCGCCCGCACCCAGCACATCGCCGTAAGAGAATCCGCCACAGGCAACAAAGCCCGCGAAGTCTTTCAGCGATACTCGGCCTGAGATAATGTCGCTCATGTGTACGTCGTAAGCTGCAAAACCGGCACGGTCAAACGACGCCGCCATTTCCACATGACCGTTCACGCCCTGCTCACGCAGAATCGCCATTTTTGGACGCGCGCCGGTTGCGATATAAGGCGCGGCAACGTTTTCAGTAGGCTGATAAGTTAACTCTGCAAATAAACCACGGTCGCCATCATTGAGCAATCGGTCATATTCCTGCTGTGCGCTAAGCGGGTTATCACGCAGTTTCTGCATCTGATAAGTAGTTTCAGACCATGTACGATGTAGATTCACACGTGTATCACTGAATACTACTTTACCGTTGCGTGTAATCTCAACCTTGTTATCACGGCTTACATCGCCAATCACATGTGCGAGACCATTAAATTGTGCAGCTATAGTTTCCGCCTCTGTTGCTGGCACTTGAATTACCGCGCCTAACTCTTCGTTATAAAGTGCGCTGACAATATCACCCGGCAAAGCTGAAACGTCTACATTAATACCGCAATGTCCGGCAAATGCCATTTCCACCAGCGTGGTGAACAAGCCACCATCTGAACGGTCATGATAGGCCAGAATCTTGCCGGCTTTATTCAACTGTTGAATGCTATTAAAGAAATGTTTCAGCTGGCTTGCATCATCGACATCAGGCGCTGTATCACCAACTTCGCCGTAAACTTGCGCCAAGCTTGAGCCGCCCATGCGATTTTTACCTGCACCCAGATCAATCAGCACCAGCTTAGATGACACATCGGTTTGTAATTGCGGCGTCAGTGTTTTACGTGCATCCGGCGTAGCGGCAAAAGCTGTCACTACCAATGAGATTGGTGATGTCACCGCCTTATTGGTGCCATCATCATTCCACACGGTTTTCATACTCATTGAGTCTTTACCCACCGGGATGCTGACACCCAGTTGCGGACAAAGCTCCATGCCTACAGCTTTTACAGTTGCGAATAGTGCGGCATCTTCACCCGGGTGACCGGCAGGTGCCATCCAGTTGGCTGAAAGTTTCAGATCGCTGATGTCATCAATCAGGCTGGCTGCAATATTGGTAATAGATTCACCAATTGCCATGCGGCCGGAAGCCGGTGCGTTAATCAATGCCAGCGGTGCTTTTTCACCGATCGCAAATGCTTCACCACGGTAGGTTTCATAACCAGCTACCGTCACGCCAACGTCGGCCACCGGCACCTGCCATGGACCAACCATCTGCTCGCGCGCTACCAAACCGGTCACGGAACGGTCGCCAATCGTGATCAGGAAAGTTTTATCAGCTACGCCGGGCAACCTGAGCACGCGTGCAGCGGCGTCTTTCAAGTCAATGTGGCTGGTGTCAAAAGCTTTTAACTGTTTTGTAGCGCTTTTCACATCGCGCGTCATTTTTGGCGGTTTACCCAGCAATACAGATAAATCCATATCTACCGGCTTATTATCAAAATGACTGTCAGCCACGGTCAGGTGACGTTCTTCTGTGGCGTAGCCAACAACCGCAAACGGGCAACGCTCGCGCTCACAGATTTCCTTGAAGCGCGGCAAATCTTCTTTCGCAATCGCCATTACATAACGTTCCTGCGCCTCGTTACTCCACAACTCACGTGGCGACATGCCAGGCTCTTCATTATGCACATCGCGTAATTGGAAAATCGCACCTACGCCAGCATCATTCACCAGTTCAGGGAACGCGTTGGAAATACCGCCTGCACCTACGTCATGAATACTTAAAATCGGGTTGTCTTCACCCAGCTGCCAGCAGCGGTCGATCACTTCTTGTGCACGACGCTCCAACTCCGGGTTGCCACGCTGTACTGAGTCAAAGTCCAGATTCTCAACGTTACTGCCGGTATCCATACTCGATGCAGCGCCGCCGCCTAAGCCAATCAACATTGCCGGGCCGCCAAGTTGAATCAGCGCCGCACCGGGAGTAATCGGGTTCTTTTTAGAATGCTTGGCAGAAATATTGCCGATACCGCCAGCCAGCATAATCGGCTTATGATAGCCACGCACTTCAGCTTGCCCATTAACGCCCGGAGCCTCTAATTCAAAAGTACGGAAGTAACCGGTAATGTTTGGGCGACCAAATTCGTTGTTATAAGCCGCACCACCCAATGGGCCATCAATCATAACCTGCAATGGTGAAGCAATGCGGCCAGGTTTGCCGTAAGCCGCTGATTCCCAAGGCTGGGTAAAATCAGGGATATTCAGGTTAGATACTGAAAAACCGGTTAAACCTGCTTTAGGTTTTGAACCGCTACCGGTTGCGCCTTCATCACGAATCTCACCGCCGGCACCGGTTGCGGCACCCGCAAATGGAGAAATTGCTGTCGGGTGATTATGCGTTTCCACTTTCATCAGGAAGTGCATATCTTCTTCAATAAAATGGTAAGCACCATCGGCTGTCGGGTAAAAACGTTTTGTAGCTTCGCCGTCTTTCTGGCCTGCTACGATAGAAGCATTGTCAGAATAGGCAACTACAGTTTTACCAGGGTTCAATTTGTGCGTATTGCGGATCATGCCGAACAGTGACATTTCCTGTTGCTCGCCATCGATTACCCAATCTGCATTAAAAATTTTATGGCGACAATGCTCAGAGTTTGCCTGCGCAAACATCATGAGCTCAACGTCGGTCGGGTTACGCTGCATTCTGGTGAAGTTATCAAACAGGTAATCCACCTCATCCGGCGACAGCGCCAGACCCATATCGCTGTTAGCCTGATCAAGTGCAGCCTTACCGCCTTGCAGAACATCCACAGTACATAACGGCTTTGGTGCATCGGTATGATAAAGCTTGGCTGCATCTTCAAGAGCGGGGAATACAGATTCAGTCATACGGTCATGAATCAGCGGCAGCAACAGCTGGCGCTCGTTCACGCTCAGTGCCTGACCATTTTTAGTTTTAATATAGTACGCAATACCGCGCTCTACGCGCTGCACTTCAGGCAAACCACAGTGTTTTACAATGTCGGTAGCACGTGATGCCCAGGGTGAGATCGTACCCACACGCGGCAACACCAGTATCTGCTCACCATCAGGGTTTTCAGCCTGCATCTTGGGGCCATAAGTCAGAATCTGATTGAGTGTGCCTTTTTGCGCTGCTGAGAGCTCACCCTCCACCCATGCAAAATGCCAGAACTCGGCGTAAACATGGCCAATATTCGGGCAAGCTTCATCGAGCTTGCTCTGAATTTTTTCAATACGGAATGGAGATAAGGCAGCGCTTCCACGCAGGCTGATCATTTGAGGGGTGGATTTAGATTGGCTCATTAAAACTCGGCTAATTATCAATGATTTGAATAAAGCAGAATTTTAACAGATTAGCGGCAATTAGGCCGCTTAAATGGCGACATAAATAGGGTTTATATCGCCACTTATTGAATTAGAAAACAGGTGTTTTTGCTTTGAAACAATATGCCTCCAGCTATGTCGACGTGATATTTAATTAGCCAGTGCGCCAAATACTTTTTTGAGCAAAGCACTGCTTTGACCAATTGGATCTTTGCGAATTGCGGCCTCTTCTTTCGCCATCATCAGGTAAACGCCATCCAGCGTTTTTTGTGTGACATACTGCTCAAGATTCACCTGCTCTTTTTTTACCAGACCGTACTGGCTGCCAATTTCAGCATATTTGTTGTATTGCTGGGCAAGCTGTACGTTCTCGGTGGCTTTTGTGACGATAGGCAGAAATTTCTCCGCCATCTGTGTTGATGTGGTTTTTTTAAAGTACTGCGTTGCGGCATCTTCGCCACCGGTCAATATCGCCTTTGCATCAGCCACCGTCATCTTTTTTGCTGAATCCACCAACAAAACTTTAGCTTCAGGCACCGCAGCTTCTGCCGCACGATTCATTTTGAGTATCAACTCATCCGCCTGCTTACCCATGCCGAACATACGCATGGCTTTTTCGGTTCTTTTCAAAGCATCAGGTAACGGAATTTTAACTTCGCTGTTACCCAGAAAGCCGTCGGTTTTACTCAACTCACTTACAGCCTTGCCTGCGCCTTGAATTAACGCGGCTTTAAGACCGCTACTGGCCTCGGCATTAGTTAATTCGCTGACATCCACAGCATTGGCGTGCGAAACAAAGAATGCAAAGGTTATAAATGCAGATAAAAAACGTAACATGACATGCTCCAATTACTCAGTAACGCACAAAATTATAGCTTAACGCAAATAGCTGTTAATGCAACACTAACAACGAATATTTAAGCTAAGCTATCAAGGCGAGAAGATATTTGATGAAACGCCGATTTATTTCTAAAGCCGTCATTGCGAGCGAAGCGCGGCAATCCAGAAACTCTCTTTAGAGAAAAGTACTAGATTGCCGCGCTTCGCTCGCAATGACGAAATAAATTAATGCCTACTTAAATTACCTAGTACTTGGACTCACATGCCAGATATTTTTAGCATAATCGCCAATCGCACGGTCACTTGAGAATTTAGCCATATTCGCTACGTTCAGAATTGCCATGCGCATCCATTCATCACGATTCTGGTATAGCTTGCCAACTTTATCCTGCGTTTCAATGTAACTTGCATAATCTGCCAGTAATAAATACTGGTCATTATTCAACAGGTTATCCACTACATTCTGGTAGCGGTGTGGTTCTTCTACCGAGAAATAGCCGGTAGCAATCATATCCAGCACCTGTTTCAGCTCCGGGTTGCTGTTGTAATAATCACGAGGGTTATAACCACTGGCCTTCATTTCAGCGACCTGCGGTGTTGTCAGGCCAAAAATAAATATATTTTCGTCGCCGACTTCTTCCAAGATTTCTACGTTTGCACCATCCAAGGTACCAATAGTCAGCGCACCATTCAAAGCCATCTTCATGTTACCGGTACCGCTAGCTTCAGTACCTGCAGTTGAAATCTGCTCTGATAGATCACTACCCGGAAACAGAATTTCCGCAGCAGAAACTTCATAGTTAGGATAGAACACGACTTTCAATTGGTCGCCCACCATTACATCTTCATTCACAATTGCAGCCACATCATTAATCAGACGAATGATCTGTTTAGCCATTGCGTAGCCAGGCGCTGCTTTACCACCAAAAATGATGGTGCGCGGCGTGATACCCTGCTCGCCGCGGCGAATGCGGTTATACATTGTAATCACATGCAGCACATTCAGTAACTGGCGTTTGTATTCGTGAATACGTTTAATCTGCACATCAAACAGACTCTCGGTATTAAGCTTTACACCCGTCACTTTTTCAATTTTCGCGGCCAATCTTAATTTATTGGCCTGCTTCACCTGCGCAAAGGCTTTTCTGAAATCTGCATCGTCCGCCAGTGGCGTAATTTTTTTAATATGGGTCAGGTCTTTTTTAAAGTCTGAACCGATGGCTTTTTCAATGAGGCTAGTGAGGCCAGGGTTGGCCTGATTCAGCCAGCGACGCGGTGTAATGCCATTAGTAACATTGGTCATCTTACCTGGGTAAATTCTGTCAAAATCCGCAAACAGCGTATTTTTCAGTAATTCACTATGCAGCGCAGCAACGCCGTTCACCGTGTGGCTGCCAACTACAGCAAGGTGCGCCATACGTACGCGACGGCCATGGCTTTCATCAATGATAGATACGCGTTTCAGTAACTCCACATCGCCCGGGAAGTGGTGATTTACCATGTGCAGAAACTCATGATTAATCTTGTAGATAATTTCCAAGTGACGCGGTAACAGGCGTCCAAACAGATCAACTGACCATGTTTCCAGCGCTTCAGGCATCAAAGTATGGTTGGTGTAAGCAAATATCTTACCTACAAGTCCCCATGCAAAATCCCAAGGCAGATGATTCTCATCCACCAGCTGATACATCATTTCAGCCACACCGATAGCAGGATGCGTATCATTGAGCTGAATTGCGATTTTTTCCGGCAGCAGCTTCCAGTCATCCTGAGATTTAATTTCATGCGTAGTCAGATAGCGACGCAGAATATCCTGAATTGATGCTGAAACAAAGAAATACTGCTGCTTCAGGCGCAGCTCCTTACCCATTTCACAGACATCGTTTGGATACAGGATTTTAGAGATGCTCTCGGTCGCGTTTCGCTCCTGAACCGCTCTTTCATAATTACCATCGTTAAAATGGCGCAGATCAAATTCACGTGCGGCTTTAGCAGCCCACAAGCGCAGATTGTTCACTGTTTCAGTACCGTAGCCTGGTACCGGCACATCGTAAGCCATTGCAACCACATGTTCGGCATCAATCCAGTGCTGCGCCTGACAGCCATCTTCAGGGTACTTGACCACGTGACCGTAGAACTTAATCGTGTACGTCGCTTCTGGACGTTGAAACTCCCAAATATTGCCGTAACGCAGCCAGTTATCAGGGTTTTCTACCTGCTGCCCGTTCTCAATACTTTGCCTGAACATACCGTATTCATAACGAATACCGTAACCTGCCGCAGGAATATCCATCGTTGCCATAGAATCCAGAAAACACGCTGCGAGCCGACCCAAACCACCGTTACCTAATGCAGCATCATTTTCAATTTCTACTGTATTTTCCAGATTGCGCCCTAAAGCAAGCAAACCTTCTTTCAACTCATCATTAATGCCCAAATTCAGTGCACTATTGCTCAACATACGCCCGATTAAGAACTCCAGTGAAAGATAATAAACACGTTTCGGGTCATCACGGTAATAGGATTCTGCTGTTTTAACCCAGCGCTCAACCACGTGATCACGCACAGCGTAACTTGCCGCCTCATACCAGTCACGCGGCGTTGCAGCATCGCTGGTCTTGAATGTAGAGAAAATCAAGTGTTGCTGTAATGCTTGCTTGATCGGAGGCAGCTTGATATCTGCTGTCACTTTATTTTTAGGATTTCTCTTTGAGGTTTTAGGAGATACTGCTTTGACTTCGCTTGGCGTTTTCATTTTGATGGGCTTTTTATTAGGTACACTTTGCATTTTAGCAAAAATTAGGCCAACTAACTGACTGTTAATGGAAAGTTACAATTTGAGCCGTATGTTTTTAGTCTTCAAGCGATTGCTTCAACATAAATTATCATAGATTGCCGCCCGCCACGCTGCACTTGTAACAACGTTACCGTGCATCGATATTCGGTACTGTGATATCACCATGAAATATAGGTGTTTAACCGTAAAAGTCATAACCGCAGAATTTTAGATGCTAAATCGCCTTATTTACATGAGAAAACTAGGCTGTAGCGACCAGCAATGCAGTCCTCATCAACACATCATGCTCAATTAAGAATTAGCTGGTGCTGTTTTAATAACAAACTGCACCGGCTAATCTAAACTCACACATAATTAACTATGGCTAGCTTTAAAACTCCCCACTCAACTGCACCCACAATCTGGGAGTACGCTCAGCAGAAGCTGGCTCCGATACAGGTGTGCCACCTTGCGTACGCCACGCCAAGTGTGCATCCAGTTGTAATCGATTGAACAATTGTGCATTCACACCAATACCAGCACCGGCAATCGTCCGCCTGTTATCTGCACTAGTATAGTTGTCGTGATTCACTTTAATGCTGCCACAATCATAAAACAACACCCCTTGCAATTGCGGCAAGATGCGGTGACGCCATTCTAGATTGAGCATATTGCCTTCATCTCCTACAGCTTCACCTTGCGGGAAGGCTCGAATACTATAAGGGCCACCCAAACTGAACTTGTCTGAAGAGTTAAGATTGTCAGCAGCCCATTGTCCGGACAGGGTAGCAGAGACCGTATCAACATTGGTAATGCGCTGTAGACGATTGAGCATATAATTGGCTTTGGTAAAGTTGCCATTAGTGTGAGCAGATCCATCATCAACGGCACGCGATGAAGAGTCCATACTTAGATCACCGGAAACCATTGTCACGTCAAATGAACTTTGTCCTGCGCCATTGATATCATCCTGATGGTTACCCATCAAGCCCGCCTGAAATGATTTCACGGTCTTGTCAGATTGACTGCTTACGCTATCAATATCATCATTCAGTGATTTGTGCTCGTAGGTCAGGGAGCCAATGAGTGAACCAGTCTGGCTCATTACAAACGGATAAGTCGCAAACAGACTGCTACCTCTGGCTGTACCATGTGCATCCCAGGAACGATACTCGCGATTCAGTTTGTACTGTGTGTGGGCGTATGCTGCTCCTAGCCGCAAACCATCGCCACCTAACGGCAACTGGTAGGCTAAACGTCCATAGGCCAAATCACGATTACTGCCGACTGCACGTAAGGTCAATTGATCGCCAATTTTTAATGGACTATTAATTGCAAGCGATGCGCCAACTCGGTATTCTCCGGTATAGCGGTTGCCATAATTATCTACTTGGATGCGTCCATTGTAAGGAGCAGATGAGGTAGTCTCTACCAGCAAATCAGAAGTGCCGACTCTGGCTCCCGGTTGCAGAATGGCGCGCACACTGCCAACGCCTGCTGTATCACGCAGCAATAACAACTGCCTGTCTAATGGATCCTGTTCTAGCGGGGTATTATTCGAAAGGTCTTTCAGATGGTCTTCTACTCGTGAATCTTTGACACGGGATGTATTGTTGAGCTTAATTTCGGAAAGCGTGCCTTCCTGTACCGCAATCTGTAGCGCGCCGTCTTTAATTTCCTGAGCAGGAAGGTAGGCATTGGTCAGAAAGTAGCCACGCTCACGGTAATAATGGTTAATGCGGGCAATGCCCGCTTCTAAGCCGGCTAAAGTTGTGGTGGTACCTACCATAACCAACCATTGCGCCCTCGTTGAGGTTGAGTGTGACTTTATTGCCGGCAATGATTGCGGCGGTACCAAGACGAGCGTTGATAACGCCTTCGTTGCGTGCTTCCGGTGCCAGCAGGGCAATGTAGCCGCCATCGGTTGCGGTAAGGGTGCCCTCGTTAACTACGCTACCGAGCTTGCGTTTGTTTTTGTAGAAATTGTAATTGCTGAACATGAAGTCGGCAGCGTCAATATTCAGTGTGGTGGCAATCAGGCCGCCGACATTGACTTGAGAATCCCGACCAAACAAGATGCCATTGGGGTTGCTGATCAGGAGCTGGCCTTTGGCATTAATGGTGCCAAAGACATCACTGGGGCTTTGACCCAGCACGCGTATGAGTGCCATGTCGCTGACTGATTGTTGTTGCAGGTTGAAGATTTCGCCGGCACCAACATTAAAACCCTTGGCATCGATGGCAAGCCGTGACGAGTTCTGAATAACAAGATTAGGATTGACGATAGCACCCTGACCGCCGACAATCGCGCCGCCTTCAAGGCCAGCATGAGCTATTGTGGGGGTAAGTGCGAGCAGAAGTGTCAACGCTAAACTATGCGTCCATGAATGTTCATAATTAACGGGGGAGCCATCATCTACTTTACGGCGTACAGCTTTTTTACCCTGACCTTTGGCAGTTTCTGCAACCGCGACCCAGCATTGATTAATTTGACTCCATACTAAACGATAAACGCGATTTAACGCGGCATGACTTTTCATTGGCATCCCCACCTTAATATGACATCCGTCAAGTAATCACTAGACGTTATTAATGCCTTAATATAATTTTTATTGTTTTACTCTCTGGGGAACTTGATCAAATGTGTATCAATTCGCTTGAGCAGATAAAACTTTGCAGCGATTATATATATATCCATGGATATATCCATAACCCAAAAGGGGGATTTTAACCATTTTTTTAATATGGTTTTAATGAAAAAGACAAATTAGTTTGCTTTGTATGAATAAAACGCTGGATTTCAATTCAACGAATTGACTAGTGAGTGCTACTAGAGCATTTAAAAGAATCAAAGATTGGTCAGTCTGAAAATAAAAAAACCGCCAAGCATGAGCTGGGCGGTTTTTCCAAACGGTAAAATTTAGCTGATTAAACTATTCATACGTTTAACAAAACTGGCCGGATCTTCCAAAGCACCGCCCTCCGCTAGTAAAGCCTGATCAAACAGCACATGTGCCAAATCAGCAAATACATCATCGGCACTTTCTGCCTCAATACGTTTCACCAATTTATGCGTTGGGTTAATCTCCAGAATCGGCTTGGTTTCAGGTGCTTTCTGGCCCGCTGATTTAAGAATGCGCGCAAGGTTGCCGGACAAATCATGCTCATCACTCACCAGGCAAGCCGGGGAATCCGTCAGACGGTGCGTGACACGTACGTCTTTCACTTGCTCGCCCAAAGTCTGTTTGATTCTATCCACCAGTGTTTTTGCTTCTTCTTCGATTTTCTTCTGAATCTCTTTTTCAGTCTCAGACTCAAGCTTGCCTAAATCCAGATCACCTTTGGCAATGGATTGCAGTTTCTTGCCTTCAAACTCAGTCAGGCTACCAAGCAGCCACTCATCCACACGGTCGCTCATGAGCAACACTTCAATACCTTTTTTGCGGAAAATTTCGAGATGTGGACTATGCTGCGCCGCGGCGAAACTGTCTGCCGTGATGTAATAGATCACATCCTGCTCCGGCTGCATACGTGAGATGTAATCTTTCAATGAAACATCCGGCACATCGGTATCCGCTTTGGTTGAAGCAAAACGCAGCAAGCCTGCGATTTTTTCTTTATTGGCAAAGTCTTCACCCGGTCCCTCTTTGAGCACACGTCCAAATTCTTTATAGAATTTTGCGTAATCTTCCGGATTGTTCTCAGCCATATCTTCGAGCAGACTCAGCACTTTTTTGACTGAACCAGCTTTAATCGCTTCAACATCACGGCTGGATTGCAGAATTTCACGCGATACATTTAACGGCAGATCAGAAGTATCAATCACACCGCGCACGAAACGCAGGTACTGCGGCATGAGTTTTTCTGCATCTTCCATGATGAACACGCGTTTTACATAAAGCTTGATGCCATGACTGCGCTCGCGGTCGTACAAATCAAATGGCGCTTTGCCTGGAATATACAAAAGTGAGATATATTCCTGCTTGCCCTCTACGCGGCTATGCGTATAGGCCAGCGGATTTTCAAAATCATGTGAAACGTGCTTGTAGAACTCCTGATACTCTTCTTCAGTAATGTCGTTTTTGCTACGTGCCCACAAAGCAGAAGCTTTATTGACGGTTTCATCTTCATCTGTTGTAACCTCAGCGCCATCTTTCCACTCGCTCTTTTTCATCACAATCGGCAGCATGATATGGTCTGAATACTTACGGATGATAGATTTCAATTTCCAGTCATTCAGGAACTCATCTTCACCTTCACGCAGGTGCAGCACAATTTCGGTACCGCGGCTGGTTTTGTCGGCATCTTCCAGTGTGTAATCACCCTCACCGGCTGATTCCCAACGCACGGCCTCAGATGCACCGGCACGGCGTGTGGTTAGCGTGACTTTATCCGCAATAATAAAAGCCGAGTAAAAACCGACACCAAACTGACCAATCAGATTGGCATCTTTGGCCTGATCGCCGGTCAGCGCGCTAAAAAATTCCTTGGTACCAGATTTGGCAATCGTACCGATATGGCTGATGACTTCATCACGGCTCATGCCGATACCGTTATCAGCAATCGTCAGCGTGCGCGCCTCTTTGTCAAAAGCAATGCGAATTTTCAATTCACTGTCATTCTCATACAAGGCGCCATTGGCCAATGCCTCAAAGCGCAATTTATCCGCTGCGTCTGACGCGTTGGAAATAAGCTCGCGCAATACGATCTCCTTGTTGCTATACAAGGAATGGATCATTAACTGTAAAAGTTGTTTAACCTCGGCCTGAAAAGCCATTGATTCTTTTGGATGCGTCTGTTTTTGTGCTGCCTCAGTGGACATAAGATTAAGCTCCTGATGTTAGAAAATAAAACAATGTTCTGTATGTGGGGATAACCCTGTTAAATTTCAAGCATGTCATCATGCACATTCTTGAGGAAACGCTGATCAAATTGTCATTGCGAGGAGCGGCCTTTAGCCGCGAGCGCCGCATGGCGGGACGCGGCAATCCAGAATCTCTCTTTAGAATAAAACACTGGATTGCCGCGCTTTGCTCGCAATGACGGCTTTATGTACAAATCAGCGTTTCCTGAAATTTTGACTAAATTTTCAATTTGTCATCAAAGTGTCAAACAAAAAAGCTGAAAATAAACAATAATATTGTTTTACAAAATACAAACGCTAAGCACTCAGCGCAACCTCACCGGCTAAAACATATGGAAAACAACAATATCGCTACCCCAGCTGACAAGGCGCTTTTAGCCGCAATAGACCTTGGCTCGAACAGCTTCAGGCTAGAAATTGGCCGACTGGATGGCGGCCAGATTCAGCGCGTTGAATACATCAAGGAACCAGTGCGCCAAGGCGGTGATTTGGACGAAAACCGCAACCTGACACCACAGGCTATCGAGCGCGGTTTACGCTGCCTGGCAAGGTTTGCCGAGCGTTTAGAAGGGTTTGACACATCACACGTGCGTGCGGTAGCAACGCAAACTTTGCGTGAAGCCAATAACCGCGAGGTATTCCTCAAACTAGCAAAGAAAACACTGGGCTTTGATGTAGAAGTGATCTCCGGCGTTGAAGAGGCGCGGCTTATCTATCAAGGCGTAAACCGCTTCTTGCCGCAATCTGACGAAAAAAGACTGGTCATTGATATTGGCGGGCGCTCTACGGAATTTATTCTGGGTCAGGGCTTTGTATCCCACCACACCGCATCACTGCATGTAGGTTCTGTGGCATGGTCAATGAAACATTTTCCCGAAGGCGACTTTACCGAGAAAGCTTTTGCACGCGCAGAGATTGCGGCTGAATCTATTTTTGAAACCTTAGGTGCTAATTACAGCAATAAACACTGGGATGTCGCCTACGGCGCTTCAGGTACGATAGGCGCAGTGGCAGACGTTCTTGTGCAATACGGCAGACATGCAGATGTTGTGACCAAAGAAGGTTTGTATTGGCTACGCGAAGAACTGCTACGTGCACGCAGCACTGATAAATTGCGCCTGAATGGCTTACGTGAAGATCGTAAACCTGTGATTGGCGGCGGCTTATCTGTGCTGATTGCAGTATTTGAGTTTTTGCAGATTGAGACTCTGAATGTTGCCAAAGGTGCACTAAGGCATGGTTTACTTTACGATATGCTGACGCGCGAAGACGATATGCTGGATTTAAGAAATGCATCGTTACGCCGCTTGGCTAAAAAATTCGATGTGGACCAGAACCATGCCAATACGGTTGCGGATGTAGCAGTAAAACTATTTGAAAAAGTGACTGAAGACATCAATTTTGCGTCGGGTGAACAGCAAATCCATGCCCGAAAATTACGCTGGGCAGCACAGTTGCATGAAATCGGCAGCATGATTTCCCCAGTAGATACGAATATGCACGGCGCCTACATACTTGAGCACACCGAACCACAAGGCTTTGCACAAAGTGAGCTGCATTGTTTAAGCTTACTAATACTTGGGCACCGCGGAAAAATTAAACGTCTGGATGCAGACTTGTCCAATCGTGTATTTGTAATGCAGCTATTATGCTTACGCCTCGCAGTTATTTTATGCCATGCCCGTAAAAAACCCAATTTACGCGGCATTCAGATTTTATTAAACGCGAACACCGTCACACTGACACTGCCAGCCAACTGGCCACAAAAATTCCCGCAATCCTATTATCTGCTGGATGAAGAAACGCTGGTCTGGCAAAAAGCCAACTGGTATCTGCAACTGCTTACAGCGTGATGCTTTTGTCATAAAAAATTCATTTGCAATGCAAAATAAACGATATAAACTGTTTATATCGTTTATTTGAGAAGGTGTCTTTATGTCAAAAATCAATCCTGTACAAGCAGCAGCGCTAAGCGCACCTGTTGATAAAGTTACGCCAGCTAATAAAACAGCATCTGGCACAAAAGCCGCCACGCCTAAATCAGCGCCGATCAAAACACCGGCAACTAAAGCGACTGCTGTCAAGCCTGCGACAAAACCTGTGATTGCCAAAGCTGCACCAGTCAGCAGTACCGCAAAAGCTGCTGCGCCTAAAAAAGCTGAAAAAGTAAAAACTGCAAAGCCTGCTAAAGAAAAAACGCCGAAACTTAAAATGGAGCGCGACAGCTTCACGATGCCCAAAGCTGAGTATGCACAATTTCATGTGCTGAAAGAACGGCTGAATAAGCTGGCTCAGCCAGCGAAAAAGAGTGAACTGTTACGCGCAGGGATCATGCAACTGAGCGCAATGACAGACGCAGCATTGAAAGCTGCACTGGCTAAAGTACCGGCCATTAAAACCGGCAGGCCAAAAAAGAAATAATACTAATTAGCATCAGGCTAAATTGAATTTTAGCCTGATGCTATTTCTTGATGGAATAGGCGTTAATCTCGTCTATTGTTTTTTGAATCTGAGATTGTAATTTTTGATCTCCACCAGCTAATTGTAGCGCTTTCTCTGCTGATAGTTTGGCAGCTTTCACGTCACCTTGTGCGAGTTGTACGTTCGCAAGATTATTATGCGCTACTGCCGAGTCAGGATGTGCTGATGTAGCTTCTCGGAATGCCGCTGCAGCGCTTGTTAAATCCCCGGTCACATAAGCACTATTGCCGAGCCCGGTTAACAATACGAGATTACCTGGCCAACGCTTTGCTGCGGCTGCGTAAGCTACTGACGCTTTAGCAGCCCCAGCATTTTTTTCATAAGTGATGAGTGCGCTAATGACCGCCTCTACTCCACCACTTGCAGGTAAGTCCCCTGGTTTTAATGCAACAAATGCCCAATATTTACTGCGTGCCCATGTGCGCTGAAACGCGCTCAAGCTCATTTCAAAACGTTCAAATGTACCAGAACGCAGCCAGATAAGCTCTTTGTCCAAATCATAGCCAACAACAACAGCATAATGCCAGGATGGAGCCCAAGATAAGCCTAGATTCTGCATTACAAGAACAACGTTTCCGGCCGCGATTTCTTTCAATACTGCACCGAGTTCAGGTTCAATCTTAACAGCCAGCGCACCGTGTCTGCGCGCTGCGGCTAACATCTCGATTTGCAGGCTACCTTTACGGCTGGGAATATAAACTTCAGGAACAAGTTGATCCGGACTAACTTTAACGTCAATAGCATTTAATGCCGTTGCCAGTGCTGCCGGGCCGCAATGATATAACTCTTGCGGGAAAAATGGAGTTTCCGTCAGCTCATGTTGCCTAGGAAACTGCGGGTTTTGTGTAACCTCACGAACCCCAGTTGCTACGCATGCGCTGAGTAAAAAAGCAAAAGCCAGTATGAAACTTTTAAGTATCATACTGGCTGATTTTGTGTACAACGCTGTCAATTACAATGATTTGAAATTAACGCACAGACCTTGTGAAAGGGAAAATCTTAGTGAAGCCAAGGATGTCAGTCAGCAACAGTACCAGGAAAATCAGTACAATCGCACCGATGATACCACCAGCCGGAGCTGTATCTAACTGTGAGGCAACTACGCTTGCTTCTTCATCAGTCAAGGCAGCCACGCGATCTTGTGCCTGCGCTGGATCAATACCACGTGCAACTAAAGCCGCTTGCACATCTTCACGTGACAATGCAGCAACAATAAGCGTACGGTCTTGATTACCTTGGCTAGTGATAGAACTCTCAGCAACTTGCTCGGTGCTGATCATCGCTGCCTGTACAGTCTGGATTGAACTTGTAAATAAAATAGATGCTGCTAAAAATGCACTGAATAAACGTTTAACAAAATTCATATTTAATACTCCTTAATTAATTAAAACTTCTCAAATATCCACAAGAATTTAATTACAAACCCGCCTCAGAGCCACTTGCTAAAAGGAAGGTGTTTTTAGAAAACACCATTTGTTAAAATAATCTAATGCATACTACTGAGACCAAGATATCATACATAAAACGTTGTGCATACATTTAAATAAATATTGTTAGCGACTCAAAATTTAATGAATGAAGACTCATTTACCGGGTTGCTGCACACCATAAATATAATAGCTTTTTGCGTCGCCGTCTGTGCGCTGCCGCACCCACCACACTGAACATTTTTTCACTACGCAGGCACTTTCATGCATGCCCAATAACTTCACAATTAGCAATCCAAGATTCGGCTGATGACCAACCAGCAACAGCGCTTTCGCACTGTAATAGCTAGGCAATGCAAAAGCGATACGCTCTACATTGCTTTCCACACTTAAGAAATCTTCAGTTTTAATTTTATATTTATTCAACGCAGACAAAGCAGCTGCCGTTTCCTGGCAACGCTTGGCAGGACTGCACAATACAACCGTATCAGCAGGCAAATTATCATCAAGCCACTTTGCCATTTTTGCTGCATCTTTACGGCCACGCGCGGTTAGCGCGCGATCAGTATCTTTACCGCTAGCGCTGATGTCTTCAGCTTCAGCATGTCTCCATATTATTAAATCTGTCATAAATTTACGATGCTTTTAATCTGCATATTTCTCTATTAAATACTGCTGCGCACTGAATACCGGCAATTTACTTGTAGCAGCCATGTTTGTAGCCAGCTTGTATGTACCATCCGCCTGTAATAACCAGGCATCATGGTTATCATCCAGATAGACCTGACAACATTCCTGCAGAATTCTGGCGCGATTTTTTGCATCGGTAATCGGCCATGCGATTTCTACGCGCCGCATCATATTGCGGTTCATCCAATCGGCACTGGATAGCCACATACATTCTATGTTATCAATTTTAAAATAAAATACGCGAGAATGCTCCAGTAAACGACCAATGATTGAACGCACGCGGATACGTCCATCCAGCCCCTTGGCGTCTACCGGCAATATACATGCGCCTCGCAGTATCAGGTCAATCTCTACACCGGCACGTCCCGCCCTGACCAATGCTTTGACTAACATTTCATCAGTTAAGGCATTCATTTTCAAGATGATACGCGCAGACTTACCAGCTTTAGCTGACAACTCAGCTGCCCTGATTTTTGCGAGCATCTGTTTATGCAAATTGAACGGCGCAACCAGCAGCTTCTGCATGCGCGGCAGTTTTACCTGGCTGGCAATGTGCCTGAACAAATGTTCCATATCACGTGTAATCTGCGGGTCCGCGGTAAGCATGCTTACATCCGTATAAAGTCGCGCCGTTCTCGGGTTGTAATTGCCTGTAGAAACATGGCCGTAATACTTAAGCCCGGTGCCTTCACGTCGCATCACTAGCAGCATTTTTGCATGCGTTTTAAGCCCGACAATACCGTACACAACCTGCGCACCGACTGACTCCAAATCCTCCGCCCAGTTGATGTTAGCTTCCTCGTCAAACCGCGCTTTGAGTTCAACTACCGCCATGACTTCTTTACCCCGCCGAACTGCCTCCTGCAGCAATTTCAGCATGCGCGGATCGGAGCCGGTGCGGTATATCGTCTGCTGGATAGACAGCACATCAGGGTCATTCACTGCCTCGCGCAGAAAATCGATTACCGACTCGAAGCTTTCATACGGCTGATGAATCAGAATGTCTTGCTGCTTGAGCTGTGTGAAGAAAGATTGATTAGGTAGCAGTTGCTGGCTGATTTTCGGTTCAAACGGCTTAAAATTAAGATGACTGCCCTCGGCCAAGTTTGCCCACATCATTAGCCGCGCGAGATTGACGGGGCCATGCACGCGATACAATGACTCTTTAGGCAGATCAAACTGTTTTAATAAAAATTTGGCCAGCTTTTCATCACAGCTGTTTGAAACTTCGAGTCGCACCGCATCGCCAAAATTTCTCTGCACCAAGCCCTGACGCAAGGCTGTGCGCAAATTCTTCACATCTTCTTCATCTACCGCCAGATCTGAATGTCGGGTAACGCGAAATTGAGAAAAGCTGAGCATTTCACGTCCGGTAAACAAAGTAGCAAGATGTGCACGAATCATGCTGGATAGCGAAACAAATACCTGCTGCTTGCCACTTAGATTTTTGGGCAATTTGACCAATCGTGGCAACGCTCTGGGCACCCGTACAATCGCAATGTTATTTTGTCTGCCAAAGGCATCAGTGCCGCCCAGTGACACAATAAAATTGAGCGATTTATTCGCTACCTGCGGAAAGGGGTGAGAAGGATCAAGCGCAACCGGCACCAGTAAAGGTCGTACATTCGTCTCAAAATAGCGTGACACCCAGCGCCTTTGCTCCGGCGTGCGGTCACCATGCGATACCAGTCGTATACCCTGTGCCTCAAGTGCTGGCACCAGTTCATTATTGAAAATTTCGTATTGTTTATCGACCAGCGCGTGCGCAACGCTTGAGATTGCCTGATAGCTCTCGACATTCACATCACTTTGCTGCTCACCCTCACGCATGGCATCCACATGTGGCGCTGCGCGTACCTCAAAGAATTCGTCAAGGTTTGATGAAACAATCGAGAGAAAACGCAAGCGCTCCAGCAGCGGATATTCAGCATTCTGTGCCAGACTCATCACGCGTTCGTTAAACGCAAGAATGCTGATATCACGATTTAGAAGTTTTATTGGTGAGTTTATGATGCGCATGTTATTAACAATAATATAGTTTCAAACATACTATGCGTGAATTATGACAATTTAATGAAGTTATGATGAATATGAAATATAGCGTAACACATACAGCAATCAGATTACAGCTTGGTTGTTCATCAGATTCATAACTCGGCACTTCACTTGATGTATTCTGCAACTACACTGTGAAGTTGTAATCGTTCATAATATAAATCAGATCTATAAAGCCAGCATCTTCGATAAAAGTGCAGCAGCGGCAGCGAATCCAAATGGTGCCGTCACACAGACACTGGAGCCATAACCGGCACAATTCAGCCCGGTTACGGCAGCTTCGGCATCAGTCTCGCAGGTGCGGTTCGGCTGAATGACATTTTCATCAGAATAAATAGCGGTGATACCAAACAAGGAGGATTTGCGTTTGGACGTTTTGTTTTTTGAATCATCGCCTTTAGGAAAACCATAATCTCGGCGCAAGCCGTTTCTGACTTTTGCCAGCAGGCGGTCTCCGGTTACAAGGGATAAATCAGCCTGCCTGATTCTGGTTGGGTCAAGGCGCCCACCGGCACCGCCAGTGGTCACCATCGGAATATTATTTGATTTACAGAAAGCCACGATTGCCATTTTGGCCTTGGCATCATCAATGCAATCCACAATGCCATCGTAATTGCGGCTCAACAACTCAGCGGCGTTTTCCAGCGTCACGAAGTCTTCGATCTCATGCACAGTTGCCAGCGGGTTAATACTGTGGATACGTTCACGCATTGCGGTGACTTTTGCTTTACCAAAAGCGCCATCCACTGCATGAAGCTGACGATTTACATTGGACTCGGCAATATTATCCAGATCGATCAGCGTAATCGTGCCGACTGCATTGCGCGCCAAAGCTTCTGCCGCCCAGCTGCCAACGCCGCCGATTCCAATCACGCAGATATGTGACGATTGCAGTTTTTTCAACCCATCTGCACCATAAAGCCGTGATACGCCGCCAAAGCGCCGTGCAAAGTCTAGTTCATCCGGGATACTGGAGTTAATTGCAGTCATGTTTCCAACACCACGAATGCTGCGGCCAGATTTTTTTCATCGCTGATACTGATATGCGTGTGGGTGATATTTTTGCTTTGCAGCAAGGCTTGTAACTCTGGTGCCAGAATCAGCACCGGTTTGCCTAGCGCATCATGTGAAACCGCTATATTCTGCAAAGTTGCCGGTGCACGCAAACCGGTACCCAGCGCTTTGGAAAAAGCCTCTTTTGCTGCAAAGCGTTTAGCCAGAAAACGTGGTTTGATAGCAGATGCCAAATAGCTGGCAAATTCACTTTCAGCCAGAATGCGCTGCGCAAATGCATCGCCGAACTCCTCAAGTGAGGCCTTGATACGCGCAACTTCAACGATGTCTGTGCCTATACCGAATATCATATGTAGTGCTTGCCGCGACTTATTGTGGTGCGAACTCTTTAATTAATGCCTTCATTTCACGCACTGCATTGTCCCAGCCTACAAACAGCGCGTGCGCCACAATCGCATGGCCGATGTTCAACTCTTCCAACCCTTTGATCGCAGCGACTTCATGTACATTGTGATAATGCAGACCATGCCCCGCATTCACTACCAACCCTAAATCCAGTGCATGCATGACCGCGGTTTTGATACGTGCTAATTCTGCTGCTTTCTCTGTTTCATGCTCGGCATCAGCAAAGGTGCCGGTATGCAACTCAATCACGGGTGCACCGGTTTTTTTTGCTGCATCAATCTGTGCAATATCCGGGCCGATGAACAGTGATACGCGAATGCCAGCATCACCAAGCCTCTTTACCGCTTTTTGTACATTGTTGAAATTACCGGCTACATCAAGACCGCCCTCTGTCGTGCGCTCTTCACGGCGTTCCGGCACCAGGCATACATCCTGTGGCGCGACCTGCAAGGCAATATCGATCATTTCATCTGTAACTGCGCATTCAAGATTCATCTTGGTCTGCAATAAAGGTCGCAATGCAAATATGTCGGCATCCTGCATATGGCGGCGATCCTCACGCAGGTGCAGGGTGATACTGTCCGCACCGGACTGCTCCGCGCGTAAAGCGGCCTGCACTACGCTTGGGTATTTTGTGCCACGTGCCTGACGGATAGTCGCAACGTGGTCGATGTTTACACCTAATTTAATCATTTAAAAATCCTGTAAATCAATCAATAACTGCCTGGTATGCAACGGCTTATCCCCCAGATAATGCGCCAACAGGTAACGCATTAACTGCTTGCTCTGCTGCTTGGTCTGTAGATGGCTGTAGTCATCATTCGCCATATCAATCAAAGTCTTGCCTGATAATTGTACGCCGTTATCATAGCGCCCCAGCGATCCCTGTAACTTGAATGCGCCGTGTTCGGCTTCATACCGATAGCTTTGTAATTCTGATATCAGCTCTGCGTTTACATCCATCTCCAGCGGAATAGCATACCCCAGCTCCTGCAGAAATTTCAGCTCAAACCTGCGCAAGGTCGTGCCTAGATCTTGTCCGCTCGCTAATATTTTTAAGGTCTCAGCATAATATTCAAACAGCGCCTCATGCGGGTCTTCACGCGGCAATAGTCTTAACAGCAGTTCATTCAAATAGAAGCCGCACATGAGCGCCTCGCCCTGCAACAGTAGCAGGCTGCCATTCCAATCCAGGCCATGCAATGTTTTCAGCTCCTGCTTACCGGACCAAGTCGCCGACATAGGCTGAAACGCCTGTAGCAAACCACGCATCGCTGAGCGTGGCCGTCTTGCACCTTTTGCTGTAGTCGCTACGCGACCGAAGTCGCGCGCGAACAACTCTACCACGAGGCTGGTTTCCTTAAACGGATAGGTATGCAGCACGTATACTGGCTGATTGTCCTGACGGTGCGTGGTGACTGAAGCCATGGATTTGACGTTTATCCATCAATGATGATGGCGGTTATTCACACCTGATATTGATTAATAACCGAGTGACTTTAAAGCACGCTCGTCATCTGCCCAGCCGCCTTTTACTTTCACCCACACTTCAAGGTACACTTTTCCGCCGAACAGTTTTTCCATGTCCAGACGTGCTTCAGTGGATATCTGCTTGAGCTTTTCACCGCCCTTGCCGATCAGCATCGGTTTCTGGCTTTCCTTATCGACAATCACTGCGCAAAAAATACGGCGCAATTTACCGATCTGTTCAAACTTTTCAATTTCAACGGCGACTGAATATGGAATCTCATCACCTGAGAACCTGAATACTTTTTCACGTACTAGTTCTGCCGCAAGAAAACGCTCATTTTTGTCAGTCAATTCATCTTCAGAATAAATCGCAGGCTGTTCTGGCAAATACTTACGAATCGTCTTCAATAGCTCTTCAATATTGAGGGTTTTCTTGGCACTAACCGGCACGATATCTGCAAACGGGAATTCAAGGTCAAAGTCCTGGATCAGAGGTAATAAATTACCTTTATCGCCCATCAGATCGAGCTTGTTCACCACGAGAATAGTCGGTGTTTTTTCTGACAGCAATTTCAGCACCATACGGTCAGCATCGCCCAACTTCATCGGCTCAATCACGAACAGCACTACATCGACTTCTGTCAGCACCTGCGTTACGGTTTTGTTCAACCCTTTATTTAGCGCATTAAGATGCTTTTGTTGGAAGCCTGGCGTATCTACAAACAAGTACTGTGTATTTTCAGTAGTATGAATACCAAGCAGACGATGACGGGTAGTCTGCGCTTTACGCGAAGTGATCGCCAATTTAGTGCCCAGAATGTGGTTTAACAGGGTTGATTTACCCACGTTAGGACGGCCGACAATCGCCACCGTTCCGCATTTAAAGACTGATAGTTCAGCAATATCTGCTTCGGATTCGTGATCTGTCATTTTTTAGTTTTTCCAATGTGTATTTTTTTAAACTCAAGCAAAGCAAGCTGTGCCGCCTGCTGCTCCGCGATGCGACGGCTGCTGCCTTCGCCTACGGTACGTATATCGTGTTTCTCTATAAAGCACTCGACCACAAATTTCTGTGCATGCGCTTCGCCGCTGGTAAGGGTAACGGTATATTCCGGTACAGCAATTTTTCTACTTTGCAGTAATTCCTGCAATAATGATTTTGGGTCTTTATCGATCACTTTAGGATCAATCGTGTCCAGCTTGCTGGCATAAAGACCTAGCACGAATGCCTCTGCTGCAGCAAACCCGCTATCGAGATAAACCGCACCGATAATGGCTTCCAGCGCATCCGCCAATATAGAAGGCCTGCGCCAGCCGGCACTTTTCAGCTCACCTTCGCCGAGTTTGAGTGCATCGCCCAGATTGAGTGATATAGCCAACTCACTCAATGTCGCCTCTTTCACCAGTTGCGCACGCAGACGGCTTAAATCGCCTTCTGCCAGCTTGGGAAAGCGCTGATAAAGCTGATTAGCGATAATAAAATTTAATGCACCATCACCCAGAAACTCCAGGCGCTCATTATTGTGTGCACCAAAACTACGGTGCGTCAGCGCCTGCGTTAATAAATTAACGTTATTAAAACTATGTGACAGGCGCCTGGCCAGATCCTGCTGAATCATTATTTATTTTTTTAAATTCAAAACCTATTTAGGATTATCAGCCGTAGAAAAATCAATTAACACACTTAGATTTCCAGCAATCGGCCTAATCACCTGATACTCTACGTTTACAGCTGTACCAGTACTGGTTTTTTCAATGGTCAAATCGGAGCCTTTTACTACTGAAATGTAGGCAATATTGGCGCGCTTATCAAAAGATTTCATAATTTCATTCTTGCTCATCGTATCCAAAGGCTCCTGCTTCATAGCAGTCAGTACTTTTTTAACCGACAAGAACTCCATGTAAGCCGGCACAACTTTCATACCAATCAGTGCAATAACTATTAGTAAAGCGGATACTACGACCAAGCCTGTCAACGTAAAGCCGTTTTGTGTTTTATGGTCAACGCGATAATTCTTTAAGTTATTTGTCATATATGTCCCCTGATTGATTGAGATTACGATGCTAGTCTATATTAATGTTAATTAATCGAATTGCCTATTCTAGAACCCTGATCAAAATTCATCCAGATAAAAAATGCCTTACCCACCAGATTTCTTTCTGGCACAAATCCCCAGACACGGCTATCTGAACTATTGTCGCGATTATCACCCATCGCCAGATAATGACCTGGCGGAACAGTAATCTCATCATTATTCAAAAACTTTCCACCCAAGCTATCTTCTTCGTAAGTCCCCATGACATCATGAATCAGGATGTCATGCTGCACAGCACCTAACTGTTCACGATATTGCTTTGCTGTAATGACATTGAGCCCTGCCATCACGTACTCGTAATCACCGACCAGTTCCTGCGCGACTGGCTCACCGTTAATTGTCAGTTTCTTATCCTGATACTTGATTCTATCGCCCGGCAGCCCAATGACGCGCTTAATATAATCGATTGATGGTGCTGGCGGATAATGAAAAACAACTACATCACCACGTTTAGGCTGATTAACTTCAATAAAAGTGTTGTTCAAGATCGGCACGCGTAGACCGTAAGTGAATTTATTTACCAGAATAAAATCGCCGGCTAATAGGGTAGGCATCATTGAACCTGATGGAATTTTAAACGGCTCAACAATGAACGAGCGCACGAAAAACACGACCAAAATCACCGGGAAAAAGCTTTTGGCATACTCTACCAAAATAGGCTCATCTACCCCTGCCGGACGTTTTTTTCTTAACACTAAAATATCTAACAGCCATATGAAGCCTGTTACCAGCAATATGACAATCATGAACAATGCAAACATCATGGCGCTTTACCCTAACTTTATCCTGTAAGACTATTTATCTTCGACGCGTAATATGGCCAAGAACGCCTCTTGTGGAATCTCGACATTACCCACCTGCTTCATGCGTTTCTTACCTTCTTTTTGCTTATCCAGCAGCTTGCGCTTACGTGACACATCACCACCGTAACACTTGGCAATCACGTTTTTACGCATCGCCTTCACTGTTTCACGTGCGATGATGTTAGCACCAATAGACGCCTGAATCGCCACATCAAACATCTGGCGCGGGATCAATTCACGCATTTTTGCAGCCACTTCACGTCCACGGTGCACGCTGGTTGAGCGATGCACAATCATGCTGAGCGCGTCAACACGTTCACCGTTAACCATAATATCCAGCTTAACCAGGTCTGCAGCTCTGAACTCAAGGAACTCATAGTCCATACTTGCATAGCCGCGTGACACGGATTTCAGTTTATCAAAGAAATCCAGCACAACTTCATTCAGCGGCATTTCGTAACTGAGCATCACCTGACGACCCATATACTGCATGTTTTTCTGGATGCCGCGTTTGTTATTACACAACGTCATCACCGGACCAACATAGTCTTGCGGCATCAACAGATTTACTGTGATGACAGGCTCACGCGTTTCTTCTATACGTGAAAGTTCAGGCAGTCGTGATGGATTCTCAATCTGCACTACCTCACCATTTTTAAGCAGCAGTTCGTACACTACCGTTGGCGCTGTCGTGATTAAGTCCATATCATACTCGCGCTCTAAGCGCTCCTGCACGATTTCCATGTGCAGTAAACCCAAGAAGCCGCAACGGAAGCCAAAACCCAATGCCGTTGAATTTTCCGGCTCAAATAACAGGCTCGCATCATTCAGGCTCAGTTTTTCAAGCGCAGTGCGCAATGCCTCGAACTGGTTGGACTCAACCGGATACAAGCCTGCAAAAACCTGTGGTTTTACTTCTTTAAAACCCGGCAGCGCCTCAGCAGCAGGTTTACCTGCTAGCGTCACGGTATCACCCACTTTAGCAGCAGCCAGCTCTTTAATACCGGCAATCACAAAACCCACTTCGCCCGCAGAGAGAGAAGTTTTTTGCAATGACTTAGGCGTAAATACACCCACCTGCTCGCACAAATATTCGGCGCCTGTCGCCATCAAACGAATTTTTTCTTTCGGTTTCAATACGCCATCAATCACGCGTACCAGCATCACCACGCCAACGTAGTTATCAAACCAGGCATCAATCACCAGCGCTTTTAACGGCTTGCTTACATCACCTCTAGGCGGCGGCACTTTAGCAATCACCGCCTCCAGCACATCATGTACACCTTCACCGGTCTTAGCCGAGCAACGCACCGCATCACTTGCATCTACACCGATCACATCTTCAATTTCCTGGATCACACGCTCCGGGTCGGCTGAAGGCAAATCAATCTTGTTCAGCACGGCCGTAACTTCAACGCCCAAATCCAGCGCGGTATAACAGTTAGCCACGCTTTGCGCTTCAACACCCTGGCTGGCATCTACCACCAGTAGCGCACCTTCACAGGCAGAGAGTGAACGCGACACTTCATAGCTAAAATCCACATGGCCCGGGGTATCAATCAGATTGAGCTGATAAATCTGGCCGTCATCCGCCTTGTACTGCAAAGCTGCGGTTTGCGCTTTGATGGTAATACCACGCTCACGCTCAATATCCATGGAATCAAGTACTTGTGCTTCCATCTCACGATCAGCCAAGCCACCGCACATATGAATAATGCGGTCAGCCAGCGTGGACTTTCCGTGGTCAATGTGGGCAATGATGGAGAAATTACGAATATTTTTCATGGTTTATTTTTTAAATGTGACTATTTCAATAACTGGCTAATGTTTAAAACTTAACTCTACTGGCGCATGGTACGTTTGATTCTAATCTAACTACCATACCGGTTTAATAACAAGGGCGCTCTAGGCGCCCTTGTTATTAAACCGAACTGCTCGGATTTTACAGCAACGTATTAACATCTGTTGATTACCACTGACATTTTACAATACTTATTTGACTACTGGTATTTTGACTGGTACATACAGCGTGTTTTCGCCGCGCAATACCAACAATGCAACAGATTTTCCCGCAGCAAAACTTGCCAATTGCTTATTAAACTGTTCGAGACTCTGTACCACTGTGTTATTAAGTCCCAAAATTACATCACCACGACGTACTCCTGCCTGGGCAGCAGCACCCTGTGCATCTAACACTACAAGGCCGTTTTTACCGTTGAGTTTTTTTCGCTGCTGGGGTGTTGTTTCCTTGAGCACCAAACCAATACGGTTAACCTCTGGTTTTACTGATGGCTTGGCTGCCTGTGCAACCTCAGTACCATCTGTCGGCATTTCTCCAGTGGCAACATTCAGCGTTTTTTGATTGCCTTTACGCAACACTTCAACCGATACAGTCTTACCAGGTGGAGTTGCAGCTACCGCCCGCGGCAAATCAGAAGACGATACAATCGGTTTGCCATCAAACTTAACAATCACATCGCCGGCTTCCAAGCCGCCTTTATCTGCCGGGCCATTTTTTTCGACGGCAGCAACCAGCGCGCCATTGGTATTCTTCATACCGAAAGATTCTGCCAGCTCTTTGCTCAGCTCTTGAATCACAATCCCTAACCAGCCGCGATTAACCTTGCCGCTCGCTTTGAGCTGATTTGAAACTTCCAGCGCTACATCAATCGGGATGCTGAAAGAAAGACCCATAGAGCCGCCACTGCGGCTGTAAATCTGCGAGTTGATACCAACCACTTCACCAGCCAGATTAAACAATGGTCCACCTGAGTTTCCGGGGTTAATCGCAACATCGGTCTGAATAAAAGGCACAAAATTCTCTTGCGGCAACGCGCGGCCTTTTGCACTGACAATACCGGCTGTCATGGTGTTTTCCAGACCAAAAGGTGAGCCAATTGCAGCTACCCATTCACCTACTTTTAATTTATTAGGATCACCTGTAGTCACCTTAGGCAAACCAGTTGCCTCGATTTTCACCAAAGCCACATCTGTACGCTTATCAGCACCGATGATCTTGGCTTTAAACTCTCGCTTATCTGACAACTTCACAATGACTTCATCAGCCTCGGCCACCACATGTGCATTGGTTAAAATGTAGCCATCACTGCTGATAATAAAGCCGGAACCCAGCGACTGCGACTTGTATTCTGGCATAGGGGCACCATTCTGTCCCGGCACTTGGCCTGGCATAGGGATACCAAAACGTTTGAAAAACTCCTGCATTTGCTCATCACCGGGCATACCTGGAAATGGCACTGCATTTTCTGCCTTCATATTTTGCGTAATACTGATATTGACTACGGCTGGCCCTTGTGTCTCAGCCAGCACAGTAAAGTCAGGCAAATCTTTTGCATAGGTATTTGACTGAACCACAGAGATCAAACTGAAAACAACTGCGGCAATCCAACTTCGTTTCATCTACTCACCTCATCTAGTTTGAAATTACACCAATGTTTGAACATCACCTATATTTAATCATTACTTGTGATGTTTTGATTTGAATTATTACATGATACTGTTGCATCTGCATGACGCAGGACTACAGCACGAAATTTTTTACCATAAGGTTTTTTGGTACGGCCATAACCAATCAGATGGCCTTTTACCCAGACGAAGCGCAGCAGGTAACAGCCGCCAGCATGACGTAAAATTCATTATTAAGGAATGTATCGGCGAGCACTGCACCAACCAGCAGCGTAAAAAGTGGTACCACATAAAGATAAAAAGCAGAACTGAGAACGATGCGCTCATCAATACCAACAACTACGCTATCACCCACGTTGGCATTGATCGCATTATCAGCCGGAAATTCATGGCTGTCATGACGGAGCAGCTTGCCCCAAGTCGCGTTACCGCAGCCACGCGTCTGACCACAGAGACCGCAAGCTGTGCGCCTTTCGATCTCCAGCATGACGTGATCATCAAAACGTTTGGTAACTACTGCAAATTCTTCAATCATGGCTGCTAACTACACTACCTATCATTTCTTACAATTATTTCTTAAATACAACTGCATTCGCGATCTGAACAACAGTTGCTTCAGGCACATCGCCCATCACGGTGACTAAATGTCCACTGTTTACATTTGCATAAAAGCTGGTATTGCCAGTGGTTGTCAGCACGTTCTTTGGTGTCGGCTTTTCTTTAGTCGGCTTAGCAACATGCTCTATAAATAATGAAACAAAGGCAAGACCATCTGAGAATATCACATGTGTGACTGGGCCGGATTTACCCTGAACCTTACGCATCATCTGGTCAACCTTGCGATAACCTGGCGGCAATGCTTTAATTTCCCAGTCTATAGGTGAACCGGCATCAGCAATCAGTTCCTGTTCTTGCTCCATCACATAACTTTTATTGTGATCTATTTTGGGTTTAAACCAATCGAGTTCAACTGTATTCATCAGTGCCAGCTGGTTAAAGCCTATGCTTTCCAGCGTTTCATTGCGGTTATTGAACATGACTGACTTGAGCAGTAATCCATACTCAGTATCTATCCAGAACCGATAACTGTAACGTAAATTATCTTTTGGCTCTAACACCAACATTTGCGCAGTACGCCCGGCAATACGCTCGATCTCACCGCTACGCAATGAATAGCTCGCCTTAATAGAATTTAAGTCAGTCGGCAAAATTGCCGGAAACATATTCTGTGCACGGCGCTTCTCAATAACAATCTTTCCATTACGCGGATTGTAGATAACTACATTGCCACTCTGATTAAGTACCTCACGCGGGGCACCATCCAAAACTACATTTCGTGCAAACTCATGCTGACCATCGTAAAGGTGGGTAATTTCTACCGATTTAATCTGTTTTGCACTCTGGCAGACAAAAACACCCTTATAACTTAAAGCACGTGCTGCTATTGCTGCTTTTTGCAACACCTGCCATGAGTCTTGTTCAGAAGACCATACATTAAAACTTGTAAGCAAAGCTGCAATCAGTGATGCACTGGCAAAACTTCCAGCCAGAACAAAATGTTTCATTAACATCACTCCGCGTAGCTCACTGATTGAATGTAATATGAAGTCGCTGATGGCGCAGATGACTGGTGTGCCGCCATATATTCATTTGGAATCGCCTGTTCAACAACATCTGCTTGCGCCATTTCAATCGCAGGCGCTTCGTTTTCCGACTGCACTTGATGCATCGCCATCCAACCTACCACCATCACTGCGGCAACAGAGGCTGCAATAGACCACTTTGCAGGCAGCTTGTCTTTAAGCCCTGCTACTTTTTCAGCATTGCTTTGGGCTGATTTAGGTGCCAGCACCGTAGGCTCCTGATCCAGCTTAAGCATCAAATTTTGTTTAAAATCCTTACTGAGCAATTGATTGCCACGCATAACGTCACCAATCAGGTTATATTGGCTCCAGGCATCTGCTGACTGCTTGCTTGATTGCATCGAAGAAATCAGATGTGCAGCATCTTCAACTGCAATCTCTTCATCCATCAAAGCGGATATTTGTTCACTCATTATCTACTCCTAACACTAAAACAACCCCCCACATATTTTATTTTACCAACGCTTATTATCAGGCGTATCTAACAGCGGCCTTAATTTCAATGCGATGGTTTCACGCGCCCTAAAAATACGTGAGCGTACGGTGCCTATCGGGCAACCCATAATTGTGGCAATCTCTTCATAGCTGAGACCTTCAATCTCACGCAATGTAATTGCAGTGCGCAACTCCTCAGGCAAACTCTCAACCGTATCGTTTACCGTCTGCGCAATCTGCTTGGTCATCATGGTTGATTCCGGCGTTTCTGTGGTACGCAACTCGTCGCCGCTATCAAAATTCTCTGCATCTTCAATTTCAATATCGGTACTCACAGTAGGTCTGCGACCGACTGAAACCAGATAGTTTTTAGCAGTATTGATACCGATACGGTATAGCCAGGTATAAAAAGCACTATCACCACGGAAATTAGGCAAGGCACGATAAGCCTTAATGAATGACTCCTGCACCACATCTTCTATTTCAGATTGGTCACGAATCATGCGAGACAACAAACGGGCTAATTTGCGTTGATATTTATCTACCAGCAGGCCAAATGCGCGCTTGTCACCGCGCTGCGCACGCAACACAAGCTCATGGTCTATCTCACGATTGCCTGGAGTTGGAGTAATGGCCACTACTTTAAGATTTCCTGTAGTTTCAGTCTTATTTTGTTCAATTTTATTATCATGTCTGCTTATTTCGGCAGTATACCCTTGCGACGAAGTTTGCATAAAATTTAATTGCGTAAATTCTTGTATTTTACCGGGTTGTATCATTACTAAATCCCCTCGCTATCATTACTCATTAATCAGTTAAGCATTTACTTTTTAACTTCTACCACACTATTTATGTTGCCTTTTACAATGACCGCGATACACTCTCGTTAGTTCCTCAGTGTTCAAATTACCCCACACTTACAAATCAAAAACTTATGCAGCAATTCGACGTTTTAATTATTGGCAGCGGCCTTGCAGGCTTATCACTGGCACTGCGCACGGCAGAGCACAAAAAGATATGCCTGGTTAGCAAACGCACAATCAACGACTCTGCAAGCAACTGGGCGCAAGGCGGCATTGCTGCCGTGCTAAATGACGAAGATTCTATTGAAGCGCATATTCAGGACACCCTGACAGCCGGGGCTGGTTTATGTGATGCAGCAGTGACCAGAAAAGTGGTTGAACACGGCAAGGAAACAGTTGAATGGCTGATTGAGCAAGGCGTTAGCTTTACCCGCGAGCAAGATGACAGCGGCTACCATTTAACGCGTGAAGGCGGCCACAGCCATAGGCGCGTCATTCATGCCGCCGATGCAACTGGCCATGCGGTGCAGACGACACTGGCGCAGAAGGTGCGGCAACACCCCAACATTACCCTGCTCGAAAATCACATCGCAGTAGACTTGATCACCACACACAAAGTAAAAGCAAAGGACCCTGAACTTCTAAGTAGCAATGCCTGCCTGGGTGCCTATGTGCTTGATAACACAACCGGAAAAGTCGTTACCATCGGTGCGCAAAATACTATTCTAGCCACAGGCGGCGCAGGCAAGGTTTACCTTTACACCACCAACCCGGATGTCAGCACCGGTGATGGCATGGCAATGGCATGGCGCGCAGGCTGCCGTGTTGCAAACATGGAGTTTATTCAATTCCACCCAACCTGCCTGTTCCACCCACATGCTAAATCTTTCCTGATTTCAGAAGTAGTGCGTGGTGAAGGCGGCATCTTAAAATTGCCCGATGGCACCAGGTTCATGCCTGAACATGATCCGCGCGCCGAACTGGCACCGCGTGATGTTGTTGCGCGTGCTATCGACTTTGAAATGAAAAAGCGCGGTATTGATTGTGTCTATCTGGATATTTCGCATAAATCACTGACGTTTATTCAAGAACATTTTCCTAACATCTATCGTCGCTGCCTGGAGCTGGGTATTGATATCAGCAAAACGCCGATTCCTGTGGTGCCGGCCGTGCACTTTATGTGTGGCGGCGTGATGACCGATGATATCGGCCGCACCGATATCAATAACCTGTATGCGATTGGCGAAACTGCCTGTACCGGCCTGCATGGCGCCAACCGCCTTGCCAGCAACTCACTGCTTGAGTGCCTGGTGTTCAGTCAGTCTGCGGCTGAAGACATATTAAGCCAACCAGAAAAACCAGTGCCAACATTACCCTACTGGGATGAAAGCCGCGTTACCGATGCTGATGAAGAGGTGCTGATTACCCACACCTGGGATGAACTGCGCCGCTCCATGTGGAACTATGTCGGCATTGTGCGCACGGATAAACGCTTAAGCCGCGCGTTGCACCGCATACATATGCTGCGTAATGAAGTACACGAATTTTATAGCAACTTTAAAATCAGCAACGATTTGATTGAACTGCGTAACTTATTGCAGGTAGCAGAACTCATTGTAAGAAGCGCAATGGAACGCAAGGAAAGCCGCGGACTGCATTACAGTAAAGATCATCCTGACACCGATGCAGACCCTATTCCTACCGTGCTGGAACCTTCCAACTACTACAGCTTGCTGGATCGCGAACACGGCCACAACGGTGATGATCATACGCATCAGCATTAAACACAATTAAGCTGCCTATCATGTCGTTATTACGTTTAATTTTTGCATGCCTGCTATTTTTATCAAGCACATCCAGTCAGGCTGAAACCACTTACACGGTTAGCCGCGTCTATGATGGTGATACCGTTGAATTAAAGAATGCCAATGGCAAATTAAAACTTCGCCTGACCGACATTGATGCCCCCGAACGGAATCAGGCCTATGGGCAAAAGGCACGGCGCGCCTTGATCGAACTTTGCAAAGGCAAAGATATCAGCATCAACTTCGAGCTGGCTGGCCAGGACAAATATAATCGCCATTTAGGCAAACTGCAATGTAACCATACCGATGCCAGCGTATACATGGCCGAACAAGGCTATGCCTGGCATAACGAGAAGTATTCACAAAACCTTGCTGTAAAAAATGCTGCCGCCAGAGCGCGGAGAGACAGAGTCGGCCTTTGGAGTAGTGACAATCCTTTACCGCCATGGGTCTGGCGACGTTTGTATGGCAATTCATATCAATCTGCCAGATAATCCAATATCAAGATACTTCGCAGATACTGGTAAAAGTTATAAGAAATTGAATTAAAAAGTATTACTAGCTTTAATCACAATCTTACGTATAATCCTCAGCAATTCATTACCCTACGCCAACCAATCAGCGTAGCGGTCTCTTACCCTGATTATCTTCCGTATCTCAAAATACCGAAAATAACCACACATGCCTAGACCTCGATTGGTGTTGCTTCATTTTAAGTAATAGGTCGGCCTAATACCTAAACTGGAGCATTACTTGACAGCACAAACAACAAATACAAATGAAATAAACTCGCCTATTGATGGTTTTCAACCTGAAGCCATTAAAGCCGACCTAACGATAGAAAAAAGTACGCTCAGCTTTAACGAGCTAGGCTTATGTGAGCCGATTCTGCGTGCGATTACTGATACCGGCTACACCAACCCAACACCAATTCAGGCCAAAGCAATTCCGCTGGTGCTGAACGGCGGCGACCTGCTGGCAGGCGCACAGACCGGCACCGGTAAAACCGCAGGTTTTACCTTGCCTATTCTGCACCTGTTAAGCCAAAAGCCGCTTGCAGATATTGCCAAAGGCCGCCCACGTTGCCTGATGCTGACGCCGACACGCGAATTAGCTGCTCAAATTGAAGAATCAGTAAAAGTTTACGGCAAACATTTGCCGCTTACATCTACCGTGATCTTTGGCGGCGTTAATATCAACCCGCAGATCAGCCGTTTGAAAAAACCGCTGGATATTCTGGTGGCAACACCGGGTCGCCTGCTGGATCACGCAGGACAAAAAACCATTGATTTATCAGGTGTAGAAATTCTGGTGCTGGATGAAGCCGACCGCATGCTGGATATGGGCTTTATCCGCGACATCAAAAAGATTCTGGCCATGCTGCCTAAGCAACGCCAGAACCTGCTGTTCTCAGCAACGTTTTCAGATGAAATCAAAACATTAGCCGATGGCTTATTGCGCAACCCAGGCTTTGTTGAAGTAGCACGCCGCAACACTGCATCTGAGCTGGTAGAGCAAACCGTGCATATGGTACCGCAATCGCATAAACGTGATTTGGTCAGCCACTTGGTAACTGCCAACGACTGGAAACAAGTGCTGATATTCACGCGCACCAAGCACGGCGCCAATCGCCTGGCAGAAAAACTGGTGAAAGACGGCATTGAAGCAGCAGCTATTCACGGCAACAAAAGTCAGGGCGCGCGCACCAAGGCGCTTGCCAACTTTAAAGATGGCAGCGTACGTGTACTGGTAGCGACTGATATTGCAGCTCGTGGCCTGGATATTGACCAATTACCGCAAGTAGTCAACTTTGAGTTACCTAACGTGCCGGAAGACTACGTGCACCGTATTGGCCGTACTGGCCGCGCCGGTAGCAGCGGTGCCGCTGTGTCACTGGTAGACCGTGAAGAACTCAAGCTGCTTAAAGATATTGAAAAACTGATCAAGCGCGAGATTCCAAGAGTACAGGTTGAAGGCTTTACGCCAAACGCCAACCCGGAGCCAGAAGCACCACGAGCACCACGTCCGCAGCATGGCCAGAAGCGTAAACCGCAGAATAACAGTCAAGCTGTAAATAGCGCGCCAAGAACACAAAGCAAGCCAGCGCCGCAAAACAAACCAACTACGTCACAAAGCAAACCGATGTCAGAGGCAGCAAGACATCAGGCTATGCCACAACCGGCGCTGTTTTCACCAACAGTACCTAGCCACGGCAACAGGCCACGCAATAATTCAGGCGCTAACCCAGCCCGCCCAAATAGTGGTGGCTTTAAAGGTGGTGCAGGCAAACCGTCAGGCAGCCCTGGCAGCCAACATAGAAGCGGTGGTAGAGGTCGTTAGAAAATATGCGCGATCGTGAATCATCATCTGATTCACTTCGCGCAACCTTAATTTGCAATTTAATATTTATAAATAATGAAAATCTGGGTTGATGCCGATGCCTGCCCAGTCGTGATTAAAGAAATTTTATTCAGGGCTGCAATCAGGGCACAAATCACTACCACACTGGTAGCCAACCAGTTTTTACGCACGCCGCCATCAGCTTTTATTAAAACCATGCAAGTTCCAAGTGGTTTTGATGTAGCAGACAACCGGATTGTAGTCGAGATGGAAATCGGCGATCTGGTCATTACTGCCGACATTCCACTTGCTGCGCAGGTGGTAGAAAAAGGCGGCTATGCCCTCAATCCGCGTGGCGAGCTTTACACCATAGCCAACATTAAAGAACGGCTGGCCATGCGCAACCTGATGGAAGAATTACGTAGCAATGGAGTAGACATCAGCGGCCCCGCTACCTTTAACCAGAGTGATCGACAGGCTTTTGCTGCTGCACTTGATCGCCTGATTACCAAACACCACAGAATTTAACATAGACGTAAAGCCGGAATATTTCATTTAGGGATATTCAAAATATAGTTTAAAATCTTACACTTAATTTTTTACACAGCTAATTTTTAACAAAGCCCAGTTTGAGGACCTCACCATGCAAATCGCAATGAACACCGTAGTATCAATGACTTATGAATTAAAAGATGCCGATGGCAACGTGCTTGAATCAAGCAGCGACCCAGTGGCTTACCTGCATGGCGGTTATGACAACATTTTCCCTAAAGTGGAAGAGGCGATGCACGGAAAAACAGTAGGTGATGTTGTGATTGTAGATTTACAACCTGCTGATGCTTTTGGCGAATACGACGAAGAATTAGTGCAAATCGAGCCAGCAAGCGCTTTCCCTGCTGCTGATTTAAAAGTAGGCATGCAGTTTGAAGGTGAAGACGAAACTGGTGAAGTAATTTTATATACCGTTTCAGAAATCGCTGACGGCAAAGTGATCGTTGATGGTAACCACCCTTGGGCAGGCGAACGTGTAATTTTCACTGCAACCATCACTGACGTGCGCGCAGCAAACAAAGAAGAAGTATCACATCAGCACGTTCACGGCGCTGGTGGTCACCACCACTAAGTTAAGTAAACGCTGATTTATTCCGTCTTTGCGAGGAGCAAAGCGACGCGGCAATCCAGAGTCTTATTAATGTATCAAGTACTGGACTGCCACCCGCAGCGCTACGCTCGCGGCTAAAGGCTAGATCGCTCGCAATGACAGTAAGGGTAAATCAGCACTTAATTAAGTTAAATATAGCTGCTACGTTACACCTGAGTCTACATTCAGGTAGGACTGGCAGCTATATTTTTTAGCTTATACAGCATTTCCAAAGCCTGCCTTGGCGTCAAGTCATCCGGCTGAATAATTTCCAGCTCAGAAACTACTGGGTGCATTGCAACTTCTTTTGGCAGCGCATCTACAGCAAACATATCCGGCTGCTCTGAACTGGTTGCAACTTGATTATTCTCCAATTGTGTCAGTTTACGTTTAGCAGCATTCACTACACTCCTGGGTATCCCAGCCAGCTGCGCCACCTGCAAGCCATAACTCTGGTTGGCTGCGCCCTCTTCAACTTTGTGCATGAACACAATGGCTTTATTATTTTCTGGACCGTGCTCTACCGCATCCAGATGCACATTCGCAGCGTACTTGAATTCATCCACAATGCGAGTCAGCTCGAAATAATGCGTTGCAAACAAGGTATATGACCTATTCTTTTCCAGAAGCTGTTTAGCAACTGCCCAAGCGAGGCTCAAACCATCAAATGTAGACGTGCCGCGGCCGATTTCATCGAGCAACACCAGCGTTTTATCGGTTGCGTTATGCAGAATATTCGCGGTTTCTGTCATCTCCACCATAAAGGTAGAGCGACCGCCCGCCAGATCATCCGACGCCCCAATACGCGTCATGATGCGATCAATTTCGCCGATTTTAGCTACTGTAGCTGGTACATAGCAGCCACAGTTTGCCAGCAGCACAATCAGCGCCGTTTGCCGCATAAAAGTCGATTTACCGCCCATGTTGGGGCCGGTAATCAGCAACAGCTGACGGTATGGGCTCAATAAAACATCATTGGCAATAAATGGCTGACCGGAAGTCTGCACTGAAATCTGTTCTACAACCGGGTGACGGCCATTGATAATTTCGATACCGGCTTCGGTGGTAAACTGTGGTGCAACGTAATTCAGGCTGATGGCACGCTCGGCAAAACAGCACAGCACATCCAGGCTCGCCACTGCACCGGCATTGGTTTGCAGCGCAGCAATATACTGACCAAGTGCTGCCAACACCTGCTCATAGAGCATTTTTTCACGCGCCAATGCGCGATCGTTAGCACTCAGCACTTTGTCTTCAAATGATTTCAGCTCCGGTGTAATGAATCGTTCAACATTCTTCAAGGTCTGGCGACGGCGGTATTCTGCCGGCGCACTCTCCGCCTGTGTGCGGCTCATCTCGATATAAAAGCCATGCACACTGTTGTATTCAACTTTTAAATTTGAAATACCAGTGCGCTCTTTTTCTGCCGCCTCAAATTGCAGCAGAAAATCACCATGATCGGTTTGAATCGCACGTAATTCATCCAGCTCTGCATCGTAACCATCTGCAATTACGCCACCCTCACGCAGCACTACGCTTGGCTCTGTCTTAATTGCATTGGTCAGCAAGTTAACAACAGCATGCGGTGCAGATAAATTGTCATTCAATGTCTGTAGCAGACTGGATCTATGATTCAGCAGCTGCATTTGCAGAACAGGTAACTGTTGCAAACTCGCAGCGAGGCCAGACAGATCACGCGGTCGCGCTGTTTTCAAGGCAACACGTGCAGTAATACGCTCTATATCGCCTACCGGTCTCAGTGCCTGCCTTAAGTCGACATAGCGCCCGCTTACTGTCAAATCAGCGATAGCCTCATGCCGCTTCATACTCAGATTTCTATCTCGCAGCGGATGATGTAGCCATTGCCGTAGCAAACGTGCCCCCATCGCAGTTTGCGTTGTATTTAAAAGTGAATATAAAGTTGGAGAGACTTCGCCGCGCAGCGTAACGTCAATCTCAAGATTGCGGCGCGTGGCAGCATCAAGCTGAATATAGGCACTGGTAGTTTCTACGCTGATGGCATTGATATGCGGCAGCGTTGTGCGCTGCGTATGCTTCACGTAATCCAACAGCGCACCGGCAGCACAAATCGCTGGTTTTAAATCGGCACAGCCAAAACCGTTGAGATCATAAGTATTGAATTGCTTTGTCAGCGTGCTGAACGCGCTGTCAAAATCAAACTGCCACGGACTTAAACGCTTTTTCGCAACTTTGCTTAAACTTAGAGCCGCATGCTGAAAATCATCAGGGTACAATATTTCGCTCGGTGCGATGCGTTCAACTTCCTGCGCTAGCAAACCCACTGCAATTTCACTCAGCACAAAACTACCAGAAGCTAAGTTAAGGCGTGCCAGCCCCAATACACCCTCAGATTGAAAAATACTGAGTAATTGATTATCACGTGATTCATCGAGCAAAGCCGTATCAGTCAGAGTACCGGGCGTTAAAATGCGCGCCACTTCACGCGCTACCGGCCCTTTGCTGGTTGCCGGGTCACCCACCTGCTCACAAATCGCAACTGCTTCACCGAGCTTGGCAAGCTTTGCCAGATACTGCTCTGCCGCATGGTAGGGTACGCCTGCCATTTTAATAGGCTGACCATTACTGCTACCGCGCTGCGTAAGGGTAATACCGAGCAATCTGGAAGCCTTTTCAGCATCCTCAAAAAACAGCTCGTAGAAATCACCCATGCGATAAAACAGCAGCATGTCTGGATGCTGTGCTTTTAACCCCAGATACTGGCGCATCATAGGGGTGTGATTCTCAGAAACCCCGGAAATACTAGCTATATCATTGTTTTCTATATTTTTTTTCATTATGCGTATCGAAAATTTAGGCTCAAGTGAGCTCACTCAAACCCACTTAAACTAATGTGAGCCCGTAATTTTGTAGCCCATATGTAGCCCAATGTACAATTGGATAAATAAAATGCATAATTGGGCTACATTTAAAATCTTGTCATAAAAGATATATTCTACAGATGAAAACAACGCTAAACCAAAATATTGTGCTCCGGCTCGTATTAGATAAAAAACCCTACGGCGCAATCGGCGGCAAGCTTGAATTTACTGATAATGACAGCGGTCAGCCTTACATCCTGTTTGACGACCACCGAGACGCGCCTACCGGTTTTGGTGTTAAGGTAGCTAAAACCAAGAAAACTTACATCATCCAACGACGCCTGCCTGACGGTAAAGTTATCAAAGCAAAAGTAGGAAACGTCTCAGACTTTACCAGCATCGAGGTCGCCAGAGACAAAGCACGTAACCTGGTGCAAGTGGCAAAAGAAACCGGTAAAAATCCAAATAGTATCGAACGTAAGAAGCTAGCAAGCGAAATCACCTTATCCGAAGCGTTCACGCAATACCGGGAATTCCTGCTAGGGCGCCCCAAACCAGCAAAATTTAATACCCTAGCCGTACTGGATAGGTCTATTAACAAATTCGAAGACTGGAAAAACAGGAGAGTCAAAGACCTATCCGGCAACGAGATCTCACAAATGTTTGATAGTATCGCGGCGACAAGAAGAACAACAGCTGAGCAGACATTTAGATGGGCTAACGTAGCTGTCAGCCATGCTATCAAACTCGAAATTCATGACGCGGCATCGCATCAAAGAAGTCCGAGCCTTACCTACAACCCCTTTACAATTCTTCAAGTAAACGAGAAATATCGCACTCGTTCGCAGCTTGAGTCAGACTATAAAGCAAAGGGAGTTAGAAAACCTCTCTCACTCAAAGAAAACATGGGGAACTGGCTCAACGCCATCCACGGGCGCCGCGCAAAGAATCGTACTGGTTGCGACTATCTATTCCTGACAACGCTTTGGGGAACCCGAAAGAATGAGGGCGCGAACCTGAAGTGGTGGCATTTAATTTCTGATGCCGAAAAAGCGACATCTTCTTATGTAGACCTGGAAGCTAGGACCGTATATTTCAGAGACACAAAAAACGGCGAAGACCATGAACTCCCGTTGGCAGACGCAGCTTATGAAATCCTCTTGCAACGTAAGCACATCATAAAGAAAGACAAGAACTCCAAATGGGTTTTCCCAGCCGAGTCTAAATTCAGTAAAACTGGTCATTACAGCGACGCAAGCTCACTGATTGACTATATTTGTGAAGACGCCGGCATCAAAAAGATAGGCATGCACGACCTGCGCAGAAGCATGGGCAGAATTGCAGAAGAACTAACAAGTTACTCAATGGTGAAACGAGTTCTAAATCACAGCAACATGAGCGACCCAACGGCGCGTTATACGGAAACAGAATGGCAAAGACTTAAAGAAGTCCTGCAGCGCATCGAACTTCATATTTTAGCAACCGCACCGGTCGTTTTTAATATGCTACTGACGCCAAAATATGCAATGATGTCGGCTGACAAATTGGAATAAGCTTAATGAGCAATACCACTAACATACTGACACACTTTCAGATCGTTAAAGAGATCGCCAGCCTACCTGACTCCGCCATAATGAGCGCTGAACACGCTGCGCTGTTTCTGGGAATCAGCGCAAAGACACTGGCACGTTTGCGCCAAGCAGGCGATGGTCCGGCGTATATTCAATACCCGCAATCTGGCACTAAAGCTCGGAATCAGCGTGTAAATTACACCATGAGCAACTTAAAAGCATGGCGGGATAAACATACCATCACTTCAACAATGGATGCAGCTGTGAGGCGAGGTCTAGCATTTTCGAGCATAAGCGACTTGATAACTCCTCAGCCATTCTGGGTTATCAATAACCAGGTAACCAACCATGTGTTTTGTTCCACTCCAGAGCAATTTAGAGAAAATCTTAATAACCCGGAAGCCACAGTTAGCTTCATGACCTGGGATGCAGCATTAGGCAAACAGTGGATTAACAATCAAGCGCGCGAACCGTTTTTTAATAGCTATACTAAGTTACTCAAAGGGCTGATTGACGCTGTGAAACATTAACGTTTATTCATATGAATAAACGTTAGAGGACAAATAATGTCTGCATATGCGAAACATTATATTAAATGTTTCTTTCTATTGCGCTTCATTTGGTCCAACGTACTTGTATCAATCAGCAATGCAATAACAAGTCTAGTAGCATCCTGGGCACTAAAATCAATATGGTTTTCCTCAATGAATTTAACCATTTCACGCATCGCTTTAGTATCAACATTATGTTTTCTAGACACGTGCTTTGCCGTACGACAATGGCTTAATAATGACATAGGATATGCACGTGTTGGAGAGCTAAGTCCATTACAGCAATCACATTTTTCACTTTCACTTGGATAAAAGCGTCCCGCACGGTCAGTTTTTCCATCAGGCCTCTCTTTTCTCGATTGACGCATAAGAAACCTAATCGCAGCTGTAATCGTGCTGAGGTCGTTTGCAGGCTTATTAGCAGTAGAGTTTGTTACATTATTCATAGTGATCCTTTCGTTGTTATCTGATTGCTGATAACGAAATTATATTGAGAGTTTTCACAATGATATCGATGGATAAACGGGGCTTTTACCCATCTTTTCCATCGATATGCATGGCCCACGTCTCGCTAGAATGCTCACCCAACATCTGGCAATAAATAACATCGCAACACTAATCATATTTATTGCAAACCAGATTAATCGTGATCTTTCTAAAGGAGACTTTAAATGCGTATTGACCTAATGCATGCATTCAGCAACACCCCAGAAAAACCTGATTTTGTTTTACCTGGCTTTGTGGCCGGCACCGTAGGACTTATTACAAGCCCCGGAGGAACCGGGAAATCAATCTGGATCACCGAAGCAGCTTTGTGCGTAGCTTCCAAGGATGCAAATAAATCCTTACTTAATCTGCCGATTACTATTCACGGCCCTGTGGTCATATTAAATGGTGAAGACCCAAAAGGTATGATCCATGCCCGTTTACATTACATGGGGGCATTTCTGGACATGGATACACGTGATTTGGTAGCTAAAAACACTGTAATACAGTGTCTTTACGGAAATGGATTTAATATCCTTGATCCTATTAGCCAGAATTGGTTGCTCGAAATATTATCTACTAACAATGCACGGTTATGTGTCATTGACACCCTGAGCCGATGTCATAGCGCAGATGAGAACAGCAATAAGGAAATGGCACAGGTGATGTCTATCCTGGAAAGAATTGCCAGGGATTCCGGCGCCGCAATCGTCATGGTACATCATACCTCAAAATCAATGGCGGCCCATGGCCGCACTGATGAGCAGCAGAGTGCCAGGGGCGCTTCCCTTCTGGTCGACAACGCCAGATGGCAGAGCTTTATGGCTGTCATGTCAGAAGCGGAAGCCAAGAAGCAAAAAATCAAAGCTGACGACCGCAAGTATTACGTCCGCTTTGGCATCAGCAAACAAAACTATGGCCAGCCTTTTGCTGATCACTGGTATAAGCGCCATGAGGGTGGCGTTCTTCTGCCTATTGTTGCTGAGAAGGTTCTTTAATGAGCAAATCCGCAGAAAGCATCTTCGCCATGCTGGATCCCGCACATCTGACAGATGGGCTTTTCAAACCAACTGCACGGTCTGGGGAAACTCTGATTAATGTTGAAGGTTTCCGTGAAGACGAACCCATAAAGTTTGAGGGGCCTCAGTTGGCATCAACTCACCAATCCATTCTGCTTGCAATTCTAGCGCGCACCGCCCGGCAAGCCAAAGAGCAGTCATTGATCCCTCCAGGTGATACCAACGGCATCCATAAGAAACAAATGGGGCTGCTTGCAGTTACTGGAAGTGCAAGCAGACAAGCCATCTCAGTGCTTAAGTGCTCTCCCTACGCCCTTCTCTTGGACGCAGGCATGGGTACAAGCAGCAAAGAATATGTGTTACTTAGCAAATTGCTTGGGGAGTTGGCATCGGTAACGATACATCGCGGAAACGGAAGCAATGCCACTTCCAGCAGGCTGATATCATTTCAGCATGACGATAACCAGCTCACCATAGGAATAAATTGGCGACTGTCCGGTTCTATTTCACGCAGGCAGAACTCCCCAGTTTCTCTGGTCGAACGGCGGTCGCTAGGCAACGACCCCGTGACCAAGATCCTTCACGCTTGGCTGTGCGCATTTATAAGACTTGGAGGCCCGTTGATGGCTGGAGAAGGGGCGGAAATCGATACCTTAATCAGGCACGTTTGGGGTAAACGACCCTGCTCAAAAGATGTCATGAAAAATCGTCGCGCGGCGATCATACGAGCCATCAAAAAAATTAACACCCTGCCCGGCTGGGAAACCAGCATCAAGAAGACTCACGTTTACGTGAGGCGCACCAAGCAGCTATAATTGCTTCTGATAGAAGGCATTCTTGATAAAAGATGCCTTCGATCACCTATCTACCATTCACCAATATCCCTATGGATGAGAAACCCGATACTTTGGGATACGTTACCCGATATTTAGAGATGGATAACCCGATAGCTCTAAAATTCCAATGCTCTGGAAGCCCCGTCAACACTGGGGCTTTTTTTTCACCGTCTAAGAATGTTCTAATAACATTCTAATAGTTTTTTGGATTTCCCGAACTGCATTTTCGGGTTAAGCCATAATACTCAGGTTTGTCTGCGACGCTCCGACGAATACTCGCGTCCAGTTGCAATAACCCATCACATTAAATTGATTTCAACGACTCAAACCCGACCAGAAGGAAGGTTAAGACCGAACCTTCCAGCGACTGCAGAACCCACAGTCGTATTTTATATCCCGACATCAAGCGGTGGGGCGCTCGATGTTCCTGAAAATATTGCTGGACGGCAAGCCCGCGCATCACTTGCGGTGAGCGCGTGCCGCTATTTTAATGACCAAGCTAAAATCATAAATTAAGCTAGCACAGCCGAATCCGATGGTGCTGGAGGTTAGGCGTTGTGGAATAAACACTTGTAGCCTGAATCCATTTAGGTTGAACGAACAGTTTATAGTTGATGCGTCTCAGCATTGTGGTGAGTTATGAGAAGAGCTAAAGCCCAAAGCAAAAACCTACCGGAAAAGGGTCGTATTCAGCTTAGTATTCGGGCTGGACGGCAAGCCTGAGCCCCCTGACGGAGCTCAGGCTCACTAAGTTTATCAAAACTTAACCTTTTTAGAGGTGCTCAGGTTTAGCGCAAGCGGATCCCTGAGCTAGGCCAGTCTGAGGGCGGCTATGAGCCCTCCAAGTCATTACCGCGATAGGATACGGTGGCATCAGGGCTTTTTCAGATAACACGTTCGCGGCCCATCCATACGTTTGTATCTGGTAATCGGTTTTGTTCCTCAAATTTCATCTGATCAATCGGACAAAACTTGGTGATGCCTGGAAATCCTGAATACTGCTGGCATAGGCTCATAATTGATACTTAGGATGCTCAACGGCCAGCCCTACTCCTGGATTTCCCAATAACAATTTTTTAAAAAATTTTAAAAAAATGTGACAGTTAGCGTCATTTTCAATGAATGTCGAAGTTGGTATTTGTGCAGCTTTTGCTACACAGCTTGAACATCACTCAGGGTGCATTAAGGAAGTACATAACTGACTTATTATGCGCGGGCAGATATCTCTCGCTGATTGGTATCAGAATATACAACCAACCTCGATGCAGATAAACCTTTTTATAAAGACAATGAAGATAAAGGCTAGAGACGGAAATTCCCATGAAAAAGTTAGTGAACTACCGACCGAAAGTTAGTGAAATACCGACCTGCATATGTGGCAAAGCCCCGTCTTTATTGGAATGTGCAACGCAGGGCAAGTATAAGGCCGGATTACCCTGGCACTCTATTAGCACTGTGCATGTTTACAATGTTATTCCGAGCCAATTATTTCTGTTTAACTATTCAGCTGGTGATACCTTCCTTCCCTTCGGGTCATATAGGTCGTTGATGCAGTAAAGCCGCACTGTTACTTATGGCTGTGGATGACATCCGTTCGGTATTATGAGTTAATGGCGAGGATGTTGCTGATAGAAACATTCTAGAAGCGACGCATTTGTTCATAAAAAGTTAGTGATCTACCGACCGAAATATGTAGCAAAGCCCCGTCTTTATTGGTCGGTGCAAGGGTATGAAAAGTAAAAAGCCAGGGTAGCCCCGGCTTTTTTACTTTTGGCATCGCGCATGCACGTAACGTTGTTCCAAATTCATTATGTATGGTTAAGCCTACCAGCTGGTACCTACTTTTATAGCCGGACATCATGTCGTTATGTATCAGTTTTTCTCTTTAGCCAAAATGCGAGAAAAGTTGATTACTTTTTAATCAATGTTATATAACTAAATGATTTTAAACAAAAAAACAATGTTTTAAAAAATCAATATGGGTGCTCCAGTTACCGTTTTTCGCATAGTTAACCGCAATCCTCATTTTCCTAAAATCCTCTGCAAGCCTGTATAGGGTTTCGTGAAAATTAGTCTATATCCCTGGAATTTCTGCCAACCATAAACTCAGGTTTTCCTGAACTTCCGGATCAGCCAAGCCCAAATCAGAATTACAAAGGATAAGATGATCCTGGAAGTCTTCCGGCCAGTCTTCCGTCCCGGAATGCAAATCATCGAGGGCTAGCCAGTGCTGCACGGCATTCCGGCGCACGTGCGAGATGATCTGCTCAAAACGCGTCATGTGGCTGAACGGGTCGTATCCGCTCTCTGTTTTCATATGCCGGTGCCAAGTGGCGCCAATGACTCGTTCTCGTATACTTTCAGGCAATTTTGATAAGGTTTTGTCATAGCCTAGCTCCCTTACCCACGACGTGGATAACACAATATCCACGTGCGGATGCCGGCCCAGGATGCGCGCCAGGATGTGCGCGTGCATCATTAAATAACCGGGTGCCCGCAACTCCAGCCCGTGCTTACCGCGGTACACGGCGTCGGGGTGCAACACGCCATCCAGATCTAAAAATAGGGTTATCCTGTCCATTGGTGCTCCAGTTTTTGTTAACACCGGAAAAACTTGCAGTTTTCCTTATTAACTCCCGAAAAAGTTGCAGCTTCCTTTATTAATTGCGGAAAAAGTTGCATTGTTTATTGATTACATACGCCTTCTTGATACAACGCTGGCGTCTGGTTCAACTATCGCGCATGTTGCCGCTCTAGTAATGCGGTATTCAGGGCCGCCTGGACTTCCGGATCACTTAACCCTGTGTCTGGATGACACAAAACCAAATGCTGAGCATGACTCGATGGCCAGTCCTGGCTTTGCGAGTGCAGGTCATCCAAGGCTAGCCAGTTTGTGATCCCGTTGCTTTCCACGTGCGCCATGATCTGCTGAAAGCGTGTCAGGTCACTGAAGCGCAGCGTGCTATACATGTCGACGGCAGCAAGCTCAATATTGGTATGACCTACAACGCGCTCCCGGATTCCAGCCGACAGGTAAGCCAGGGTGGCCTCAAAACCGAAGGCGCCAACCCAGGATGTGGACAGCACGATTTTGACTTCCGGATGGTACGCCAGGGCTTCTTCAAGTATCGGGGCGTGCTGAAACAAGGCGCCGGTCTTCATTAATTCCGGGCGGCCTTGCGTGCTGTACACTGCGTCAGGGTGCAACACCCCGTCAAAATCCAAGTATAAATAGGTCATGGGTTCAGATCCTCCAGCGTGCGCGCGTAAGCCTGTTTATCGTCACTAGTACGTATTAACGTTTTGATCGGGCGCACTTCGGTGGGCATCCTAAACGGCTTGATCAGCCGCCAGCCTTCCTGGCCATCGTAGTCATGGCGTACTAACCGGGCGCGGTCGCTAAACGCAATAACCAGGTCCCGCGCTACGTTTTGCAAGCCAAAATCGTCGTCGTACTCAATGTCAGCAAGCCCCATAAATTCAATCCAGGTGCACTGATGCCCTGTGCTTTCCGCGCCGATAAATACGATATCAACGAGAGTGTGGCCTGATGCGTAAATGACTTTTGTGGTTTCTTCGAGTAAATTTGTCATTTCGTTGTTGTCCTCAATAATTCCAGCACGCGCGCGTTAAATTCCGGCTCCAGTGCAAATCCGGCGTCTGGATTGTCCAGTGCAAATTCCGGGATGTTAAAACGCTCACATAACCAAGCGGCTACGCCCTGGACCAGCGCCAGTCCACCGTTGCTGCACACCAGGAAACCCTTCAAGGCCGGGCTATGCATGCACACAAATAAGGCCAGATCATGGGCTTCTTCCTTGGGAAACATGCGGTCTATCACCTTTTGCCGGCGTACCACTTGCCAGCCTGGTTGCAGGTCCAGGTAAGGCGCTGCAGGGTCGGTGATCACGATAACTCCCCAATCTGCGCTCGCAGGTAAGGCTTCCGCATCGTCTTTTGTGCAGATCTGCAATTTCATAATTGGATGCCCCGCCAGCTCGCTATGGTTTTAGCCAGCGCTAATACCTTGTTTAAATCAGGCTCTCCCGCGCGTTGGTGCCCCAGCTGATACACTGAGCCGCGCTGAGTCAAAGCGAACCCTTGCGTCAGGCTTAATTCCCAAATCATGCTGGTGATGCGGATTTTAATGGTGCCTACCAACTCGCCCACCAGATGCGCGCGTTGACCTTCACCGTGCGAGACAGCAAGCATGACGACGGACCAGTCATCGAGAATGCCAGTGATCGCGCGCTCATTAAAACTGGTCTTTATCATTACTGCGTGCTCCAAGGCGCTAATTTCGCCATGCGTTGCTATGTGCACGCTGCCGCCGGATTTTGCCAGGCTGGCATTCAGGGATTGCAAAAGTGTTTCACCCATTTTCATCCTCTCCCTTGCCAGCTTGCCAAACCAGCTGATAGACGTACTTGTTGTATTGTTTATAACTATGATCAAACGGCAAGTCGTAAGCTCTGGCAATCCACTTTGCCACCGCTGCTGATCTGCTTACTCCCGCCTTGCAGTGCACCAGAATTCCATGAACCTCTGGCGCTGCTGCGTGCACAAAGTTAACAATAATTTTCGCGTCGCGCTCGGTCATCAGGACGTATGGTTCGTCTGTCTTCGTCGATAAATCCACGTCGTGAAAATTAACCCGGCAAATGCTATGCCAGCCATCCTGTAATTTAGCCTCACCCGGGAATTGTTCCGGCTCCGTGATCGATACCACCGCCCAATCAGGCCAACCAAGGGCACGCTCGGCTGTGAATTTATTGGCAAACATTACCTTTTGCAGCTGCGGCCAGCCTGTCGCTTTGCGTAAAAACTGCGTTAACGTCAGCATGCGCGTACGAACGCCAGGCTCCAGCGCGCGCAAGTCGTTAGCAATGGCCGGTATCCCAGTTTCAATTTTTGGTACTTGGTTATCTTCCAGGTAAGCCAGGGCTGAAGCGCTCAAGCTATCGCTGTCAGCCTTTAATTCAGCCAGCGCCATGTCCGTGACAGCCAGAGGCAGGCCGGGCGTCAACGCGTCCAGCTTGCGCTCAAGGGTTAGCCGCTTTAACGGCTGCGGGTCGGCGATTATTAATGTTTCGGTCATATTTCCACTGCCAGTTGCGGGTTGAAGTCAAAATTCTCACAGTCGCGGTTATATAGGCAGTAGCCGCGCGGATTACAAATTACGCGCGTACCACCCTTCACATAATCAAAGCTCGTATGCGTATGCCCATGAATCCATAAATCCATGCGCCCAAGTAAATGATCCAGCCGGCTGGCAAAACAGGCGCTCAGCAGGTCGGTGGCGTACTGCGGGGCGACACTGTCAAAGCTTGGCAAGTGGTGCGTGATGATCACAGTTTTTCCGTCAAACGGCGTATCCAGCTGCTCTGTCAGCCATCGGGTCGAAGTGGTGAACAAATCCACCGCGTCTTGCGGCTTAAACTTGTTAACAAAACCGCCGCCATTGTGCGTCCCGCTGGCCTTCTTGATCAGCCGAAAATCATTGAGCATGTAAGCCTCTCGCTTGCAATCCACGCGTCGCTCACGGCCAAACAAGAGGAAATCCATCCATAACGTGCAGCCAAGGAACCTCACGCCATCGATGATCACGGCATCATTTTCCATGAAATGGATCCGGTCTTCCTTGCTTGCCAAATCGCGTAGGGTTTGTGTCAGATTGTCCATTTCCGTCCGGTAAAACTCGTGATTACCCGCCACATAAAGGATCTGTGCTTTTGTCTTGGATAACTGCTCTCTGGCCCAAGCGAGGCCGCGCGTGCCGGTGCTGATGTCGCCGGCCAGCACGATAATATCCGCGTCCCTTACCTGTAGCTCGTAATTCGAAAACTCGGTATGCAGGTCGCTTAAAATGTGAATCTTCATGTTTACCCTTTAATAAAAAAACTCAGGCACGCCAAAATAGCGCCCATAGTCGCTGCGGTTAAAGTAGACACACAATAACGCCAGCTGCTCAAACGTCGGCTCTCCTTCGCCCTTTGTGGCCATCATATAAAGCGAGCCGCTCGCCGTGAGCAGGTAGCCGCTCTGCAGGTCCAGCCTGGTGATCTTGCTGGTGATCCAGGTGTTGCCGGATCCGTCGCAAATGTCGCCCAACAAGACAACTTTATACTCGCCCGCGGCCTCGATACTTACCAGATGCCAATTCGTGATCACCAATTTTGGGTAAGCCGCCGGCACCTCACCCAACAAGGGCGACAGGTCGGCGTCTGTCGCGTGCCTGATTTGACAGTGCTCGCGGTTTTTACGAATGATGTCATCCAGGCCCCGAGGGATCATGGCTTCCAGTTTTGCGGTTAATGACGCGTCATTGCTTATCATTTCAGGACTCCCAGCAGCTGGCTTCCAAATCCACCACGATGACTTCGTCATATTTGTTGTTTGCCATTTTTTATCCTTACTTATTGATGCAGCCGGCGCACAACACGCGCACCTTGCCGCCTATTACTAATTTTCTTCCTCTCGAACCACAGCAATAGCAGGTCACGCTTGCCCACTGCTGATACACATAAATCGCGCGCAACACGGCAAGCTCTGATGCTGGATCAGCTACCATGCGCACATCCAGCAAGCCGTGATCCTCGCGGATCATAAAGATCTGCACCTTGCAGCCGCGCATGGCGGTTAAAATGCTATCCACCAAGGCCTTCCAGCCTTGGGGGAAGTCGTAGCTGCCAGCCCCGAAGTTGTCGCATAAATCCAGGTTTAGCCGCCGACAAGTCTCGCGCACCCAGCGATCTGAATTAAATTTGTCAGCCATTTAATAATCATCCAGCCAGGTATTGGTGCGCCTGGTTCCGTTCTCCTGGTCCATCTTTTCCAGGCTTTCCAGCACGGCCATTCTGCAGCCGCGCTGACACAGCACTTTGACGTCTTGCCGGAGCACCGCGCGCTTGCCGGTGTTGTCCCCGCAAAGCTCGCAGGTGATTTTTGACTTTTCGCGGGCTACGGATGTAGCGCGCCACATCTTGACTTCATCTTTCTTGTTTTCCACATCGCACCAAATCTCCAGAGCCCCAAACTCGGTCTTCACCCCGTGGATCACGGCGCCGCAGTCCTTGATGGCGTCAATAAAATCCTTGACGATGTCGGCCCAGCCGTAGCTGTAATAAATTTCGGCTTGCTCGGAAACCATCACACCGGCTTGGCTAGCCCAGTCTTTGAAATGAAAGACACCATTAAACTCGTCGATTTTTACGCGATGATCGCTCATGCTTACCCTTTAAAAATAGTCCAACCAGGTTCCCGTGCGGGCAGGCTCCGCTTTTTCTGGCTCCTGTTTTTTCAGGCAATCCGCACATAGCACGCCAATCCGCTTGTTTTTACCATGAATCCCGAAGCGCCCGCGGATGCCGCAATCCTCGCAGGTAACCCTGGCTTCGTTGCTCGCCCTATCAATGGCGCGCCAGGCGCGAAGCTCGGCTTCTGGGTCTTCCGTGTTAAACAGAACCACCAGGCGCCCGATATCATCCCGGACGTCCAGGATCACCAGATCGGCACCGCGCAGGTCGTAAAACATGTCATCCACAATCCGGAACCAGCCGCGCGGGTACAGGTAGCTACCCAATAACCCGATGTCTACCCCATATTCGTCGCTCATGCGCTTCACATGCTCAATCGAGGTTAGGGCGCGCTTCGGTGGCTCCTGGTTTTCCTGGTCGTCATCCCGCTGCACCAGGATCGTCTTAATGATTGGCTTGTCCGCAGGGTCCGGATCATTCGGGTGTTTGCCGTTTTTGTTGTCCTTGTTAGCAAAAGCCGACACGTTGCTTCTCCTTTCTGCCGGCCATCAAGTCATCCGGTGTGATGTGGTCACGGTCGGCCACAATCGCCTTTAACATCCCGTCTTCCAGACTCTGGCGAACCGCGCGCGGCAGCTGGTCTATCAGCGCCTTGATCACGTTTTCATTCAGGCCTTCCTGTAAGAGCCGCCCGTAGGGCTTGTTTTTGCGCAAACTTTTATAAACACTGGCAATCACGGCACGCATGCCGGCTTGATCCGGGCGCTGGATGTAAAAAGGGCGCACGCGGGACAGGATGGCTTCAGGTACATTGGCAACATCATTAGCAGTTGCGATCCAGACAATCTTGCTGGTGTTCAACTCAACATCCACCGCCTCATCCTTGAACCGCTCCGCCGTATGGCGCTCCAGCAAGCCGTAAAAGCTATTCATCGGGTTGTACTTGCTGCCGCTGCTTTTGTCTAACTCGTCGATCAAAAACAAGGGATTACCAACGGCGCTATCTGCCAGGCTTTTTGCGACAAAGCCCACGCTGCCATTTTCCCATTGCACGCTGCCGCCGCTTAACGCAAATGACGCAGTGATTGTGGATAATGCGATCTCGTAATATGGCAAGCCCAAAGTCCGGGCGAGCTCATTTGCAAATAGCGTCTTACCCAGACCTGGCTCGCCACATAACAAAATCGGCTGTGCCTCGTATGGCTGGTTAACTTTGGATAAGGCAATGGCGTTAGCCTCGTATACGTCCACCACGGCAGCAAAATTAGGGAAGCGATAACGCAGATTTTGAAAACCTTTGAGGTTGTCCACGATTTTCAGGTCACGCTTTGGATCCCATAGCTTTTTGAGGACAGGGGCCAGTCTGGCTCGCACTTCGCGGCCCTGGTCCTTCAGCTCGCTGACGCGCGCCTTCACGGCGTCGGGTTTTGAAATGTAAAAATCAGGTGTATCCATTTTTTTTCTGCTTCCATTTTTAAGTCCGGATCCACAAAGGGCGGGTTAACCATCATGACGCGCATGAACTTGTTCAAGTCATCACGGATATTCAGCATGTCGGCCAAGGCTAGCAGCTGCTTGATCTCCAGTTCATAGACCCGCTCCGGGCGGTTGATTGAGGTCAGTTCACAGGCGTCGACGGCGCATCTAAGCCACGCCTCGATGTAGCGCGCTACGCTTGCTGGGTGCTGATAAATGTAACGAGAGATCGCATCCTCACAGCTGCCAGGCACTGACGCCCCTGCCGCTGTGAAAAATGCATCTGGTAAATGACCAGACACAATGATGAAAAGGGTGAGCTGCTTAAGAAGCTTTTACAGCGTTCTCTTCATCTTTCATCAGATCGCGCATTACTGAGCGAACCTTATGTCTGATACCAAGCTCATCGATGAGCTCTTCGATGGTTGAGTACAGTGGGTCAAATAGATGAGTAGATGGAGCGCGTTGTCCTGTTTCCACTAAAAACTCAACATAGGTCTCTACAAGATCATGCATGGTCTTGTAGTTTTCAGAAATGTAATCGTCCAGATCACGCTCCAGAACTACTTCAGGGGTGCTAGTACTGAATTTGCTGATGACTGGCTTCATAAATTAATCCTTTTGTTAGTGGCTGATAGGATTCCGAATACAACCTCAATTCGAGAAACAGAATAAATTGAGTTTATGAATTATAGCGACAAGGCGAGATATTGTCAAGAAAAATTTCTTTTAAATCAATAACTTAACTTTTTTTAAGAGTACGAGAATCTTTGTATAAAAATTAAGCAACATCTGCAACCACATGATTTTCTGAATAAAATTGGCACTCTAAAATTTAGTACAGGTGCTGCAATTACCGGATTTCGCATAGTTACTGCCGGAGTTGATATTTAGACTCAGACCATTCATCTTGATTAGGATAAATGGTCCCAAAGTGGGCTTTATTTTATTTCATGAGCGTACTTTGCTTTAAGAGGGAGCGCCCGAGCACTGTTCTTAAGCTTCTGCTTATTCCTGACAGGACGGCTCACTTTAACATTTGTCGGGGCCAAACTGACACCACCCCCCTGGAAGCTGCTGCCATAAAAACTTGCTGTTTTATCAACCCTATGGCCCAAAACCTTGCTTGTTAAATCAGGATCAGCACCATTTATAATGGCACGTTTACAATCTGCTGCCATGGCATGCCGCGCCGTATAACAAGTGACATCTTGCTTATGATCCGGCCATATTTTTCGGCAGAGGTCACGAATATGGGTGGTTAAGGAATTCCCGTTTTTAACTTTTATACAAAAGCTTTGTCCCTGTCGTTCTGGATCCACATAGTCAAGCAGGATATCTTTAATAAAGCCATCAGCCACATCAAAACTCCTCCATGGTTGTCCTCCATTTTCAGTTATCTTTGCACCCCAAATCCGTGCTCTTAACCTATGTCCAATCTGAACAAATTCGATACCACGCTCTATTTCTGCAGGGCGCGCTCCACTTAGTAATAGTGCAAGCGCAGGGCAGGTAAAATGGCCCACTGGAAGAGTATCTGCCAATATTTCCCGCCAATCGTGCGGCAATTTAGTCAGTGAAGATTTTTTGCTTTCACGCTTGACCTTTGGCGTTTCAACCTTGCGATATTCTGCAGCCCTCATTTCAGAGAGTGTTATAAGGGTTTTAAAACTGGGATGCATCACAATCATCTCACCAATATCAGCTTTACCTTTATTGAATTCATTTATAGCTTCTTCATACTTTTCAAAAAGCATTCTTTTGCATATCGGCAAGATTGACTGCACCTGCTTTCTAAGTGTTGATACCTTGTTGCAAGAGCTGACTTTTTGAATCACCAATGATGCATCAACGGGTGGAATTAATATTGATGTGTCTGGATATGTTCCAAAAACATTTGCAGCCACTTTCTCGTAATCCATAAGGGATTTTTCAGATATCATTAAAGGCTGTTTCTTCTTGGTTCTCTCCGCCACTCCCAGGGCATCCTTTAACAAATCAAGCATCCTTTTTTCTCTACTTGCTTCCATATCATTTAATTTGATATCCTTGTTCTTCATACATGTTCTCCGTTCCGTTTACTATGTAAACTCCAGCACATTTCGGCAATAAATAGCCACAATGTTCGGCCGGGGTTCGTTACATTTCGCCTATCACTTCGATCCGCGCAATATCTTGCACGAATCTTCATGACTGCCTCATTCCACCTCATGCATTTGTCCTTAAAGGTTCTTCTCTATCGCTCAGAAGTCTTTAAGCCCAAAAACATGAGCCCCCCCTATTATCTGCATGTTTTTTTGTCGCAAATACTCTGCAGATAATAGGTATAACCAGGATATCCAGATCAGTTTTGGGAAGCCGTTTTGGCTGTTGCAAGCATGATCATTCAGATGCCCTTATTAACCTTTACGGTAGGGTTTTCCATTTTTGAAGGGTGTACATGAAATATTTTTTTGATAGCCTGAATTAGATGTAGGCACATCCTAAAAATACATAGTTTTAGGGTTACTATTGAAGGCTAGATTAATGGCATCATCGGCACATGAAGGCCCACATGATTAAAATTTTGATGGCAGGACTTTTATTGGCTTTCTCGGCCATAGCTTATGCAGACCTGATCAACGGTCGCGTTGTATCAGTAAGCGATGGGGACACCATTACTGTTTTGGATAACACAAACACCCAACACAAGATTAGATTGGCTGGTATTGATGCGCCTGAGAAAAATCAAGCATTCGGGACTGCCTCCAAGCGATCACTTTCAGATATGGTTTTCGGCAGACAGGTTGCCGTTGAATGGAGTAAGCATGACCGGTACGGGCGCACGGTAGGTAAGGTAATCGTTAACGGCATGGATGCTAACTTGGAACAGATTAAGCGTGGGATGGCCTGGTTTTATGTGAAGTACCAAAATGAACAGTCTGTTCAGGATCGCCTAGATTATGCTGGCGCCCAGGATGACTCACAAAAGAATCGTCTGGGTTTATGGAGTGACGCAAATCCAGTGGCTCCCTGGGACTTTAGGAAGCAGACCAAGAATAATTAGGCTAATGAGAGTTAATAAAACAAACTAATAAACATAAGCTAAGACAACGTGTGAAATAAGAAATCACCGCCCTAATTGCAATTGACTCAGACCAGCATCAAGCGCCGCGGCAGCATTGACAATTCGCCGCACGGCCGCTCGATCAAATTCATTATCACGCTGAGAATCATGCGTACCACTATTAAGGTATCCCCATTCAATCGACCCTCCATTAACACCCAAAAGATCATCTAGCGCCGCCAATATTATGGCCATAGCTGGGTGCGGATTCGGCACACGAGCCAAAGCTCCACGTAACTTCATGCACTTGTTGTTGAGCTCCCACTTTGCTCTCGGCCCACTCAGCTTGAGCTCAAGCCGACCGTCTCCACGCCGGCATAACCATGTCCATAGACGATCCGTCAGGCTTTCAATTGCAGGCCTCGAATGGCGTAGAGCATCTCGTTTTTCATCTGCAACGAGGGATTCTTGAGCAAGCAAGACATAATTCTTTGTGGGAGGATCAGTATCGACTCGAAGATGGTGTTCGCCCTCATGAGGCAGAAATTTATAAACCTTAATGAACTCTGCCCTCTGCACTCCCAGCTCCTGCTGGATGCGGTGCAAAAACTCCTCTGCATGTGACGTCAGAATTACTTGCTTACCACCCAAAATATTATCTTCAAAGAAAGTCCTCCAAATACCATTTCGATGCTCATCGTCGATAGCATTTACTACATCATCGAAAATCACCACGGGGCAACCTTGCTCAATGTTCTTGGCTAGCAATATGGCCAAACCCAAACATTTGATGTGCCCCTCGCTAAGGATGACCAGTGCATCGTAACGAACCCCAGGCTCGGCTGCGAACTCAATTTCTATCTTGCCATTTTCCGCAAGCGGCAGCCACATTGCATGAAGCAAATCTGCCGGAGGATCATCGCGATTAAACGAGTTGTACAAATCCTTGGCTCGCTGTCCGAGCCCCCGCAACAACAACCCGGGCAAAGCGTCCAGATATTGTTTCAGAGCCACTAGAAACCCGTCGTAGCTATTCTTGATTACCCTATGGTGAGCCATTACATTTGCCTCTGCAGCTACTTCGGCTACAAGTTCCCGATTCGCTTCTTCGAACTTTGCGACCTCACTCTGCGCCTGCATAACGGCTTGCTGGCTAGTTGCACGAATGGTTCTGTAGCGCTCGATTTCAGAACGGTATCCGTCTAGGCGCTCACGCTCTTGGGCCAGTTTTTGGCGTTGAGCCAAGATTTGCCGACTTTCAACATCCTGGCGCTCAACAGAGGTGATGAGGCCAAGCAAAATCTGCCAAGCGTAATAATTGTTATTTGCCCACGGCAAAAGCCATAGTCTATCTACGACTGCTGCTGGTAGTTCCGGGAAGTTGGCAGCTTTGAGCTCATCGGGGCTGATGACCGCAATGGCTCGAATTGCCGAGGACATGGCTATGAGAAGATTATGAAGTGCGGAATTCAGAGCCTGATGATATTGTTGTTCCTGACGCTGAATGGCCGCTAGTTCGGCGAGCTGCTGCAGACCAGCTTTGGCTCGGTCAAATGGATTCTTGGTAACAAGTCCGAGATCGGTTCCGCACGCAGGGCATGAGGTGGCGTTTTCACTCAGCTGCAGCACAGCGTTATACAACTGCGAATACGAGACATCACTTGCACGATCGGCCAATTGATTTGTCACTGCGTGCAGTAGCTCATCAATGCGATAGACTTCTGCAAGCAAACCTTCCAGATTTGCCTTTGTAATGTCATAAACTTTTGGTGGCGTCGCGTTGAGCAATCCCTGAACATAGGGTAGTCTTCCCTGTACCTGACCATTTCCGAACAGCCAGTCGCAAATCTCAGCGAACGATTTTCCCTGCCATATCCGCTCAGCCAGTAACGCCTCATCACAATCCAGTTGAGCAAGCTTCTCGGGGTTCAATCTGATGATCTGCTCAGACGCGGCCAACTGGGTGCGACGTGATGTCAGCATCAAGCTCTTTATGCCAGACAGGTTGAGATTTTCATCAAGATCGGGATTGAAGCCTCGAACGAACTCGCTAAACTGATCCACCCCAAATAAGGTGGCTATCAATTGGCGCTGATCACCCGGGGTTCGCGCGGCTATACGAGCAAAGTCATCCAAACGATTCTTTTCGATAAAACAGAATCGGTAAGCATCTTCATTTACCGTCACTGTAGCTGGTCTCGCTTCACCGGCCATGCAGGTTAGGACTGGTGTCTCATGTCGTCGAAGTCGAGCATTGTTACAGTAAACACGATGATCAACTCGCTTGACTTTAGCCTCACTGATAGAGCCCAACATTGCGGTTTCCAAAGCTTCACAGAAGCTACTCTTCCCCGTGCCGTTGGCACCGTAGATGAGTGTAATTTCTCTGCTGAGATCGAATGTTTCTTGGCGCATAAAACCACGAAAGGGCCCTACGGTAATTGATTGCAGTCGACCAAAAATCTGTTCACGTCCATTAGACAATTCTTCTAGCTGAATCTCGGCTGTGGTCGTAAGCAGATTGTTAACAGCAAGGGGCGCCAGCCGCACTGATCTGGCACGTCGATTGGCGCCAACTTCTGCAAAATGGTCTAAATTGGCTAGCACCAAATTAGCCATTCGGCGTACGTTGTCCGATGCAGTCGATCTCGCAAGTGTCGCAAGAAATCTCTTGTATTCAGCAAGAATGGTAGCCATACATGGGCCTTATTAATTTTAATTATTAACCTACATTGTATTAGCAAAAATAAAAAGATTAATATATATACTTAACTAAAATTTGGCTTCAGATTTTCCATTAAAACTAAGTTAGACTAAAATCATATTTTTGATTGTTATTATTCGGCAGGAGACCGCATGACAATCTGGCAAGTACAACTCGAAGGCGATGTTCGCGATCTTGAATTCCTCGCAGAAATTTTCCCAATGGGTGCACGAAAAGTGCTTCGCGACGAACAAGGTTCGGGGTATCTTTACGAGTCTGATTCGTTTCATCAATGTTCAACTTCTGAGGAGGTAGAACAACTCGCAGATGTCGAACTCGCCGTACTGTCTGGCATCCTTAAGCTTGAACGTTACTCACGTGATAGTTTGAAATATGGTGCGGTATACCGACCCAACCCAAACGGTGGACGAGACATTTTCGTGAGCATTCATGAGTCTCTCCAGATTCGGGTCGAGATGGGCGCAGTGACAACTATTGTTACCGATGCAGCGGGTAACATCATCTCTCAACCAGCAACTTTGCCCCGCTCCTCAGTGCTTTTGCAACTAGCTGCTAGGGATATAGCCGTCGCTAAAGTCTTGCGTCTTTTGAGCTGCCCAGATGCAATGACTTGGGTTGGTCTTTATAGAATACACGAAGTCATCGAAGACGACGTCGGAGGGCAGCATAAGCTTGAAAAGCAGGGCTGGGGTTCCAAAGACGACCTTAAACGTTTCAAGCACTCCGCCAACTCTGTGCAAGTCGCTGGTGACAAATCTCGTCATGGTAGAGAACACCAGGTTCCGCCGAAAAACCCTATGAAATTTACGGAAGCAGAAGCCTACACCAAGTACATCCTACAAGTATGGCTCACGAGCAAGGGTGCCTAAAACCGTCCAACCCATTCATCAAGCGGGACGCGCTAAATCGTTCTCCGTATTTCAAACCTTGAAGTCTGCTTTATAACGATTAACTCCCCATCAACTGGTCACCGGCAAATCACTCCACCGTGTTGTATACGCTGGACTCTTGTTCTCCTGCCGCATCTTCCACGGCCGCCTGAATCCCTCACTGGCGAGCTTAATAGACTCTTTCCCCATCTTCCGATTGATGGTGTCAATCGTGCTCATGAGCACCGCCGACTTAGGGTTGGTCTTTATCTGGCTGAACATGTCTCCCTGAACGCCTTCTGCCGGCACAAGCTCTCCCAGCATGATACCTGCCTTGGCATAGTTATAGTTTGGTTTGTATATCTGCCGTAGCCCCCATAAAGCAATGTTAACCAGCTGCCTGGTGTCATCCGTTGGACTGGGAAGCGGTATCGTCAATCCATTGCTATAGAACGGGTCATCCGATCTGAACGGGCTGGTCCGGATAAAAACATGAATTGATCCGGCAAACGACCGCTGCCGTCTCAATTTTTCTGCTGCTCTGCTGATATAGAGCGTAATCGACTCAGCAAGGCTGACATAATCACTTACCGGCTGACCAAAGCTTCTGGAACTCATAATCTGCTTCTTGGCTTGCGCTATTTCTTCTAGTTCAATACAGACTGTGCCATTGAGTTCACGAATGGTCTTTTCCATCACCACACTGAACTGCTGACGCAATCGCTCCGGGTTCGCCCGTTTCAAGACAAGTACGCTATTGAACCCTAATGCCTGCAGTCGAGGAGCCAGCCTGCCGCCCACACCCCAGATCTCCCCCACTCCAATTTCTGATAGCAAGGCGTCAAGCTCTTGGTGATTCATCGCGTTAAAGTTACACACACCGTTAAAAACCGACCGCTTCTTGGCGCAGTGGTTGGCCAGTTTGGCCAATGTCTTAGTTGACCCGATGCCAACGCATACCGGCAGGCCTGTCCATTTCAGTATGCGCTTACGCATCTTCTGGCCATATTGAATCAGGTTGCCTGACTGGAATCCCGTGAGGTCAAGGAATGACTCATCAATTGAATACACCTCCTGATCCGGACTGTACTCACGCAAGATGCTCATGACGCGATTGCTCATGTCAGCATACAAGGCATAGTTGCTGGACAACCCGATGATGCCATGCTGCCTGGCCAAGTCTTTCAGTTTAAACCATGGAGCGCCCATGGCAACCCCCAATGCCTTAACCTCATTACTCCGGGCAACCGCACAGCCGTCATTATTGCTTAATACAACAACTGGCTTGCCATTGAGCCTGGGATTAAACACACGCTCGCAGCTGACGTTGAAGTTGTTCACATCAATGAGGGCGATATGACGGGTTGGCGAGGGAATGGAGAATATCTTCATTTTGATTATTGTAACAATAATCAGTGTAGTTAACATCACTCGTTGTTCATGATTTTACTGATACTGCATTCATGAACAGCAATAGTGCTGGTTTCTGGCAACGGCGTAATATAACTACATGAACAAACAACTCGTTGAGTTTAATTAAAGGAAATTATCATGTGGACTAAACCAGCAGCTACTGAAATGCGTTTCGGCTTTGAAGTAACAATGTACGTAATGAACATATAATAATTGTTCCTGGTACGATACAACCCAGCTTAGGCTGGGTTTTTTTATGCCCGCCTGCTTAAAATTCATACATTCGGTATTCCATTGCTCAACCAATCACTTAGCCTTCATATCCTTACACACTCAACAACGTTATCCACAGAAACTGTGGAATCAAATATAACTATCAGCTTTCAAGTGTTTCTCAAACTCAATAATCTTGATCTTGGGTTTATTCAGCTCTTTCAATAACAGCTTGTAGGTATCCAGATCAAACACCAGATCTGACTTGGTATTTGCAATAGCATCTAAACCGGATTCATCTTCAACAGATCCCAGATAGACCCAGTGTTCAAATACATGCAGTGCTGATTTGCCATTAAAACGCTGTGTTTCATGAATGCCTATCTTGCCTTTGAACGGCCATGTTTTAAGCTGGTGGGCGGTCATCGCCTGCCGTAACCGCAGGTAGTGCAGCTCCGCGGCTTCTTTACCTGCACACACGCCGAGACAGCGCTTCAGCTGGTGTGCAAAGCAGGCACCTTTGCCGGATTCAAGGCCCAACACTTTCTGGCACAACTGATGTTGTTCTGCAATTGCTCGCAGCACTTCTGTCGCCTGGCGTTTTGACCTGAAGGTACCGAATAGTTGTCCCATGTTGGCCGGCTCTATTTCATCCACATTTACTAACGTGACGACAGGTGTTTGTGCATGGTGTTCGGCAACACGCCATGAGCAGAGCTGACGTTCACGGCGCAACTGCCGGTTGTAGATAGGCTGACGCTCTTTAACGAGTTTGGATTCAAGTAATAATGCGCTGAATTCACCAGCAGTTTCAATCCACTCGATGTGCTTGATTTCCTGGCTGATGCGCATTTCTTTGGTAGAGGCATGGTCACTGCTGAAGTGCGATAACACGCGCTCTTTGATATTGATACTTTTACCGATATACAGCGGCAAACTGGTATCGCCGTAGAACAGATAAACCCCCGGTGTTTCTGGAAGGTCATCAATCAAGTGTGCATCAATATGCGATGGCAGACTTTTAGAACCTTTGAGCAGGGCTTCAGCGGCATTGCAGACTGCAACACTGCCCAGTTCGTAACGCGCTGACTGTAAGAACCCCACCATCATTTCTACGTCGCCCATCGCCCGATGTCTGGATGCACAGACCAGTTCATGTCTTGCAATGATGGCATCCAGCCCATGGCTGCGATGTTGCGGATAGAGTTTGCGTGAGAGCTTGACGGTACACAGTACCTTTTGCCTTAAATCGATGCCGATGCGCTTGAATTCGTTCTTGAGAAATCCATGGTCAAAGCGCACGTTATGCGCACACAGCACCGTGTCTTTCAGGTAATCAAGCAATTCTCCAGCAATTTGCTTAAAGGTTGGCGCATTGGCTACCATTTCGTTATTGATGCCAGTGAGTTGTTGAATAAAGCCTGAAATCTGGACTTCCGGATTGACAAGGGTTTGCCAGCGCGACACTTCCTTATCGCCTTCATATTTAATGAGCGCAATCTCGGTAATGCGATCCCGCAGAGGGGTGGCGCCTGTGGTTTCCAGGTCTAATAGAACGTAGCTTGGTAACATGATCTAATCAGTGTTATCTGAAACGCCTGAAAGAACCTGTGACTACTCCCCATATCTCAAACTGCATTTCTTCAGTAATCTCGATAGGTTTGAAGTCTTTGTTGGCAGGTAAAAGTCTCGGTGCGCCTGACTTGTCTTTAGCAAGCGTTTTAATGGTAAATTCACCGTTAATGACGGCAAGCACGATGTCACCGATGTTAGGCGTTTTGGAGCGATCCACAACTGCCTTATCGCCCGGCAGTAACCCGACGTCCATCATCGAGTAACCTTGAATAGTCACGAAGAATGTCGCGTCTTCCTGGTCTATCAGGAAGTCGTTGGGGTCCAGACGTTTCTCGACGTGTTCTTCGGCAGGACTCGGGAAGCCGGCTGAGACTTTGGATGAATATAAAGGCAGATTGATTGGCACATGATGCAGACTTGGCAGCTCGAATTCACTTACAGCATCTAAGTCTGTGTTTAGACGCTTCTTTTGATAGGCGGCAAGAAAATCCTTAATCACCGGTTCTTGACTGGTGGGGATGCGCACCACGCTGGTAGGCTCGCGGAATTTACCGCTGCCGATTCTGCGTCCAGCACCGTCACGTATACCACCGCGTTTAGTTTCTAAATTGTTTTTATCCATTCGATTATTGTAACAACAATTAATTGATTTAAGCTACTGATTATCAATCTTGTTGCATCTGCTAAACTTGGTTTATGTGCGGCGGCGTTAAATATACAGACAAACAGAACAAGACCTGGACAGTGTATTTCCCAAGTCCCAAGGCGGCTTTGCCTGTGCTAAAGAAAGATGGCGAGATTGAGTGGGTGACCTGGGGTAAACGTAAGGAAGAGAACGCGCCGGCATTCCCGAATGGTGGTTGGGCAAGATTAGATTCCATTAAGGAAGGTAAATGGCAGCGTTATCAACCAAAGTCTGTGCTATTACCGATACACTCCTTTATGGAAAAGGATCACGACAAAATCTCGCACTGGTTTGATTTGCAGCCAAATCAGCTATTACAGGGATTACTGACGGTCCAGAACGACGTGCCGCGCGTTTACATCGTAACAACCAACACCCCTGAAGAATGCAGCTACATTCATGAACGGTGGCCTCGTGTCATTCAGAGGGAAGCCTGAATTCCTTGAAAGCCCTTACTGATTATTACTGACAACAATTACACGGGCAATTTACTTAGTAAAACCTCGTATTTTTCTAGTATTTACCCCTTAATTTTTCAGGAATGTACAGCGCTGCAACTCGTTGATATTAAAAATTAAAATCAACGCGTGAGCCACGCGTCATTCACGCGTCATTCACGCGTCGGTCACACGTGGGGTCACGCGTGGGGTCACGCGTCACTGCCTATAAAGAATGTTTATTTTATATATCGTTAACATAATTCGATGCACCCCATTACCCCCTTAATTAGATGAAGGTCCTACCGCGGTGCCCCTTATGTAGGCCGTTGACAGTCCGATTTGGGGATAGGGCAGAAATGCGAACTAAACTGCCGTTCAGTTAAGACGTTTTAATTTTCAGAAATCAGTTCCAAATGGACGCTGAATAATGTTTAGTTAAAATGATGCAAATTTATAGCAATTCTTCCCATTCCTCTTTGCTTCATATAATGCAGCATCTGCAACTTTAATTAACGCTTCTGGATCTTCAGCGTGCGTTGGATAAAATGCTATGCCAATACTGGCGGAGATATACACTTGATTGCCCTTAAGAACAAAGACCTTGTCAAGATCACTCAGAATAGATATTGCAATTTGAATTACATCGTCATGGTTTTGAATTTTCGATAGCAAAATAATAAATTCATCGCCACCCATTCTCGCCACAGTATCTGTTTCTCTTTTAATATTATTTAGAAGCCGTTGGGACACTTCCTTTAATAGTAAATCGCCAATACTGTGACCTAAAGTGTCATTTACCTCTTTGAATTTATCTAGATCCAAATACATTAGACAGAAGAGCGATTTATTTCGACGCGCCTGTGCAATTCCAAAATGGAATCTATCCATCAAAAGTGCGCGATTAGGTAAATTTGTTAAAGCATCATAATGGGCAAGGTGTTGCATCTTTTCCTCAATTACTTTTCGGTCGGAAATATCCATCATTGTTCCCACATAGTTGGTAACGTGATCGTTTAAACCCTTAATAGCAGTAATTGTTAGCCATTGAGGATATATCTCGCCATCACTCCTATGATTCCAGATTTCGCCTTGCCAACCGTCATTTAGAGCAATGTTTTCCCACATACTTTTATAAAAAGCGGGCTGATGAATACCTGAGCTTAAGAAACTCATGTGTTTCCCAATGGCCTCTTCAGGGTTATAACCAGTTACCATTGTAAACGCTTCATTCACTTTTAAAATAACGCATTCATTATCAGTTACGACCATACCGACCTGAGCATTAAAAATGGCGGCTGTTATACGCAGTTCAGTTTCAACGATTTTTCTTTCTGTTATGTCACGTGAAAAACCAACAGTTCCTAACATTTCGCCATTGTGACTTATGACTGGGGCTTTATAAGTTTCTATCCATCGCCTTCCCTCAGGACCTTCATAATGCTCTTCAATAACTTGCTTTTGTCCGCTTTGCATAATGCTTAAATCAATTTCACGGTAATGTTTGGCTAAATCCAAGGGACTTAGATCAAATCTGTTTTCCCAGTTATATCGTCAGGCGAAAGAAAACCATGTGAATGGGCATGAACCTGATTGACCGCTAAAAAACAGCTTTCTTTATCTTTAAGCCAAACCATGAATGGAAAGTTATCGATCAAACTCTGAATAGCTTTCCTTTTTCCTGATCATTTCTTCAGCGGCTTTTCGCTCAGTAATGTCCTGTACAAAAGTGAAGCTAAATTCTTCGGTGCCGTTGGATATATAATGACCAGTTACTTCAACGTCAATGAATGTTCCATCTTTTCGTCTATGTCGTGTAATGATGTGAACAATTTCATGCCTTTTTAACCGCTCCCAAACATTTGGCCAATGTTCTGGTTTGAAGTCCGGATCAAAATCCCAAGGATACAATCCAACCATTTCCCCTTCACGATAGCCTAAAGCTTGGCTAGCAGCATGATTTACGTATTCAACTTTGCCTGTTGGGCTATGTCGGTAAAAAGGAGTTTTACTCTTATCTAAGATAGCTTGCGTCATCCAGAAATAATCAGGATATTCTGAATTACTTAGATCTGTTATTTTGCTCACTTAGATATCTCCATGCCTGTCAAAATCAATTAAAACTTAGCTTAATTACCAGAAATTTACGAGAAATTTCTGTTTCTAAATGTGACTACTTTTAGGGTGGACTCCACACGAAGCATATCGTTTCTATTACATCCCCCCCCTCAATCCAACACGCAGTCACTTTGCTTCCTACGGACTCGGTCTAACAGTTAATTTAAAGTTAATATAGTGAAACTGTATTCAAAATTCATTCTAATTAAAAGTTTAAATTGATGTGAAACTACAGATTGATTAACTGTCCACTATGCGGATTAAGACTTCTTCGGGATGTTAGCGGAGAAAGCTGTCATTACATTTTTGAGAGTTGATCTCTATAGATTATCCAAAGCATACATTCAAAATACGCTAGATATTGATTAAAATTGTATTACCTAAAGCGTAATGCATTAGTAATCACGGATACAGAACTCAAACTCATGGCGAGAGCT
>JAHRYP010000005.1:0-33102 GCA_020622105.1 Methylotenera sp.
GCTTACGCTTCGCTATCCGTGAAGGTGGTCGTACTGTTGGTGCTGGTGTTGTAGCAAAAATCATCGAATAAGATGATTTTGAAAAGCGGTTATTGGGTAATCAATAGTCAGCTAAAGTAATTTGCAGTAAGGGAATCGCGCTAACAACCCAGTGCGACTCCTGATGAAGTTGTTTATGTACAGGCCAATAGCTCAATTGGTAGAGTATCGGTCTCCAAAACCGAGGGTTGGGGGTTCGAGACCCTCTTGGCCTGCCAAATTTGTAGTATGGATTTAATCCACTGAATAACTAGAAATTTAAATATTTCTAGTTATTTGCGTTATTAAATCCAGTTAATTATTTGAGTCACTATTAAGTAGATTATGGTCAACAAAATTAAGTTGCTGGTGGCGGGTCTCTTGCTTATCGCTGGTATTGCGGGTTTTTACCTGCTTGCAGATAAGCCCACTGTTGTGCGTATTTTAGCCGTGCTTGCTGGTTTAGGTGCGTCTATAGCTGTACTGTGGACTACTCCGGTGGGTCAGCAGTCATTAGGTTTTATTGGTGAGGCTGTAGTTGAGGCGCGTAAAGTTGTATGGCCTACACGAAAAGAAACGATACAAACTACTTTGGTGGTTTTTGCTTTAGTGGTGGTTATGGCAGCTTTTCTGGCTGTTGTTGATATCGGATTTGCATTCATGGTGCAGAAATTAATGGGACGGGGCGCGTAATGAGTATGAAATGGTACGCGGTACAAGCTTTTTCAGGCTTTGAAAAGTCCGTACAGAAAGCATTAGAAGAACGTGTTGTGCGTTCTGGCTTGCAAGAGCAATTTGGTCAGATATTAGTGCCAATTGAAGAAGTGATCGAAATGAAAAATGGTCAGAAAGCAATTTCTGAGCGTAAGTTGTACCCAGGTTATGTGCTGGTGCAAATGAATATGACTGATGACACATGGCATCTGGTTAAAAGTACACCGCGCGTAACAGCGTTTATCGGTGGTAGTGCACAGAAGCCAACGCCAATAAAAGACAAAGAAGTTGATATTATCCTTCAGCGTATTGATGACAGCAAAAGTAATCCAACACAAAAACTTACCTTTGAAAAAGGTGAGTCAGTTCGCATTATCGACGGTCCATTTAAAGACTTCTCCGGTAACGTTGAAGAAGTTAACTACGAGAAAAGCAAATTGCGTGTTTCAGTGGTTATTTTTGGACGTTCTACACCGGTTGAGCTTGAATTTGGTCAGGTAGAAAAAGAAGTTTAGTAAGTAGTAGTTTGTTAACGGGGAGCTTAAAACTCCCAATTTAAAATTTCTAAGCTAGGCAAGGCGCGATTGTGAAAATTGAGTGCAGCATACGAATTTGTATGTAAGCGAAAATTTTTATAATCGTAACGCAGCATGGCAACGAAATTTTAGATTGGAAAGCGTTTGTACCCATTTTAGGAGTAATAACATGGCAAAGAAAGTCATTGGCTATATCAAATTGCAGATCCCTGCAGGTAAAGCTAACCCAAGTCCTCCAGTTGGTCCAGCATTGGGTCAACGTGGTTTGAATATTATGGAATTCTGTAAGGCATTTAATGCTGCTACACAAGGTGTAGAACCAGGTCTTCCAATCCCTGTAGTAATTACTGCATTTGCGGACAAGAGCTTCACATTCGTGATGAAATCTCCTCCAGCAACTGTTTTAATTAAAAAAGCTGCTGGTATCACTAAAGGTTCACCACGTCCACATACAGACAAAGTTGGCAAGATTACTCGTGCTCAAGCCGAAGAAATTGTTAAAACAAAACAAGCTGATTTATCTGCTGCTGATATGGATGCTGCTGTGCGTACTATCGCAGGTAGTGCACGTAGTATGGGTATTGAAGTGGAGGGTGTATAACATGGCTAAAAGAATCAATGCACTACGTGCAAAAGTTGACCGTAATAAATTGTATCCAGTAACTGAAGGTTTGACCTTGGTTAAAGAGAATGCAACGGCTAAATTCAATGAGTCAGTAGACGCTGTGATCAATTTAGGTATTGATGCGCGTAAATCAGACCAATTAGTACGTGGCGCTTTAGTATTGCCTAACGGTACAGGTAAAACAACACGCGTTGCTGTATTCGCTCAAGGCGCACAAGCTGAAGCTGCTAAAGCTGCAGGTGCTGACATTGTTGGTTTTGAAGACTTGGCTGAGCAAGTTAAAGCTGGCGTAATGGACTTTGACATTGTGATCGCGACACCTGATGCGATGCGTATCGTTGGTGCCCTGGGTCAAGTGTTGGGTCCACGTGGATTAATGCCAAACCCGAAAGTTGGTACTGTAACGCCTGATGCTGCAACAGCGGTTAAAAACGCTAAAGCGGGTCAAGTGCAATACCGTACAGACAAAGGCGGTATCGTACACTGCACAATCGGCCGTGCTTCATTCACGGTTGAGCAATTACAAGGTAACCTGGTTGCGCTGGTAGAAGCTTTGAACAAAGCAAAACCAGCTTCAAGCAAAGGTGTATACCTGAAGAAATTGTCAGTATCTAGCACTATGGGTGCTGGCGTACGTGTAGACCAAGCAAGTCTGGTTGCATAAATTAGTATTTGGGTAAGGCTGAAATGCCTTGCCCACAAAAAAACTTTGGGCTCGTGTCGTAAATAAATATTTTTTAAATATGACATGAGGTTATCAAAGACCGTTAGGTATCGTTTGATTTAATGTAAGTTTTTTGATGTGGGTGTAAAGCAGAATGCTTAACCTCTGCAAAAAAGAAACTTTAGCCTACGCAGATGGCGCATCCCTAGACAGGTTAAACCCTATTGAAAGGTCGCCGTAAAAAGTGGTTTTTATGATTTTATGATCGTAGAAGCTGATTCTGTTTTAGCAATAAAACAGAGATTTTAACGGAAGGAGAAAGACCTTGAGTCTAAATCTTACAGAGAAAAAAGCAGTAGTTGCTGAAGTTAGTGCGCAAGTTGCACAAGCGCAAGCGATTGTTCTGGCTGAGTATCGTGGCATCGGCGTGGCTAACATGACCGTATTGCGCGCAGAAGCTCGTAAATCTGGTGTGTACTTACGTGTGTTGAAAAACACTTTGGTACGTCGTGCAGTTGAAGGCACACCATTTGCAGCTTTAGCTGACGCTATGGTTGGTCCACTGGTGTTTGGTATTTCATCAGACGCAGTTTCAGCAGCAAAGGTTATTAATAACTTTGCTAAAACTAACGATAAGATTGTTATCAAAGCTGGCGCAATGCCAAACCAAGTGATGGATGCCGCTGGCGTTCAAGCATTGGCATCAACATTGAGCCGTGAAGAGTTGTTAGCTAAATTTGCATGTACCCTCAACGAGGTACCTACCAAATTTGCACGTGCTATCGCAGCAGTTCGCGATGCTAAAGAAGCAGCTTAATTCATTCAGATAACCATCTAAGCAACATTAATTAATTTTAGGGAATATTCAAATGGCAATTTCAAATGCAGATATTTTAGACGCAGTTGGCTCAATGTCAGTTTTAGAGTTAACAGCATTTATTAAAGAAATCGAAGAAAAATTCGGCGTTTCAGCAGCAGCTGTTGCTGTAGCTTCTTCAGCAGGTGCGGCTCCAGCAGCTGCAGCTGAGCAATCAGAATTCAACGTTGTATTGACAGCAGCTGGCGAAAGCAAAGTTAACGTAATTAAAGCAGTTCGCGAATTGACAGGCTTAGGCTTGAAAGAGGCGAAAGACTTAGTTGACGGCGCTCCAAAAGTGATCAAAGAAGGTGTTTCAAAAGCTGACGCTGATGCAGCATTGAAAAAATTGATCGAAGCTGGCGCAACTGGCGAACTCAAATAATACATTGTTAAATGTATGAATTAGGCTGACGGGTAACCGTCAGCCTTCGCCATTTCTGATGGTGCAAATGTGTTACAAAATGTAATGGTGCTATCAGTAGTTTGATAGCAATAACTTTCAGTTAAATCTTGACTGAGGTTAGAGGTGAAAATACTTACGTAGTGGATGTAGTGCAAAAAAGTATTTTAATTTCTGCCCTCAAACATTAGGAGATGCAATGAGCTATTCCTTCACCGAAAAAAAACGCCTTCGTAAAAGTTTCGCTAAACGCGAAAAAGTACAAGAGATTCCTTATTTGTTAGCAATGCAATTGGAGTCTTACAAGGCGTTTTTACAGGCGGACATTCCTGCGGATAAACGCACGGAAGATGGTCTGCAATCAACATTCAGTTCAGTTTTTCCAATTGTCAGTCACTCAGGTAATGCACGTTTAGACTACGTGAGTTATCAGTTGGGTGCTGAGCCTTTTGACGTTAAAGAATGTCAGCAACGTGGCTTGACCTATGCTGCACCTTTACGTGTAAAAGTGCGCCTCACTATCATGGACAAAGAGGCATCAAAGCCAACAGTTAAAGAAGTAAAAGAGCAAGAAGTCTACATGGGTGAATTGCCTTTGATGACTGATAACGGTTCTTTCGTGATCAATGGTACTGAGCGTGTCATTGTTTCTCAATTGCATCGTAGTCCAGGCGTGTTCTTTGAACATGATCGCGGTAAAACACACAGTTCAGGTAAGCTGCTGTTCTCAGCACGTATCATTCCTTACCGTGGTTCATGGTTAGACTTTGAGTTTGATCCTAAAGACTACCTGTACTTCCGTATTGACCGTCGCCGTAAAATGCCGGTGACTATTTTGTTGAAAGCGCTTGGTTATACACCAGAGCAAATCATTTCAACTTTCTACGATTTCGATACCTTCCACATCGGTAAAAAAGGTGTTGAATTTACGATCGTTCCTGAGCGTTTACGCGGTGAAGTTGCTAAATTCGATATCGTTGGTAAAGACGGTACCGTGATCGTTGCAAAAGATAAGCGTATTACAGTTAAACATATCCGTGATATGGAAAAAGCTGGCGTAAGCGAAATCGCAGTGCCGCAAGACTTTATTCTTGGCCGTGCCTTAGCGAATACGATAGTTGATACTGAGACTGGCGAAGTTGTTGCTAACGCGAACGACGAAATTACAGAATCATTGCTGGAAAAATTAGTTGATGCAAATATTGCTTCAATTAAAACACTGTATTCAAATGATTTAGATCACGGTGATTACATTTCACAAACCTTGCGTATTGATGAAATTCCTGACCAATACAGTGCGCGCGTAGCAATTTACCGCATGATGCGTCCTGGTGAGCCACCGACAGAAGAATCTGTTGAGGCTTTATTCCAAGGCCTGTTCTTTAACGAAGATCGTTATGACTTGTCACGCGTTGGTCGTATGAAGTTCAACCGCCGTGCTTTCCCGCAGAAAGCAGAAGAGCGTCAATCCGAGTGGATTAAACGCTTCTATGAATCTGTAGGTCCACGCGGCGATGAAGGTTCAAATATTCTCTCAAATGATGATATTTTAGCTGTTGTTGCTGTGTTGCTTGAGTTGCGTAACGGTCATGGCGAGATTGATGACATTGACCACCTGGGTAACCGTCGTATTCGTTCAGTAGGTGAGTTGGCAGAAAATCAATTCCGTACTGGCTTGGTTCGTGTTGAGCGCGCTGTTAAAGAGCGTTTGTCACAAGCTGAATCAGACAATCTGATGCCGCATGACTTGATCAATGCAAAACCAGTATCAAGTGCAATCCGTGAGTTCTTTGGTTCAAGCCAATTGTCACAATTTATGGATCAGACTAACCCGTTATCTGAAATTACGCACAAACGTCGTATTTCAGCACTGGGCCCAGGTGGTTTGACACGTGAGCGCGCTGGTTTTGAGGTGCGTGACGTTCACTCAACCCATTACGGTCGTGTATGTCCAATTGAAACACCAGAGGGTCCAAACATTGGTTTGATCAACTCACTGGCATTGTATGCACGTACAAACGATTATGGTTTCCTTGAGACGCCATATCGCCGAGTTGAAGGTAATAAGGTTTCAGACACGATTGACTACCTCTCTGCAATTGAAGAGAGTCAGTACATGATCGCGCAGGCTAATACGGACCTTGATAGTAAAAACATGATGATTGATGATTTGATTTCATCACGTCATCACAACGAATTTACTATGACGCAACCTGAACGTGTTCAGTACATGGACGTAGCACCAGGCCAGATTGTATCTGTGGCTGCTTCACTGATTCCATTCCTGGAACATGATGACGCGAACCGCGCATTGATGGGTGCAAACATGCAGCGTCAGGCTGTACCATGTTTACGTGCTGAGAAGCCAGTGGTTGGTACCGGTATTGAACGTACGGTTGCTGTTGACTCGGGTACTGTAGTTACATCTCGCCGTGGCGGTATCGTTGATTACGTTGATTCAGCACGTATCGTGATTCGTGTAAACGATGAAGAGGCGAAAGCTGGTGAAGTTGGTGTTGATATTTACAACCTGACCAAGTACACACGCTCTAACCAAAATACCAATATTAACCAGCGTCCATTGGTAAAAGTTGGCGACAAGTTAGCGCGCGGTGACGTGATTGCTGATGGTGCATCAACTGACATGGGTGAATTGGCGCTTGGTCAAAACATGTTGATCGGCTTTATGCCGTGGAACGGTTATAACTACGAAGACTCTGTGTTGATCTCAGAGCGCGTAGTGGCTGATGATCGCTACACTTCAATTCATATTGAAGAGCTGTCTGTGGTTGCCCGTGATACCAAGCTTGGTGCTGAAGAAATCACACAGGATATCTCTAATCTGAGCGAGCGTATGTTAGCGCGTTTGGATGAAGTGGGTATTATTCACATCGGTGCTGAAGTTGAAGCAGGTGACGTGTTGGTTGGTAAAGTGACACCAAAAGGTGAAACACAACTGACACCCGAAGAAAAACTGCTGCGTGCTATTTTCGGTGAAAAAGCTTCTGACGTTAAAGATACATCATTGCGCGTGCCTTCAGGCATGAGCGGCACTGTGATTGATGTGCAAGTATTCACACGTGAAGGTATTGATCGTGATGCACGTGCACAGCAAATTATTGATGACCAGTTAGCGCACTACAAGAAAGATCTGGCTGACCAGATGCGTATTGTTGAAGATGACGCATTCGGTCGTATCCGTCGCCTGATTGAAGGTAAGGTTGCTACTGGTGGGCCTAACAAACTGAAAAAAGGCGAAGCACTGACTGCAGAGTATCTGGAAAGTGTTGGCCGTTATGACTGGTTTGATATCCGTCTTGCTGATGAAGAAACTGCACGTCAACTGGAACAGTTGAAAGACAGTCTGTCACAAGCGCGTGTTGAGTTCGATAACCGTTTTGAAGAGAAAAAACGTAAATTGACACAAGGCGATGAACTGCCACCAGGCGTACAAAAAATGGTGAAAGTTTACCTGGCGGTTAAACGTCGTATTCAACCTGGTGACAAGATGGCTGGCCGTCACGGTAACAAGGGTGTTATTTCAAAAATCTGTCCGGTAGAAGATATGCCGCATATGGCGGACGGTACACCTATGGACATCGTGTTGAACCCGTTAGGCGTTCCTTCACGTATGAACATTGGCCAGATTCTGGAAGTGCATTTGGGCTGGGCTGCTAAAGGCTTGGGTCTGCGCATTGAAGAAATGCTGCGTCAGGAAGTTAAAGTTGCTGAAATTCGCAAATTCCTGGAAAAAATCTACAACGATAGTACCGGTAAGAAAGAAGATATTAAATCTTTCACGGATGCTGAGATTTTAGATTTGGCACAAAATCTGACCAACGGCGTGCCATTCGCTACACCGGTGTTCGATGGTGCTGCAGAGTCTGACATCAGAGAGATGCTTGATTTAGCATTCCCTGATGATGATGCACGTACTAAACAATTGCAATTCCATGCCGGCAAAACACAAGTTACCTTGTTTGATGGCCGTACCGGTGATGCATTTGAGCGTCCAGTGACAGTGGGTTACATGCACTTCTTGAAATTGCATCACTTGGTTGATGACAAGATGCATGCTCGTTCAACTGGTCCTTATTCACTGGTTACGCAACAGCCATTGGGCGGTAAAGCGCAATTCGGTGGTCAGCGTTTTGGTGAGATGGAGGTTTGGGCACTTGAGGCTTATGGTGCTTCATATACCTTGCAGGAAATGCTTACAGTTAAGTCAGATGACGTAACTGGACGTACCAAAGTATATGAAAACATCGTCAAGGGCGAACACAAGATTGATGCAGGCATGCCTGAATCATTCAACGTGCTGGTGAAAGAAATCCGTTCACTCGCTATCGACATTGACCTAGACCGCAATTAATTCAGGAGAGAATTCACATGAAAGCTCTATTAGACTTATTTAAACAGGTAACGCAAGAAGAAGAGTTTGACGCAATCAAGATTGCGTTAGCTTCACCTGAAAAAATCCGTTCATGGTCATATGGCGAAGTGAAAAAGCCAGAAACCATTAACTACCGTACTTTCAAGCCAGAGCGTGATGGCTTGTTCTGCGCGAAAATCTTTGGTCCTATTAAAGATTACGAATGCTTGTGCGGTAAATACAAACGTCTGAAACATCGCGGCGTAATCTGCGAAAAATGTGGCGTAGAAGTAACATTATCAAAAGTACGTCGTGAGCGTATGGGTCACATTGACCTGGCTTCACCAGTGGCGCACATTTGGTTCCTGAAATCATTACCAAGCCGTTTAGGTATGGTGTTGGATATTGCTTTGCGTGATATCGAGCGTGTGCTTTACTTTGAAGCATTCATCGTGGTTGATCCAGGCATGACACCGCTGACTCGTGGTCAGTTGTTGACTGAAGACGACTACTTGGCAAAAGTAGAAGAATACGGCGATGAATTCAACGCGGTAATGGGTGCTGAAGCGGTGCGTGAATTGCTGCGCACAATGGACATCGAGCGTGAAATCACTACCTTACGTCAAGAACTTGGTGCTACTGGCTCTGAAGCCAAGATCAAGAAAATTGCTAAACGCTTGAAAGTGTTAGAAGCATTCCAGAAATCTGGCATCAAGCCAGAGTGGATGATTCTTGAAATCTTGCCAGTATTACCACCAGAATTGCGTCCATTGGTACCATTGGATGGCGGCCGTTTTGCAACGTCTGACCTGAACGATCTGTATCGTCGCGTCATCAACCGTAACAACCGTTTAAAACGCTTGTTAGAGTTGAAAGCGCCGGAAATTATTGTGCGTAACGAAAAACGTATGCTGCAAGAAGCGGTAGACTCATTGCTGGACAATGGTCGTCGCGGCAAAGTGATGACAGGCGCTAACAAGCGTCCGTTGAAATCACTGGCAGACATGATCAAGGGTAAAGGCGGTCGTTTCCGTCAGAACTTGCTTGGTAAGCGTGTGGACTACTCAGGTCGTTCAGTGATCGTGGTTGGTCCGCAATTAAAATTGCATCAGTGCGGTCTGCCTAAGAAAATGGCGTTGGAATTATTCAAACCATTCATCTTCCATAAACTGGAAGTATTAGGCTTGGCAACTACCATTAAAGCAGCGAAGAAAAAGGTTGAAGAAGAAGGACCAGAAGTATGGGATATCCTCGAGGATGTAATCCGCGAGCATCCGGTACTGCTGAACCGTGCGCCTACATTGCACCGTTTGGGTATTCAAGCGTTCGAACCTATCCTGATTGAAGGTAAAGCGATCCAGTTGCATCCGTTAGTTTGTGCGGCATTCAACGCCGACTTTGACGGTGACCAGATGGCGGTTCACGTTCCATTGAGCCTTGAGGCGCAAATGGAAGCACGTACCTTGATGCTCGCATCTAACAACGTATTGTCTCCTGCTAACGGCGAGCCAATTATCGTTCCGTCACAGGATATCGTGTTGGGTCTGTACTACATGACGCGTGAAAAAGTAAATGCACGCGGTACCGGTATGCGTTTTGCCGATGTCAAAGAAGTACAACGTGCCTACGATCAGAACCTGATTGATTTGCATGCAAGAGTGACTGTGCGTATTCAGGAGTTTGATGTTGATTTGAATGGCGTTAAAAACGAAAAAATCACACGTTATGAAACAACCGTTGGTCGTGCTTTGCTGTCACATATCCTGCCAGCAGGTTTGCCGTTCAGCACAATTGATAAAGCATTGAAAAAGAAAGAAATTTCAAAACTGATCAATACCAGCTTCCGTAAAGTCGGTATCCGCGAAACAGTAATTTTCGCTGATAAACTGATGTATACCGGTTACTCATATGCGACTAAAGCAGGTATTTCTATCAGCATTAACGATATGTTAGTGCCGGTAGAAAAAGAGCAGCTGATTGCGGCTGCAGATGCTGAAGTGAAAGAGATTGAAGATCAATACGTTTCAGGTCTGGTTACACAGGGTGAGCGTTACAACAAAGTGGTGGATATCTGGGGTCGTGCCGGCGATAAAGTTGCTGATGCGATGATGAAGCAATTACGCGAAGAAGACGTGTTGGACGCTGACGGTAATCAGATGAAAGATGCTGCCGGTAAAGTAATCCGTCAAGAATCATTCAATGCGATTTACATGATGGCCGACTCTGGTGCGCGTGGTTCTGCAGCACAAGTGCGTCAGCTGGCAGGTATGCGAGGTCTGATGGCGAAACCGGATGGTTCTATTATTGAAACACCGATTAAAGCTAACTTCCGTGATGGTTTGAACGTGTTGCAGTACTTTATTTCAACCCACGGTGCACGTAAAGGCTTGGCAGATACGGCATTGAAAACAGCGAACTCAGGTTACTTGACACGTCGTTTGGTTGACGTTACACAAGACTTGGTAGTGACAGAGCACGATTGCGGCACTGTTGATGGCTTGGTAACTAAAGCTTTGGTTAAAGGCGGTGAAGTTATTGAGCCATTGCATGACCGTATCTTGGGCCGTACTGCAGCTTTGGATGTGATCAATCCTGAAACACAGGAAGTGATTTACCCAGCAGGTACATTGCTGACCGAAGATGAAGTTGAAAATATTGATGCCTTGGGTATTGATGAGGTTAAAGTGCGTACAGCGCTGACTTGTGACACTCGCTACGGTATTTGTGCTAAATGTTACGGTCGTGACTTGGGTCGCGGCAAGCTGATCAGCATGGGTGAAGCAGTTGGTGTGATCGCTGCACAATCTATCGGTGAGCCTGGTACGCAGTTGACCATGCGTACGTTCCACATCGGTGGTGCGGTATCGCGTGCGGCTTCAGTATCTCAGGTTGAGGGTAAATCAAACGGTGTGTTGAACTTTACTTCAACCATGCGTTATGTAACGAATGCGCGTAACGAACAAGTGGTGATTTCACGTAACGGTGAAGTGATTATTGCGGATGAAAATGGCCGTGAGCGTGAGCGTCATAAAGTGCCATACGGTGCTACATTGCAAATTACTGATGGTAAAACGATTAAAGCTGGTCAGCCAATCGCAACATGGGATCCGCATACACGTCCGATTATTACCGAATACGCAGGTTTTGTTAAATTCGAAAACGTTGAAGAAGGTATCACTGTTGCGAAACAGATCGATGATGTGACTGGTTTGTCATCATTAGTGGTCATTGATCCTAAACAACGTGCCGGTCAAACTAAAGGTTTGCGTCCGCAAGTTAAATTGCTGGATGCTAACGGCGTAGAAATCAAGCTTACAGGCAGTGATCAGTCAGTAAACGTAACGTTCCAGATCGGTTGTATTATTAACGTGAAAGATGGTCAAGAAGTGGGTGTGGGTGAAGTATTGGCTCGCGTACCGCAAGAATCATCTAAAACACGTGATATTACCGGTGGTCTGCCGCGCGTAGCTGAGTTGTTCGAAGCACGTTCACCTAAAGATGCAGGTATGTTGGCCGAAGTTACCGGTACGGTTTCATTCGGTAAAGATACCAAAGGTAAACAACGTTTGGTGATTACTGATTTAGACGGTATTTCTAACGAATATCTGATCCCTAAAGATAAACACGTGACTGCGCATGATGGTCAAGTGGTGACTAAAGGTGAAACGATTGTTGACGGCCCAGCGGATCCGCAAGACATTCTGCGTTTGCAAGGTCGCGAAGCTTTGGCACGCTACATTATTGACGAAGTGCAAGACGTGTATCGTTTGCAAGGCGTTAAGATCAATGACAAACATATTGAAGTGATTGTGCGTCAAATGCTGCGTCGCGTTCGTGTGACTGATGCTGGCGATACAAGCTTTATCTTGGGTGAACAAGTAGAGCGTGCTGATCTATTGGCAGAAAATGAAAGAGTAATTGCGCAAGACCAACGTCCTGCACAATTTGAATATGTATTGCTTGGTATTACTAAAGCATCATTATCAACAGACTCATTTATTTCAGCAGCGTCATTCCAGGAAACAACGCGTGTACTGACAGAGGCAGCTATCTTAGGTAAACGTGATGAATTGCGTGGTCTGAAAGAAAACGTAATTGTTGGTCGCTTGATTCCAGCCGGTACTGGCTTGGCATACCACGAAGCGCGCAAGCGTGCAGCGGTTGCCGGCGGTGTTCCAGCAAAAGAAGTAGTAGCGTCAGTGGTTGCAGATGCTGAAATTATTGCAGAAGAAGTAGTAACAGAAGTAAGTGGTGAAACAGACGCAGAATAAAATCAGATAATTTAAGCCTTGACAATAAAAGTCAGGCTAAATAGAATGCTGAGTTTTTCAGGATGGTGTTATTGTGTATAACGCCATCCTAGTCTATTTATAGATTTTGAAATAAATTAATTTTAGAGAACAACATTAGAGGTTAAAGGCAATGCCAACCATCAATCAGTTAGTACGTAAACCACGCGTTAAAGTGGTCACCAAGAGCAAAGTGCCAGCACTTGAAGCTTGTCCACAAAAACGTGGTGTTTGCACTCGTGTTTACACTACTACACCTAAAAAGCCTAACTCAGCTTTACGTAAAGTTGCTAAGGTTCGCTTGACCAATGGCTACGAAGTAATTAGCTACATCGGCGGTGAAGGCCATAACTTGCAAGAGCATAGCGTGGTTTTACTGCGCGGTGGTCGTGTAAAAGACTTGCCAGGTGTGCGTTACCATATGGTGCGCGGTAGTTTGGATACTGCAGGTGTTAAAGATCGTAAACAATCACGTTCTAAATACGGTGCTAAGCGTCCTAAAGAAGCTAAAGCTAAGTAATTTGAACACAACCGAGCCGTTATCGGTTCAGTTTTAATAATGTGCGGCTAACCAAAAGCCTTGCTGGAGCAGTTGCTAGCAAAACATAAAAGAGAATAGAGAAGATTATGCCAAGACGTAGAGAAGTCCCCAAACGTAACATCCTGCCGGATCCAAAATTCGGTAGCCAAGAAGTGTCAAAATTCGTAAACGTACTGATGACAGGTGGTAAAAAATCTGTTGCTGAGCGTATTTTGTACGGTGCTTTTGACCAGGTAACTAGCAAGACAAGTAAAGATGCGCTGGAAGTGTTTACACTCGCGCTTACAAACTTGCGTCCATTGGTTGAAGTTAAGAGCCGCCGTGTTGGTGGTGCTAACTACCAAGTGCCAGTTGAAGTACGTCCAAGCCGTCGTAGTGCTCTGGCAATGCGTTGGTTGCGTGATGCAGCGCGTAAGCGTGGCGAGAAATCAATGGGCTTGCGTTTAGCTGCCGAGTTGATTGAAGCTTCTGAAGGTCGTGGTTCAGCAATGAAGAAACGTGAAGAAGTTCATCGTATGGCAGAAGCAAACAAAGCGTTCTCACACTTCAGGTTTTAATTGATGAAATGTACCTTTTTTGTAAAAGGTACATTTGTTTTTAGTGAGTTGTTCTTTAAGAATTTTAAGCAATAATATTTAAGCAAAGGTAATAACCGTGGCTCGTCAAACCCCTATTAATCGCTATCGTAATATTGGTATTTCTGCGCACATTGATGCAGGTAAAACAACTACGACTGAGCGTATTCTTTTCTACACAGGCGTTAACCATAAGATCGGTGAAGTGCATGATGGCGCTGCTACCATGGACTGGATGGAACAGGAGCAAGAGCGCGGTATTACTATTACTTCTGCGGCTACTACCTGTTTCTGGAAAGGTATGGCTGGTCAGTATGAGCAGCATCGCTTCAATATTATTGATACCCCAGGCCACGTTGACTTTACGATTGAAGTAGAGCGTTCAATGCGTGTGCTTGATGGTGCCTGTATGGTTTACTGTGCGGTGGGCGGTGTTCAGCCTCAGTCAGAAACTGTATGGCGTCAAGCTACAAAATACAAAGTGCCACGTTTGGCATTTGTAAACAAAATGGACCGTTCTGGTGCTGACTTCTACAAAGTTGTTGACCAGATGCGTACCCGCCTAAAGGCGAATCCAGTACCTATCGTTATTCCTATCGGCCGTGAAGATACTTTTACTGGCGTAGTTGATCTTATCAAAATGAAAGCGATCAACTGGGATGAAGCTTCACAAGGTATGAAATTTGAATACAGCGAGATTCCTGCTGAATTGCTTGAGTTGGCTAAGAAGTGGCGTGAGAACATGGTTGAAGCTGCAGCTGAAGCCAGTGAAGAGCTGATGAACAAATACCTTGAAGAAGGCGATTTGTCAGAAGCTGACATCATTCTTGGTATCCGTACACGTACGATTGCAACTGAAATACAGCCTATGCTGTGTGGTACTGCATTTAAGAACAAAGGCGTGCAACGCATGTTGGATGCTGTGATCGATTTCTTGCCATCACCAGTAGATATTCCTGATATTGAAGGTGAAGATGAAGATGGCGAGCGTATTACGCGTAAAGCATCTGATACTGAAGGTTTGTCTGCTTTGGCATTTAAATTGATGACTGACCCGTTTGTTGGTCAATTGACATTTATCCGCGTTTACTCAGGCGTGCTGAAAAAAGGCGACACTGTATATAACTCAGTAAAAGGTCGTAAAGAGCGTATTGGCCGTATTGTGCAAATGCATGCAAATACTCGTCAAGAAGTTGATGAAGTTGTGGCTGGTGATATCGCGGCAGCAATTGGCTTGAAAGATGTTACTACCGGTGAGTCATTATGTGCGGTTGATAAACCTATCATTCTTGAGCGCATGATATTCCCTGAGCCAGTTATCCACGTTGCTGTTGAGCCTAAAACCAAGGCTGACCAGGAAAAAATGGGTATTGCGCTGGGCCGTCTGGCACAAGAAGATCCTTCATTCCGTGTACGTTCAGATGAAGAGTCTGGCCAAACCATTATTTCTGGTATGGGTGAGTTGCACTTGGATATTATTGTTGACCGTATGCGTCGTGAGTTCAACGTTGAGGCTAGCGTTGGTGCTCCTCAAGTTGCTTACCGTGAAGCGATCAAGAAAAAAGTTGAAGTCGAAGGCAAGTTTGTTAAGCAGTCTGGTGGTAAAGGTCAGTACGGTCACGTATGGCTGATCATGGAGCCAAACGAAGCCGGTAAAGGCTTTGAGTTTGTTGACCAAATTAAAGGCGGTACTGTTCCACGTGAATTTATTCCTGCCGTTGAAAAAGGTCTGCGCGAAACTATTCCATCAGGTATCTTGGCTGGCTTCCCGGTTGTTGACGTAAAAGTTACTTTGTTTGATGGTTCATACCATGACGTTGACTCGAATGAGAATGCGTTCAAAATGGCAGCTTCTATTGGTTTCAAGGATGGTATGCGTAAAGCTGATCCAGTATTGCTTGAGCCTATCATGGCAGTTGAAATTGAGACGCCTGAAGACTACATGGGTGATGTGATGGGCGATTTGTCATCACGTCGCGGCATGATTCAAGGTATGGAAGACACGGCAGGCGGCGGTAAAGCAATTCGTGCTGAAGTGCCATTGTCAGAAATGTTTGGTTACGCTACTACTGTGCGTTCATTGTCACAGGGTCGTGCTAGCTACAGCATGGAATTCAAGCACTATGCTGAAGCGCCAAGAAATGTGGCTGAAGCCATCATGAACAAGAAATAGTTCATTACTAATTAGTTTTTAAAGTTTAAATTAAAGGAAATAATCATGGCAAAAGGTAAATTCGAACGGACCAAGCCGCACGTAAACGTAGGCACGATTGGCCACGTTGACCACGGTAAGACAACATTGACAGCGGCGATCACCACTGTACTGACAAAAAAATTCGGTGGCGAAGCAAAAGCCTACGATCAAATTGACGCGGCACCAGAAGAAAAAGCACGCGGCATTACCATTAACACAGCACACGTTGAGTACGAGACAGCAACACGTCACTACGCACACGTTGACTGTCCAGGCCACGCCGACTATGTTAAAAACATGATTACCGGCGCAGCCCAAATGGACGGCGCAATCCTGGTATGTTCAGCAGCTGACGGCCCTATGCCACAAACGCGTGAACACATCCTGTTGGCACGTCAAGTTGGCGTACCATACATCATCGTATACCTGAACAAAGCTGATTTGGTTGACGATCCTGAACTGTTGGAACTGGTTGAAATGGAAGTACGTGACCTGTTGAACAAATACGACTTCCCAGGCGACGACACACCAATCATCACTGGCTCAGCACGTGCAGCCCTTGAAGGCGACCAATCAGAAATCGGCGAACCATCAATCTTCCGTTTAGCTGAAGCATTAGACACCTACATTCCATTGCCAGAACGCGCAATCGACGGCACATTCCTGATGCCAGTAGAAGACGTATTCTCAATCTCAGGCCGCGGTACAGTAGTAACAGGCCGTATCGAGCGCGGTATCGTTAAAGTCGGCGACGAAATTGAAATCGTAGGTATCAAAGACACGCTGAAAACTACCTGTACAGGCGTTGAAATGTTCCGCAAACTGCTAGACCAAGGTCAAGCAGGCGACAACGTAGGCGTATTGCTACGTGGTACAAAACGTGAAGAAGTTGAACGTGGTCAAGTGCTGGCAAAAGCTGGCTCAATCAAGCCACACACAAAATTCACAGCAGAAATCTACGTGTTGGGTAAAGATGAAGGTGGTCGTCACACACCATTCTTCCAAGGCTACCGTCCACAATTCTACTTCCGTACTACCGACGTAACTGGCGCAGTTGAATTGCCAGAAGGTACAGAAATGGTAATGCCAGGCGACAACGTATCAATCACAGTAACCTTGATTGCTCCAATCGCGATGGAAGAAGGCTTACGCTTCGCTATCCGTGAAGGTGGTCGTACTGTTGGTGCTGGTGTTGTAGCTAAGATTATTGAGTAATTTTTGTAGTTAAATCAAGCGGCAGGGTGAACTCTGCCGCTTCGCTCTTTTGAAAGGCAGTAAAATGACAAACCAAAAAATCCGTATCCGTCTTAAAGCATTTGATTATCGTTTGATTGATCAATCAGCTCAAGAAATCGTAGAAACTGCCAAACGTACTGGCGCTGTTGTTAAAGGTCCAGTGCCATTGCCAACACGTATCGAACGTTTTGACATCTTACGTTCACCACACGTTAACAAAACATCTCGTGACCAGTTCGAAATTCGTACTCACCAACGTTTGATGGATATTGTTGACCCTACAGATAAAACAGTTGATGCATTAATGAAGTTAGACTTGCCAGCTGGTGTTGATGTAGAAATTAAGCTTTAATCTACATAAATCAACTTTAAGTTTCGTAGTTTTAGTTTGTGTGTTTATCTAGTGTCTTCAGAAAAACGCGTAACTTAAAGTGATTCAAATAGATAGCAAAAGTTAAGCTGTAAAATAAAGTTGTAAATTAAATCGAGGTTCGGTATAATCCGGCCTCTTTCACAGAAGTCGGTCAATTGTAATCGACTTTTTAACTAAAATATAAGGAAACGATCATGAGCTTAGGGCTTATTGGTCGCAAAGTGGGTATGACCCGCGTATTTACCGATGATGGCGCAAGCATCCCGGTAACTGTGCTGGAAGTTGTACCTAACCGCGTGACACAGATCAAGACGACCGCAAGCGATGGCTATACTGGCCTTCAAGTTGCTTACGGCACACGTCGTGCTAGCCGTGTAACTAAAGCTTTGACTGGGCATTATGCCAAGTCAGGTTCTGCTGCAGGTGCTGGTATTCATGAATTCTCAGTCGGTGACGACGTTTTAGCTAATTACGCGCCTGGTGCAAATATCACTGTTGATATTTTCGAGGCTGGTCAAAAAGTTGACGTTACTGGCACTTCATTAGGTAAAGGCTTTGCTGGCGCGATCAAGCGTCATCACTTTAAGTCTAACCGTGCTTCTCATGGTAACTCACGTTCACATAACGTACCTGGTTCTATCGGTATGGCGCAAGATCCTGGTCGAGTATTTCCAGGTAAGCGTATGCCTGGTCATTTGGGTGCTGTTAAAGTTACAACACAGAACCTTGAAGTGGTTCGTGTTGATGTTGAGCGCAATCTGATATTGATTAAAGGTGCAATCCCTGGTTCTAAAGGTGGTGACGTTGTTGTACGTCCAGCCATTAAAGCTAAAGCTACCAAGGCACAGGGAGGTTCTAAATAATGGAACTCAAACTAATAGATAAAAACGGCAAAGCCGCGAAAAAAGGCGTAACTGTCTCTGAAGGTACATTTGGGCGTGAGTTCAATGAGGCTTTGGTGCATCAGGTTGTTGTTGCCTATATGGCAAATGCCCGTACTGCAACACGCGCTCAAAAAGGCCGTGACAATGTTGCGCATACGACACACAAACCATACGCTCAAAAAGGTACTGGTAATGCACGTGCAGGTATGAGCTCAAGTCCGATCTGGCGTGGAGGTGGTCGTGCATTCCCTAACTCACCTAATGAAAACTTCAGCCACAAAGTAAACCGTAAGGCTTACCGTGCTGGTATGCAAACCATTTTGTCTGAGTTGGTGCGTCAAGACCGCTTGAGCGTAGTTGAAGAGTTCAATGTTGATACTCCTAAAACTAAAGCGTTGGCAGAAAAAATTAAGGGTTTTGGTTATACCGGTGGTGTTTTAGTGTTAACTGACGGCTTCGATGAAAACCTGTACTTATCTTCACGCAACCTCACAAATGTGATGGTAGTTGAAGCGCAATTTGCTGACCCTGTTAGCTTGGTGCGTTTCCCTAATGTGGTAGCAACTGCTGCTGCAGTGAAGAAACTTGAGGAGATCTTAGCATGATGAGCGCTATCACTAAAACTCAAGATCGTTTGCTGCAAGTTATTGTAGCGCCACAAATCACTGAAAAAGCGACTTACATTGCTGATAAGCATCAGCAAATCGCTTTTAAAGTACGCACTGATGCAACTAAACCAGAAATCAAAGCTGCAGTTGAGCTTGTTTTCAAAGTTGAAGTGGCTAAAGTTGCTGTGATTAATGTTGGCGGCAAAGTAAAACGTGCAGGCAAACGCATGGGTAAACGTAACGACTGGAAAAAAGCTTATGTGAGCTTGAAGCCAGGTCAAGAAATTAACTTCGCAGCGGGCGAATAAGGAGAGAAGATATGGCATTAGTTAAAGTCAAACCAACTTCCCCCGGTCGTCGTGGCGTACTTAAGGTGGTAACGCCTGATTTGTACAAAGGTAAACCACACGCACCGCTGTTGGAAAGTCAAAGTAAAAACGCTGGCCGTAATAATAACGGTCGTATTACAACACGTCACCAAGGTGGCGGCCATAAGCAGCATTATCGCTTGGTTGATTTCCGTCGTAACAAAGATGGCATTCCAGCTAAAGTTGAGCATATTGAATATGACCCAAACCGTACAGCACACATTGCTTTGCTTTGTTACGCTGATGGCGAGCGCCGTTACATTATTGCACCACGTGGCGTAGCTGCTGGTACACAACTGATCAGTGGTTCAGATGCGCCTATCAGAGTTGGTAACGCATTGCCGTTACGTAACATCCCTGTAGGTAGCACGATTCATTGTATCGAATTGCAACCTGGTAAAGGTGCGCAGTTGGCTCGTTCAGCTGGTACTTCAGTGCAGTTGCTGGCTCGCGAAGGTAGTTATGCGCAGTTGCGTTTACGTTCAGGTGAAGTTCGCCGCGTACATGTTGATTGCAAGGCAACCTTAGGTGAAGTTGGTAATGAAGAGCATTCACTGCGTTCAATTGGTAAAGCTGGTGCTATGCGCTGGCGCGGTGTTCGTCCAACCGTTCGCGGTGTGGTGATGAACCCGGTTGATCACCCACACGGTGGTGGTGAAGGTAGAACTGCTGCGGGTATGAATCCAGTTAGCCCATGGGGTGTTAAAACTAAGGGTTATCGTACACGTAGTAGCAAGCGTACAGATAATATGCGTATTAGTCGTCGTCCGAGAGGCGTAAGGTAATCATATGGCACGTTCACTAAAAAAAGGTCCATTTATTGATGGTCATTTGGCTAAAAAAGTAGAAGTCGCTGCTGCTTCACGCGACCGTAAACCAATTAAGACTTGGTCACGTCGTTCTACAATTTTCCCAGATTTTATTGGTCTTACTATTGCAATTCATAATGGTAAGCAACACGTACCTGTGTTGATTTCTGAAAACATGGTTGGTCACAAGCTTGGCGAATTTGCGTTAACACGCACATTCAAAGGTCATGCAGCCGACAAGAAAGCTAAGAAGTAGGAGCTGATGATGCAAGTATCTGCAATATTAAAAGGTGTACATCTCTCTCCTCAAAAGGCTAGATTGGTGGCAGACCTCGTACGCGGCAAAAAAGTTGATCACGCACTTAACATCTTGAACTTCACACCTAAAAAAGGTGCTGAGATCATCAAGAAAGTTGTTGAGTCTGCAATCGCTAATGCTGAACATAACAATGGGGCTGATATCGATGAGTTGAAGGTTACTTCAATCTATGTTGATAAAGGCATTGTGCTGAAACGTATTCGTCCACGTGCAAAAGGTCGCGCTGGTCGTATTACTAAACCAACCTGTCACATTCATGTGACTGTCGGTAACTAAAGGATAATCATGGGTCAGAAAATTCATCCAATTGGTTTCCGTCTGAGTGTCCAAAAGAACTGGGCCTCACGTTGGTATGCCAATAGTAAAAACTTCCCTGCGATGTTGCAAAGCGACATTAAAGTACGCGAGTTTCTGAACAAGAAATTAGCAAGTGCTGCAGTGAGCCGTATTTTGATTGAGCGTCCTGCAAAGAACGCAAAAATCACAATCTACAGCGCGCGTCCAGGTGTTGTGATCGGTAAAAAAGGTGAAGACATCGAGTCATTACGTGCTTCTCTTCAAGGTTTGATGGGCGTTCCTGTTCATCTGAACATCGAAGAAGTGCGTAAGCCAGAACTTGATGCAACTTTGATTGCACAGTCTATCGCTCAACAGCTTGAAAAACGTGTGATGTTCCGCCGTGCCATGAAACGCGCTATGCAAAATGCAATGCGTTTAGGTGCTCAAGGTATCAAGATCATGAGTTCAGGTCGTTTGAATGGTATCGAGATCGCACGTACCGAATGGTACCGTGAAGGTCGTGTGCCACTTCATACATTGCGTGCTGATATTGATTACGGTGTAGCTGAAGCTTCAACTACCTACGGTATCATCGGCATTAAAGTATGGGTATTCAAAGGTGAGATATTTGCAGGTAATGCACAAGCTGCGCAAGCTGCTGTTGCACCAGCTGCTGAACCTGAAAAAAGAGTAAGAAAGGCGAGGGCTAAAGATGCTACAACCGTCTAGACAAAAATACCGTAAGATGCAAAAAGGCCGTAATAAAGGCATTGCAACTACGGGTAATAAAGTAAGCTTTGGTGACTTTGGCTTGAAAGCAATTGGTCGCGGTCGTTTGACTGCACGTCAAATTGAAGCTGCGCGTCGTGTTATGACTCGTCACATTAAACGTGGTGGTCGTGTATGGATTCGCATTTTCCCGGATCAGCCAATTTCTAAAAAACCTGCTGAAGTTCGTATGGGTAACGGTAAAGGTAGTACCGAGTACTACGTAGCCCAAATCCAACCAGGTAAAATGTTGTACGAGATGGATGGTGTAAGTGAAGAGCTTGCACGTGAAGCGTTCCGTTTGGCTGCTGCTAAGTTGCCAATCGAAACAACATTCATGACTCGCCAACTTGGTAGTTAAGGAAAGGTGAGCTAAATATGAATGCAACCGATTTAAGAGCAAAAAGCGTTGATGAGTTAAATGCAGAGTTGATTGAATTGCGCCGTGCGCAATTCTCACTGCGCATGCAATTGGCTACTCAGCAGTTAAATAAAGTAGATCAGCTAGGTAAAGTACGCAAAGATGTAGCGCGTGTTAAGACTGTATTGGCTGAGAAAGCAAAGCAGGCATAATATGACCGAAACAACAAAAGTAGTGCGTAGTCTTACTGGTCGTGTAGTTAGCGACAAGATGGACAAAACTGTTACTGTTTTAGTTGAGCGTAAAGTGAAGCATCCTTTGATTGGTAAAGTTGTTCGCCAATCCAAGAAGTTTCATGCGCACGATGAAACAAATAGCTGTAAAGAAGGTGATTTGGTGACTATCGTTGAAAGTCGTCCATTATCAAAAACAAAAACTTGGGTAGTTAAACAAGCCTAAGTTGTACATTGCGCAATTACTGTCAAAAGTAATTGCGCATTTAGTATTAGCTGTATATAATGTTTTGTTTTTCGGCGAGCGACTTATATAAGTCATAAAGCTCTCGCCCCAATACTGACCGTGGTCTGTCGGCCTAAATAGTTTTTAACTATAAATGGCCGGTGTTGGTTTTTACGGATTAAGTTGGAGATTATTCTCATGATTCAAATGCAATCAAGGCTTGAAGTTGCCGATAATACTGGTGCGCGCTCTGTGCAGTGCATTAAGGTATTGGGTGGCTCAAAGCGTCGTTACGCTGGTATAGGCGATATCATCAAAGTAAGCATCAAAGATGCTGCTCCACGTGGTCGCGTTAAAAAAGGCGAAGTTTACAGCGCTGTTGTTGTGCGTACTGCTAAAGGTGTTCGTCGTCCAGACGGTTCTTTAGTTAAGTTCGACGGCAATGCAGCTGTTCTGTTGAATAACAAATTAGAACCGATTGGCACCCGTATTTTTGGGCCAGTGACTCGTGAATTACGTTCAGAGAAATTCATGAAAATCGTTTCATTAGCACCAGAAGTATTGTAGGAGCTCACATGAGTAAAATTCGCAAGGGTGATCAGGTCATCCTAAATACAGGTAAGGACAAAGGTAAGCAAGGTACAGTATTGAGTATTCTTGATTCCGGTAAGGTTGTTGTTGAAGGTCTTAACTTGGTTAAGAAACATGCTAAACCTAACCCGATGAAAGGTATCGCTGGCGGCATCATCGCTAAAGAAATGCCTATCGATATTTCAAACGTTGCTTTATTTAACAGTGCGACCCAAAAAGGTGATCGCGTAGGCTTCAAGACATTGGATGATGGTCGCAAAGTTCGCGTATTCAAATCTAATGGCGAAGCAGTGGACGCATAGGAAGAATTATGGCGCGCTTAAAAGATTATTATAAAGACTCAGTTGTAAAAGCTATGACTGAGCAATTTGGTTACACTTCTGTGATGCAAGTACCTCGCATTGAAAAAATCACACTGAATATGGGTGTTGGTGAGGCTGTTGCTGATAAGAAAGTAATGGAGCATGCTGTTGGTGATATGGAAAAAATTGCTGGTCAAAAAGCAATCGTTACCAAAGCCAAAAAATCAGTAGCTGCATTTAAGATTCGTGATGACTATCCTGTTGGATGTAAAGTTACTTTACGTCGTGAGCGTATGTACGAATTCCTGGATCGCCTGGTAACAGTTGCTATTCCACGTATTCGCGACTTCCGTGGTATTTCTGCTAAATCTTTTGATGGCCGTGGAAATTACAACATGGGTGTTAAAGAGCAGATCATTTTCCCTGAAATTGAATACGACAAAATCGATGCAATCCGCGGGATGAATATCACTATTACTACTACTGCGAAAACAGATGAAGAAGCAAAAGCTTTGCTTGCTGCATTCAGTTTTCCTTTCAGAGGTTAAGACATGGCTAAAACCTGTATGACAGAGCGCGAAATCAAACGCCGCGCAACTGTAAGTAAATTTGCTGCAAAACGTGCAGCACTTGAAGCTACAATGAATGACGTTAATGCTACTGCTGAAGCTCGTTTAGAAGCGCGTATGAAATTCCAAGCGCTTCCACGTAACTCAAGCCCGGTACGTCTTCGTAACCGTTGTGCTTTAACTGGTCGCCCACGTGGTGTGTTTAGTAAATTCGGTATTGGGCGTAGTAAACTGCGCGATTTGATGATGAGTGGCCAAGTGCCAGGCGTCACCAAGGCCAGCTGGTAATAGGAGAATAGATCTATGAGTATGAGTGATCCAATTGCCGACATGTTGACGCGTATTCGTAATGCGCAGATGGTCAATAAAGCGGTTGTAACTATGCCTTCTTCTAATGTTAAGTCTGCTATTGCTAGCGTACTTAAAGATGAAGGTTATATTGAAGATTTTGCTGTTTCAAAAGATGGCAGCAAAGCCACATTAAACATTAGCTTGAAATACTATGCAGGTCGCCCAGTAATTGAGCGTATTCAGCGTGTAAGCAAGCCCGGTTTGCGTGTTTACAAAGGAAGTCAAGAGATTCCTAAAGTAATGAATGGCCTGGGTGTGACAATTATGTCTACATCTAAGGGTGTAATGACAGATCGTAAAGCTCAAGCTGCCGGTATCGGTGGTGAAGTGCTGTGCGTAGTGGCTTAAGGAGAAGCAAATGTCACGTGTTGCTAAAAATCCAGTAGCTATCCCTGCTAAAGTAGAAGTGTTGTTGAGTGCTGATGCAATCAACGTAAGCGGTCCTTTAGGTAAATTGACACAAGCTTTGACTTCAGCCGTTGTGCTGAAAAAAGAAGGTGATGCAATTACTTTTGTTGCAGCTAATGATGCTAAACATTCACAAGCGATGTCAGGTACGGTACGTGCCTTGGTTGCTAATATGGTGAAAGGTGTATCAGAAGGCTTTACACGTAAGTTGACACTGATTGGTGTTGGTTACAAAGCTGCTGCTCAAGGTGCTGTATTAAACTTAGAGTTGGGTTATTCACATCCGATCAACCACAAGATGCCAGCAGGCGTTACTGTTGCTACACCTACACCGACTGAGATCGTGTTAACAGGTGTTGATAAACAAGTGATTGGTCAAGTTGCAGCGCAGATTCGTGCTTACCGTGCTCCAGAACCTTACAAAGGCAAAGGTGTTCGTTATTCCGATGAAGTTGTTGTAATTAAAGAAACCAAAAAGAAATAAGGCTTAAAAAATGAACAACGTAAATAATCGCTTGCGTCGTGCACGTAAAACCCGTGCCAAAATTGCAGAGCTAAAAGTTACCCGTTTAAGTGTGCACCGTACTAATACACACATTTATGCGCAAATTATTGCTGAAACTGGCGATAAAGTAATTGCTAGCGCTTCTACGGTTGAGGCCGACGTTCGTAAAAACATTAAAAATGGCGGCAATGTTGAAGCTGCTGCGGCAATTGGTAAGTTAATTGCTGAGAAGGCGAAAAAAGCAGGTATTACAACCGTGGCTTTTGATCGTTCTGGTTACAAATATCATGGCCGTATTAAAGCGTTGGCAGATGCCGCACGTGAAAACGGTTTGTCCTTCTAATTGGTCTGATTGCTTAAGAGGTTAATGATGGCAAAAGAAATTGAACAGCAACAGCAGCAGACTGATGGTTTGCGCGAAAAAATGATTGCAGTTAATCGTGTAAGTAAAACGGTTAAAGGTGGTCGCATTATGAGTTTTGCTGCACTTACAGTAGTAGGTGACGGTGATGGTGCGGTAGGTATGGGTAAAGGTAAGGCACGTGAAGTTCCAGTTGCAGTGCAAAAGGCAATGGATGAAGCGCGTCGCGGTATGTTAAAAATTAATTTAACAAACGGTACTTTACATCATGCAGTAACAGGCGTTCACGGTGCTGCAAAAGTATTCATTCAACCAGCTTCTGAAGGTACCGGTATTATTGCTGGTGGCGCTATGCGTGCGATCTTTGAAGTAATGGGTGTAACTAACGTTGTGGCTAAATGTATCGGTTCTACAAACCCATACAATTTAGTTCGCGCTACATTAAACGGCTTAGAGTCTATGAATACGCCTGCGGAAATTGCAGCTAAACGTGGCAAATCAGTCGAAGAAATTAGAGGCTAATCATGGCTAAAGCAAAAAAAGATGCATCAACTATCAAAGTAACGCTGGTTAAAAGTGTTATTGGTCGTATTGAAGCGCATAAAGCTACAGTTAAAGGCTTGGGTCTGCGTCGTATGCACCATACAGTTGAGTTACAAGATACACCGGCAATTCGCGGCATGATTAATGCCGTTAGCTATCTCGTAAAGGTAGAAGCATAATGCAATTAAATACTATTAAGCCTGCAGAAGGCGCAAAAAAAGAACGTCGTCGCGTTGGTCGCGGTATTGGTTCAGGTTTAGGTAAAACAGCTGGTCGTGGCCATAAAGGTCAGAAATCACGTACTGGCGGTTTCCATAAAGTTGGTTTTGAAGGCGGTCAAATGCCTATTCAACGTCGCTTGCCTAAACGTGGCTTTAAATCTATGACTAAAGCTGATACGGCACACGTTCGTACTAGCGAGTTGTCATTGATTCCTAATGAAGTGATTGATTTGTTGGCTTTGAAAGCAGCAAACATTGTTTCAGGTACAGTTAAGAACGCTAAGATTTACTTGTCTGGTGACGTAGCTGCAAAATACAACATCCAAGGTCTGCTTTTGACTAAAGGTGCTCGTGCTGCTATTGAAGCTGCCGGCGGTAAAGTTCTAGAAGCTGCATAAGAGATATTATTTTGGCACAAGAAGGCTTATTAAAAACAGCGGCAAAAATGGGCGAGCTTAAAAGTCGCCTGTTTTTTGTTTTGGGTGCTTTAGTAGTTTATCGCTTGGGTGCGCATATACCTGTTCCAGGTATTGATCCTGAAGTTTTGGCTAAGTTATTTGAGTCGCAAAGCGGTGGTATTCTGGGAATGTTCAATATGTTCTCAGGTGGCGCTTTATCACGCTTTACCGTATTTGCATTAGGTATTATGCCGTACATTTCTGCATCTATTATCATGCAGTTAATGGCGGCAGTATCGCCTAAGCTTGAGCAGCTGAAAAAAGAAGGTGAGGCCGGGCGTCGTGCTATTACCAAGTACACACGTTACGGAACTGTAGTGCTGGCAACATTCCAGGCATTAGGCATTGCGATTATGCTTGAAGGTCAAGCCGGTCTGGTTTTAGATCCGGGCATGGCGTTCAGGTTAACGGCAGTGATTACTCTGGTTTGCGGCACCATGTTCTTGATGTGGTTGGGCGAGCAGATTACTGAGCGCGGTATTGGTAACGGTATTTCTATCATTATTTTTGCAGGTATTGTTGCTGGTTTGCCAAGTGCGATCGGATCTACAGCAGAGATGGTGAATACAGGTGCATTTAGTATTCCATTGGCTTTCTTCTTGCTTGTAGCAACAATTTTGGTAACTGCATTGGTTGTGTTTGTTGAACGTGGTCAACGCAAGATTACAGTTAACTACGCAAAAAGACAGGTTGGTAACAAGGTGTATGGCGGTCAAACGACACACTTACCGATGAAGTTGAATATGGCTGGTGTTATTCCTCCTATTTTTGCTTCTAGTATCATCTTGTTCCCGGCAACGTTAGCTGGCTGGTTCGGTGGAAGCGAAAGTACATTCTGGTTGAAAGATGTTGCTGCTGCTTTATCACCAGGACAGCCAATTTACATCTTGCTGTTTGCTGCTGCAATTGTTTTCTTCTGTTTCTTTTATACTGCATTGCAGTTTAATCCAAAAGATACAGCTGATAACTTGAAGAAAAGTGGTGCATTTATTCCTGGTATTAGACCTGGTGATCAAACTGCTAGATATATCGACCGCATTATGGGTAGATTGACTTTGGTAGGCGCTGCTTACATCACGCTAGTTTGTTTGTTACCTGAGTTCTTGATTCTTAAATTTAATACTCCATTTTATTTCGGCGGTACGTCTTTGCTGATTATTGTTGTAGTAACTATGGATTTTATGACGCAAGTGCAGTCCCATTTGATGTCTCATCAATACGAGGGGTTGCTTAGAAAAGCTAATTTTAAAGGTAACGCGCTAGGGCGCTAATTAGTTCTAAGATGGCTAAGGAAGATAGAATTGAAATGCAAGGTGAGATTCTAGAGAATCTCCCGAATGCAACTTTTAGAGTTAAGTTAGAAAATGGCCATATAGTTTTAGGCTATATTTCTGGGAAAATGCGTATGCATTACATTCGTATTTTGCCTGGTGATAAAGTCACCGTTGAGATGACGCCTTATGATTTATCCCGTGCGCGAATTACCTTCCGTGCGAAATAGATAATTAAGCGTTGTAATGCATACTGTTTAGTTGTATTGGAGTGAAATATGAGAGTTCGTGCATCAGTAAAGGCTTTATGCCGTAATTGTAAAGTTGTGCGTCGTCGTGGCGTTGTACGTGTTATTTGTACAGATCCACGTCATAAACAACGTCAAGGTTAATCGATTTACTTCGATTAATCCAAATTGGTAACAGCTCAGGCTGGCTACTAATTTAAGTTGGTCAATAATTTAATTGATCAGAAGATTAGCTATTTGATAAAAAATGGTTTTCCTGTTAAAATCACCGGCTTTTTTCAAGCAAGTGAATCAGTTAAGCCTAATTTGGAGTAAAGTATGGCGCGTATTGCAGGGGTAAATATCCCGAATAATAAACACACGGAAATTGCATTAACTGCGATTTACGGTATTGGTCGTAATACAGCACAAAAAATCTGTGCAGCAGCTGGTGTATTGCCTAATGCAAAAATTAAAGATTTGAATGACGCGGACGTAGAAAAATTACGTGACGAAGTTGGTAAGTTCAAAGTAGAAGGTGACTTACGTCGCGAAGTTTCAATGAACATCAAGCGCCTGATGGATTTAGGCTGCTATCGTGGTGTTCGTCATCGCCGTGGTCTTCCAGTACGTGGTCAACGTACAAAAACAAACGCCCGTACACGTAAGGGTCCAGTTAAAGCGATTAAACAATCTAAATAATCCTTTTAAGGTTTAGATAGTTTACAAATTTTAGTAAGTTTATTGGTAAGGAAAAATGCAACATGGCAAAAGCTAATGTACGCGTAAGAAAGAAAGTTAAAAAGAATATTGCTGAGGGTATTGCCCACGTGCATGCATCTTTTAACAACACCATCATCACCATTACAGACCGTCAGGGCAATGCGTTGTCTTGGGCGACTTCAGGTGGTCAAGGTTTTAAAGGTTCACGTAAGAGTACTCCTTTTGCTGCTCAGGTTGCTGCAGAAGTTGCTGGTAAATCAGCACAAGAGAGTGGTGTGAAGAATTTGGAAGTGCGTATTAAAGGCCCAGGCCCAGGTCGTGAATCTGCTGTGCGCGCACTTAACGCTGCTGGTTTTAAAATTACCAGCATTACTGATGTGACGCCAGTTCCGCATAACGGTTGCCGTCCACCTAAAAAACGTCGCATTTAAGCGAAAAAGATTACTGGAGAACTATCTTGGCTAGAAATTTAGATCCTAAATGCCGTCAATGCCGTCGTGAAGGCGAAAAATTGTTTTTGAAAGCTGAAAAATGCTTTTCTGATAAATGTGCAATTGAAAAACGTAACTTCCCACCTGGACAGCATGGTCAGCGTAGAAATCAACGTCTGTCAGACTATGGCGTTCAATTGCGTGAAAAACAAAAAGTACGTCGTATTTACGGCGTTTTGGAAGCACAATTCCGCAGTTACTATGCTGAAGCTGACCGTAAAAAAGGTATTACAGGCGAAAACTTGCTTCAATTGCTTGAGTGCCGTTTAGATAACGTTACTTTCAGAATGGGCTTGGGTGGTTCACGTACTGAAGCGCGTCAGATCGTTCGTCACAATAGTATTTTGGTGAATGGTAAACGTGTAAACATTCCTTCATACCAAGTTAAAGCTGGTGATGTAATCAGCGTAGCAGAAGCATCAAAAGCACAATTGCGTATTAAAGGCGCATTGGCAGCTGCTGAGCAACGCGGTTTCCCAGAGTGGTTAGAAGTTGATGTTAAAGCTTTGAAAGGTCCTTTTAAAGCCAAACCACAACGTGATGAATTGCCACCAACAATCAATGAATCATTGGTAGTTGAGCTTTACTCTAAGTAATTAAGTTCTAATCGTACAGTTAGCAAATCGTAATGATTTGCTAACTCGATCGTTTATAGACGAACGAGTCTGTAAGATAATTAAAAAATTAAAGGTATAACTATGCAAAACAGTCCTACCGAGTATTTGAAGCCACGTGTCGTAGATGTTGAGGTTTTATCTCCATTACGTGCACGCGTTACGCTTGAACCTATGGAGCGTGGTTTTGGTTACACATTGGGTAATGCATTACGTCGTGTTCTGCTTTCATCGATTCCTGGCTTTGCTATTACAGAAGTTAAAATTGATGGTGTCGTTCATGAGTATTCAACATTGGATGGCGTTCAGGAAGATGTTGTTGATATCTTATTGAACCTTAAAGGTGTAGCACTAAAATTGAATTCAAAATCAGAAACGATCCTGAAACTGAACAAATCAGTTGAAGGTGTAGTGACTGCTGGTGATTTTGAAACCGGTCATGATGCTGAGATTGTTAATCCAAACCATGTGATTGCGCACCTTACCAAAGGCGGCAAATTAAACCTGGAAGTTAAGGTTGAGATGGGTCGTGGTTATCAGCCAGTGCCTGTTCGCCAAAAAGCAAATGACGAAGATCGTGTTTTAGGTTTCATCATGGTTGATGCATCATTCAGCCCAATCAACAAAGTTAGCTACTATGTAGATAGTGCACGTGTTGAGCAGCGTACTGACTTGGACAAGTTAGTGATGGATGTGGAAACTAACGGTGTAATTGAGCCTGAGCAAGCTATTCGCGATGCTGCGCGTATCTTGATGGGTCAGCTTTCAGTGTTTGCTGATCTGGAAGGTGCTCCAAGTGAGGTTGAAGTTAAATCTGCTCCTCAAGTAGATCCAGTTCTGCTGCGCCCAGTAGATGATTTGGAATTAACTGTGCGTTCAGCTAACTGCTTGAAAGCTGAAAATATATTCTACATTGGTGATTTGATCCAACGTACTGAGAATGAGCTGTTAAAAGCGCCTAACCTTGGTCGTAAATCACTTAATGAAATCAAAGATGTTTTGGCGACTCGTGGTCTGACATTGGGCATGAAGTTAGAAAATTGGCCACCTGTTGGTCTTGAAAAAGCTTAATATAAGCTGATATTGAAGTTATAGAAACCTTAAGGAATTACTATGCGTCACGGTAATAGCAATCGTAAATTAAATCGTACTAGCAGCCATCGCGCGGCCATGTTTCGTAACATGACTGTGTCATTGCTGAATCACGAAATTATTAAAACCACTTTGCCAAAGGCGAAAGAGTTGCGTAAATTCGTAGAACCATTAATCACATTAAGTAAAACAGCTACTTTGGCTAACCGTCGTTTAGCTTTTGATCGTACGCGTGATCGTGATATCGTTGGTAAACTGTTTGGTGAACTAGGTCCACGTTACAATGCACGTAACGGTGGTTACTTACGTATCTTGAAATGTGGCTTCCGCAATGGCGACAATGCACCTATGGCGTTGGTTGAACTTGTAGATCGAATACTTCTGCAGAAGTAGTTGCTGGTAGTAGTTCATATGTTATAAAATCAAAAAGCCAGCTAAATGCTGGCTTTTTGATTTCTGTAATGCATGTTGAATAAATGATTTTATGCTTTTATGAGCATAACAATGTCATTTTCGGAAAATGGCCAATTTAGTTCTGATTGATTATCTATACGTTGAATGACAGGAATTCGGATTCCGTATTTTTCAATTAAGTCATCATCATCACTAATCTCCTTAGTTATCCAGTTAATCGCATACTGTTCTTTTAATCTTATTAGAAGTACCAGTGCCTGTTCGCATAGATGGCAGTGTGAGGTTGTATAAAGTACTAATTGTGTCATCAGTGAAAATCCTTGGTATTAGTATTTGTTATTCTATTATTTGGTCTGAATCGAAGTAAATTTATCCTAAATATTTCTATTTTTATTCAAAAATAAATCATAATGGCGTACTAGTATACATAAACTCAAACGGCGTTAATTCGGGTCATTATGGTTGATAATCAAGATTCCAAAGAAAGTTTAAGTGAGAGCCTGCAACAGGTTATTTCCTTACTTGATAAGCATCGATTAGTTGAAAGCTTGGTGCATAGCCAGCAGATGCCAAACCACGAACTCGTAGAATCGCTAGTACATAAGCAGAATTTACAGGAATTACAGAAAAAACTCGATGTGCTGCATCCGGCCGATGTGGCCTATATCCTCGAAGCGTTGCCGCTTGAGCAGCGTTTGGATGTCTGGGAGCTGGTTAAAGCTGAACGCGATGGTGAGATTCTGCTGGAAGTGTCGGATGCAGTTCGCCAGACACTTATTGCAGACATGGATTCGGATGAGCTGCTGGCTGCTGCAGAGCAGCTTGATACGGATGAATTGGCGGATCTGGCGCCAGATCTGCCTAAAGACGTTTTCCAGGATCTGCTGGATAGCCTGGATGCGCAAAATAGAGCGCGGCTGCAATCTGCATTATCGTATTCTGATGATTCCGTCGGTTCTATCATGGATTTTGATATTGTCACTATTCGTGAAGACATCTCCCTTGAGGTTGCGCTGCGTTATATGCGTAGACTTGGTAGCCTGCCAGATCACACAGACAAGCTATTCGTTGTTGATAGGCATGACATATTGCGTGGCGTATTGCCGCTTAAGCGCCTTGTTGTGAGTGATCTGGATGCCAATGTGGCAGATGTCATGTCTGAAGATGCGGTTGTGTTCCATCCTGAGGATATCGCAGACGATGCTGCCAAGGCATTTGAACGTTATGACCTGGTGACCGCGCCAGTTGTTGATGATAACAATAAGCTGGTAGGTCGTGTGACCGTTGATGCGGTCATGGATTTGATTCGTGAAGAAGCTGAAAGTGACATGCTGTCGATGGCTGGTTTGCGTGAAGAGGAGGATTTCTTTGCCTCTGTATGGAAATCGGTTCAAAACCGCTGGGCATGGCTTGCGATTAACCTGGTTACCGCTTTGGTTGCATCACGCGTAATTGGTTTGTTCGAGAACTCAATTGAGAAAATTGTAGCCTTAGCAGCATTGATGCCTATTGTTGCCGGTATTGGAGGTAATTCAGGAAATCAAACAACGACCATGATAGTGCGTGGTTTGGCGCTGGGGCAGGTGGCTTCGCATAATATGAAATCATTAATCACTAAAGAGCTAGGCGTATCCCTGTTAAATGGATTGCTTTGGGGTGGTGTGCTTGGCGCAATTGCCTATGCGTTGTATGGTAACTACCACTTGGGTC
>JAHRYP010000005.1:33112-100594 GCA_020622105.1 Methylotenera sp.
TGGCAGCCATGACGCTGAACCTGCTGCTTGCAGCATTGATGGGTGTTATGATTCCGCTGGTGATGAACAAGGTCGGTCGTGACCCCGCTGTAGGTTCTAGTGTGCTTATTACAGCGGTAACCGATAGTGGCGGCTTTTTTATCTTTTTGGGCTTGGCTACAATATTCTTGTTATAGGTATAAGTCTTTACTCTGATTTGTTGTTCTTCGAATTAATATCAATATGAATCAAGATAGCATACACCACATTTTGCAGGAGATTCTGACAGATATAACAACGCCGGCTGGCTTATGGCAGTTGGCTGTTGTCATTGCTGCCTGCTGCGGGGCTTGGGCAATTAATGGCCTTTTACGTGCCCGCGTAATGCGTTACGCACCTGAACACTGGAAGCTTGGTATCGGCGGCATCAATCGTGTTTTATTTCCACTGTCTACGTTGCTGTTTGTGCTCATAGGCAAATTAATCCTAGCTTACTGGCAACATACCAGTTTTCTGCTACTCGCCAGTAAACTGTTGCTGGCAATGGCAGCGATCCGTCTGGTGGTTTATGCGCTGCGTTACATCATCGAACCAGGAGGTATGCTTAAAACGCTGGAGAACACCATTGCTGGCTCTATCTGGGCACTATTGGCATTGCACTTGAGCGGCATTCTGCCTGAGATATTAAGTGCGCTGGAAGCCATTGAATTCAAGATCGGTAAAAACCCGGTTAACTTATTGCTCGCCCTGCAAGGTGTATTGACGATCCTGATCACAATTTTCATTGCGTTATGGTGTAGCCGTATCTTTGAAAATAGACTGTTACGTGTAAGCAACATTAATATGAATCTACGCGTTGTGCTGGCTAAGCTGTTGCGCGTGATGTTGTTGTTTATTGCCATACTGATTGCGCTGTCTGCAGTTGGGCTTGATATCACGATGTTGTCTGTATTTGGCGGAGCACTAGGTGTAGGTCTGGGTTTTGGTTTGCAGCGTATTGCCAGCAATTATGTGAGTGGATTTATTATTCTGCTGGATAAATCTATGCAGATAGGCGATGTCGTTACAATTGACATTCACTATGGTGTGGTGAGCGACTTGCGTACACGATATTTGGTATTGCGCAAGCTCGATGGCACTGAAGTGATTATCCCGAATGAAACGATGATTACTAACCCAGTCATCAATCATTCGTTTACTGACCATAAGGCCAGGGTGCAAATGCCTATTCAGGTTAGTTATGACAGTGAACTGGAGCTTGCTATGCAGTTGATGCGGGAGGCCGCAGAGCGACATCCACGAGTGCTGGTTGAACCTGCCCCAACTGTGCAGATTAGGGGCTTTGGTGAAAGTGGAATTGATCTAATGCTGATTGTTTGGATTCCAGATCCTGAAGAAGGGTCAGCTGCTCTACAGTCTGAAATTTATCTGGAAGTTTGGCAGGCATTCAAACAAAACAAGATTTCTATTCCATTCCCACAACGGGAAGTACGCATTTTAAATTTAAATACCGAGCATTTAAATACTGAGCAAATGAATGCCGAGCCTAGCTTGAATAAGATTTAAATTCTGTCTATTAGCTATAGATAATAAAAAAGCCCACTGAAAAGCGGGCTTTTTTATTAGTGAAATAATTGATTATTTCAATTTTGTTTCTTTGTACATTACGTGTTTACGTGCAACTGGATCAAATTTCTTGATCTCGAATTTGCCTGGCATAGTACGTTTGTTTTTAGTAGTGGTATAGAAATGACCTGTACCAGCACTTGATTCCAGTTTGATTTTTTCGCGCATTTTACTTTCCTTTATTGGCTAAATTTAAGTTAGCAGCTTAAATCTTTTGGCCAGCAGCACGCATATCAGCCAAAACAGCATCAATACCGTTTTTGTCGATTGTACGTAAAGCGGCGTTAGTAATACGCATGCTTACCCAGCGGTTTTCGGTTTCAACCCAAAATTTGCGGTTTTGCAAATTAGGTAAAAAACGACGTTTTGTTTTGTTTTGTGCGTGAGAAACATTGTTACCCACCATCGGCTTTTTGCCTGTTACCTGACATACACGTGCCATGGTTATCTCCAAGAACTCTATTTTTGAGAAAGAGCGGCATTATAGACCATAAACTTAACTTTGTTCAAGCTAAATATGTGATTATTAATACAAGTTGTTTATTAATGTTTGCCTGTGCTGCCAAAGCCGCCTTCACCGCGTTCAGAAGTATCAAAATCGTCCACTACATGGAACTCTGCCTGCATGACCGGCACGATTACTAACTGGGCTATGCGCTCCATTGGATTCAGCTCAAACGCTGTATTACCGCGATTCCAGCAGGATACCATAAGCTGACCCTGGTAATCCGAATCAATCAACCCCACCAGATTGCCGAGCACAATGCCGTGCTTGTGACCCAGACCGGAGCGCGGCAGAATAAGTGCTGCATAATAAGTGTTATCAATATGAATTGCCATGCCGGTAGGAATGAGTGTTGTCTCACCGGGTTGTAATGTGATTGCTTCATCAATACAGGCGCGTAAATCGAGCCCTGCTGAGCCAGGTGTAGCGTAAGCCGGGAATTGACTGCGTAGGCGGTCATCTAGGATTTTTAGGTCGATGAGGATGGACATGGTTGTTTGTGAGCTAATTGAATAGAAAGCGTATTAAACACTAAATATGGATAATAAAAAAGCCGCCTGATTAATCAGGCGGCCATAAACTGAAAGCGATAGAACTTAGAACTTATATTGAGCGCTTAAGCCAAGCAGGTAGTTTCTGCCTGCTGCTGGTTCAAAGAATCTTAGATTGCTATCATTGATGCGAACAGAGCCTATGTATTCCTTATCAAACATATTTTCTACGCGCACATATTCACTGAAGCGCCAATTGGTTAAGTTTTGCTCAAAGCCTGCACGTAAATTAAATATCGTATAAGAATGTGCGGAATCAGTGTTGATGTCATTGACATAAACTTTACTGTTATGTCGCGCTTCTAATGCAGTCTTGAATCCGAGTGGGTTATGTTTCCATGCGACTTCACCATAAATTTGGCTACTGTAAGTGCCGGGGATTCTGTTTCCGGATTCGATCGTGGTGGGGGTACCGGAAGACGGTGTATAAGTGAAGTCTGAATCAAACTTAGCATCTAACAATGAATAAGAGAAATAAGTCGAAATGTTGTTGCTGTATTGAGAGTCAATGGATAGCTCGGCACCCTTACGTTTAGTCTTGTTGGCATTACCAAACACGCTTCTGTTGGCAGCATTGGTTTCTTTAGTCACAATTTCATCATCTGTATCTATTTTGAATACATTAAAATTAATTTGATGATTGTCTGCAACAATAGCTTTCAGACCCAGTTCGTAGTTAGTACTTTCACTTGGTTTAAGCGCTAAATTCGGCGCACCATTGTTAACTGAGTTGTATGCGGCTTCAATAAAAGTTGGTGTTTCAAATCCTTTACCGTAATTTGCGTAAAGATTGAGAGTCGGCGTAACTTTCCATATAGCACCAATAACTGGTGTGGTCTTTTGGTACTCTACAGAACCACTGTTATTGCCGTTATTTGCCGAACCCGCTAAGAAATTATCATTGACCTCGAGTTTGACTTTCGTATGTCTGGCACCAGCGTGGATATCGAAGTCATCTCTTAACGATATTTTGCCTTGAATATACTGGTCAAAGTTTGTAGAAATGTTATCTTCATCCCGATTCAGTGCAAAGTTGCCATTTCCGGCAATAAGCGGTCGTTTAACACCACCATCGGCGTTGATATCTAGTCTTTTATCATCCATCTTGCCATATGTTAAACCTACTGAAAGGTTGTATGGCAAGCTGAAAACGTTGCCATTGTTGTCCCACCTTAAGTCTGTTCCCCAGAAATCTCGATCTATTGAACTTGCCCTACCCGCTGTTGTGGTGGCGCTGGTAGAAAGATATTGCAGGTTTTTGCGATTGCCAACATAGGTCATCAAGTTAATTTTATTATTTGCATTGAACGCGTGCTCAATATTAAAGCCTACCTGCGTATGGTCCCGACTGACTCTTGTTTTTGCTCTGTAAGCGCTATTGGGTGCTGCTTTAGGGTCATTGAAAGCAGAAGGGTCGTTGGCTGTCGCGACTCTTGGTAGGCCTAGTGGATCTTCTGCATCTTGTTCAAACCAATTTACGAGTGCGTTCACTTTTGTATCGTCGCTGATATTGATTTTGAATTTTGCAGTGGCTTGCTGTTTGCTGCCTGCACTGTTATCACGGTAACCATTTGTTTCGAAATTAGACACGTTTAGTAAATATTCAATATTTTCTGATGTGCCGGTGGCATTTATGATTTGACGTTTGGTGTCGTAGCTGCCAAACATCACAGTTGCGCCTACTTCTGGAGTTTTCGGAGCATCTTCTGTAAACATTTGAATGACACCACCTGAAGAGTTTCCATAAAGCGCTGAGAAAGGGCCGCGCATGACTTCGATGGATTTGATTGCAGCCAAATCTACAACGCCTGGCTGGCCTTGGCCATCTGGCATCGTGAGTGGAATGCCATCTACATATACTCGGATACCGCGCACACCAAAGCTGGAACGTGAGCCAAACCCTCTGCTGGAGATTTGTGGGTCCTGTGACTGGTTAGTGCGGTTTTGTGCTGTGATGCCTGGTACGCGAATCAAGCTTTCCGAAAGCGTCATTTGCAGCTGGCCATCTTGTATGTCTTTTTTCTCTACAACGTCAATCGCAACTGGTAGATCAAAGCTATTTTGCTCAACGCGAGTGGCAGTAACAACTACCGGTGAGGTGACGATTTTCTCTGAAGATGCTTCATCAGCAAGCGCTTGGAAGTGAGTGCCTAGAGTACTTAAAACAGCGAGCGATATTATTTTTCTTTTGGATAGGCTGGGGTATGACATAAAAATAACCTTGAATAATGAATGTGTTGATAGATATATGAATTTATTTTAAGCGATTGCCAAGAATTGACCATCAAGATTTCCATGATTTTAATATGGGTATATTCTGAGCACTAATTTCAGAGTTGTTGGGTAATGATCTATATCTCAGCGGTGATTTTTAATTAGAGGGATGAATGTGTTGTGTAATACCTAAACTAAATCATGCCAGCGATATGTTGTAGCAGCAATTCAGCAACTGATTGCTTAGGTAGTCTAGGAAGGGTGTGTGTGCCCTTGTCATCAAGTAAGGTCACACTGTTTTCATCCTGCCCCATACTGTCGCGCATCAGGTTCGCAACAATCAAAGGTAGCTTTTTTGATTTGCGCTTTGCTTCTGCGTATTCCAGCAGGTTCTCAGTTTCAGCTGCAAAGCCTACACAAAATGGTGGGTTAGGCAGGCTGGCGACTTCAGCTAGTATATCTTTATTCGGCTTGAGTTCTATTGTAAGTGACGACTTACTTTTTTTGATTTTCTGTGAGCTGGTTTCTACTGGTGAATAGTCTGCTACTGCAGCTACGCTGATGAAAATGTCTTGTGCGGCGATGTTCTGCATCACACTGAAGTACATCAAATCAGCACTTGTGGCTGAAATCAACTTTACGCCAAGTGGTGGTTTTAATGTGCTGGCACCGCTGACCAGCGTCACATCCGCGCCCATTTCAAAAGCTGCCTGCGCAATGGCGTAACCCATTTTTCCGGAGCTTAAATTAGTGATGGCACGCACAGGATCTATCATCTCCAGTGTGGCACCTGCGGTAACCAGCATTTTTTTTCCTGCGAGAACTTTGGGCTGAAAATGCGCCTGAATCAGATTAAATAAATCTTCAGGTTCCAGCATGCGGCCTAAACCAATCTCACCGCAGGCTTGTTCACCGCTATCAGGGCCTAGCATGGTAATGCCATCTGTATTTAGCTGTGCAATGTTGCGCTGTGTTGCTGGATTGTCCCACATCTGTTTGTTCATCGCGGGGGCTACCAACAATGGGCAGTCACGCGCCAGGCATAAGGTGGAAAGCAAATCATCGGCACGGCCATGCACCAGTTTTGCAATGAAGTCGGCACTGGCAGGTGCAATTACAATTGCATCAGCAGCGCGGCTTAACTCAATATGCGGCATACCGTTGGCAATAGAGGCATCCCACATGCCCTTGAATACAGGTTTGCCTGATAATGCCTGCATCGTCACAGGTGTGATGAATTGGCAGGCGGCTTCGGTCATTGCAACTTGAACATCGATGTTGGCTTTAACCAGTAGACGCACCAGTTCTGCTGCTTTATAAGCAGCTATACCGCCTGTAATGCCAAGCACAATGGATTTGTTTTTTTGCATATTCGCAATGATTTATGTAATGCTTCCATTTTAACCCAGATTTCCTGCTGTGAAACACCTCTGAAAGATTGATGGATTATGTGGCGTAAGTTAAGAATTGTCATTCTGCTATTAATATTGGCAACAGTAGTACAGCAGCTCTGGCTGGATAAAGTGGATCTGGACTGGAAGCGGAATTTTTATGTAGCAGTGTATCCTGTGAATGTGGATGGCAGCGCGAAGGTGAGTGCATACTTGCGTACGCTGAATACTGAGGATTTTGAGCCTGTTGCGGAATATTTCGCGGAAGAAGCGGCGCCGTATAAACTGGGATTGCGTCGACCAATTGAGCTGCAGCTTGGAGCACTAGTGGATGAGTTGCCACCTGCACCGCCTGCTAATGGCGAAGGCATTTTGAGTACGATTATCTGGAGTTTGAAGTTCAGGATTTTTGCCTGGACAAATAGCCCTGAAGTGAGCGTAAAGCCTGACATCCGTATGTATCTGCTTTATCACGACCCTGCCGCTCAAGCTGAATTAAGCCATTCAACCGCATTAAGTAAGGGGCGAATCGGACGTGTGAATTTATTTGGTGACAGTGAGTATCATCAGCAAAATATGGTGATACTTGCGCATGAACTTTTACATACGCTTAATGCGACTGATAAATATGATTTAAGTACAACGTTGCCGGTGTATCCAGATGGATATGCTGAACCTGGAAAAATGCCGCTTTACCCACAGGATTTTGCAGAGTTAATGGGTGGCCGCATCCCGCAAACTGAAACCAGTGCAGAGATTCCCAAGAGTTTAAAGCACACGTTGATTGGCGATATAACCGCGCGCGAGATCGGCTGGTTAAGATGATTGAATTATTTTTGTATATGCTAAGGCGTTAAAATGGCAATTACCGATTGGCCAGCGAGTGAGCGGCCACGTGAGAAATTGATTGAGCAGGGCGCATCAGTATTGTCTGATGCCGAATTGCTCGCTATCTTTTTACGTGTAGGCGTAGTGGGGAAAAGTGCGGTCGATCTTGCCCGAGATCTGTTGAGCCGGTTTGGTAGCCTTAACGGGATTTTTGCCGCTACAGAACATGAACTGAGTCAGGTACACGGTATCGGTAGCAGTAAATATGTGCAACTGCAGGCTATTTTTGAAATGAGCCAACGCGCACTTAATGAGCAATTGCAGCAGCGCGATGTGTTTGAATCGCCCCAGCAAGTGCGGGATTATCTGGTATTGAAGCTTGGTGGGCTTGCGCGCGAAGTATTTGTGGTGATGTTTCTGGACGCACAGAACAGGTTGAATGCCACTGAGGAAATGTTTAGTGGTACGCTTACACAAACAAGCGTTTATCCGCGTGAGGTGGTGAAGCGCGCCATGCACCATAATGCTGCCGGTGTTATTTTTGCGCACAATCATCCATCCGGAGTTGCAAAACAGAGTTCCGCTGATGAGTTGTTAACCGGGCAACTCAAACAGGCGCTGGCTTTAGTGGATGTGCGCGTGCTAGATCATTTTATTGTTGCAGGTAATCAGACTTTGTCTTTTGCTGAGCGTGGCTTGTTATGAGTTGTGTTGAATTCGCGAATAGGAAATATGCATGATTATTGATAGTGCACACTGGTTAAATCTGGCAGTCGCTTTAGGTATCGGTTTGTTGATTGGCTCAGAACGGGAGCGCAGGAAAGCGGCTGCCGGTGAGCGTAGAAAAGATGGTGCTGGTAGCAGTACGGTAGCCGGGGTAAGAACATTCACCATTGCCTCATTGCTGGGTGCCGTGAGCACAGCAATTGACCCTTGGCTGCTCATGGTAGCTATTATTTGTGTCACGGTGTTTGTAACGGCCGCTACCTTTGTCAGTAACGATGATAATCCTAGCCTGACTACAGAAGTCAGTTTGATTTTTACCGTAATTTTGGGCGGTCTGGCAATGAGCGAAGCCGGTTTAGCTGCGAGTCTGGCAGTTGCCGTCGCAATCTTGCTTGCCGCCAAAGAACCGATTCACTGGTTTGTACGCGGTGCAATTACCAAAGATGAAATGAATGATTTTTTCATCCTGGCAGCAGCCACGCTGATTGTTTTGCCGGTTGTACCGAATGAGCTAGTGGGACCATTTGATGCAATTAACCCGCGTAACTTGTGGTTAGTTGTTATTTTGGTCATGTTCATTGGTGCGCTCAGTCACCTTGCATTACGATTGTTTGGCAGTAAAACCGGCTTGCCAGTCGTTGGCCTGGTGTCAGGATTTATATCCAGTATTGCCACTGTCGGTGCCATGGGAACACGTGCGCGTAAAACGCCTGAACTAATGGGCGCTGCAGTTGCCGGTGCTACGCTTTCATGCTTATCTACGATTTTGCAATTGAGTTTGCTACTTGCGGCAATTCATCCTCCAACCTTATATGCACTGGCTGTACCTCTGGTTTTTGGCGGAGTTACCATTTCAATTTATGGACTAGTGGTGACACTCAGTTCTTTTCACCAGAACGGCACTGAAATTACCAATCCTGGCCGATCTTTCAGTGTAAAAACAGCATTTATGCTGGCGGTAGTTATTGCACTAGCATTGCTGGTGTCAGCGGCACTTAAAACCTGGTTCGGGCAGGCAGGTTTGATTTTGGCATCAGGTGTGGCAGGCCTTGCTGACGCACATGCAGCTACCATCTCAGTTGCATCGCTTGCCCTTGGCGGTAAGATTGCTATCGCGGAAGCTGTTGTGCCTATATTGGTAGCATTTACAGTCAATGCTGCTTCTAAAGTGGTTGCGGCTATTATTACCGGCGGCCGTGAATTTGCGCGCCAAGTGTCTTTGGGCATCATCATTCAGGTTACCTCGATCTGGATTGCATGGTGGTTGTTTTAGATACTGATTAAATTTTTGCTTAACTTTTACCTTAAATAAATCATGATGAATAAAAACCTAAAAATAATCGCGTGGTTGGCAGTTGCCTTGTTGGGCGCATTTGCACTGGCCGGCATTGCCCTTAATCGTGGCGAGAGCATCAACGCATTGTGGATCATTACGGCAGCTGTATGTGTCTATGCGCTTGGTTACCGTTTTTATTCAGCGTGGATTGCAGCCAAGGTGCTGGTGATAGATGAGACCAGAGCGACGCCGGCCGAGCGCCTGGATAACGGACGTGATTTTATTCCAACGAATAAATGGATTGTATTCGGGCATCACTTTGCGGCGATTGCCGGGCCTGGCCCCTTGATTGGCCCAACGCTGGCTGCGCAATTCGGTTATTTGCCAGGCACGCTGTGGATTCTGATTGGTGCGGTACTTGGTGGTGCCGTGCAGGATATGGTGATCCTGTTTTTCTCTACACGTCGAAATGGCCGTAGTTTGGGGCAGATGGCGCGTGATGAGATCGGTGCGGTGGGTGGTACGGCAGCGTTGATCGGTACATTTCTGATTATGATTATCCTGATCGCTGTACTGGGTCTGGTTGTAGTGAATGCGATGAAGCACAGCCCTTGGGCAACTTCTACAGTAGCTGCAACGATTCCTATCGCGATGATTGTTGGTATTTATATGCGTAATATCCGGCCCGGACGCGTACTGGAAGCCTCAATCATTGGTGTGGTACTCCTGCTGCTTTCAGTATGGGGCGGTGGCTGGATCAATAATCATGAAAGCTTACGTCCGTTGTTTGATCATGATGGCCTGCCATTAGCCTTTGCGATTATTGTTTACGGATTTGCGGCAGCAGTGCTGCCGGTATGGTTGCTACTGGCACCCCGTGATTACCTATCTACCTTTATGAAGTTAGGTACGATATTGCTGCTGGCAATTGCGATCGTGATTCTGCGCCCAGAGATACACATGCCGGCAGTGACGCAATTTGTTGATGGTACCGGTCCTATCTTTGGCGGCAAGCTATTCCCTTTTGTGTTTATTACCATTGCCTGCGGCGCTATTTCCGGTTTTCATGCCTTGATTGCATCCGGGACCACGCCAAAACTACTCATGAATGAACGCGATATTCGCATGATAGGTTACGGTGGTATGTTGCTGGAGAGTTTTGTTGCGATCATGGCTATGATCGCCGCTACCGTGCTGGAGCCGGGTATCTTCTTTGCGATTAACAGCCCGGCGGGTGTGGTCGGCAAAGAGGCCGTGGATGCAATCGCAAAAATCAACAGCTGGGGCTTTGCCGTGACTGTGGAGCAGATGGAGCAGCTTGCCAAAGACATGGGTGAAACCACGCTGTTTGCGAGAACTGGCGGTGCACCTAGTTTAGCAGTAGGGATGGCCAGCATATTCGGCAGTGCGTTTGGTAAGCACTTACTGGCACTGTGGTATCACTTTGCCATTATGTTTGAGGCGATTTTTATACTGACAACACTAGATGCAGGCACCCGTGTCGGGCGTTTTATGTTGCAGGATATGCTGGGTAACTTTAATAAAAAACTCGGTGAAACTTCTTACATGCCGTCCGTGATTTTTACCAGTAGTGTTGTGGTGGCAGGCTGGGGTTACTTTTTATATATCGGGGTCATTGATCCCAACGGTGGTGTAAATATTTTATGGCCGTTGTTCGGTATTGCGAACCAAATGCTGGCTGCGATTGCCTTATGTGTAGCAACAGGCATTCTGGTTAAATCTGGAAAACTGAAGTACGCTTGGGTAACAGGCTTGCCATTGTTATGGCTGGTGGTTGTGACGACTACGGCTGCTTATGAAAAGATTTTCAGTTCGGATATTCGTGTGGGCTTTCTTGCTGCTGCAAATGACATGTCAGCCAAGCTTTACAGTGGTGCGCTACCGCCGGAAAAAGCTGCAGTGGCGCCGCAATTGATTTTTAATCAGCACCTTGATGCGTATTTAACCATGTTTTTTGTAGTGGTGCTGTGGGTGGTAATTGTTGATATGCTGCGTTTGTGTGTACGTTACTTAAGCGGCAAGCAGGTATTGAAGTTATCCGAAGTGCCGCATGAGCCGAGTCGGTTGGTTGAGGATTGGGTAAGAGACTAATGTTAAAAAAACTAAAACATGTGTGGCATATCATCCGTCGCTTGGCGGGTGATGATGCATACGAACAGTACCTGAAACACCATGCTGAATTTCACGCTGCTACGGTAGATGCGCCCCCTGCGCTATCGCGTAAGGAGTTCTTTAAGCTATGGCAGGATAATAAATGGAAAGGTGTGAAACGTTGTTGTTAAAGCAGGCGCTGACTGATGCAGAAATTTCCCGCGTCATTGAGATGGCGTGGGAAGACCGTACGCCATTTGAAGCAATAGCGGTGCAGTTTGGCTTGAATCAGGATGGGGTCATTAAGTTGATGCGTTCTCACCTGAAACAAAGTTCTTTTAAATTGTGGCGTGAACGTACTAACGGGCAAAAGACCAAGCACTTGATGTTAAGACACGCTGCGGTGACCAGGCATAAGGCTAATCACCGCGTTAAGCAATTCTGACTTTGCTTGCTTTAGCGTGAGTTTATTTTTTGGCTGACAATAAACATTACAACACCGATGATCACCATCGGTAAACTTAACCATTGACCCATGCTCAAGCCCATAGACAATAGACCTAGATAGTCGTCCGGTTCGCGCGTATATTCCGCGACAAACCTGAAGCTGCCATAGCCAATCAGGAATAATGCGGAGATAGCGCCGGTTGCGCGCGGTTTTGCTGAGTAGATCCATAGAATCAGAAACAGTAGAATACCTTCAAGTGCAAATTCATAAAGTTGTGACGGATGGCGCAGCAGATTATCTACGCGAGGGAATATCATGCCGAAGTCAGCGTTGGTGACTCTGCCCCATAATTCACCGTTAATGAAGTTACCCATACGGCCAGCGCCTAAGCCGATTGGCACCAAGGGTGCCACAAAATCCATGATCTTTAGCCAGTTTAAGTGGTATTTTCTGCCAAAAAACCACATAGCTCCCAGTACGCCCAGAAATCCGCCATGGAAGCTCATGCCACCTTGCCATACCGCGAAAATTTCTGCTGGATGTTCAATAAAGTAATCTAGCTGGTAGAACAGTACATAGCCCAGACGACCGCCGATAATCACGCCAAGTGCGCCAAAGAATAAAGCGTCATCTAGCATGGGCACAGTCCAGCGATGCCAGCTACGATGCTTGATCTGCCATTTACCTAAAGCCAGAAAAGATAAAAAACCGATCAGGTACATCAAGCCGTACCAATGGATACCAAAAGAACCTAAATGGATGGCAACGGGATCAAACTGTGGGTGAACAAACATGAGGGTTAACTTCTAGTGAATAGGTTGTGATTTTACCTAAAATTTCCGTAAAGACTAAATTTAGTACTTAATATAATTTGTAATGGCAGCTTTATTAAATGCGGGGTAGCGCGTTGCGCTCCAATTCAACCAGATGCGGCAGTAGTTCAGAGTTTTTCTGCACATGAAAAATAAAACGCGGCACATCATGCGTGGTAGTCTGCGCCATGAAAGGTTCGCCCCAAAAGCTCAGTAATGCTTCGGTATCTCCACTTGACTGATTATCGGCAAGAATAAAAGAAACGGTTTTGCTTAAATCTCGCCAGCGCGGCGCCCGGACTTTTTCGCTGCCATTGCAAGCCGCAATCTTGGGTTGTATCTCTTGCTGCCAGAGTTCTCGCTGGCTTTCATCCAGTACAAACTGTATGGATTTTACAAGCGGGTTTTCCACTGCTGGTCGTAACAATGCGTCAAACAGCGGCTGCGGTTTGTACATAGACATGCATAGGTTGTACCAGAGGGTGTCGCCGCTCATTTGCCTGACAAACTGTTCATTGGCTGAGCGCAAGTGGCGGGGGCCAACCAAAACAACATCCGGAGCTTTTAAAGTGGATTGAATATTATTGATGGCCTGTAAAGCATGCTGCACTTGTTCGGCAGTAATTTCATTATTTCTTGTGTGGCGCATGAAATTAATCAGCAGCAAAGCAATCAAGGCTAAAACAATCGGCAGAATGACGTGTTCGTCAACGATGTGGAGCAGATGCAGAATCAGGGCAATTACAGCAGCAATAATTCCGGCGATGGCATCCCATTCAAAGCTTATGATTTTTTTTAATGTCATTTCAGGGTCTCACTTTGACGAATTAATGACTTGCAGAATTAATGGTCAAATTAAGCTGAGTCACTTAGGGTGATAAGTTGGCTTAATATTGCCAACGCAAGCTTAGGCTTAATAACACGTGTTTGTCTATAATTTTGTTGGGTTTGTAACTGTGAAATTAGCGTAGAAAACCATACAGAATTTATTCTACGGTATACAGGGAGGTGTTATTGAACTTGGTGCTTTTATTTTCAACCCATGAGCTTGGCAAATAGACGGCAGAAGAAATTGACATTGCTACCGCCTCTTCTGCTGATTGGTCTTTTGATTGGGTAGGTGAAAAAGTAATTGCGGATAGCGAAAACAATGCAAATTGAGCCAAGTGCTATACCTGCCAACTGGATCCAATAAATGCGCCTCATGAACAATGTTTCAGCAATAGGGCGAACTGAGCCGTGCTGCAGTGTGCTGAGCTCATGGTTAAGCCAGGCCGGAACCACCCAATAAAAAATCATAAACAGTAAAGAACCAAGTAGAATATAAGCTCGCCAAGTAAACATATTCGTGATATGCAGGCTCTCAGATGACGCTGCATCTGGTATTTTTCGATTTTTGTGATCACGACTTTGGGGCATAAATTCCTTTTAAAGCGATATACAGAGCTTGGATTGAGCTTAAATGCTGTTATGCGTCTTGTTCGCGGTATTTTGTTGTGGCAATCACTGACAATTAACCATGTAAATAGTACGGGATAATTTGTGTGAGATCATCACCAGACTTGGTGATAACAAGCTTTAATTTATCGTGATTGTTAATTTAAACCGACATGCGAGTGGTATATTTTCTGCTAAATATCTGGTTTGTGTTAAATCACATATCTTTCATCATATTTCTTTGGCTAGTTCACGTTACTAGTCTAAAATTACACTTTTATTTAATCTTCAAATAATTACGGATTTTTATCATGCCAGTTTATCGTTCACGCACTACTACTCATGGTCGCAATATGGCGGGTGCACGCGCATTGTGGCGTGCTACCGGCATGAAAGATGGCGACTTCGACAAACCTATCATTGCAATTGCCAACTCGTTTACGCAATTTGTACCTGGCCACGTTCATCTTAAAGATATGGGTCAATTGGTTGCACGCGAGATTGAAAAAGCGGGTGGCGTAGCAAAAGAGTTCAACACCATTGCGGTGGATGACGGTATTGCTATGGGTCACAGCGGCATGCTCTATAGCCTGCCTAGCCGTGATTTGATTGCAGACAGCGTAGAGTACATGGTCAACGCACACTGTGCAGATGCCTTGGTATGTATTTCAAACTGCGACAAAATTACCCCAGGTATGCTGATGGCGGCATTGCGCTTGAATATCCCAGTGGTATTTGTTTCCGGCGGCCCGATGGAAGCGGGTAAAGTAAGTTGGGGTGGTAATACACATAAACTGGATTTGGTAGATGCGATGGTTGCTGCTGCCGATGATAAAGTGAGTGATGCCGAGTCTGATGCGATTGAGCGTTCAGCCTGCCCAACCTGCGGTTCGTGTTCAGGTATGTTTACTGCCAACTCTATGAACTGCTTAACTGAGGCATTAGGTCTTAGCTTGCCGGGTAACGGCTCTACTCTAGCTACGCACTCTGCACGTAAGGAGCTATTCCTGAAAGCGGGTCGTTTGATTGTTGAGCTGGCCAAGCGTCATTACGAGCAGGATGATTACAGCGTGTTGCCACGCAGCATTGCTAATATTAAAGCTTTTGAGAATGCGATGAGCCTGGATGTGGCAATGGGTGGTTCAACCAATACCGTATTACATTTACTGGCTGCAGCCCATGAAGCCGGCGTTGATTTTACAATGAGTGATATTGACCAGATTTCGCGCAAAGTCCCGTGTGTAAGCAAAGTAGCGCCAGCTACTGCTAAATACCATATGGAAGATGTACACCGTGCCGGTGGCGTGATGGCAATTCTGGGTGAGTTGGATCGTGCAGGTGTGATTCATCGCGATACGCCAACCGTGCATACTGCAACATTAGGCGACGCCCTGGATCAATGGGACATTAAAGTTACCGACAATGAAGATGTGAAGAAATTCTATCGAGCAGCACCAGGCGGCATTTCAACTACCATTGCTTTCAGCCAAAGCATGCTATACCCGACACTGGATGATGATCGCGCTGAGGGCTGTATTCGTGATAAAGCACACGCTTACTCACTGGATGGTGGCTTGGCCGTGCTTTACGGCAACATTGCGCAAGATGGCTGTATCGTTAAAACTGCCGGTGTGGATGACAGCATCCTGAAATTTACCGGTCGTGCACGTATTTTTGAAAGTCAGGATAGTGCGGTTGAAGCAATTCTGGCCGATAAAATTGTAGCGGGTGATGTAGTGGTGATTCGTTACGAAGGTCCGCGCGGCGGCCCAGGCATGCAGGAAATGTTATATCCGACTTCATACCTGAAATCTAAAGGTCTAGGCGCAGCCTGTGCGCTACTCACAGATGGCCGCTTCTCAGGCGGTACATCAGGCCTGAGTATTGGCCATGCTTCTCCTGAAGCGGCCGAAGGTGGCGCTATAGGCTTGGTACAGGAAAACGATACGATTGAAATTGACATTCCTAATCGCACCATTCATTTAGCAGTGACTGATGAAGAGCTGTCACACCGTCGATTAAAAATGGAAGAAAAAGGCAAAGCCGCATGGAAGCCGGTTGACCGTGAGCGCGTGGTTTCACCAGCCTTGCGCGCTTATGCTGCAATGAGTACCAGTGCAGCGCGTGGCGCAGTGCGCGATGTCTCTCAAATCGAGAAGTAAAACTAGCAACACTAATTGGCCGCTTGGCGGCGGCCAATTAAATTTAGAGTTAAGTTCAGAGTAAATTTAAATGACGCAAACCAGTGCAGTAAAAAAAATTAACCCAGTTGCAGAAGCCGAGCACCATCACGTACGTTTCATTCGCGATGAGAGCGGTTTGGATTACATCGAAATCGATAATGAATTTTCAACTGCAAAAATTGCATTGCAGGGCGCCCATGTCATGGCATGGCAGCCAAAATCACAGCAGCATCCGGTATTATGGCTGTCAAGTAATGCGCGCTATGTGCCAGGCCGTTCTATCCGCGGCGGCATACCAATCTGCTGGCCATGGTTTGGCGCACATCCGACAGATAGCACACTGTGCCCACATGGCTTTGCACGCGTGATGCCATGGCAGGTGGTTGATGCTGAAACGCTTAATAACGGGGCAACCCGCATAGAGTTGCAAATGCTGGAGCCAGCCGAATCAAAACGGCAGCTTTCATATCCGCACCTGCTGACCATTACAATTACGGTAGGTGAGACTTTAAGGCTTGATCTTGCGACAACCAATAAAGCGGATCATCCGTTTATGGTAGGCGAGGCGTTACATACATATTTTCAGGTAAGTGACGTGGCTTCTGTTCAAATTAAAGGTTTGGAAGATACACTCTACGCTGACAAGGTGTTCAATTATGAGCGTCGTGTAGAGACCAATGATGTGCGGTTTCACGGAGAGTTCGATCGCGTTTATCTAAACACTAATGCCGACTGCATGATTCATGATGCTGGCTTAAACCGTCAAATTCGTATTTCAAAATCCGGTAGCCAGTCAACAGTGATCTGGAATCCATGGGGAGAAAAAGCGAATCAAATGGTGGATATGGGTAAGCCGGATGAATGGCGTGAGATGATTTGCGTGGAAACAGCAAATGCACTGGAAAATTCGGTAGTGATTAGTCCAGGCAGAACACATACAATGTCGGTTGAGTATCGTGTGGAGACGCTTTAAATTCATCGATTATGTTTTTTAGCGTTCGTACACAACACTTTAGTTTTTTTAATGTCAGAAATACGTGGATAATGTCAACGCCCGTAACTGTTGGTGCGTTAGATATCCACAAAGTGTTATAGAGTTACCGGGTTAGCCTGATCAAATTGATTGAATTTAAGCGTAGTTATTTGATTTAGCTCACTTGTTAAAATTTTAATAATGGGTATTATTAAAGCGTTGTAAATTAAATAATTATTATTAGGCGTTAATTTAAGGAGATAGCATGAAAGCTTTATTACTAACAATCGCTGCTGCTGGTTCTATGTTTGTTGCAGCACAAGCTAACGCGGTGGATGCAGCGGCGGCACAAGCATTGGCACAAAAAAGCGGCTGTTTAGCTTGCCACAGTATCGACAAAAAAGTGTTAGGCCCATCTTACAAAGATGTTGCTGCTAAATACAAAGGCGATAAAACTGCAGAAGCTAAAATGATTGAAAAAGTTAAAAAAGGTGGTAGCGGTGTTTGGGGTCCTATGCCTATGCCGGCTAATAGCCCACAAGTTAAAGATGCAGACATCAAAACTATCGTTGCTTGGATTTTAGCAATGTAATTGAGTTTGGATTTAATAAAAAGCCAGCTTAATCGCTGGCTTTTTTTATAACTGCCAGAGTTGGAAAATTTATTTTACTAGCCCGAACAAATATAAAAACACAGCAATAATTGCAATTGGTGAAATGTAGTTGTTTGTGATGCGCCAAAGTTTAAATCCACGATTATCCAGATTCAATTCATCTTGTACGTGATCCCTCTTCATAAAATAGCCGGCAAAAAGTGCCATAAGTAGACCGCCAAGAGGCAGTAGTATTGTTGAAGTAAGTTTATCCAGCGTTTCAAAAATATTGAGCCCGAAGACGATTTTGACGTGTTGCCAATCGTTGAATGAAAGCACGACAGTAATGCCTAGCAACCATACTGCCAAACCAAGCGCTACTGCCGAAACTTTGCGCGAAATTTTTGTATTTTCTACAATCCAGGCAACAGTCGGCTCAACCAGAGATATTGCCGATGTCCATGCTGCAAATGCAACCAACATAAAAAATAGTGTAGCAATTAAGCTGCCCCATGGCATATTGCCAAAAGCGATAGGCAGCGTTTGAAAGATTAAGCCAGGGCCAGCATTCGGTGCTAGATTGTTGGCAAACACCAATGCATAAATTGCCAACCCCACCAGCAGGCCGAGCATGGTATCTGCCAGCGCAATATATATGGTGGTACGTGCTATGGAAACATGTCGTTGCAGGTATGAGCCATAGACCATCACAGAACCCATGCCCAGACTGAGCGAGAAGAACGCATGACCGAGTGCCGATAATACAGCGACAGGTGTAATCTTCGAAAAATCCAGACTGAACATAAAGTGATATGCTGCTTGCATATCGCCCACAGACATACTGTAGCCGAGCAGGATAAGCAGAATAAAAAACAGTGCGGGGATAAGAATGTTATTCGCTTTTTCCAGCCCTGAATTCACACCGCGCGCTACCACGCCCATGGTGAGACACATAAAAACAGTATGCCAGAACAGCAGGGTCAAAGGTGATGCCAGCAGGTCATTAAAATTAGCGGTAGATTCTGCCGCCTTAATATCTACAAAAGAACCTTTTATGGCTTCGGTAATGAAGTACAGCACCCAGCCACCAATCACGCTGTAAAAACTCAGGATCAGCAGACCGGTCAACATGCCCATGCCCCCCAGCAGTTTCCAGTAAGGTGAAGCCTTAGCTTCAATAGCCAAAGCTTCTATGCCGTTAAATGGATTTTTCTGGGCGCGTCTGCCGAGCAAGATCTCCGTCATCATCAATGGGATGCCTACAATCAATATGCAAGCAATGAATACCAGCACAAAGGCACTGCCACCATTGACGCCTATCATATAGGGTAATTTCCATATATTACCCAGGCCGATGGCGGAACCCGCAGTAGCAAGCATAAAGGTCCAGCGGTTGCGCCAAGTGCTGCGATGATGCGTCATGAAGGCCTCTTGGATTTATTCCTGAATCATGATTTTCGAAATACTATTTTTTAATTTCAGAAAAATAGCGTTCGGTTTCGGATTTTACGACCTTGGCTAGCAATAATAAACCAATGAGATTCGGGATCGCCATCAAGCCGTTTGCCAGATCAGAGAAGTTCCATACAAACTCAAGGCTAGTAGTTGCACCTACAATCACAGCCGCGGTAAATAGTACGCGGTAGGCTGCGATCGCACGCGGGCCGAACAGGTATTCAATCGCTTTCTCACCGTAATAGTTCCAGCCAATAAGGGTAGAGTAGGCGAATAAAGCTGTGGCGATTGCAACAATAATTCTGCCGGTTTCGCCTAAAGTTTCTGCAATGCTGGCACTGGTGAGCTCGCTCGCATTAACGCCTTGTGTCCAGGAGTTGGCAGTAAGGATAATAAGTGCGGTCATGGTGCAGACAACAAGCGTATCAATAAAGGTTTGTGTCATGCTCACCAAAGCCTGTTTTACCGGATCATTGGTGCGGGCCGCAGCTGCGGCTATCGGTGCAGAGCCTAAGCCCGATTCGTTCGAAAACACACCGCGCGCAATACCATAACGCATTGCTGCGGCAATCGTTGCACCGACGAAACCGCCGGTAGCAGCAATTGGATTAAATGCATGGTAAAAAATAAGGGAGAAAGCGTGTGGAATTTTTTCTACGTTCATTGCCAGTACCACCAATGCACAAGCCACATAGCCCACAATCATGAACGGTACCAGCAACGAGGTAAATCTGCCGATAGAACGGATGCCACCCAAAATCACCAAACCGGTGAGTATCATGAGTACCCAGCCCGTCGTGATTGGCGCGATATGAAATGTGCTTTCAAATATTTTGGCCGTGGCGTTAGCTTGCGTCATGTTGCCGATGCCAAATGCCGCACATGCGGTAAATATTGCAAACAATGTTCCCAGCCACGGCAATCCTGCACCGTTGGCGAGGTAATACATGGGTCCGCCACGCATGCCGTGCGGGCCTTTTTCACGATACTTGACCGCGAGCACTGCCTCGGCATATTTGGTCGCCATGCCGACCAAACCCGTCATCCACATCCAGAATACTGCGCCTGGGCCACCTAGTGTAATGGCGGTTGCAACGCCAACGATATTACCAATACCAACAGTTGCGGCTAGCGCAGTCATGAGGGCGGCAAAATGACTGATATCGCCTTCGTGGTGATGGTCTTTATGGAATATGAGTTTGAAAGCTAATGGCAGCGCTCTGAACTGCATGCCTTTTAGTAAAACCGTCAGATAGAGACCGGTGCCGAGCAGTAGGGTTAGCATTGGTGGCCCCCATACCCAAGCTGATAAAGTAGCGACGATGGATTCAATAGTTTGCATATGGCACCGGCAATTAAAGTTATTTTCTATAGATTATAGTCATAACTTCCTATTCGTGGATTTTTTTAATCCAGGAGTTGAAAAGTACCCTAGGAGTTAAATAACTCAGTCAGCACAGCAGTCATAGACTGATGATCAGCTACTCCCGCGCTTTCGCGGATGCTATGCATCGCCCACATCGGCGAACCAACATCTACACTTGGCACGCCTAAATTGGATGCGACGATAGGCCCAATGGTGCTGCCGCATCCTAAATCTGTGCGGTGTGCATATTGCTGATAAGGCACTCCGGCACGTTCGCACAGCGTGATGAAGCGTGCTGCGGTATCTGCATTGGTTGAATAGCGCTGGTTGGCATTGGTTTTAATTACCGGGCCTTTGTTCACGAGAACGTGGTGACAGGGTTCGTAGGCGCCCGGATAGTTAGGGTGATAAGCATGTGCCATGTCAGCACTGATAAAGAAGCTTTGTGCCAGTGCGCGCAGTCTATCTTCTTCTTTAAAGCCGATACTTAGTGCTATGCGGTTGATTACATCAGCTAAAAAGCTGCCACTAGCACCGGTAGCACTTTCACTGCCTACTTCTTCGTGGTCAAACAAGGCGCAGACGCCAGTCGAGCTTGGGTCTTCAGCGGCTAATAATGCAGTAATTGCAGCATGGCACGAGGCCAGATTATCCAGCTGGCTATCGGCGATGAACTCCTGTTCAGCACCCCAGAATGATCCTTTTTGAGTATCGAACACATTCAACTCAAAAGTTAATATATCCGCCGAATCTACGTTGAGTGACTGTGCGATATAAGTCAGAAACTGCTGATCGGCAGCGACACCATCTATACTTTCTGCAAACAGCAGCGGTAACTCGGTCTGTTTATTGAGCACCAAACCCTTGTCATTCACCTCACGGTTCATATGAATAGCGAGGTTAGGCAGGCGCATCAGTGCGTTATCGAACTTGAGCAGCCTTGTTTCATGGCTATTGCCTGCGCGCAAAGTCACGCGTCCGGCGATGCTTAAGTCGCGGTCGGTAAATGTCGCTAAAATAGGCCCGCCGTAGACTTCAACGCCGATGCGTATTAAGCCATCGCTGCCAAATGCAGCCTGCGGTTTAAGGCGTAAACCAGGCGAGTCTGTATGTGCGCCGACGATGCGGAAACCACTCTCTACAAGTGGCTGGGAGCCAACGTTAAAAGCAATGATGGATGCACCACCACGCACTACAAAATAACGCTTCCCCGTGGCTAACTGCCAGCTTTGCGATTCTTCTAGGTGCGTAAATCCTTGTTTAAGCAGCCTTTGTTCTACACTGTGAACCGCATGCCAGGGACTGGGACTGACATCAATAAAATCCAGCAGGTCTTGCGCCAAGGCGCGGGATTGGTCTGAAATTTTCATGATGTATATTATTCCACAGCAACTACTTTAAGGATTAAGGGATAACCAGTCTTTTTCAATCAGGAAGTCTGTATAGAGCTTTGCTTCAGGGCTTCCGGCTTCCGGTTTCCAGTCATAGCGCCATTTTACGATTGGTGGCATGGAAAGCAGAATCGATTCGGTGCGGCCGTTGGATTGCAGGCCAAAAATAGTACCGCGGTCATAAATCAGATTGAACTCAACATAGCGTCCACGGCGGTATGCCTGAAAGTCGCGTTCACGTTCGCTGTATGGCGTGTCTTTACGGCGCTGTACAATTGGCAGGTAAGCTTGCAGGAATGCATCGCCCACTGCGCGGTGGAAGGCAAACGTTTTTTCGAACCCCAGTTCATTGAAGTCATCATAGAAAATACCGCCGATACCGCGTGGCTCCTGGCGATGTTTCAAGAAGAAATACTCGTCACATTCTTTTTTGAATTCAGGGTAGTAGCTGCTACCAAAGGTATCGATGGCGGTTTTAATAGTGCGATGAAAATGCTCAGCATCTTCTTCAAAGCCATAGTAGGGCGTCAAATCCATGCCGCCGCCAAACCACCAGATATCCTGCTCTGCGGCATTTTGTGCTTTTGCAACAAAGAAGCGCACATTCATGTGTACAGTAGGAATATATGGATTACGCGGGTGGAATACCAGCGAGACACCCATGGCCTCCCACGGGCGTCCTGCTGCCTCAGGATGCGCTACACTGGCTGCGGGTGGTAATTTAGTACCAAGTACATGAGAAAAGCCGATGCCTGCGCGTTCAAATACATTACCGTCTTCTAGCATGCAGGAATTGCCACCACCACCTTCAGGGCGCTGCCAGCTATCCTGCAGAAAGTTTTTACCGTCAACCAGTTCGATCGCTTCTACGATTCTGGTTTGCAGGTTTTGCAGGTAGCTTAAAACGGCTTGTGTATCCATTAATATTTTCTTTCTAGTTTACTTGAGCAGTCTGCATTCGCAAATGAGAGTGACATTACCCGTATTTTCATTATTATAGTTACGCTAGAATAACACTGGATTGCTGCGCCTTTCAGACTCGCAATGACGTCATCGCGAGCGAAGCGTGGCGATACAGTTTTGCAGAGTTTGTTATTAATTAAACATACCGAATCAATAATTGCAGTGTCTGCATCGGGTGTTGATTTGTTCTCATTTGCAAGTCTGAACAGCTTATCCTTTGATTGCGCGGTAGCCGATGTCGTTACGATACTGTGCGCCATCAAATTTGATGTCCTCCAGAATCTTATAGGCTTGCTGCTGTGCAAATTTTACGGTTTCACCCAGTGCAGTCACACATAGCACACGACCGCCGCTGGTGAGTACTTTGTCGTCTTTTAACGTCGTACCGGCATGAAATACATGCGCGTCAACCAAGTTTTTAGGCAACCCGGTGATCGCATCACCTAATCTCGGTGTGTCCGGGTAATTAGCAGAAGCCATGACTACGCCTAGTGCAGTGCGTCTATCCCACTCGGCTTCAACCTGATCCAACGTGCCATTAATAGCGTGATCGGCCAGTGCTACTAAGTCACTTTTCAAACGCAGCATGATAGGCTGTGTTTCCGGGTCACCCATGCGGCAGTTGAATTCCAGAGTTTTGACATCACCGTTCGGCGAAATCATGAGCCCTGCATAGAGGAATCCAGTATAGGGAATGCCATCTTTTGCCATGCCTTCAACCGTAGGCCTGATAATTTCACGCATAGCTTTGGCGTGAATTTCAGGAGTCACAACCGGAGCTGGGGAATATGCGCCCATGCCGCCGGTATTAGGACCGAGGTCTTTGTCCAGCAGGCGTTTGTGATCCTGGCTGGTGGCAAGCGGCAATATATTTTTGCCATCTACCATCACAATGAAGCTGGCTTCTTCACCTTGCAGAAACTCTTCAATTACGACACGTGCGCCAGCTGCCCCCAGTTTGTTGTCTGCCAGCATGGCGTCAATTGCGGTATGCGCTTCGTCTTCATCCATAGCAACCACTACGCCTTTGCCAGCTGCCAAGCCATCGGCTTTAATTACGATAGGTGCGCCTTGCTCTGTTACATAATCATGCGCTAGTTGCGCATCGGTAAACGTAGCGTAAGCAGCGGTAGGGATGTTGTGCCTTACCATGAAGGCTTTGGCGAAATCTTTTGAAGATTCCAGTTGCGCTGCGACTTTGGTCGGGCCAAAAATCTTCAGGCCGGCAGCGCGAAAAGCATCCACCACACCTTGAGAGAGTGGTGCTTCCGGGCCAACGATAGTGAGATAGATATCACCGTCATCCTGCACAAATTTCACCAAGTCGGGTACTGATGATATTGGCACATTCATCATGTCTGGGTCTAGTGCGGTGCCTGCATTGCCGGGCGCGACATAAACACGGCTGACAGCTTTGTTCTGAGCGACTTTCCATGCCAGCGCGTGTTCGCGACCACCACCACCAATCACCAATATTTTCATGTTTTCAACCTTTAGAAACGTTCTCAATGAGCTAGACACTATCAATTTTGTCATTCCCGTCGGGAATGACAAAAACTATAAACTAATGTCTGAAATGACGAATGCCGGTCAGTACCATGACTAAGCCATGTTCATCCGCAGCTGCAATTACTTCTTCATCACGCATGCTACCGCCCGGATGGATCACGCATGCTGCACCGGCTTCTGCCAGTACATCGATACCGTCACGGAACGGGAAAAAGGCATCAGAAGCCACGACTGAGTCTTTAAGTGTCAACCCGGCGTTCTGTGCTTTAATTGCTGCAATACGTGTACTGTCGACACGGCTCATCTGGCCTGCGCCTACGCCTAAAGTCATGCTGTTGCCACAGAACACAATCGCATTGGATTTCACATATTTAGCAACGCGCCAAGCAAACAGCATGTCTTCCATCTGTTGGGGTGTCGGCTGTTTTTTGGTCACTACTTTTAAATCAGCAACATTGATTTCATGATTGTCTGCTGTCTGAATCAGGATACCTGAACCTACGCGTTTAATGTCCTGCGCATTGCGGCCTTGCTCCCAAGAGGTATTACCGCCTTGCGGCAACGCAATTTTAAGTACGCGTACATTGGCTTTTGCACTGAAAATCGCCAATGCGTCTTCTGTGTAATCCGGTGCAATCAATACTTCCACAAATTGTTTGCTAACGGCCTCTGCGGCTGCTTTATCTACAATCGTGTTGAAGGCGATAATGCCGCCGAAAGCTGAAGTTGGGTCGGTCTGGAATGCTTTACTATAGGCTTCAACTGCATCTTTGCCCATGGCTACACCGCATGGGTTGGCGTGTTTTACAATCACGCAAGCGGTCGTTTCAAAACTCTTTACGGCTTCCCATGCTGCATCAGAGTCAGCGATGTTGTTATAGCTGAGTTCTTTACCCTGCAATTGCTGTGCAGTTACCAGTGAGCCAGGTGCCGGGTTAAGGTCACGGTAAAATGCAGCGCTCTGGTGCGGGTTTTCGCCGTAGCGCAAATCCTGCAGTTTTACAAAACGGCTATTTACCTGTGCCGGATATGGGTTACGTGTGCCGTCGTTATTAAAACTCGACAGGTAGTCACTGATAGCGCCATCGTAGTTGCTAATACGGTTGAATGCAGCGACTGACAATGCGAATTTTGTCGCCTGAGATGTCGCACCGCCGGTGCTTTGCATCTCGCGCAGTACGTCTGCGTATTGGCTGGCATCAGTCAGCACGGCAACATCTTTCCAGTTTTTAGCTGCGGAGCGCACCATGGCTGGGCCGCCGATGTCTATGTTTTCAATTGCGTCTTCCAGTGTACAGTTTGGGTTTGCAACCGTCGCTTCAAACGGATACAGATTGACGACAACCATATCAATGTTCGGAATGCCTTGCGCTTGCATGGCAGTAACATGCTCGGGTAAATCACGACGACCTAAAATGCCGCCATGCACTTTTGGATGCAGCGTTTTTACACGACCGTCCAGCATTTCAGGAAAACCTGTGTAGTCGCTGACTTCGATGACCGGGATGTTGTTGTCGCGGAATAATTTAGCGGTACCGCCGGTAGATAACAGTTCAACGCCAAGTGCGCTTAAGCTTTTAGCAAAATCAATAATACCGGTTTTATCAGAAACGCTGATCAGCGCACGTTTAATAGTTGCCATGTGAAAACTCTAAAAGAAATAAATGGTTGTGGAAGGTTGATTAATCAATATTGTATTGCTGAAGTTTTTTGCGTAGCGTGTTGCGGTTGATATCCAGAATTTCAGCAGCCTTGCTTTGGTTGCCGCCGACTTTATGCATGACGTATTGCAATAATGGTTTTTCTACACAGCCCAGCACCATGTCGTATACGGCATGCGGTGGCTCACCATCCAGATGGGTGAAGTAGTCATCGAGTGACTCTCTAACGGCTTGGCTTAATTTACAATCTGCTGACATAGTCTGAACTTAGGCTGCTAGTGCTTCTGACGCATTGCCTGCATCTTCAGCGTCGTTATTTTCGATATAGACCAAACGATCATTTTTAGCCTTAAGTTCGGCGAAAAAGTCGTTAATGGCCTGCAATTGCAAGTCAATTGTTTGCAATGTGTTCATACTGTGGCGAAATTGTGCGGATCCAGCCAGACCCTTGGTGTACCAGGAGATATGCTTGCGCGCCATGCGCATGCCGGTCAGGTCACCATAAAAATCATATAAGTCGTGCAGATGTTCCAGCATCACCGTGTGAATTTCATCTACTGTCGGTGCTAATAAATGCGTGCCGGTGCTCAGGTAATGCTCAATCTCGCGGAATATCCATGGACGTCCCTGCGCAGCGCGACCGATCATGACGGCATCAGCGCCGGTGTAGTCCAGTACGAATTTAGCTTTTTCCGGCGTGGTAATATCGCCGTTCGCAATCAACGGGATGCGGATTGCCTGTTTAACCGCTGCAATCGTGTCGTATTCTGCATCACCCATGTAGGCACAGGCACGGGTGCGGCCGTGCATGGCAAGCGCTTGTATGCCAAGGTCTTCAGCCATTTTGGCAATCGCAATCGCATTTCGGTTGTTTTTATCCCAGCCAGTACGGATTTTTAGTGTTACCGGCACATCTACCGCACCAACAACCGCTCTTAAAATCTGCGCTACCAGTGGCTCGTCCTTGAGCAAGGCCGAGCCGGCCATCACGTTACATAATTTTTTGGCCGGACAGCCCATGTGGATATCGATAATCTGTGCACCATTATCAACATTGTGTTTTGCGGCTTCCGCCATCATTTTTGGGTCAGCACCGGCAATCTGTACGGAAATCGGGTCAACCTCACCTTCATGGTTGGCACGACGTTTTGTTTTCTCGCTGCCATAAAGCAATGAATTCGAGGTCACCATTTCAGACACGGCTAATCCTGCGCCCATCTTTTTGCAAAGTTGACGGAAAGGCCTGTCGGTCACGCCCGCCATGGGTGCGACTACCAGATTGTTCTTCAAGATGTGGTTACCGATTTGCACTAGCTGATTTTCTCAAACGCGAAAGCTGCCTATTTTATACGCAATCTTGCTTTGAGAAAACCAAAAAATTCATTATGGCACTTCTATAAATACATTCTTTGGGCGCATGACTGCGTTGCGGCTATATATCTAATGGACTCGCAACCTCGCTGTATATTGCATACTTTGGTTTCGGCCGCTACGCTTAACCTGCTTGCGCAGGTTAGCCTACACCGCAACACTGCGTTAGTTGTCTCGGCTCCTGCGTTCCGTGCGCCTTTGGCGTATGAGCCAGTATTTGGCTTCCCCAATTGATTAAGCCGCTTAAGCGGCAAGTCAAGTGTGAAATAATGCGCTAAAGCGCATATATTCTAAGGACATGCCCTTTCACGCCAAGCTACCTGCTTTAGCAGGTCAGCTTGGTGGGGACGCCCTTTTACGGGTGTATGGGTAATGCTGCATCCCAAACTATGTATTTATAGAAGTACACATTATTTATGGCATACAATTCAGGGTTATCGGTTATTTAGTTGAATGAATATGCAAAAAGCTTCTACCAGTCATATTGCGTTTGCCAGCTTTATTGGGACTGCCATTGAATTCTACGATTTTTATATCTATGCAATGGCGGCAGCTTTGGTGATTGGTCAGGTGTTTTTCCCCGCCAGTGATCCGGCAACTCAGTCGCTGAATGCATTTTTAACATTCGGCATTGCCTTTATTGCCAGACCGGTCGGGGCGATTGTGTTCGGACATTTTGGGGATAAAGTCGGGCGCAAGACAACGCTGGCGGCTTCGCTATTGCTGATGGGGATTTCAACCCTGCTGATCGGCCTGCTGCCGGGTTACGAGGTATTGGGGATATGGGCACCCATTATCTTGTGCGTACTGCGTTTTGGTCAGGGCCTAGGTCTGGGCGGTGAGTGGGGCGGTGCTGCGCTGTTAGCGACAGAGCACGCGCCTGAAGGTAAGCGTGCATGGTTCGGCATGTTTCCGCAATTAGGGCCATCGGTCGGGTTTCTGCTGGCAACTTTAAGCTATCTGGCTTTGTCGCTTTGGTTAAGCGACGCACAATTCAAAGCTTGGGGCTGGCGACTACCCTTTATTGCCAGCGCCTTATTGGTAGGTGTTGGTTTGTACGTGCGCTTCAAGCTAGCAGAAACGCCTGCTTTTACGATAGCACTGGCTGAAAATAAAACACACGAGGTGCCGATCAAGCCCTTATTGAAAACACATTTACGGCCTGTTTTACTCGGTGCGCTGGCAATGGTGGTGTGTTACAACCTGTTTTACACTGCCACAGTATTTTGCCTGAGCTATGGCACGACCAAGCTTGGCATTGAACGCGCAGATTTTTTAGGCATGCTATGTATTGCGAGTCTATTTATGACGATTGCCACGCCGATCTCTGCAAAACTGAGCGATCATTTTGGCCGCAGGCCGGTATTGCTGGTAAGTGGTGCATTTGCGATCCTTGCTGGATTTACGCTTAGCCCGCTGCTTGCAAGCGGTTCAGTGGTGCAGGTGACGATGTTTTTATCTTTAGCGCTATTTCTGATGGGGGCAACATTTGCACCGATGGGTGCGTATCTGCCTGAGCAGTTTCCGGTGGCGGTACGTTATACCGGTGCTGGATTGGCCTATCAGCTAGGTGGGATATTAGGCGCATCATTTGCACCTTATATTTCACAATTGTTAGTGACGGCGGGTGGTTTGACGTGGGTGGGTGCTTACGTTTCGATTGCCGCCACCGTGAGTTTTTTAGCAGTGCTTGCTTTAGGCGAATCTAGAAACACCAAGATTTAATCTAGTTTAGTTTGTAGCTTAACGCCTTCGGCTAGGCCTTTCAGTGAGCCGCTGATTTTTATAGGAGCATCCGCTCCCTCGCCTCTGAAATTGATATGCAATTTTTGACCATTTTGTAAAGCTTGCATAAAGCTAGTGTCTACTGGGTAAGTTGCAACGCAACCTAATTGGAAGCAGGTTTTTAATGTGAATTGATATGTTTTACCTTGGTCTATTGAAAAATTCACTCCTGAAGGTAAGTGAATTCCCAGAGGTAGTAATGCTGTTAAATTGACTGCTTTTGTTTTTTCATTGCGACCTAAAGTAAATTTTACTAAGCGCTTATTCTGACTTTTTGACATGATGGTCTGGCTGAGTGAGCAAGCAGTTTTGTTTTCTGCAAGCGCTCTGCATTCATATATCCAGTCGCCAAAAACATCTCCAACTTTAGCCTCAGCATGAGTGGTTTGTGGAATGATGAGTGATAGGGTGGTAAAGCTTACAAATAAGGCTTGGAAGAATTTTTTGTGTTTCATAATCGCTCTTAGTTAAAGTTAATTCGTTGTATTGGTTTTAACGGTTTTGAGGTTGGCAAACGTGTCGTTGATGATGATTTGTAATTCGTTTTTTATGTTAGTAAGTTCTGCAATGACGAATTCAATATTGCCATCTAAGCATGCCTGAAAAATTTTCTGTATACGATGGTCATAATTTTCTGGGTGTTTGGCTAGCTTTGAGATGAGTTCGTTCGCACCTTTTTCTAAAACTGGATAGGTTTTGTTCGCTGCAAATATCACGATGCCCGCATAAAAAAAGAATGCGGAGCAAAGTGCAATCAACGGCTGGAAGTCTCTTGTTTTTTTAATTTTACTTGCATGAATCAAGGTGATTGATGCTTGTGTCATAAAGATGTTGATTAAAGAGTTCATAAGTAATAAAGGAAAAGGTTCTGCCAGTTTCTTTAAGTTGCCTATGGATTGATTTTTTTCTGCGCACAGCTCTAAATTCGTGATATGGCTTATTTGGCATGTGCTTAAGTCACCATGAGGAAATAGCTGCCTCATTGACCAGTGAAATTTCCCAGCCTTTGCAAGGTTGATTTCGTTTTCTACCAAAAATAAATCTTTTTGGAAGATATCAATTTTGTTCCCATTCAACTGAAGCCTTACAAAGCCAGCTTCGTCTTTTATACTGCCTTCTTCTGCAAAAGGTTTAATGGTATCTACTATCAATTTGGGGGCGATTGGTTCGCCACCATTGCGAAATAGAACAAAATCATAATCTGAATTTGCATCAGCGATACCAAGTCCCCTGGAGCCACCTAGCCCTAGTGCTGTGACACGGTTAATGCCAAATAATGCATTTTTAAATTCCTGCATGAATTTGATCCTAATAATTTTTGTATTGGTTACAGGCTGCGATGGCCGAAATTCTGATTAATTCTTAATTGGTTTGCCAGTAGTTAAAACGATTCCCGAATAAATCTAGGCGACGTTCAATTTCTTCAATTTGTTCTTTAGTTAAGATTTCTTTATGCCTTCCGATTCTATGTGTCGAAAGTGGCTGAGTATAAGCATCAGACCAGAAAGCGCCACTAAAGGGGTCTTTTTCTCTTTCAGATTTATTAAAGTTTGGAGCTGCGGCATGTTCAGCTGAAAATTCAACCGCAAGGTTTGTATCATATCTTGCGCCTGTGAGTTTGCTGATGCGCTGCAATTCTTGATTGGGGTCATTCATGAAGTCTTCGTATTTTACGAATATGAGGTTGTTTCTGAAGTGATCAATATTTTTTAGTACGTTTACATAGTAAGCAATGTAATTGTCACAGTGATTCTTGATGTCTATAAGTTCGGTTTGCGGGCTGATGATTTTATTTTGCTTGTGCCGATCAGCGACTTCCATTACTGAAGCAATGACATCTCTAGGGTCGCGCACAATCACTACAAATTTAAAATTCAGAAATTGTTGCGATAACTCATGAAAGTAATAAGTAAGCTCAGGGTGTTTGAGGATTAGTATTTCTGGATCATTGTACTTTACTGATACCAGAGATAAGTATTGTCGAATATTTAGCCATATTAACTCTCTGAAATTTCGTACGTTACCAAATTGATCAGCATGACGAATTTCGTAGCGGGTAAGATTCAACTATAAAGTCGATAATGTCGGATAAAAACCAACTCTCCGAAATATATGGATTGCTATTTTCGGCAGAACAAAGAGCCCGGTGAATGACTGTTGTGCCACTTCGCATGGCTCCGCCGATTAGTAAAACATTTGATTGGTAATTCGGGTTTAAGCGTTCCATTTAGTATTTTTAATTGAAATTTAATAATAGCGCACTCTATCATGCTTAATTAAGCATTTACAGATGAACCTGCTTGATTGTTGACAGCAATTTGTAGTGTTTATCATTTTTATTGGCAATAGATATGCACAATAACTTGAAGATTTATGTTGTTATTAAGCGACATATTTTGTCTAAATTTAAGGAGTGATCAATTAGTTTTAAAATTCACACTGGCTGGTTAGTGAAGTCTGCTAAAATTATTGTGGGATTAGTTGTAATAATTAATAAAAATCGTTTCAGGGGATAATAATATGAATAAAAGCTACCGTGTGATATGGAGCTCGGTTCGAAACTGCTTTGTTGTGACGGATGAAAGATCTAAGGCTAAAGGGAAGCCATCTTCGACTAAAAAAGCAATAGCTGCCGCATTAGCCGGTATTTTTTTTGCACCGGCCCTTGCTTCTGCAGTGCCTATCTGTTCGGGGTTGAATCCTGTCACAGGCGCTTTGACCACGACTCAATGTTATTCAGTTGATGAAGATATCACTATTAATAATGGCGCTTCTGTTACGGTTGATGGAAACCCCGCTGTAGTAGTTTATCTGCCTGATTACACTAAATCTTTGGTTAATAATGGTACTTTAAAAGCTACTGGTTCTGTAGCGGAAGCTGTAGCTGGCGATGAGGTCGGTAGCAGTGGTGTGTTCGCATACTCAAGTTCTGTTTATAACTCAGGTCTTTTTCTTGATGGCACTTTAAGTGGGTCTTTGACCAATAGTTCAACGGGTGTTATCAATTCTGCGATTGATGTTTCTGCAATATCAACGGCTACAGATACAAATTATGCACATGCATATTCAGGGTTTTATGGACAATCTTATACTGCTGGCGTTTTAACCGGCGAAATTGATGGCCAAATTCGAAACTCTGGAAAAATCGGCGCAACTGCGCTTTCTAATACAGCTGCAACTGCTACAGTATCCAGTATAAGTTTTGGTGCCGACGATCACGCGTATGCATTTGCCTATTCAGATGACATTACCGCTGTTGGCGTAGCAGTGAATGGCGACTTGAACGGTTCCTTCATTAACGGTACTACTGGGGTTATAAGTGCTCAGGCAAGCGAAACGGCTTCGGCAATGGGCGCTATTAATAATAGCGGTACAAGTTCGGGTGATGCATATACAGCATCTGTGTCGAATGCATACTCTGTGGCTTATGGTGTGACTGTTGACGGCGCTATGGGCGCTGGCAGTTCGTTCATAAATCAAGGAGTTATCAATGCGTCTGCATTAGCGTCTACGTCAGCTTCATCTTCAGTGCCTTTAGCGTATGACTACGCTTATGCTTATGCCGGTACCAGGGCTTATGCGTCTGCATATGGTATTGTTACTAACACGCTTGGTGCAGGTGCATTAGTTCAGAATACAGGTACGATTAATGTAGCTGCCAATGCAACTGCGAGTGCTATTGCAAGCTCTGAAGGATATATTGCCAATTTAACGCAGTATAATTATAACGACGCTTATTACTATAATTCGGTTGTTGGACATAATGTATTTGCGGCACAATCGGATGCTGCTGAAGCTATGGCACGTGGTTACGCTAATGCTTACGGTGTCTTGTTGAATGGCGGCATTAATGGTGGTGCTTTTATTAACGATGGCACCGTTGCTGTTACTACAAACTCACAAAATACGGCTACCGCAACTGGCTATAGTGATGATGTGCTAGCTTATACTTATGGTGGTAGTAGTGCCATCGCATTGGGTTTAGGTAGCTATTATGATGGTATTTCGACTTCGTTAACCGGCGCTGTTACTAATAACGGATCGCTTAACGCAACCAGCAATATCACTTCTGCTGCTACAGTAACATCAACAGCTGCTTATGATAATGCCTATGCGTTCGCAGAGGCGAATAGCGGCGGCTCGGCAGATGCTACGGGTATTTATTTATCCGCATACATGGGAGCCGACTCTCGCTTAATCAACAATGGAACCATTAACGCTACTGCGAATATGAATTCAAGTCACGGTGTGTCAAACGCAACTGTAACCGGAGAATACTCATATGCGTATGCTTATGCGGGCGCCAGAGGTTGGTCTGAATCTTTAGGTATTCGTGTGCGTGGTTTGAATGATGGCGCTTCAATTATTAACAATGGCATTATTCATTCTGTTGCTAATACAACTGTGAGCGCATTGGCAACTGCAAACGCATCTCTTTTGAGTGAAGCTTATGCTTATTCTGAGACCCGTGCCTATGCAAATGCATACGGTATTGTGGTTTCATATGCGGGTATGGGGCCTGGTGCATCGGTAATCAATAATGGTGACATTACCGCTATTGCTACTGTTAATACAACAGCAACTTCGACTGCGACGGGTGATGCAGCAACTGCAGATGCTTATGCTTACGCATATGCGTATGCTACTGGTATGCATAGCCAGAGAGGGTTGGAAACAGGGGCTTCTTTTGTAAATAATGGCACAATTACCGCAGTGGCAAACGCAAATGCTACAGCTACTGCAGCGAATGCTACAGATGCTATGATGTATGCCAGAGCGTATGGTATGAACTTGAGAGGGGTGGAAGTAGCTGCTGACTCATTCATTACTAATACAGGCACTATCACTGCAACTGCAATCGGTAATGATACCTTGGCGGTAGGTATTAACGTTAGTACACAATTGAATGGTACTTTGAACAACTCAGGCAGTATTTCTGCTTTTACCAGCGATGATCCATCGCATGCCTATTCAATTCGCGCTGTTTCAGGATCAGGTACCATAAACAATCTGGAAAGTGCTTTAATGCAAGGTCAAGTCTATGCCGGCGGTGTGGTCAGCTTGAATAACGCAGGTGACATTGTTACTGGTATGCAGCAAAGCTATGTCGGTGGAAATTACACGCAAGCTACAAGCGGTATTTTGAGCATTGGTGCACTAGATACTTCTAATTACGGTGGCTTGTATGCAAATGGCAGTGCTACCTTAGATCCAGACACTAAAATACGCGTTGCTGGCGGGGCTGGTAATACATTGGCTGTAGGAGATGTGCTTACTAACGTGATTTACTCTTCAGGTGCGTTTACAATGACAACGGCATCTGTACAAGATAATTTGCTAGGCTTGAATTTCACAGCATCTAATAATGGTAGCGGTTTAGATCTTACAGCCGCTGCAACAGGTTTAACTACAGTTAGTGCTGCAGTGGCAGGTGCAGGTCTTTCTTCTGCGGCTGGTGTTGGCGGTGCGTTAGATGGATTGTTAGTGAATCCGGATGCTCAATCACCAGCAGTTGCTAATTTCTTGTATGCTTTAGGTAGTTTAGGTACGGGTCAGGAAGTTACTAATAAAGTTGCAGAGTTGCTGCCACTCATGAGCGGTAGTGTGAATCACGCTACTTTAGATACCATGCGTATGGTTAACCTTGCTGTAAACCAACGCCTGGATGCGAATGCTGGTGTTTCAACCGGTGACTTGGCCTTTAGTGATAAACACTTTTGGCTGAAGCCATTCGGCAGCTGGGCTAATCAAGATAAACGTAGTGGCACTGCAGGCTATGACTCAGACTCTTACGGCTTGGTATTCGGTGCAGATGGACAGATCACTGATGCGAACACTGTAGGTCTTGCAATCGCATATGCACGTACAGATATGGATTCTGATATGACGAACCAGAGCGCTGACATTAAGAGCTATCAGGGTGCATTCTACGGTAGCTATAAATTCAGTGACGTAACCAGCTTAAGTTATCAAGTAGATCTTGGTTATCATGATAACTCAGGTAGACGTGCTATTACTGGTATTGGCTTAGCCAAGTCAGATTACGACAGCTGGAGTGCACATGCAGGTGTAAGCTTGGCACATACTTTTGCCTTGAATGAAGTGACAACATTTACGCCATCAGTACGTGCAGATTACAGCCGAATTCGTTCAGAAAGCTATAATGAAAAAGGTGCGGGTGCATTAAGTCTCAACGTAGGTAGCGAAACTACAGATGAACTGATTCTGGGTGCAGATGGTAAATTGGCTCGTAGTCTCTCAGATAAAGCAACTGCATTTGCGAATCTGGGAGTTGGCTATGATGTGATCAACGAAAGAACAAGCATGACTTCATCATTTGCCGGTATTCCTGGAGCTACGTTTGCAACTAGAGGCATAGATCCTAGCCCTTGGTTAATGCGCGGTGGTTTGGGTGTTGTTGGTCAAGCAACCGAAACATTGGAGCTAAGCTTGCGTTATGACTTTGAGGTACGTAACGATTTTGATAATCAGACTGCATCTGTAAAAGCACGCTGGGCATTCTAATCTAATCAATACGCGTTAAAATAAAGCCACGGTCATGGTACCGTGGCTTTTTTTATATTATTCAGCAGGTGAAGTTTGTTTAAGAAAATTAATATATTTTTGCTTGTTTTGCTATTGATGGCAGGTTGCGTTTCTATTCCAAGCCATACAGCGCGCAATGAACATGCACGTAAGTTAGCGATTGATCGTGGCTGGGTATCAAGTTTAATTAATACTGATAATTTTTTACTGCAGGCTTATGTTCCTGCGAAATTACAATCTGCAAAAGAATTAACAATTTATATAGAGGGAGACGGCTTGGCTTGGATTAACAGATCTACCCCTTCATTTAATCCTACTCCTGCAAATCCGCTAGCTTTGAAGTTAGCCCTGCAGGACGATAAGCCAGCCGCGTATCTGGCACGGCCATGTCAGTATGTAAGTTTTGATCAATCACCAAATTGCAGTCAAAAATACTGGGGTAGCTATCGTTTTGCACCAGAAGTAATTCATGCAACTAGCCAGGCAATTGATCAGATAAAATTAAAGTTTGGTGCTGAATCATTAATATTAATAGGATATTCCGGTGGCGGCGCCGTGGCGGCATTGGCAGCAGCTCAGCGTATGGATGTCAGTTATCTAATAACGATTGCTGGTAATCTGGATCATCAGGCATGGACAAATAAACAACAGTTAAGGCCACTGCAAAATTCACTAAACCCAGCAGACTATGCAGATAAACTACAAAATATTAAACAAACACATTTTGTGGGTGGTAAAGATGGTATTACTGGTGAATTTGTAGCAAGAGCATACTCCAAAAGGTTTGTCAGTGATTTATCAAACTCAATAGTCGTAATGCCAGATTTTGATCACGTATGCTGTTGGCAAATGTATTGGCCAGATTTGAAGAACTCTAAAGTAATTAATGATGAAAAATAAAAATATTCTCTGGCAGCAAACCTTGGTAAATAAATCTGAGCGTAATCTGCGCTCTAGTCATAATAGTGTACTGCTCTGGCTTACGGGGTTTTCCGGGGCAGGAAAATCAACATTGGCACATGCCATTGAACGCCGTTTATACGAGCGTAATTGTGCTACTTTTGTGCTGGACGGTGATAACGTAAGACATGGACTATGTTCTGACCTTGGTTTTAGCCAGCAGGATCGAGAAGAAAATATTCGTCGAGTTGGCGAGATGGCGAAGTTATTTGTTGAAGCTGGCGTGATCACCATTACAGCATTTATTTCGCCTTATATAGCTGATCGCGAAAGAGTTAGATCAATATTGCCTGTGGGCGAGTTTATTGAGATTTATTGCCGTTGCCCACTTGAAGTATGTGAAGAAAGAGATGTAAAAGGGTTATATGAAAAAGCGAGAAAAGGCCTTATCGCTGATTTTACTGGTATTTCTTCACCCTATGAGCCACCTGTAAATCCCGAGATCACAGTTGATACAGGCACTGATGATTTGGATAAGTGTGTGGGGAAGGTGTTGGAGTATTTGCTGCAGCATCAGATAATTTGATGCATATTCACTTTGCAGGCTTTATGTGCCAGAAGCGGGCGAAGTAAGCTGTTCCAGCTTGCTTAGCCACACTATTGCATGGGTAGAGTGATCCCCACACATTTCATAGCTTGGCATTAAAGACATACATACGTCAGGTCGTCCAGGCATGCCGAAAATTTTACATTGATTATCTGTAGATAATTGTATGCATCTCTCGCCAGCCTTTTTACCATCAGGCATACCTGGGATCGGTGAGGAAATGGATGGTGCTATACAGCAAGCCCCGCAGTTCTGACGGCAATCCATGATATTAATTTTTTAGATAGTTAGAAATTTAAATCATTTATACATTTAGCCAGGGAAAGCCAAGTGCATTAACGGATTGCTTAATTTCATCCAGAGCGGTTTTTGCAAGTTCTGCAGTACCTTTTACACCTACTTCAGTCGTGCGGCGATTGTCCAGTTTTGGCAGGCTGAATAGTTTCAAGTCCGGATACTTGGCAACGATATGGCGCATCAAATCAATGAGCTGGCTCTCGCCGGCATCCATGACCAGAATGGAGACTTCTGTGTAGTCCTGCTGATGAAATAAATGCTGATAATGCGTATCCAGCACCCATTCCACCATCGGGTGCGCCATCTGCGGGAAGCCCGGCACGAAGTAATGCTGGTTGATTGAAAATCCGGCTACGCGATTCACCGGGTTAGGGATCAGCTCCGCACCCAATGGAAAGTCTGCCATCAGTACGCGTTTCGGGTAAGCACTTTCACCATATTGCGCTTCAATCTCAGCAACCGCTCCCGGATGGCGTGCGATTGGCAATCCAGCTGCGTCTGCCGCACACTGACGCGTAAAGTCATCCGGTGTGGCGCCGATACCGCCAAAGCTGAATACGATATCCCCGCGCTGCATGCTAGCGCGCAACAGACTCGTGATCTGCTCCGGAATATCGCCGAGGTAATGCGCCCAGGCTAATTGTAAACCACGTGATTTAAGCGCCTGAATGACAAAGTTCAGATGTGCATCCTGCCGTTTGCCGGAGAGGATTTCGTCGCCGATGATGTAAATGCCGATAGATGAGTTTGGTTTTTGCATGATATTCACAGAGTGTGCTCGGTCTAATTAGTTCGCTAGTGCGCACTTTCCCAGTTGTTGCCGACTCCGACTTCCGCCAGCAACGGTACATCGAGTTTAGCCACATGCTGCATCAGTTCCGGCAGTCTTTGTTTTACTAATTCCAGTTCGCTTTTGGGGACTTCCAGCACCAGTTCATCGTGTACCTGCATGATAAGTTTGGATTGCAGCTTCTCGCTTTTAAGCCATTTGTCCACGGCAATCATCGCGAGTTTAATCAGGTCTGCTGCAGTGCCTTGCATCGGCGCGTTAATCGCCGCGCGTTCAGCGCCAGCTCTTCTCATACCGTTCGGGCTATTGATTTCCGGCACCCATAACCTACGGCCAAAGTAGGTTTCAACATAGCCCTGCTGCTTGGCGATCTCGCGTGTGTTCTGCATGTATTCACGCACGCCGGGGTAGCGTGCAAAGTAGCGCTCAATATAGCTTTGTGCTGCGCTACGTTCGATGTTGAGATTTTGCGCCAAGCCAAACGCACTCATGCCGTAGATTAGGCCAAAGTTAATCACTTTGGCATAGCGACGCTGCTCGTTGTCTACATTTTCGCGTTCAACACCAAAAATCTCGGCTGCGGTAGCGCGGTGAATGTCCTCGTTATTGGCAAATGCATCCAGCATGCCTTTATCTTGTGAAAGATGCGCCATGATGCGCAGCTCGATCTGCGAATAGTCAGCAGAAACAATCACGCTGCCTTTGGGGGCAATAAACGCTTCGCGGATGCGACGACCTTCTGCCGAGCGCACCGGGATATTTTGCAGGTTAGGGTCAGAACTGGCTAGGCGGCCAGTAATCGCCACCGCCTGATTGTAGCTGGTATGCACGCGACCCGTGGCGGGGTTGATCATTCGTGGCAGCTTGTCTGTGTAAGTGGATTTCAGTTTGGCTAGACCGCGATACTCCAGCAGCACTTTAGGCAACGGGTAATCCAGCGCCAGTTCCTGCAATACGTCTTCATCGGTAGAGGGTGTACCGCTTGGTGTTTTTTTAAGCGGTTTGATACCAAGTTTGCCAAACAGAATTTCCTGCAGCTGGTTAGGTGAGCCCAGATTAAATGGCTGACCGGCCAATTCATAAGCCTGATTCTCCAGCGCGACCAGTTTCATGCCGATCTCATTACTTTGCGCATTGAGCATGCTGGCATCTATGAGCACGCCATTGCGCTCAATTGTGAATAAAATATCTGAAACCGGTATTTCAATCTGGCTGTAGATATATTCAAGTTTGGCATCTGCCGCGATTTGCGGGTACATGGCCTGATGCAGTTGCAAAGTAATGTCGGCATCTTCAGCGGCATACTCAGCTGCCACTTCTACCGTAACCTGATTAAAGCTGACTTGTTTAGCACCTTTGCCAGCTACTTCTTCAAACGTAATAGTGCTAATACCAAGGTGGCGCTCACTTAACGCATCCATGCCATGCGATTTATGTGATTCAAATACGTAGGATTGCAGCAGGGTATCGTGCGCGATGCCGTTTAATTGAATACCATGGTTTGCCAGCACGTGCTGGTCGTATTTTAGGTTCTGACCTACTTTTTTGATCGCTGGATTTTCCAGAATCGGTTTGACTTTGGCGAGTGTTTCATTGAAATTCAGCTGCTGCGGCGCATCAAAGTAGTCGTGCATTAATGGCAGATAGGCCGCACTGCCAGCTTTTACGCTAAATGACATGCCGACGAGTTTTGCCAGCATCGGGTCAAGTGAAGTGGTTTCAGTATCAAAGCACACCAGATCAGCGGAGTTAAGTTTTGCCAGCCAGCTATCCAGTTGTGCCTCGCTTAAAATTGTTTCGTAGTTGCGCGATCTGTTTGCAACATAGCTGTCGGTTATAGACTCATCGCTAGCGAACATATCCGCGGTTTGGTGTTGTTTTGGTTCTGGTGCTTTAGCCGCAGTACTCGACCTGCCATCCGGCATGTGTTCCAGCTCACGCTTCCACGATTTGAAATCAAAGTGGTCGAACAATTCAGCCAGCTTGGCCTTGTCCGGTAATTGCGGTGCAAGGTCAGACAGGTTTTCCTGAATGCCAACGTCGCAGCGAATCGTAATCAGCTCACGTGCGGTCGGTAGCCAGGGCAGGGCTTTGCGCAGGTTTTCACCGACTACACCGGTAATTTGGTCAGCATTGGCAATAATATTGTCGAGTGAGCCATATTGCTTGAGCCATTTCACAGCGGTTTTCGGCCCAACCTTTTCTACGCCCGGCACGTTGTCTGAGGTATCACCGATCAATATCAGGTAATCCACAATCAGGCTTGGCGGAATGCCGAATTTTTCTTCTACGCCGGCAATGTCGAGTTTTTCGTCACCCTTTCTGAAGGCGTTGGGCATGGTGTTGACGATGGTGATGTGTTCATTCACCAGTTGTGCGATATCTTTATCGCCAGTGGAGATGATTACGCGCATGCCTTCGCGTTCGGCCTGCTTTGCCAGTGCGCCGATTACGTCGTCAGCTTCTACGCCTTCTTCGATAATCAGCGGCCAGCCCATCGCTTTGATGGCTTCATGCAAAGGCGTCACCTGGCTGCGCAGATCGTCCGGCATCGAAGCGCGGTTTGCCTTGTATTCGGGATAAATATCATCACGGAAGGTTTTGCCTTTGGCATCAAAGATGCAGGCACTGTAATCTGCCGGATAATCCTTATGTAAACGTCGCAGCATGTTAAGCACACCCTGAATCGCGCCGGTAGGTTCATTCAGGTGATTTCTTAAATCAGGCATGGCGTGAAAGGCGCGGTATAGATAGGATGAGCCATCTACTAATAACAATGTTTTCATGTGTAAATCCAAAATTTTCGCGCTGGTGCCGGCAGTCTTAAATGCAAGCTGGGCCGGGTTTTAGCAAATAGTTGCAATTTGTTGTTGCTAACAGTTTTTTAATTGCTAACATAATAAAACATCTGGGCGTTATAGATGGAGATTTTGTAAAGGAAGCACTGATTAATTGAGTGAGCGGGATGAGGTATTACCCGTACACCCGTAAAAGGGCGTCCCCACCAAGCTGACCTGCTAAAGCAGGAAGCTTGGCGTGAAAGGGCATGTCCGTAGAATATATGCGCTGAACTGCATTATTCATACGCCAAGGCGCACGGAACGTAGAAACCGAGATAGTATGTGTTATATAGCGAGGTTGCGAATGCCGTGCAGCGCAGCAATTCGTGCGCGTAGCTATTTAATCAGTGTTTACTAAATCCTATTGAAGGTTATTTATTATGTCAGTTGATAAAAAAATCCCAGCCAGTGCAATGTCTGATGTAAGGGATATTCAGCAGAGCGGCCATGCATCATGGCAGGCATTTGAAATTATGGCAGAGTTCGTCAGTGCTACCGAGCGTTTAAAAGAAATCACGCCAGCAGTGTCCATTTTTGGCGGCGCACGTATCAAGCCAGGAACCCCATATTACGAACTTACTGAAAAAATTGCGCGTATGTTGTCTGATGCCGGATTCAGCGTGATATCCGGTGGCGGCCCGGGTATCATGGAAGCCGCGAATAAAGGTGCCTTTGCCGGATATTCGCCTAGTGTTGGCCTCAATATTGAATTGCCGCATGAACAGAACAGCAATCCATATCAAGATGTGAGCCAGAACTTTAAGCACTTTTTTATGCGTAAGGTCATGTTTGTAAAAAACGCCAGTGCCTATGTGGTACTGCCTGGCGGCTTTGGTACGCTGGATGAGCTCATGGAATGTATCACACTGGTACAGACAGGCAAAACATTGAAAATGCCGATTATTCTGGTATGTGAGCCATTCTGGCGTGGTTTGGTAGACTGGATTAAAACAACGCTGGTCGATGAGGCGATGATTTCACCGGAAGATCTGGATCTTATACAGATTATCGACGAGCCGGAATTGGTTGTTGCGGCAATATTTAAACATTATGAAACCAGAGGCTTTAAACTCTCTGCGGAAGAAGAGCGTATTCAGCTTTATTTATAAAGAAAAGCGTTATATAGCTTTATATTTGATAGAATATTCAGTGATAGGCACTTTTGTAAACACACATTTTGGGCAGCGCTACTGCATTCAAACTCTGCATTTATAAAAGTGCCATAATAAAAAGTCTCACTTAAGGATAGGTGTTCAGCGTATGTTTAAAAATCATAAAGCAATAGGTGCATTATTATTGGGGCTGATGCTCATGCCTTTGTTTGCGCAAGGTGCAGAAGCGCCTAAAGATTTGCAGCCGCTTGAAGAAATTCCGCCGCCTGCCTTGAGTACAGAAGCTGATCCTGATGAACCGGAAGTCACTATTGTTAAAAAAAGCAATGGAGAGACGGTGGAGGAGTACCGCATGAACGGCGAGCTCTATATGATGAAAGTGACACCATCAAATGGCGTGCCTTATTACTTGTATAAAGAGGATCAGGAAGGTGGCTGGACAAACTCTGGACCTAACCCGCCTTTGGCTATTCCTAAGTGGACTATTTTCAGGTTCTAGCAATCATGCGCTAAATTGCAGATCAAATTTAAAGAGGGCTAGCGCCCTCTTTAATTATTTAATAGCAGTTGGCTTTCACTCTTAAATTCTTATTTAAAAATTTCATTTATGTCTGTTTTTACCTCAGTTAGTGTTCAAGAATTACAAGCCTGGCTTCAAGGTTATTCAATCGGTGAGGTTATTGAGCTCAAAGGTATTTCATCAGGCATTACCAATACCAATTATTTTGTTACCACTACACAGAATAAATATGTGCTCACCCTGTTTGAGCACAATACAATGGACGAGCTGCCATACTTTATTGATTTGATGAGTCATCTTGCAACCCACGGAGTGCCGTGCCCGCAGCCAATCACCAATGATTCCGGTATCAGCCTGCATATGCTGAACGGCAAGCCTGCTGTACTCATCAGCTGCCTGAATGGGCATGATATCAAAGTGCCTGAAGCTAAGCATTGTGCCGAAGTTGGTGCTGTATTGGCAAAAATGCATATTGCTGGTCAATCATTCGAAGAGCGAGTGACAAATAAGGCAGGTAAGCCGCATCGCAATCCGCGTGATGCCAATTGGCGTGTAAAAGTAGCCGAACAGGTCATGTCGCATCTTGCAGTAGAAGATCAGCAGTTATTAAAAGACACTCTGGCATTTCAATCCGCACTGAATATTTCAGAACTGCCTAAAGGTATTATTCATGCCGACCTGTTCCGCGATAATGTACTATTTGATGGCGATAAAGTTGGCGGCCTCATTGATTTTTATTACGCATGTAATGATTTATTTGTCTATGATCTGGCCATTGCGGTAAATGACTGGTGCGTGCAGGCGGATGGTGCGCTGGATCATGCAAGACTGAATGCGATGCTGAATGCTTATCAGGAAATTCGCCCGCTTACACAGGCAGAACAGGCGGCATGGAACAGTATACTGCGTATTGCGGCGTTACGTTTCTGGCTGTCTCGCCTGTATGACAAAATTTACCCGCAAGATGGTGAACTAACGCACGCAAAAGATCCTGATCACTTTAAAAATATATTGAAACTGCGAATCGACCAGCGCTAATTGCTGGTGTAAGAATCGGCTGATCACGAAAGATAAATATCATGGCAGAAAACCTGGAAATTCAACCATTGACAATTAAGCAGGTGCCGGTCGGCAATGCTTGGGTTTGGATTGTGAGTGGATTTAATTTATTCAAAGCAAATCCTGCAATGTGGATTATCTTGCTGGTGATTTATCTGGCAATTATGATTCCAATTTCTATGCTGCCGGTGATCGGCTCCGTGGTGAGTACATTATTAGCGCCGGTATTCGCGGCGGGTATGATGTGGGGATGTCAGGCGTTGATAAAAAATCAGGATCTGGAAATTAATCACTTGTTCGAAGGTTTTAAGCGTAATACCTCGCAGTTGATTTCCATTGGCGGTATTTATATGGTGAGCTTGCTATTTGTTGCGGTGATTGTCGTGTTGGCCTTGGATAAAGACACGGCTGAGCTGCTGGTGCAAGGTAAGGATTTGAGTCCAGAGCAGGCAGATGCGATGCTGATGCCTATCATGATCGCATTGTTGTTGATTATGCCGGTTTTGATGGCGTACTGGTTTGCACCGGTGCTGGCAGGCTTGCATAATTTAAGTGCAGTAGAGGCCATGAAGTTGAGTTTTTCTGCCTGCCTGAAAAATATGCTGCCATTTTTGCTCTATGGGCTTATTTTTATGGTGTTGCTGATTGTTGCGATTATTCCGTTTGGCTTAGGCTTGCTAGTGGTGGCGCCTATGATGATGACTAGCTTGTATAGTAGTTATGCGGATGTGTTTGGGATTGAGCAGGCTGTTCCGACGTCTCCTGATCTTTAATTCAGATGATGAGTTTTGAGTAGATTAAACTTCGTCGGTCTCGCCCGACTTGCGAGATACTTTTTCTTGCTTAGCTAAGAAAAAGTATCCAAAAAGAAGGCTACCCCCTGCCACTTATTCCCTGACTTGTTTGCCTGAATGGGCGGTAATCGGAAACTCCTGCTTACAGCAGTCAAACAGCCGATTACCGAAAACTCCCATTCAGTCTGCTCAAATCAGGCGTGGCAGCAGGGGATTGGAATCCAGCTGGGTGCGAAATCATTTGAATTTATCTGTGAGTATCCGCGTTTATCTGCGGCTAGAAACTAAATATTAAAATCAAATCGGTGTCAGTTTGGCGAATTCCATTGCCAGCCATTTCAGGCCTTCACGCCCAAAATTCACTTGTACGCGCATGTCGTTGGCATTGCCTTCGTAGCTCACTACAACGCCGTTGCCGAATTTGCTATGTGCAACCTGTTGCCCGATTTTCCACGGCATAGCATTTTTCTGGTTGCTACTCTGCTGTTTGCTCATCATGGCAGGCAGTTCGCTGTAATCGCGGTTGCTGCCGGATTTTGCAACAGGTTTGCTGTTTAAGTGCTTGAGGAGCTCGTCCGGAATTTCATCCAGAAAGCGTGACGGGATGCCGTAACGCACTTGCCCGTGTAGCATGCGGCTTTGCGCGTGACTGATATACAGGCGCTGTCTGGCACGCGTTACCGCTACATACATCAGGCGGCGCTCTTCTTCCAGGCCATTGGCCTCAAAGGTGCTTTGCTCATGCGGGAATAAACCTTCTTCCACTCCGCTGAGAAATACGGCTTTGAATTCCAGCCCTTTGGATGCATGCACCGTCATCAGTTGCAGGGCTTCACGGCCAACATCGGCTTGATGCTCGCCTGCTTCCAAGCTGGCATGGCTTAAGAACTGCGTCAGTAAGTCCTGCTCGGTTTCCCCGTCTACATTGTTATGGTTGCCGAAATCCTGTTTAGTAAAAGCAACCGCTGCCGTAACCAGTTCATTCAAGTTGGCAATGCGGTCTTCACCTTCTTTTTCATTCTCGTAGTGCGCTTTCAGGCCGGATAGCGTGGTTGCTAATTCAGCCAGTTCTGCCAGCGTGATGCCATAGGCTTCATCCACCATCTGCCGGATCAGGGCAACAAATCCTTCAACGCCTTTAGCGCCGGGTTTACCATTGCCTACCTTATTGATTGCAGCCTGCCACAAGCTGCAGTTTTCGGCGCGGGCGGATTCCTGTAGTTGTTCCAGACCGCGGGCACCAATGCCGCGTGCCGGGAAGTTAATCACGCGTAACAGTGCAGTATCGTCATTGGCATTGGCAATCAGACGCATGTAAGCAAGTGCGTGCTTGATTTCAGCACGTTCGAAAAAGCGTAAGCCGCCATATACGCGATAAGGTAAGTTGGCTGAGAAAAATGCGTGCTCCAGAATGCGTGACTGAGCATTGGACCGGTAGAGCAGGGCGATTTCGCCAAGCTCGGTGCCTTCTGCATGTAGCATCTTGATTTCATCGACGATGAACTGTGCTTCGTCATTATCGTTATAAGCCTGATAGACGCGTATCGGCTCACCGGCGCCGGCCGATGTCCACAGGTTTTTGCCCAGACGGTTTTTATTGTGCGAAATAATCGCATTAGCAGCATTCAGAATATTGCTGTGTGAACGGTAGTTTTCTTCCAGTTTCACCACGTGCTGGATATGGAAGTCACTTTCAAAATCACGCATATTACCTACGCGTGCACCACGGAAGCCGTAGATGGATTGATCGTCATCACCTACTGCAAACATGCAATTATCTTTGCCCGCGAGCAGTTTTAGCCACAGATATTGCAGGCGGTTAGTATCCTGAAATTCATCCACCAAAATGTATTTGAAACGGTTTTGGTAGTGTTGGCGGATATTACTATCGCGCTCCAATAATTCATAGCAACGCAATAACAGTTCAGCAAAATCAGCCACACCGTCACGCTGGCATTGCTTGTCGTATTCTTCAAAGATTTCTCGCAGCTTTTGGGTGTGCGGGTCATAGGCATCTACTGCATGCGCACGCAGGCCTTCATCTTTGCAGCCGTTGATGAAATTCTGCACCTGTTTCGGCGGGAATTTCTCATCATCCACATTCAGTAGTTTCATTAAACGTTTAATGACAGAGAGCTGGTCTGCAATATCTAAAATCTGGAAACTTGGTGGCAAACCAGCTTCGCGGTGGTGCGCGCGTAACAGGCGATTACATAGTCCGTGGAATGTACCAACCCACATGCCGCGCGTGTTGATTGGCAGCGATGCCGTAATGCGGGTGAGCATTTCTTTTGCGGCTTTGTTGGTAAAAGTAACCGCGAGCAGGCCAGTCGGTGAAACCTGTCCGGTTTGAATCAGCCAGGCGATACGCGCAGTCAATACACGTGTTTTGCCACTGCCTGCACCTGCCAAAATCAGTGCAGATTGCTGCGGGAGCGTGACTGCTTCGAGCTGTTTATTATTGAGTCCGGCGAGGAGCGGGTCTTGAGTTGTGCTATGTGGATTTTGGCTATTCATAGCCGACATTCTAACATGACTCACTAAGCCTGATTTTGCTGTAGCTTACACAATGAAATTGTACTGAAACAAAGCAATAAAACGTTTGAATGATTGTTGCTTTTAAAGGGCGGCGGGTTATTTTGTAATAAATTGTAAAAAATCAGAACTAAACAATATATTGGCTAGTCGTATTACCAGATAACGAAAGTTATCTTTCCGCTTCTTTCCTCCCTGAGCGGAAGCCTTAGACGATGAGGCGTTTTCGACCCCGATTTCTTCCCCTTAATCGGGGTCTTTTTTTGCCTGCTTTTTTGCAAGGTCTTGAACTGAACGTAAGTATAAACGCAATTTGTGAAATTTGTAAACAATTTGTAATTTAAATGTAATTGTTATTATAAGTATTTGAAGTCATTACATTTAGGTGTAATTTAGTAGTGATGAATAATAGTAGACTCCCCACTTTCTTCATCTCTCATGGCGGCGGTCCTTGGCCTTATATTGAAGACATGCGTCAGCGTTTTGCAGTTACCGCAGCGGAGTTGGCGAAGCTACCTGCTACATTGCCAGCAAAACCCAAAGCGATTTTAATGATCACCGGGCATTGGGAAGCGCCGCAATTTACTGTGTCAACTTCAGAACATCCGTCGATGGAATACGATTACTATGGTTTTCCTGAGCATACTTATCACTTGCAATATCCAGCGCCCGGCAATCCTGAACTCGCAAAAAGAGTACGTGATTTACTGAGCTCATCTGGCATTAAATGTGCAGAAGACCCTGAGCGCGGATTAGATCATGGCGTTTTTGTGCCTATGATGCTGATGTACCCAGATGCGGATATTCCAGTTGTGCTGCTATCAATGAAGTCCAGCTATGACCCATTGGAGCATATCAAGCTGGGTGAAGCGCTGGCGCCATTACGTGATGAAGGCATATTGATTATTGGCAGCGGTTTAACTTATCACAACATGCGTGGTTTTGGCCGACCGGCGTCTCTAGAGCCATCTGTGCAATTTGAGCAGTATTTGTTTGAGGCGATATCTAACAATGATCCGCAGCAGCGTAATCAAGCATTGGTCAATTGGGAACAAGCACCCTTTGCCCGCTTGGTACATCCAAGAGAGGATCATCTGATTCCGCTCATGGTGTTGGCGGGAGCGGCCGGAGAGGATATCGGCCAGCGTATTTTTACCGACACGGTGTTTGACGTGGTGATGGCTTCATACCGATTTGGCTAACTTTTAAGAAAATTGCCTACCCTCTCTATAAATGCTTGCGGTTGTTCTGCGTGTACCCAGTGGCCTGTGGGTAAACTGGAAAATTGGGCGTTTATAAAATTGGTTATGATATGTTCAATGTCTGCATCCTGAACATAATCACTATGTTCGCCGCGGATAAACAGGCAAGGTTTTTCATAGTGTGCATTTTCACAAACGGCCTGTTGCAGGCCAGGGTAATTGGTTTTGAGTGCGGCCAGGTTGATGCGCCACGCTAAGCTGTTATCTGATTTAATTAAATTCATGAGCAAAAATTGGCGCACCATCGCTTGCGGGATGCTGTTGCTCAATATTTTGTCTACCTCATGGCGGCTTTGCAATGTGGTAAGGTCAATGGCCATCATCGCATCAATTAAATGGGTGTGTGCATCAGCATAAGCGCGCATCGCCATGTCGACCACAATTAATTTTTCGACCCGATCCGGATGGTGTGCAGCAAACTGCATCGCCACTTTTCCGCCCAACGAATGCCCCAGTAGATGAATGCGTTCCAAGCTGAGCGTATCGCACAACTCAAGCAGGTCATCTGCCATATTGGCATAGGTTTGTGATGCACTATGGGGTGAGCTGCCATGGTTGCGTAAATCCACACATATCACTTGGTAGTGTTGCGAAGAATGTTTGGCAACCGTGCCCCAATTATTGCTAGCGCCAAATAAACCATGAAGCAGAATGAGTGGCTGACCTTGGCCTAGCGTTTGGTAATGAAGTTGCATGGGGGAGTTGTTGTAAACGATACTAATAGGATATTGGTGTTGGGGATGTTGGTGTTACAAGGCAGGGGGCTTGTTTGCCCCCTGTAAGTTCTAGCGTTTACTCAATTGCCAATAATTCAACGTCAAATATCAGTGTTGCATCTGGACCAATGACAGGGCCGCTGCCGGTTGCGCCGTAGGCTAAATTTGATGGAATAGTTAACTCAAATTTACTGCCCACTTGCATTAACTGCAAGCCTTCAATCCAACCCGCAATCACACCCGTCACCGGGAAAACGATAGGTTCGCCGCGGTCATAAGAACTGTCAAATACCGTACCATCAATCAATGTGCCTCTGTAATGCACTTTTACGCGATCACTTTTGCCTGGTTTTGCACCATCACCGGCGATCAATGATTTATATTGCAGGCCGCTATCAGTAGTGATTACACCTTCTTTTTTACCGTTTTCTGCTAGATAAGCTGCGCCTTCAGCTCTGTTTTTTGCAGACTGTTCGGCTTGTACCGCCATTTGTTTTTCTTGACTCTCTTTTTGTACTTGTTCAACCGTGCTTCTTTTTTCAGCATCAGTTAAGCGTGATGGGTTTCCCGCCATTACATCGCTAACTGCTAGTGCGACGGCAGCAGGATCAAGCTCCAGTGCGTCATTTTTAAGTTGATGCGCCATGTTTTCACCAACAATGTAACTTAAACGTTGGGTTAATGTATCTAATGCAATTGTCATTATTTTCTTTCGTAATTTGAGGGAGATGTCAGGGGTGCGAATAGCACAAAACATAATTATGACGGAGAAGTGTATAGAAAACAAAACCCGCCGTAGCGGGTTTTGTTTTTACAGTGCTGCTTAGAGCATTTCAGCTTCAATGCGATGGTGAGGCTAGGCGGTGAGTCATCTGCGACGCAGACAGTACGTTAAGTACGGCAAGGAGCAGATGACGAAACCAACAACGCATCACCGATGCAGTGAAGAATGAAATTACATCATGCCGCCCATACCGCCCATACCACCCATATCCGGCATTGCAGGACCGTCATCTTTCGGCAACTCAGCTACCATGCAGTCTGTAGTCAGCATCAAGCCAGCTACTGAAGCAGCATTTTGCAGTGCTGAACGTGTTACTTTAGTTGGATCCAGCACACCCATTTCAACCATGTCGCCATAGGTTTCGTTAGCTGCATTGTAACCGTAGTTACCAGTACCTGCTGCTACGTTGTTCACCACGACTGAAGGTTCAACACCTGCGTTTTGTACGATTTGACGTAATGGCTCTTCAACTGCACGCAATACGATTTTCACGCCTGCGTCCTGGTCATGGTTGTCGCCTTTAACTTTGGCGATTGCAGCACGTGCACGAATCAATGCAACACCGCCGCCGGCAACGATACCTTCTTCAACTGCTGCACGTGTCGCGTGTAATGCATCTTCAACGCGTGCTTTTTTCTCTTTCATTTCGATTTCAGTGGTCGCGCCAACCTTGATCACCGCAACGCCGCCAGCCAGTTTAGCTACACGTTCTTGCAGTTTTTCACGGTCGTAGTCGCTAGAAGCTTCTTCGATCTGAGTTTTGATTTGACCGATACGTGCTTTGATGTTGCCTTCAGCGCCGTTACCATCAATGATGATCGTGTTTTCTTTACCAACTTCAATACGTTTAGCTTGACCTAAGTTCTCAAGTGTAACGTTTTCCAGTTTCAGGCCAACTTCTTCAGCAATCACAGTGCCGCCAGTCAAGATAGCGATATCTTCCAACATGGCTTTACGACGGTCACCAAAACCTGGCGCTTTAACAGCAACAGTTTTCAGAATACCGCGGATGTTGTTCACAACCAAAGTTGCCAATGCTTCGCCATCTACATCTTCAGCAATTATCAGCAATGGACGGCCAGCTTTAGCTACTTGCTCCAATGTTGGCAGCAAATCACGGATGTTTGAGATTTTTTTGTCATGCAGCAACACGAATGGATTGTCCATCAAAGCGATTTGGCGCTCTTGGTTGTTGATGAAGTATGGTGACAGATAGCCACGGTCAAACTGCATACCTTCAACTACATCCAGTTCGCTTTCCAAGCCTGAACCATCTTCAACGGTGATTACGCCTTCTTTACCAACTTTGTCCATTGCATCAGCAATGATTTGGCCGATAGAAGCATCAGAGTTAGCAGAGATAGAACCAACTTGCGCGATTTCTTTGCTGGTAGCACATGGTTTTGATTGTGCTTTCAAGTCGATGATTGCAGCTGCAACGGCTTTGTCGATACCACGTTTCAAATCCATTGGGTTCATGCCGGCAGCTACTGATTTCATACCTTCACGGATGATTGCCTGTGCCAGCACAGTAGCGGTAGTTGTACCGTCACCAGCGATGTCAGAAGTTTTAGAAGCCACTTCTTTAACCATCTGTGCGCCCATGTTTTCGAATTTGTCTTTTAATTCGATTTCTTTTGCTACTGATACACCATCTTTAGTGATGGTAGGTGCGCCGAATGAGCGCTCTAAAACCACGTTACGGCCTTTAGGGCCTAAAGTTACTTTAACTGCGTTAGCGAGAATATTCACGCCATTTGTCATTTTTTGGCGAACTTCGTCACCGAATCTTACGTCTTTTGCTGCCATGTTAAATCTCCTGAAATTCTACGAAAAATGTTCTTTGGAAGCTTTTAATTACGCTTCAACAATTGCCATGATGTCTTCTTCACGCATCACCAAAACTTCTTCACCGTCTACTTTAACGGTTTGGCCTGCGTATTTGCCGAATAACACTTTGTCGCCAACTTTAACGTCCAGCGCAATAGCTTTGCCGCTATCATCTTTTTTACCGTTACCAACAGCGATAACAACACCTTGGTCAGGTTTTTCAGTAGCAGAATCCGGAATCACGATGCCAGATGCGGTTGTACGTTCTTCTTCTGAGCGTTTAACAATCACGCGGTCATGTAATGGACGAACTTTCATTAGATTTCTCCTTGAGTTATGCTTAAAATTGGTATTACTTAAATTTAGTATTCTTTCTGGTGCGTGATTTTAGCACTCACACACTTCGATTGCTAATGTTGCGACCAATTTTGTTTTTTCAAGTGCTATTTATAAAAAAATTTACAGGAATTTCCTTTTGACCGATCAAACCATCGCTGCATCACAAAAACCGGAAGTCACCATTCAGCAGCTTAACCTTGGCTACAACGTCCAGCAGGATAGACTGTTGCTACGCGTTGGCCTCAGTGACGATACCGAGCTGGTGTTATGGATTACCAATCGTATTGCCAGACAATTATGGCAGTTGCTGAACGGTGAAACTTACTTGCCTACGGCTGACTCTATTCAGTCTGAAGCTTCACCTGCCAATGCAGTAGCGCAATTTGAACAAGAAGCACAGGCAGTTGAAAATCTGAAAAAGATGGATTTTGCAACCAAGTATCAGCCGCGCAAGGATATGCTGAATGATGGTGCATTGCTGGCAACCCAGCTAAAGCTTTCCGGCGACAGTATCAAGCATCTGGATGTGATCTGCCTGGAAGGCGTTACTGTCGGCATGAATCTACCGCAGCCGCTTATTTTGGCGCTGTGCAATATGCTGCAGCTTTCAGTGAGGGAGTCGGGTTGGAATATTGGTGCCAAAGTCATGCCGCAGCCACAGATCAATACAGAAGAGTCGGCTGATAGCACCACAGAAAAAAATAAGGTACTGCATTAATGGAATATAGCAAACTTGGCAACACTGATTTAGAAGTATCTAAAATCTGCTTGGGTACCATGACGTATGGCGACCAGAATACAGAAGCAGAAGCGCATGAGCAGCTGGATTATGCCCTGGCGCAAGGCATTAATTTTATAGATACCGCTGAAATGTACCCGGTGCCGCCTAAAGCCGAAACTTATACGCGTACCGAAACCATGGTGGGTAACTGGCTTAAAAAGCAGCAGCGCGACAAGATTATATTAGGCGGAAAAGTAGCAGGGCCGCGGCGCGGCATGGATTGGATACGCGGCGGGCCGCCTTCGCTGGACCGTGCCAATATTCGTGCGGCGATTGAAGCTTCACTCAAGCGGCTGCAAACGGATTACATTGATGTCTACCAGCTGCACTGGCCGGAACGCAATGTGCCGATGTTCGGGCAATACCAGTTTGACCCGACGCAGGAGTTGGATGCAGATGACAAACAAAGACAGTGGGTGAGCATTCATAATCAGCTAGAGACATTGTCCGAGCTGGTGCAAGAGGGCAAAGTACGTGCGATCGGCTTATCCAACGAGCAGCCGTGGGGCTTGATGGAGTTTCTGCGTATCGCCAAAGAATATAATCTGCCAAGAGTAGCGACGGTGCAGAACTGCTATAACCTGATCAATCGCGGTATGGAATTTGGCATGGCTGAAGTGCTGCATCGCGAGAATGTGAGCCTGCTTGCGTATTCCCCGCTGGCATTCGGACATTTAACCGCAAAATATATTGATAATCCGGAAGCTAAAGGCCGTGTCACCATGTTTTTAGGTTATGCGCAGCGGTATAAAAAACCGGGGGTTTTTCCTGCAAGTGCTGCTTATGCCAAGCTTGCAAGGGCGTATGGCCTGACACCAACGCAGCTCGCATTGGGCTTTGTTTATCATCGCTGGTTTGTAAAAAGCACCATCATCGGCGCTACGACTATGGCGCAGCTTAAAGAAAATATTGATGCCTGGCAGACAAAGCTGGCACCAGAAATACTGGCAGAAATTGAACAACTGCATCTGACAATGATGAACCCGGCACCTTAGTGTCAGTATTAAGGTTTTTGTTTGCTGCCGGATAAACTTGCGCCAATAATGATGCAAGCCAACCCGATTGCCAGTCCGGACAATATGATACTGGCCATGTGCTCACGCACGAATGGAATCTCGCCGAAGAAATAGCCTGCGAGCATCAGTGACGCGATCCAGAAACTGGTACCGATGTTGGCGGCAATAAAATATTGGCCGAACGGCATTCTGCTGACCCCTGCCAGAAAAGGCGCAAAGGTGCGTACAACCGCGATAAATGGTGATATTAGTAAAGTCGTTTTGCCGTGTTTCTTATAAAAAATACGGGTACGTTCCAGCGCTTTCCTGTTTATCCATCGGTACCGGTGTGAATCTAAACTTTCACCAACCATAGCGCCGATTCTGTAGCTGATCAGATTGCCGCATAACGCCGCGATCATGAGTGTTGCCATCATGACCGGCAGTTCAAGTGCACCTAGTTTGCAGAATGAGCCGGTGATAAATATGAGCGGATCTCCGGGCAGAAAAAATAATGGCAGCAAGCCAATTTCACACACAATGATGATGAATAAAATGGCGTATATGAGATTGCCGTGGGCGGCAATCACACTGCCAAGCTGCGTGTCGAGACTGGTGAAGAAATGCAGAATATCCATTAAGCGCAGCCTCTTTTATTAAAACTTTATGGCCGCTTTGTGTGGAAATGCAGCGGCTGCGGTTGCGCCAGTTGCAACACCGGCTTGCGTATCTTGCCCATTACATGCATTTCACAGGGTTTGCAGTCAAATTTTAGCGTGAAGCGGTCGTTGCCATTGATGAGTGTCATTGGCTCTGCGGTCACCGTACCTTGTACGCCGATGACACCTTTTGCTTCTTTTGGGCACAAGCCATGGCTAAAGCGCAGGCAGTGCTTGGTAATCATAAGCGGTACTTCGTCCAGCTCTTTATTCGCTTCGTATGCCGCTGCAATCAGCTTGACACCATGCTTCTGGTAAAAAGTGCGTGCCTTTTTGTTGTAAACGTTGGCGAGGTAAGTCAGCGTGTCTTCCGGGTAGAGTGCCGGTGGTTCAGTTGCGGCACGGCGCACGGGACGTTCGTAACCCATTACACGCGTTTCTGTCAGTTGCACCATAGCATCCCGGCGCAGGTTATTAATGACTGAAGCCGGGATAAACCAGGGCTGGCTAATCTGCAATGTGATAGTTCTGGCAGTAAAATCAGTGCTACCAAGTTTGTTCAGATTTTCACGCAGGTTGCTTTCAGCTTTTTCCACATTCTGTGCGGCCTGTTTTTCAGTTTCACATATAGCCGTGGCGCTAAAATGGTCGTCATCGGTAACCGTCAGTGCAAAGCCATCAGCGGTTTCGTAAAATGTGATGTCTACCGGTATTTTGCGCTGGGCGGAGTCTTTTTCCAGCAGACGCATAAAAGCATGGTCGCGGTTTCTGAATACGGTCATGCCGCGGCGCATGTCTTCGGGCATCTCATTTGGGTACAGGCGCTTGCCTTCTACCGTATTCACGCGCAGGCCAACCAGTTCTTTGTGCACATCAAAGAAGCACACGCCATCACCGTTATGCAGCTCGATATTGGTTTCCACTTCAAAGTAATCTGTGCCGACTTTGCTCACTTTGCCCAGCTCTTCGCCAGAAAATTTAGGCGTATCAAATGCACCGATATCTGCCTGACGACCATTAGCAAAGTAGTCTGTGGCACTGCGGTTAAAGGTTTTTTCCGGTTGTGGCGTGAAAGTGTAAGTGCAATTGCCGGATGACGATTTTACATACTCCGGCATGTCTTCCAGAATTTCATCCAGTAATAGACGATAGTGTGCAGTGGCATTTTTTACATAGGACAAATCTTTATAGCGGCCTTCAATTTTGAAGGAACTTACGCCGGCTTCAATCAGCGCGCGCAGGTTGGCACTCTGGTCATTGTCTTTCATAGACAGGAAATGCTTGTCTTTGCCGATGATGCGGCCTTTCTGGTCTTCGAGCGTAAATGGCAGGCGGCATTCCTGTGAGCATTCGCCGCGGTTGGCGCTACGTCCGGTGTGAGCATGGCTGATGTAACACTGCCCACTGAAGGCCACGCACAATGCGCCATGAATGAAGTACTCAAGGTTGCAGCTGGTCGCATCGGCAATCTTTTTAACCGTGTTCAAATCCAGTTCACGTGCTAGTACCAGCTGTGAGAATCCGACCTGATCCAGAAATGCAGCTTTTTCAACCGTGCGAATGTCGGTTTGTGTGCTGGCGTGCAATTGGATTGGCGGTAAATCCAGTTCCAGCAGCCCCATATCCTGAATAATCAGTGCATCGGTACCAATGTCATAGAGCTGATACACCAGTTCGCGCGCATCTTCCAGTTCGTTATCATGAAAAATGGTATTGAGCGCTACAAAGACTTCTGCACGATAGCGATGTGCATGTTTTACCAGACGCTCAATATCCGCCACTGTGTTGGGTGCTTTTGCACGTGCGCCGAACGCCGGGCCGCCGATATACACAGCATCTGCACCGTGATTGATGGCTTCGATGCCAAAATCAGCATTTTTTGCGGGTGCGAGGAGTTCAAGGTGACGGCGAGTTTTTTGCATGAGGATCTAGCGCAGAAATATCGTGAGATTGAATTTTAGACTAAACAAGGGCTTATGACGATATTTGATTTAATGAGTAGTTAGGGAAACATGGATTTAAGTTGCCGAGCGAGATAAAGTGCATGGCGCACGGAACGCAGAAACCGAGATAGTATGCCGTATACAGCGAGGTTACGAGTACCGCGCAACGCAGCAATTTGCTCGCGTAGGTACTTAATTCCGTGTTTACTTAAAAACATCGTACAATTCAGCCATGAATAATCAAGACCTTTTAAGCCGCAGTCTGCAGTCAGTCTGGCATCCATGCACGCAGATGAAGCAGCATGAAGTTTATCCATTAATCCCGATTCAGCGCGGTGAAGGGGTCTGGCTTTATGATGCGGATGGCAAAAAATACCTGGATGCTGTGAGTTCTTGGTGGGTAAATCTGTTCGGGCACAATAATCCGCGTATAAAAGATGCTATAAAACATCAGCTGGATACATTAGAGCATGTAATGCTGGCTGGCTTTACGCATGAACCAGTGGTGGCCTTATCGGAACAGCTGGCAAAGCTTACTGGTTTGGGGCATGCATTTTATGGCTCGGATGGCGCAAGCGCCACCGAGATCGCGCTCAAAATGAGTTTTCATTACTGGCGCAATATTGGCAAAACCGGAAAAACCAGATTTATCAGTTTGCAGAACAGCTACCACGGCGAGACCATGGGTTCACTGGGGGTGACCGATGTGGCGATTTTTAAAGATACTTATGCACCTTTATTGATACAGTCAGCGCAGGTGCCAAGCCCTGACTTCAGGCTGGCACAGGCGGGTGAAAGTGCAGAGGATTTTGCACTGCGCTCTGCCGCACAGCTTGAGATGTATCTTGCAGAACATCATGCCGAACTGGCCGCATTCATCATCGAGCCATTGGTGCAGTGCGCGGCTGGCATGGGCATGTATCACCCTGTATATTTAAGCAAAGTACGCGAGATATGTACGAAATATGAAGTGCATCTGATTGCAGACGAAATTGCGGTGGGCTTTGGCCGCACCGGTACTATGTTTGCGTGTGAGCAGGGGAATATTAAGCCTGATTTTATCTGCTTATCTAAAGGCATTACCGGCGGCTATCTACCGTTATCAGCAGTGCTCACTACCGATGAAATTTATCAGGCGTTTTATCATGACTCTACTGTGAGGGGCTTTTTGCATAGCCATAGCTACACCGGTAACCCGCTGGCATGCAGTGCTGCAGTGGCTACATTGGCGATATTTGCAGCGGATGATGTGGTAGAGAAAAACAAAGCGAAATCAGCCGCTATTGTAGAGAAAATGCAAGTACTTACTGACTTGCCAATCCAGCATCTTCGACATCAAGGCATGATATTCGCATTTGATGTACTGACGCAGAATGCGCGGTTCTCAAGGCAGAGTTACCAGGCTGGTGTTGAGCAGGGGTTGTTGTTGCGACCTATAGGTAACACCGTATATTTTATGCCACCATATACTATAACCGAACCTGAAATTGACTTTATGATCAGCGCTACGCAGCGTGTGGTGAAAGCAGCATTATGATGCGCCTGATGGGGTTTTTAATTACCTTGTTAGTAAGCTTTAGTGCACAGGCGGAATTGCCGGTGAGTGTTGCAGAGGCATTGAAAAAAGCCGGTATACCGCAGCAGAATGTGGCAGTGTATGTTCGCGCTGTTGAAAGTGATAGCCCGATTCTGAGCCAGAATGCAGAGCGCGCTATGAATCCGGCATCGGTAATGAAGATGGTGACTACCAACGCCGCACTCGATTTGCTTACGCCGGCCTACCGCTGGAAAACCGAGATTTATCGTGATGGTAATCTGGCTAACTGGCAGTTGCAGGGTAATTTGATTATCAAAGGCTATGGTGACCCCAGCTTTAAGGCACAGGATTTCTGGCGGCTCCTTATCAGTCTACGGCAGGCCGGTGTTAAAAAGATCAGTGGCGATCTGATTATAGATAAAACTTACTTTGCTGCCGCTGCAACCGGCGAGAGTTTTGATAGTGAAAAATGGCGCGCTTACAATGCGCTCCCAAGCGCTTTTCTTGTGAATGGCCGTAATACAAGTTTCAAATTCAGCGCCGCAGATGATGCTGTGAATATCACGCAGGAGTTTGAATTGCCGGAAGTGGTGATTGTGAATAAGTTAAAACGGACAACTGGCACCTGCGGCGACTGGCGCAGCCGCATGACTTATGATGTGCAGTCAGCTGAAGATAAAGCGGTGGTCACATTCAGCGGCAGTTATGGCACAGATTGTGGTGAGCGCTTTTTGGAACTGAGTTTGTTTGAGGACGAGAAATACGCGTTTTTTACATTCAGAAAACTGTGGCGTGAACTGGGTGGCGAATTCAATGGCACAATAAAACTTCAGGAAACGCCGCCGACTGCAGTGAAAGTGCTGGAGCAATCATCGGAACCATTGGGCAGCATTGTGCGCGATATCAATAAATGGAGTAACAACGTGATGGCGCGTCAGTTATTACTGACGATAGCCGCTGAAAAAGTGGGTGGGCCTGCAACGGAAGCCAAAGGTATCAGTGCTACTCAGGCATGGCTAGCTGCCAAAGGGCTTAAATCCAGTGAACTGGTCATTGAAAACGGTTCAGGTTTATCACGGGTCGAAAGAATCAGCGCTGAACTTCTGGGTCAATTGCTGGTAAGTGCATATAACAGCCCGGTGATGCCGGAAATGATGGCTTCACTACCTATACTCTCGGTAGATGGGACCATTCAGCAGCGTATGAAAGACAGTCTATCCAATGGCCGGGCACATTTAAAAACAGGCTCCATTAATGGTGTTAGCGCGATTGCAGGTTATGTACTGGATGCCAACAGTCACCGTCATGTATTGGTGATGCTCGTAAATCATGCCAGAGCGGGCGCCAGTAAAGCCGCGCAGGACGCCTTGATTGAATGGGTGCATCAGCAGCCTTAGAAAAACTTAACTTTCAGGCGCATTAATGCGTTGTGACTATATTCAAATGGACTCGCAACCTCGTTGTATAACGCATGCTTTAGTTTAGGCCGCTACGCTTGACCTATTCGCGCAGGTGCTTGGTAGGAGGCGCTTTAAGGGGATGCCAGTGTTTTGTATTCTGAAAAATAAGATTTCAAAGTATATGACGTGTCATTAGCCTGTGTTTTTACAGTATGATTACGTCTTACTTTTAAATGGTATATTTAGGGTTAAACATGAAATTATTCAATACATTATTAGCAGGTCTTTGTTTGTTGGGTTTAGGCGCATGTCAGGCTGAATCAGATCCCGCGAACGCAGAAAACACCACGGCAAAGGAAACAGTAAAAATGGCTGAAAACATTACAGAATTACAGAAAATTGACACGCAGGTAGGCACCGGCCGCGAAGCGGAACCTGGTTTTAACGTCACCGTACATTACACTGGCTGGCTATATGATCCAGCAGCTAAAGATGGTAAAGGCAAAAAGTTTGATAGCAGTCTGGATCGCGGTCAGCCATTCAATTTCTTCTTGGGCGGCGGCCAGGTTATTCAGGGGTGGGATGAAGGCTTCGCCGGTATGAAAATTGGCGGCAAACGTACATTGATCATTCCATCAGAAATGGGTTACGGAGCGCGCGGTGCAGGTGGTGCGATTCCTCCTAATGCTAACCTGATTTTTGATGTTGAGCTGTTAGCAGTTAAATAAAAACGTAGCTTTGATTATCACGCGGGGATGTCATGCGGCGTTGCTCGCAAAAATAAGGCCTTCCATACCATTTGTATGCTACGGCCTTATTTTTTGCTGACGCCTTGCCTGATAACAAAATCTACATTTTTTAGGAGTTTATAATTATGCACGTTAGAGTTAAATGGATTGATGGTGTTAGTTTTGTCGGAGAATCTGAAACCGGCCATGCAGTAGTGATGGATGGCGCACCTGAGAACGGTGGTCGTAATATCGGCATGCGTCCGATGGAAATGTTGTTAATAGGCATGGGCGGCTGTACCTCATTTGATGTAGTGGCCATACTTAAAAAAGCACGTCAGCCTATCGTGGATTGCGTGGCTGAAATTGAAGCCGAGCGTGCTGATGAAATACCAAAAGTATTCACCAAGATTCATGTGCACTTTGTCGTGACAGGCGATAATTTGAATCCAGCTCAGGTAGAGCGCGCGGTTAAGTTGTCTGCTGAGAAATATTGCTCAGCTTCGATTATGTTGAGTAAGAGCGTAGAAATTACGCATGATTTTGAAATAAAACCACTGACTTTTGAAGCTTAAGTAGCCTCGATATCACGCTCAAACTAGCTGTAAATCAAGGTCGATTTCACTGGTTTGAGGTGAGTTTTTGCTAATTTCCTACAAATTACGCATCAGACTCAATGACTTTTACGGCCAATGGCTGTTCATCTTCCAGTATGTTTAATAAACGGTCTACGTTAGGGTGTTTGCCCGGACAGTTCTCGGCGTCTTCGGTATGTTCTGCATAAAGGCTTAACCCTTCTACGGCTGCATCCATGGAAATTTCCCCATACATACGTGCCAAGTGGTTATAGACTTTTAATGAACCCAGGCTGCCGGGTTTATTTTCAATTACACCTGCGGAACTGCCATCCTGGTTGTAAAGCTCAATGCGCTGTACATGGGAAGCGTCGTCGAGTGTAAGTAAAACGTCGCTAAATTTTTGCATTCGAGAAATACCTCTTTAGTTATTTAGGCGTATTTAAGTATGCGCCTTAGTCATATGAATTTATTAAAAATGGTAAGTAGAAGCTGTCATGAATTTAGACATTTGCTTCATGCAAAACTTAACCGGTGCAGGCAATTGTGCAGCACCATGCAGTTTTGCATCATTGGCATGTTTGGCTTCATCTACGCGCATTTGTTCCACAATTTTGCGAGATTTTTCATCAGCTTCAGGCAGTTGAGTAAGGTGGCTGCTTAAGTGCTCGCCTACCTGATGCTCGGTTTCTTCCAGAAATCCCAGACTCCATTTGTCACCAAGTGCCCCGGCAGCTGCGCCGATAGCAAAAGAGCCGGCATAAAATAATGGATTCAATATGCTGGTGCGTCCGCCCAGTTGCTGTATACGTGTTTCACACCATGCAAGATGTTCTGTTTCTTCGCGGGCAGCCTGCTGCATGGTCTTGCTGGTTGCTGCATTGCGCGCCGTAATCGCTTGACCGCTGTATAAGGCCTGCGCACAGACTTCGCCGGTATGATTGATACGCATCAGTGCACTGGCATGTTTTTTTTCTGCATCTGTTAATTTGACATCAGCCACATCCTCATCCGGATGTGCGCGCTGACTATGTGGTTTAGCAAGCAGGGTGCGCAAGCCAGTATCGAACTCACTTATTAACTTGTCTACAATTGAATGTCTCATGTTTGTATTCTACGCCTAAATTTTACCGGCGAATCCCATCTGTCCGGCAGTATTTTTGTCTGTGGCAATATCGCTTGCAACAGTGGTTTCAGTTTTAGCTGTTGTCTGTGTCACCGCTTCCATGTGATGAGTCTGTTTCAGAGCCGGTTTTTCTATAGTTTGGGCAGTGTGGCAGGCATAAGCCGCATGCTGCACAGAGGTCTACTTTAACAACCAGTAGCTTTGCAGATTTGCTCATGACTTAATTATAAACGTTTTCAATTGGGCGCTTAATCAAAAGTAATGGTTCATAGATATAAAAAAACCGCCTCAGCTTCAAGGCGGTTTAATTAAGCTGTAACAAATCTTAATTGGTTTTTGCAGCTTCAACTTTCGCTGGTGGCTCAGATTTTACTGGTAAGCCTTTCAGCAAATTCATCGCCTGCGTGAATTGAATGTCATCTTTGCTCGCTGGCTCGATTGGTGCCGGTGGCTCAGCATATTTCTTCTCGTTGATTTTTTCTTTAGCAGATTCCTTGGCAGCATTAGTTGCAGCAGGTTTTGCTGGAGCAGCAGTCTTTTCATCTTTTGGATTCGATAAATGACGTGTCAAATCAGCTTCATGGATAATTCCGGACTGGTCGGTACCATCTTCAACGATGTAATCCGGCACAATGCCTTTGGCCTGAATTGAACGGCCTTTAGGTGTGAAATAGCGGGCCGTCGTCAGCTTGATCGCTGCACCGTTATTCATAGGCATAATGGTTTGCACAGAGCCTTTACCAAAACTTTGTGTTCCAATCACGGTTGCACGTTTGTGGTCCTGCAATGCGCCTGCGACGATCTCAGAAGCCGATGCTGAACCACTGTTGATCAGAACAGCCATTGGTACTGTTTTCAGGTCAGCCGGCAAATCGCGGATAAAGTCATTAGCAGCACCGCCACGCGCATAGTTCTCTGGAATTGCAGTCAGCTGCATTTTGGAATCTGGCGCACGACCTTCTGTATAAACCACTAACTCACCTTTAGGCAGGAATGCGGCAGAAACGCCGACAGCGCCGTTGAGCAAACCACCCGGATCGTTACGTAAATCCAGAACAAAGCCTTTGAATGGACCTTTATTTTCGGCATGCAGCGTTTTGATGGCTTTTGCCAGGTCTTCAACGGTGCGTTCCTGAAATTGCGTGATTCTTACATAAGCATAGCCAGGTTCAGGCATTTTGTATTTCACGCTCTTGTTTTTAATCACATCGCGAGTCAGCGTGAACAATAACGGTTTAGTCTCGTTTTTACGCACTACGGTTAAAACGATCTGTGTGCCTGGCTTGCCGCGCATACGTTTTACCGCATCGTTCAAGTTCATGCCTTTTACCGGAGTTTCATCTAGTTTTATGATGAGGTCGCCGCTTTTTAAGCCTGCTGCATAAGCCGGTGAGTCTTCAATCGGAGAAACAACTTTAACCAGGCGTCTTCATACCGACTTCAATGCCTAGTCCACCAATCGCCTTGGTCGCAGTTTGCATATCTTTGAATGCATCCGGGTCAAGGTAGGTAGAGGCGGGTGAGTCCGGTCAGCATGCCGCTGATCGCTTCTGAAATCAGCTTTTTGTCTTCAACAGTTTCAACATAGTCGCTTTTGATTTTTCCGAATACTTCAGCAAATGCACGCAGATCATCCAGCGGCAGCTGAGGCTTTACCATTTTCTCTGCGACTGCAGAATAGGTCAGGCTCAACATAAGGCCCAGCACAAGGCCTGAGCCCACAAGCCCTATTTTGTTAAAACGGTGATGTTTATTTTGTACTTGCATGTATTATTGTTCCCAACAAATGAAGCTGTATTCAGTCTGAAAGTGAGTTAATTAAACGTTTTGCGCCTAACAGATTCTAAGAGTTTCAAATATATGATTAGTTTCAGGATAGATTGAATATATTATTCGAGTAATGCATATTAAACTATATCAGTCAGGACATACAAATTGAGTAAAAATATCGTTGAAATCACTTATTGTACCCAATGTCGCTGGTTGCTGCGTGCAGCTTGGCTGGCTCAAGAGTTATTAACAACATTCGAGCAGGATTTATACAGTGTTGCTTTAAAGCCCGGTACCGGCGGTATATTTGAAATTACACTCAATGGTGCGCTTATTTTTTCTCGTAAAGCAGCCGGGCGCTTTCCGGAAGCTAAAGAAGTTAAGCAGTTAATACGTGATTGTATCGACCCGAATCGCGATTTAGGTCATAGTGATAAATCAAAGAGTGATTAATCATTAAACAACGATAAAACTAAACAACCTTCTTTTAATCATACGATAACCATAGTTTTAGTAATTAAATGTTTCTACAATTAACATGTATGTAATTAACAATTTTATTTGGCTGTAGTTAGTTGTTCACTGAATCACAAAATTTTCCCAATAAGGAGTATTAACATGTCAGCAGACCATAAAGCAGATCATCCTGTAGTAAGTGCGCTCAATACCATTCTAGAGCTTGAGTTGGCCGGGGTTGTAAGATATACCCATTATTCACTGATGGTGTTTGGTTATAACCGGATTCCAATCGTATCGTGGCTGCGCAGTCAGGCAACTGAATCACTGGATCATGCAAATAAAGCCGGCGAGATTATTACGCATCTGGGCGGACATCCTTCATTATCAATTGGCCCGCTGCTTGAAACACATAATCATGATATCGGGGATATTCTGCGCGAATCTTTAGCGCATGAAACCGTTGCACTGAATGCCTATAAAGCATTATTGAAGCTGGTAGAAGGTGATTCTGTGATGCTGGAAGAATATGCCAGAGAAATGATTTATCAGGAAGAGTTACATTTAGGCGAAGTAGACAAGATGCTGCGCAAACCAGGTGATGTGGCGAAGTTTCATGACTGAATAATTTGATACCAAAGCGATGTGATTCAATATTCGCTTTGTGAAGTAATTAAATCGTGAAGTAATTAAAAAAGCAGCCAAATGGCTGCTTTTTTAATTACCTTTTGCCGTAGTCTCTATGCGCTGCGCGCCATTAAAGCGTTTTTCCCAGTAGCTGTTTTGCATATCTTCCACGCGCACACCGCCGCCGCTGCTAGGGGAGTGTATAAAGCGGTTGTTACCCAGATAAATGCCTACGTGCGAGAACGTTGATCTTAAGGTATTAAAGAACACCAGGTCGCCGGGTTCTAATTCACTTTTTGGAATAGTCTTGCCCAATTGGCTAATTGCGCGCGCGCTATGTGGTAGTGACAGATTGCCGGTTTGCTGATACACATAGCGTACAAAGCCGCTGCAATCGAAACCCGACTCTGGGGATTTGCCGCCATATTTGTAACGCACGCCAGTAAGACTTAATGCATTGACTAATACCTCACGAGCGCGTTCCGGCCAACCTGCTTCATCAACGGTGTTATTGTTGTTTGGCGAAGATTGAAGCTGGCGTTCAAGTGCAAGGTCCGTTTTGGTCTGCACAGTAGGATTTGCAGAGCACGCACTGCTAGTGATAGCCAGTAAAATGCAAGCAAGATAAGTCGCGTAGGAGAGCTTAGTCATGCTGGCATTATAGTTAACTTATCCTGAACTACCAAACCGGGGTTAATCTCAACTATTTATCGCATTAATATCTATTGTTAATTTATAAATTTATCTTTAAGTTTTGACTTGGTTTTTGGTAGCAGTTTGATAAGTCATGGGATAATCGCGCTCTTATGAGTGAAGACAGCATCCGCCAGGTTTTTGAAAAAGATGGGATTTTAGCCTCGCAGATCGAGGGCTACCATGAGCGCACCCAGCAACTGGAGATGGCGCTGGCAATTGCGGATGCGATTGAGCATAACACGCAGCTGGTAGCCGAAGCCGGCACCGGTACCGGCAAGACATTTGCCTATTTGGTGCCCGCACTGCTCACTGGCGGTAAGGTCATTATTTCTACCGGCACCAAAAACCTGCAGGATCAGCTCTTTAATCGCGATCTGCCCAATGTGCGCGATGCGTTAAAGGTCCCGGTTACGGTGGCGATGCTTAAAGGGCGCTCTAATTATGTGTGCCACTACCATCTGGAACGTGCCGCGAATGAAGGCCGCTTTGCCTCGCGCGATGATGCCAAGTACCTGCATGTCATCAAGAATTTTGTAGAAAATACGAAAACCGGCGATAAAAGTGAGCTAACGGACGTGCCTGAGAACGCCACTATTTGGGCAAACGTGACATCAACACGTGATAACTGTCTGGGTGGCGACTGTAATTTCTATAAAGAATGTTTTGTGATGGAAGCGCGCAAGCAGGCACTGGCTGCGGATGTGGTCGTAGTCAATCACCACCTGTTCTTTGCCGATGTAATGCTGCGTGATGAGGGTGTTGCCGAACTGCTGCCGAGTGCCAATACGGTAATCTTTGATGAAGCGCACCAATTGCCGGATGTCGCTGGTCTATTTTTTGGCGAGGATGTCTCAACCAGCCAATTAATTGAACTGGCACGCGACTGCACAGCTGCGCATCTGAGTCTCGCTAAGGATTGCATTGAACTGGGTGAAAGTATTCCTCTGCTGGAAAAAGCCTGTAAGGATTTCAGACTGGTGTTTGCCTATGAGGGCTCCCGCATGCCAGTACAGAAAGCGCTGGCGCTGAAAGGGTTTCAGGACGCGTTTGATCACATGAAAAAGCGTCTGGAAGCATTGAGTACCGTATTGGAGACACAGGCTGCGCGTGACCCACTATTGGAAAAATGCTGGCAGCGCAGCATGGATTTAAGTAATTTGCTACAGCGCTGGATGTCTGCTGAAAATGATAATCTGGTGCGTTGGGTCGAAGTGTTTACTCACTCTGTGCAGCTACATGCCACCCCGCTCAGTGTGGCAGAAGGTTTTGGCAAGCAATTGAACGCACAGCCGCGTGCCTGGATATTCACCTCGGCTACGCTTGCCGTAAAAAATGACTTCAGTCACTATCTGGCGCAAATGGGGTTGCAGGATGCGGTTACTGCAACTTGGCAAAGCCCGTTCAATTATCAGGAGCAGGCGCTGTTTTATGTGCCGCCGGATATGCCGGACCCTAACAATCCTTCTTATTCAGCCTGCGTGGCTGCGGCTGCGCTGCCGGTATTGCGTGCCAGCGGCGGCAGGGCGTTTGTACTTTCTACCAGCCTGCGTGCTATGCGTGAAATTCATGCTCTGCTAAAAGAAGCCTTTGCCGAGAATGGCATAGAAAGCCCACTGCTGTTGCAGGGTGACAGTTCGCGCACCGAGTTACTGGATCGATTTCGTAAGCTGGGGAATGCTGTGCTGGTTGGTTCGCAAAGCTTCTGGGAAGGCGTGGATGTACGCGGTGAGGCATTAAGTGTGGTGATTATTGATAAGCTGCCTTTTGCGCCGCCGGATGACCCGGTGCTGTCAGCACGCGTGGACAAGCTCAATGCCGAAGGCAAGAATGCATTTATGGAATATCAGCTGCCATATTCTGTGATTACCTTAAAGCAGGGCGCGGGCCGTTTGATCCGTGATGAGAATGATCGCGGCGTACTCATGATCTGTGACCCGCGTTTGATCAGTAAGTCGTACGGTAGAAAAATATGGCAGAGTTTGCCACCATTTAAACGCACACGTGATTTAGCTGAGGTAGAAGCCTTTTTTACAATTGAAATTTAGATTAGAATGCGCCCCTTTCAAAATAATAAGATTTAATGGGGGTCTCAAATGCGTAATTC
>JAHRYP010000005.1:100604-128137 GCA_020622105.1 Methylotenera sp.
AGGTTGTGCGGTATTTTTATTTTCATCAGCCAGCTTTGCTGGTGATTGTAATAAAACCGTGATGGGCGGCGGTTGTTCCGGTCAAGTTCAGGCTGGCGTTTCTCCACATATGCAATCACAAAATCCGCTGAATACAGTGACAAAAGTTAAAGCGAATGTTGCTGCACCTGCTGCTAAAACAGCAGCACCGGCTAAGAATGTAAATGTGAGTAATGTAGCCGGCCAGAAACCGCAAATCTAAAGCAATAAAATTTAACTGCATTAGTATGTGAAAGCTGACGATTCAAAACCGTCAGCTTTTTAATTTCTACTATATGTGATTATTAAATAGCGCTATAGTTTTGTGCAGACACTGACAATCAAAAAAGCTGAACAACAATGTCTTTAATTCATATCTTGGAAACTGAATATACGCTCACTGCTATTCGTGCGCAGGGTGCGGGTGGCCAGAATGTGAATAAGGTTTCCAGTGCGATACATCTGCGTTTTGATATTAACGCATCATCTTTAAGCGACTGGCTCAAGGCCAGACTGCTGCATCTTAAAGATAACCGTATTAACGATGATGGCGTGCTGGTGCTGAAAGCACAGCAGTATCGTACTCAGGAAGCAAATAAAAGGGATGCGGTGCAGCGTTTGCATGAGATTGTGAATGCGGCAAATCATGTGATGCCGATGCGTTATGCCACGCGGCCAACGCGGGGTTCTACCCAGCGCAGGCTGGAAAGTAAAACGCAACGTGGGCAAGTCAAGCAATTACGTGGCAAAATAGCGGCTGATTAACTCGCTACAACATTCCGTGAAACTATTAGCCTTCGACACCTCTACTGAATACCTATCCTTAGCCCTGATGCAGGAGGATAGAATCTCCACGTTTGATGTATTGGCCGGGCAAAGCCATTCGCAATTGATACTGCCGCAAATTCAGGCTTTGCTCGCGGCGGCAGGGTTGCAACTGCAAGATTTACAAGGCATTGCCTTTGGTGCAGGCCCCGGTTCTTTTACCGGTGTGCGTATTGCCGCAGGTGTGGCGCAGGGCTTAGGTTTTGGCGCTGGTTTGCCAGTGGCTGGTATTTGTACTTTACAGGCTCTGGCAGAAGCTAGCGGTGCAGATAAAGTCATTGCCTGTCTGGATGCCCGTATGGGTGAGGTTTACCATGCGGCCTATGTTAAAAATGCCGGGGTATGGCAAACAGTGATCGAACCAGGTTTGTATAAGCCGGAAGCCGTGCCGGCAATTGAAGGTAGTGACTGGGTCGGTGCCGGTAGTGGCTGGCAAACGTATGGTGAAGTTCTAAGACATGCCCATCAGGAGCAACTGCAGGATGTATTGCCTGAGTTATTGCCAAGCGCCAGCGCCATATTGCGTTTGGCACAACCGCTATTTGTCAGTGGAAAGCCCTTGCCTGCGGCTGAGGCGATGCCTATCTATATACGCAATCGTGTAGCGCTTAAAACAGCTGAACGTGAACAGGGTATGCGTTTATGAGCGCGTTAAATCCAAAATATCAGTTCCGCCCGATGACAGAGGCGGATCTGGATGCCATCATGGAGATTGAGCCTCATATCTATTCTCACCCGTGGTCGCGTGGAAACTTCAGTGATTCACTGGTTTCTGGTTATTCCGCATGGGTGTTGCTGGATGGCGCGAAGATTATTGGTTATGCGCTGATGATGATGGTGCTGGATGAGGCCCATCTGCTTAATCTGAGTGTTGCTAAGACTTTCCAGAAACAGGGTTTGGGACGGTTGTTGCTGGAACACATGATCGCAATTGCTAGAAAGCACGATGCAGCGAATATGTTCCTGGAAGTACGTCCAAGCAATATTTCTGCAATTGCGCTTTATGAAAATATCGGTTTTAACGAAATGGCTGTACGTCGCGGCTATTACCCGGCACAAAATGGTCGTGAAGATGCAGTACTGATGGGATTAGCGCTATGAGCCAGTCAGGGAGCCACATGAGCCGCGAAGATATGCTGCGCGAACTGGAACTGTTGCCGGTCTGGCAGTTGCGGCAGCCTTTGCCGACGCTATTTAATGCAGAACTCAAGACAACTGAGAAAGGCGAGCAGTTTATTGAAGAAACTGTTGTTCAAGAACCCGCTATTCAAGAACAGCAGCTTCCTGTTGCAGATATACCAGTGATTGCAATTACCGCAGCTGAAGCTCCTGCAACTGAATCCGTAAGTCCTGAATCTTCAATTCCGGAACCATCCTCATCTGTGCCGCCAGTATTTGAAGCTTTTGCACCGCAGCAAATTGAGGTGGTCGAAAGTGTTGAGGAGGCAGTTGTCGATACGCCTGTTCTGGAGCAAATACAGCCTTTAGTATTGCGATTATTGTTAAGTGAAGACAGTCATTATGCGTTCCTGATGGAGCCTTATGCTGCTGAGGATAATGTGCAGCAGGTTGAGACTTTACTCAAAAACATGATGCGTGCCATGCAAGCCAGCTGTCGTGTGGATGTGACTGATCGTGCGGATAAGATTTTTGCTGAGCATACACCCAAGCTGATGATTAGTCTGGGCGCAGCACCTGCTAATCAGCTGTCAGGAAAAACACATACTTTAGAGGAGTGGCGCCATATCCAGCAGGAGATCCCGTCACTTTATGAACAGATTCCATTAATAGTGACGTATCATCCGGCACATTTGTTAACAAACACAGCAGATAAAGCACTAGCATGGCGTGATCTGTGTGCTGCAATGAAGCTGGTACAGAGCTTGTAATTCATGTTTTTGCCACCATATACAGCAATATCGTTATTAAACTATCGTGATTAAATTAGGGAACGACCATGAAGAATTTGATGTTAAGAATCTCAGCTTTATTATTGATATTGAGTTTAACCGGCTGCGGCTACAACACGTTCCAGTCTCTGGATGAAGAGGCCAAAGCGAGCTGGTCTGAAGTGCTGAACCAGTATCAGCGTCGTGCAGACTTGGTGCCGAACCTGGTCAATGTGGTGAAAGGCTATGCCGCACACGAAGAAAAAGTGCTGACGGATGTTGCTGATGCACGTTCAAAAGTCGGCAGTATGCAGGTAACGCCTGAGCTCATTAATGATCCTGAAGCGTTTGCGAAATTCCAGGCAGCACAAGGTCAATTGACCTCTGCATTGTCACGCTTGCTGGTAGTTTCTGAGAATTATCCTAATCTAAAAGCAGATCAGGGCTTCAGGGATCTGCAAGCGCAGCTGGAAGGTACCGAGAACCGCATTACTGTTGCACGTAACCGCTATATTGAAACCATTAAAAACTACAACGTTGCTGTGCGCTCTTTCCCGCAGAACCTTACTGCAATGATGTTCGGTTACACAACCAAAGCATCATTTACGGTAGAGAATGAAAAAGCGATTTCGACCGCGCCAACCGTGAGTTTTGAAGATAAAAAATAAGTGTAAAAAATAACACTAGAATCTAGCTCACGTTGTTTTTTCATATGTCTTCTGTCCTAAAAGCCTGCCTGCTCGCATTCTGCTGGGTGCTGTTGTTTGCATCCGGCAGCTTGCGTGCAGAGCTGGTGCCAGTGCCTGCATTACAGCACCGCATTACCGACCTTACCCAGACCTTAACTCCCGATCAGCAAAGCCAGCTTGAAGCAAAGCTGGCAGCTTTTGAGCAGCAGAAGGGCAGCCAGATTGCTGTGCTGATTGTTCCGAGCACCAAGCCTGAAGAAATCGAACAATATAGCATCCGTGTGGCAGATGCATGGAAGCTGGGGCGAGCAAAACCCGATGATGGCGTACTGCTATTGGTGGCGAAAGATGACCGTAAAATGCGTATTGAGGTCGGTTATGGCCTTGAAGGTGCAATCCCGGATTTGATTGCCAAACGCATTATCAGTGAAATTATGGCGCCTAGTTTTCGTCAGGGTGATTATTACGGCGGTATCAATAATGCGCTGGAGCAGGTCATTAAGCTGATCTCAGGCGAGCAACTACCGGCGCCGGCACAGTCTAAACCAAGCGGCGGCAAACTTATGGATATGCTGTATGTAGTGCTCATCGGCGCTTTTGTGGTGGGTGGCATTCTGCGTGCTATTTTTGGCAAGTTCGTAGGCGGTGTTCTCAATGCCGGTGTCATTGGCGTACTCATATGGGTTTTTGGCGGCGGTTTGATTATTGCGATAGTCTTGGCAATTATCGCCTTTTTCCTGACCTTTATTGGCGCTGTCGGCTTAGGTCATGTTGGTGGCCTCGGTGGACTTGGCGGTGGCGGATATGGTGGTTCCGGCGGCTGGGGCGGTGGAGGCGGCGGTGGTTTTGGCGGTGGCGGAGCCTCGGGGAGCTGGTAATGTTATTGAATCTTTTAAAACGTGTATGTCGGCATCTTTGCATTTCGCCGCTGGCTTTAAAAAAACGTTTTCCTAAAGCGGTGATGCAGCGTATTGAACAAGCCATAGCTGATAGTGAGCAGACGCATTTTGGTGAAATTAGATTTGCAGTTGAACTGAATCTTCCGTTGCTGGATATCCTTAAAAAGAAATCAGGGCAGCAGCGCGCGGTAGAAGTATTTTCGCAATTGCAGGTATGGGACACCGAGCAGAATAACGGTGTGCTGATTTATCTGCTGCTGGCAGACCATGATTTTGAGATACTTGCAGACCGCGGTATTCATCAACACGTGGGCGTTCAGGGCTGGGCACGCATCAGCCATGAAATGGAAGCGCTGTTCAAGCAGGAACAGTTTGAGGCGGGCGTATTACATGGTATTGCACAAATCAGTATGCTGCTGGCGCAGCACTACCCGGCCAGTGACAGTAATCATAATGAATTGCCTAATGCGCCAGTTATCATTTAAATTGCTATCGTGCGGCTTGCTGTTTGTTTCACTGCATGTAAATGCGGCAATGAGCGACATTAACCGTATCTATAAACAGATACCGGTTTTAGATGGTTTTGATATATGCATGGGCGGTGGCTGTGCAGAAGTCAGACATGTGTCGCTGAGTGATGAGGAATGGCAAAGTATTGCCAGTGTTTTTAAGAGCGCCGGCAACATATCTGATGCGGCGCAGGAGCGTCGCCTGATTGCGATGACAATAGGTACGTTCGAAACCATCATTGGCAGTAAAACAAGTACTGCAACTGACCGTGCCGGTACCTTTGGTAATTCAGTTTATCCTGGCCAGCTGGACTGTAATGATGAGGCGATTAACACTACGACCTATATGCGACTGATGCGTCAGAATGGCTTGCTAAAGTTTCACGATATAGAGGATACGCGCACGCGTAACTTCTTTTTCAATGGTTGGCCGCACTCTACAGCAGTGATTCATGAAACTGCAACTGGGGCAAGATTCGCCGTAGATAGCTGGTTTTATGATAATGGTTTTCCGGCTACCATTGTTCCGTTTACTGTCTGGAAATCAGGCTATATTCCTGAAGATAGCCCAGTGCTGAAGAAATAATCTACTATATTTGCCATACAGGATATTGATGTACCTATTAAATGAGCAAACTTAAACTTCATAATTCGGTATTTGTCAGGCATGTATTTATTGCGTTAGGTTTTGCAGCGTTACTGCTGGGCATAATCGGTGTTTTTTTGCCCATATTGCCAACGACACCGTTTATTCTACTGGCGGCAGCATTTTTTGCCAGAGGCTCCGAGCGCTTTCATAGCTGGTTGCTGCAGCATCATCTTACCGGCCCTTTGATTGTAGATTGGTATGAGCATCGAAGCCTGCGTGCAAGTGTTAAGCGTTGGGCGTATGTGCTTACCACTATATCTTTTAGCAGTTCTATTTTGATTATTCAACCAATAGCAATCAAACTTTTATTATTGATACTGTACTTGATAGTGATTTATTTTTTATGGCGCATACCGGTGCGTAAAATCTAGCGATTATTTTTTGATTCCGGGCTACTTATTCAGGATATTTAATGACTATAACAAATCAAGTATTAATTACGGGTGCAAATCGTGGTATTGGTCTGGAGTTCGCGCGCCAATATGCCGAGGCTGGATGGAAAGTCATTGCCTGTTGCAGAGACCTTAAGCAAGCTGCGGATCTACAGGAGCTTGCAGATACATATCCAGATATCAAAGCTTACCCCTTGGACGTTGCGGATTTTGCCGCAATTGAAGCACTGGCGGAAAATTTGAAAGGCATAAAAATTGATGTGCTGATCAATAATGCGGGTGTTTATCCGCACTCAGATCTGAATCATGCAGACCCGGAACAGTGGCTGCATGCGTTTAAAGTAAATAGCATGGCACCATTTAAAATGGCAGCGGCTTTTACGCCGCATATTGCCGCTAGCAGACTTAAAAAACTGGTCACACTCTCCAGCAAAATGGGTAGTCTGGATGACAATACCAGCGGCGGCAGTTATATCTATCGCACAAGTAAAGTTGCAGCGAATATGGTGATGAAAAGCCTTGCCATCGACCTGCAAGCATTTGGTATTTCGGTAGCGGTTCTACATCCGGGTTGGGTACAAACTGAAATGGGTGGCCCTGGGGCTCTGATTGATACGCGGGCGAGCGTTTCAGGTTTGCGTAAAGTGATAGAGCATTTAAATCTGGATAACAGTGGCAGATTTATCGCTTATGACGGTAAAGTGATCAATTGGTAGGCTCTGTGCGAATAAATCAATTGGCTACATACATTTTTCTGCCATTGGCTAAGCTGATGGCAACAGGCTTGGATCAGCGGTAGTGGCATGTAAAAAAAGACATAAAAAAAACCTGGCTTAGATCAAGCCAGGTTTTAATCGCAGTCAGAACAAAAATTATTTGTTCATTACGTACATTGTTACTTCAAAGCCAAAACGCATTTCTGTAGCAGCTGGTTTAGTCCACATAATAATTCTCCTGAGTGTTAATTTATTAAACCGACAACATGTCGTGTTCGTGTGATTGCATTATGCGCTGACTCAAATTTAATACACTATCGTAGTTCATGAATAGCGCCTAAGTAAAATCTTGAACAATTTACTAAGGTAATATTTAAGTGATCTCTAACAGCCATGCAGACTTTAAAAGCATGATTTTTTCTAGCGGAAACATCACAATATGGTTTAGGTTTGAACAATGCTTTACTCTGTAGTCAGATTTGCTTAACCGTCCATTTAGTGCTTTTCATGCGATTAGAGTATTATCAATGGTAACCTGCATTTATGTTATGTAGGCTTATGTTCTTAATGGAATGTTTCTGAAAATGTTGCACTTTCAATTTGGGTAAGCCTGATTTAAATCAATCAACCTACAGGAGAGAATGAAATGAAAGCAAACGTTGGCGGTGTTGATCGTTTTGTACGAATTGCTGCAGGTTTAGGCCTGATCGCATGGGTATTATTTGCTAATGGTCCAACCTGGGCTTGGCTTGGTGTGCTGATACTGGCAACAGGTTTGTTTAGTTTCTGCGGTGCATATTCATTGTTAGGCATTAATACCTGTAAAACCAAGTAATAGAATGATGCTTTAATCTAAAAAAGCGGTGGATAATTCCACCGCTTTTTAGTTCTGCAACTTGCAATCTAATCAAGGACTAGACAAGACGCTGCGGACTAGTTCAGATCAAAACGATCTGCATTCATTACTTTAGTCCACGCTTTCACAAAGTCTTTAACAAATTTCTCTTTAGCATCATCTTGTGCATAAACTTCAGCATAAGAACGCAGGATAGAGTTTGAGCCAAATACCAAGTCCACTCTAGTTGCTGTCCATTTGACTGCTCCGGTGCTGCGATCACGGATTTCATAAAGGTTATTACCGGCAGGTTTCCAGGTGTTACCCATATCCGTCAGGTTCACAAAGAAATCATTCGATAAAACACCTTCACGATTGGTTAACACACCATGTTTTGTACCACCATGATTAGTGCCAAGCACACGCATGCCGCCGATTAACGCTGTCATCTCATGCGCAGTTAAGCCCATTAGCTGCGTGCGATCCAGCAGCAATTCTTCTGCAGACACAGCATAATCATTCTTCAGCCAGTTGCGATAACCATCATGAATCGGCTCTAGAACCGCAAAGGATTCTGCATCGGTCATTTCATCTGTAGTATCACCGCGGCCAGCTGCAAATGGAACCGTAATATTCAGGCCTGCATCATGTGCAGCTTTTTCAACTGCGGCAGTACCTCCCAGTACAATCAGGTCAGCCATACTGACTTTTTTGTTTAAACTGGCTTGGATAGACTCAAGGGTAGCTAATACTTTGCGTAATCTGGCAGGCTCATTACCTTCCCAGTTTTTTTGCGGAGCCAGGCGAATACGCGCACCATTGGCGCCACCACGATAGTCTGAGCCACGGAACGTGCGCGCGCTATCCCAGGCCGTTGCCACCAACTCTGAAATGCTTAAACCACTATTTAACAGTTTGGCTTTCAAGTCTGTAATTTCTGCATCGCTCAAAGTGTAGTCGACTTTAGGCACAGGGTCCTGCCAGATTAAATCTTCTTGCGGCACATCCGGACCAAGATAGCGGTCTTTAGGGCCGAGATCACGGTGCGTTAACTTGAACCAGGCACGAGCAAATACTTCTGAGAAATAGGCATGATCTTGGTAAAAACGTTCGGATATTTTTCTGTATTCCGGATCTTTCACCATCGCCATATCGGCATCGGTCATGATCGGGTTATGGCGAATGGATGGGTCTTCCACATCCACCGGTTTATCTTCTTCTTTCATATTAATGGGTTCCCACTGCCAGGCGCCGGCAGCGCTCTTTTTGAGTTCCCATTCGTAATTGAAAAGATTATAGAAATAGCCATTGTCCCATTGCGTCGGGTGGGCAGTCCATGCGCCTTCAATCCCGCTGGTTACTGTGTCGCGGCCAACACCTTTACCGTTGCTGTTATGCCAGCCGAAACCTTGTTCACTCACATCGGCGGCTTCAGGGTTCGGTCCTAACAGTTCTGCTTTGCCATTACCGTGACATTTGCCGACAGTATGACCGCCCGCAGTCAGTGCTACCGTTTCTTCGTCATTCATCGCCATGCGGGCAAAGGTCAAGCGTATATCCTGCGCAGTTCTGAGTGGGTCTGGCTGACCATTCACACCTTCCGGATTCACGTAAATCAAGCCCATTTGCACTGCGGCAAGCGGATTTTCCAGACTTTCGCGTTTATCGCCATCGTAGCGGCTGGCATTGCCCAGCCATTCTTTTTCAGAGCCCCAGTAAATGTCTTTTTCCGGATGCCAGATATCAGCGCGGCCACCCGCGAATCCATACACTTTTAATCCCATAGACTCATACGCCATGGTGCCGGCTAAAACAATCAGGTCAGACCATGATAGTTTATTGCCATATTTCTTTTTAATCGGCCACAGCAAGCGGCGAGCTTTGTCGAGGTTAACGTTATCCGGCCAGCTATTCAGTGGTGCAAAACGCTGATTGCCAGTGCCAGCGCCACCGCGACCATCCGCAATGCGGTAGGTACCTGCTGCGTGCCATGCCATACGAATCATCAAGCCGCCATAGTGCCCCCAGTCCGCTGGCCACCACTCTTGGCTATCTGTCATGAAAGCGTGCAAATCTTTTTTTACAGCGCCTAAATCCAGTTTCTTGAACTCTTCAGCATAATTAAAATCCTCGCCCAGAGGATTGGTTTTCGTATCATGCTGATGCAGGATGTCCAGATTGAGCGCTTTAGGCCACCAATCCGTATTTGAAGCAGCTGAGCTAGTATTGCCGCCATGCATGAACGGACATTTGCCGGTTGTAGATGCTTGATTATCCATGGTAGAGCTCCTTTCTCATTGCTGTGGGTTTTGTAGTTTGTGGTTGTTTGGTCATAGTTTTCTCCTTTTGTTATTGTTACAAAATGCATTTAACGCTTTCTTATAAATCATTACCAATAAAACCTGGAGGCAATATAAATGTATTCCGCAATTACCAGCGTTTACCTTGCTTTGTATTGAGTAGCGGTTTTAATTTTTCAGAAACAATATTTCTGGCCCTGAAAATTCTTGAGCGTGTGGTACCGATCGGGCAATGCATAATTTCTGATATTTGTTCATAAGACAACCCTTCAATTTCCCTCAATGTGATAGCCGTCTGCAAGTCTGCAGGCAAAGCTGAGATTGAATCATTGACGGTTTGAGCAATCTGTTTATTGATTAATTCAGTTTCTGGCGTTTCGGCACTGTATAAATCGAGTGCTGAACTAAAATTTTCTGCGTCTTCAACTTCAATCGAACTATCAATCTGCAGGCCACGTTTCTTTTCATAAAGATAATTTCTTGCTGTATTGAGTCCAATTTTATACAGCCATGTATAAAATGCGCTGTCCCCTCTAAAGTTGGCAATGGATCTATGTTAATTAACGACTCCTGAACAAGATCTTCGACAACTGATTGATTTTTGATAATCCGCAGAATCAATCGATACAGACGATTCTGGTATTTTTCAACTAACAGCCCAAATGCTTGTAAATCTCCTGATTGAGAAAGATTGACTAACTGCTGATCGACCAAATTTCCTTTTGCAATACTCATGTTAATTCCTGAATTTTCTCAAGGTTACGCTGACTTATTCATAAAGCTGTCATGCGAGCGCAGCTTGCAATGAAAATCTAATCAGCATTTCCTAAATTGTTTTTAGATTTATGAAATATGCAATTCATTATAGGCACGTTAAAACATAAGTGAAGTTGATATTTACAATGATGTTGATAAGTAAAATAAATCTATATGTACGTTAAGTGATAATAATCGAGAAATATGACTTGTTAAAGACAGCAGTTAAGCAACCAAAAGCTGGTTTGGACTTACTGAAACTCGGCTGATAGCGCGCTTGAGGATTCTCAAGATGCGTTTTAGCAGCGGTTTGTTTTACGCATCAAGTATGGAAATGAATACTACTAGTACATTATGAGCAAACTATTCTCAGCTGTTCACAGTAGTCTAGAAACCTTACGGGTTGGGTAAGTTAAGTAATTCCAGCGCATCGCCATCCAATGCACTCAACATTCTGCTGAAATCTTTGAATTCAGCTTGATTATCCTGCTCTCTCGCTATTCTAGCCAAGGCGAGGATGCTCGATGTATGGTGAGGATTGGCTGCCAATACTTTCTGAAAATTTGGTTTGGCGTTTTGTACTTCCCCCAAATTCTGCTGTGCAAGTGCCAGATAGTAAGTTGCCTCAGGGTCGTTTGGGGCATGTTTTACCCAGGCAGAGGCTACGACTAGTAAATCTTGCCATTTGCCTGCCTGCATAGGCAAAACGACTTGCATCCAGTATGGGCGCTGCTCAAGAGGGGCATCCCAGAACGGTGAATCAGTCTTAGTGATTTTATCTGTCTCGGGCATGGACATTGCAGCCTTGATCCATTTGGCCGGGATATTGTAAAAGTAACCATGGGCACCGGGACTTTTAAAGGTATTCATACCGATGATTTTGCCTTGGTCATCGAATAGCGGGCTCCCGCTGGCGCCCATCTGAAATGAAGCTGAGGTGCGAATTACATAGCTATCGTCAATGGCATAAAGTGCTTTAATTTTGCCGATGGTTGTTAACGGTTTTGCGGCACCGCCGGGAAAGCCAACTGAAAATGCTGAGGTCTCATAAGTAAGATTTTTGCTATCACTGAAAGTTGCGGGCTTTAAAGGTAAGTACTCAAAACGCAATATACAGACATCGTGTTTCCAGTCTGACCTGACGCCGACTGGCGTATAGGTTTCGCCGCGCGCCGTTATATTGGCACCGATTGCATTGGTCAGTACGTGGCAGTTAGTGGCAACCAGATTTTCAGCGACGACAAAGCCCGAGCCACTACCATGGCCACCAGTGTTTGTTACAGTATGAATTTTTACGATGGTGCCTTTGAGGTTGTATACAAGTTCAGGCGACGGGTCTGCCAAAGCAATTTGGCTACAGCCTATGAGTAACAACATTGCGTGCAAAGCATAAGTTTTCATTGTGCGTACCTGATCAACAATTAAACAATTAATTAAACAGTATGGATATGAAATATAGTTATTGGTTCAAATATTAACTTGCCTGAAGTGAGCTGTGTAAGCATACAAAAATATGGCATGCTGTAAAAGTAACGCCATACTAGTTATGTGTTGCTGACTAACGCGCTGATTAACTGTAAAATTCGCACTTTCGTTTAGCCACAGATTTGAATCTATTATGCGCGCCTCACAATTTTTCTTTAACACTCAAAAAGAAGCCCCTAACGAAGCCGAACTTCAAAGCCATATTTTAATGGTGCGTGCCGGTTTGATTAAGCGCTTAGGTTCAGGTCTTTATAGCTGGATGCCGCTAGGTCTGCGTGTGCTGCGCAAGGTTGAACGGGTTGTGCGCGAAGAAATGAACAAAGCGGGTGCGCTTGAGTTGCTGATGCCGGCAGTGCAGCCGAAAGAGTTGTGGGAAGAAACCGGCCGCTGGGCAGTATTTGGCCCGCAAATGCTTAAAATCAATGACCGTCATGAGCGTGAGTTCTGCTTTGGCCCGACTCACGAAGAAGTGATTACAGATATTGCGCGTAAAGAAATTCGTAGCTATAAACAATTGCCGCTCAATTTCTACCAGATTCAGACCAAGTTCCGTGACGAGATCCGGCCGCGTTTCGGTGTGATGCGCGCACGTGAATTTATGATGAAAGATGCGTATTCATTCCATACCGACTTTGCTTCGCTGGAGCAGACTTATCAGACCATGTATCAGGCTTACAGCAATGTATTTACTCGACTGGGTTTGAAATTCCGTGCCGTGCGTGCTGATACCGGTGCTATCGGCGGTGAAGGTTCGCACGAGTTTCACGTGCTGGCAGATTCCGGTGAGGATGGTTTGGCGTATTGCGATACCTCTGACTTTGCCGCAAACGTAGAACTGGCAGAGGCATTACCGATTGGATCTGCCAGAGCGGCTGCCGCTGAAACGATGCGCGAAGTAGACACACCTAAACAAACAGCCTGTGAAGATGTGGCTAAGTTGCTGGGTATAGGGGTTGACCGCACCGTGAAAGCCATTGCGCTAATAGTCAAAGATGAAGTTGCAGGTGAGAAGTTTTATCTGGTTTTGCTACGCGGTGACCATAACCTGAATGAAGTCAAAGTCGGAAAGTTAGCTGGTTTCGCAGATTTCAGATTTGCGACCGAAGAAGAAATCCGCGCTAACCTGAATTGCCCGCCTGGCTTTATAGGCCCGGTTGCTGTCGGTGCCAATGTGACGGTAATTGCTGATAGAACCGTTGCGCTGATGAGCGATTTTGTGTGCGGGGCTAATAAACCTAAAACCCATCTGGCTGGTGTTAATTTCGGCCGTGACTTGCCTGAACCATCATTAGTGGCTGATATCCGCAACGTGGTTGACGGTGACGTTAGTCCGGATGGTAAAGGTGTGTTGTCACTGTGCCGCGGTATTGAAGTGGGCCATATTTTTCAGTTGCGTACCAAATATTCTGAGGCAATGAGCGCGACTTTTCTGGACGAAAACGGTCAGACCAAGATCATGGAAATGGGTTGTTATGGCATTGGTGTGTCACGTATCGTAGGCGCTGCGATTGAGCAAGGCAATGATGAGCGGGGTATTATTTTCCCTAAGAGCATGGCACCGTTTGAAGTGGTCATTTGCGCGATTGGTTACGACAAATCAGAAACTGTCAAAGCTGTTGCCAATAAATTGCATGATGACTTGCAGGCGGCGGGTGTAGATGTGCTACTGGATGACCGTGGCGAGCGTCCGGGTGTGATGTTTGCCGAGGCTGATCTGATGGGTATTCCACATCGACTGGTGATTGGCGAACGCGGCTTGGCGGAAGGTAATGTGGAATACAAAGCCAGAGTGGAAGCAGATGCCAAATCTGTGCCGTTGGCTTCAGTAGTTGAGTTTGTGCAGGAAGTGGCATAACATATGCCAGTAGTAAGTATGTTAAAGCTTTGTTTAGGTTGAGAAAATAACGATGCGTCATTTCATGCATGTGAGTCTACTGTTGCTGTTGGCCGGATTGTCCGGTCTGAGCTTCGCTGGCTCACAGCTTGAAGAACCGTTATCTAACAGCGTAAAAGCGCTGATGCAGCGCAGCGTCAGTGACCGGGCAGTACCAACGCTCACTTTTGCAACGCAAGAAGAAGGTCAGGCATGGCTCAATGAAATGTCAGAGCGCCTGAAAAAACGCATACCGGATGCCAGATATCGCGAAGACTTTTTGCGTACATTGCATTATGAAGCGAGCCGGGCTGGATTGGATCCACAAATGGTGCTGGGCTTAATTCAGGTAGAAAGCGGCTTTAAAAAATATGCTGTTTCATCTGTTGGCGCGCGAGGTTTCATGCAGGTAATGCCATTCTGGGTGCGCAGTATCGGTGCTAAAGACCATAATTTATTTCTGCTGCGTACTAATTTGCGTTATGGGTGCACAATTTTGAGGCATTACGTGGATATTGAACGTGGTGATTTATATCGTGCTCTGGGTCGATATAACGGCAGTCTGGGGCGGCCAGAATACCCGAATCTGGTGCTGGGCGCCTGGCGCAAGCATTGGGATTACACTCCAAAAACCTGGAATAACATTCCAAAAAATATTTAGCTGCTTAGTTTTTCAGTCGGCTAAGACATCGCATCAAGCTTAATTTTCTATTGAGTTTTTCCTATGCTGATAGTGCTTACATTTGTAAAGAACTGTAAGTAAATATTGCAAATGAGTTTACATCTCATTCAAATTCATTCAGTATGCCCCTAGCGATTTTTTGTTCTAGGGCAACTTATAACATCTCTAATCTGCCCTGGCGTCTCGCTGTTGTTCGTATTACCTTGTTATTCAACTAAATATATTTGGGAGAAATAAAGTATGTCGAAATTAACTGCATTGGCTTTAAGTATTGCTGTTCTGGGTGGAGTTTGGGCGTTCCTGGCTCTGGGACCTCTCGCGGGCTCTGTTTTGGTATGGGCCGGATTTATTGCATGGGGTTGCTATTTTCATACCGGGGGTGACAGTGCCGCTTTGCAAAAAACAATTGTTGGCATGATTTACGGTGCTATGGTTGCAGGCGTAGCTTTAGCGCTCGTTGTCGCTAACCCGCTAAGCTTGGCTGCCTCGATAGCTGCTCCAGTATATGTGGCTATTACCGTGTTTTTCCTGGTGATTGTTGCAGGAATAAACTTGTTGTCGGTAGTACCGGCAAACGTTTATGGTTATGCAGCTACAGCGGGTTATGCCTTAAGCACCAATACCGCTAATCTTACAACTACACCAGACTTAACTAATCCAGTGCTGCTGGTTGTGCTGTCTGTAGTGATTGGTACTTTATTTGCTGCCGCATCGGGTAAGTTGGCTGGTATGCTGGGTAAGTAGACTAGCTAGTCAGTAATAAAAAAACCGCCTTTGAGGCGGTTTTTTTATTTATATAGATGGATCTAGTTGTTCTTTAAAACTTTGAATCCGTAATATGTGCCGAATTCACCTTCTGGCTCATGGTAGACAAACAGCATGTCGTTGGTATAACCGGTGCCGTTGAAGTGGTTTTGTGAGCGCAATTTCATATCTTTAGGCAACTCGCTTCTGCCAACGTATTTACCATTCAGGTCAAAAATAAGCACTGCTTTATGGTCTACATCCAGCAACACCAGCTCCTGACCTTTAACACCGCTAAAGCCGATGAAGTGATCGCTCACGTCGTGATGCTCTGCACCTGCTGCTTTCAGGTCTAGTGTGATTTCACTGATTTTCTCGCGAGATTTGGTTTCAACGACCCATACTTTATTGCCACGCTCTTGTTTTGCATAATACTGATTGGTTTCCGGATTGTAGCTTGGCATTGTAGCTGAATCGCCAAATGCAGGATTAAAACCAAATATATCAGCTGAAGTGTCCTTAAGGTCACCGTTCTCAGCCAGATCAATAGAGAAAATGCCGGAGTTAGGGGAGAAGCCTACGTCACTTGAAATGTTATAGGTCACAGTTTCCAGTTTTGCCGTATTTGGGTTGTAATACAGAGAGCGGTTATCGTAGCCGGGGCGTGATGATTGCAGGTATTTCCCTGATTCATCGTAAGCGTGAATTTCAGATTTTGAGTAAGGCATCTCACCCTCGCCACCCATCGGTGCCAGTCCGCCGTCTGCAATATAGTAACGTTTAAATAGCGGGATATGTGCCACGGTCATTGGACGTGTGGTTGGCTTTTTAGTTAACGGGATTTTTATGCCGACTTGTGCTTCAGGCAGAATTTCTGCCTGTGTAAGCTGTGCTGTAGCTAATAAAACGATAGAAAGTAGTAAGTTTGAAACACGCATAATTGGATTTCTCTATTTATTATCTAAGGGTCTGGTTATTGCTTTTCTATCAGCATGGCATCGCCATAACTAAAGAATCGATATTCGTTCGCGACTGCATGGGCATAGGCCTTTTTGATATTATCAATTCCGGCAAAGGCAGACACTAACATGAGCAGCGTGCTTTTTGGTAGATGAAAGTTGGTAAACAAACGATCTACCACCTTGAACTGATAACCCGGGGTAATAAAAATATCCGTATCACCCTCACCAGCTTTAAGTTCACCTTGCTGCGCTGCACTTTCCAGCGCCCGCAGTGCCGTTGTACCTATAGCCGTTACTCTGCCGCCTTGCAATCGCGTTTCATTAATGCTCTCTACAGTAGACTGAGGAATACTGAAAAGTTCACTGTGCATTTTATGTTCTGCAATATTATCTACACGTACTGGCTGAAATGTCCCAGCGCCAACGTGCAAAGTGACATAGGCGATGTTGACTCCTTTTTTCTTCAACTGTTCCAGTAAAGTCTCATTGAAATGCAGTCCAGCGGTCGGTGCTGCAACAGCGCCTAAATTCTTGGCAAAAACCGTCTGGTAGCGTTCTTCATCATCGTCAGTTGCTGTATGTGTGATATATGGTGGTAGCGGTAAAGCACCATGCTGTTCCAGCAAGTCAAATACCGATACATCACTCAAAAATTGCAATTCAAATAAATCATCATGGCGCGCAGTCACTTCAACATCAAATGCGTCACTCAAGCGCATGCGGCTGCCAATTTTAGGTGAACGTGAGGCACGCACATGCGCATAAGCTACGTGCTGGTTAATCACACGTTCGATTAATACTTCAACATTGCCGCCTGTATGCTTGTGGCCGAACAAGCGTGCTTTGATCACTCGAGTGTCGTTAAATATCAGCAAATCACCCGCATTACAGGCATCAGGAAAATCTAAAAATATTTTATCGGTAATATTGCCGTTAGAGCCGTCAACGCATAGCATGCGGCTGGCGGTACGTTCTTGGGCTGGATGTTGTGCAATTAAGTGAGAAGGCAGATAAAAATCGAAATCTTGGGTTTTCATAAATCAGATAGCTTGCTATAATAGCGAAATCGCAATTATACAGTAATGTATATTCCAAAGAGCCCAGGTGGCGGAATTGGTAGACGCACGGGACTCAAAATCCCGCGCCGCGAGGCGTGCCGGTTCGATTCCGGCCCTGGGCACCAGTAAATCTCTAGATTTATACTCTTTGGAAGTAATTGTAGTAACCGCAGTTATCGTTGCATGAAAATCGCTATGGGCATACACTTTTAAGTGTTGTTGGTCATAGCGTTTTTTTTCGCCTGTAGTCTTTGGTTTTTCTGCTATTTTGCAGTGATTTGTCCGCAGGTTATGAACGAAATCCGCTCATGATTTGATCCGATTTAAATTGGTTTAATTTAATAGGAGTTCAAAATGGATGAAGATATCAAAATCGTACAATTTGTACAGGGCGATCAAGGTGGATCAGACTATTGTCTGGATGATAAAGGCAATCTGTATAAGGTTGAATACTCCAGACGCAATGAATTGACGCTGATTAAGCAAAAAATCAACATCATTATTCCGTCTTGATAGTGTTCCTTGCTTTGAGGATAAGTTTTGAAGCTTAGAGTTCACTCAGGCTTTTTATGTGTGTCATCACACAGCGCCCGAGCGCATGTAACGCATAACCGCCTTCTAGAACGGAGACGATGCGACCTTGTGCATGTTTTTTCGCAACTTGTTTTAAAGTTTCCGTGATCCACAAATAATCGGCTTCTTTCAAAGCCAAGCCACCCATATCATCTTCGTAATGTGCATCGAAACCCGCAGATATGAATAAAAATTCCGGTTGAAACCGATCCAGTGCAGGCAGCCAGTGCTGTGTTACGGCTTCCCTGAATTCAGTGCCACGGGTTCCGGCAGCAAGCGGTACGTTGATAATGTGATCATTACCGCTCTCAGCACCTGTATATGGGTAAAACGGGTGCCTGAACGTAGAGCACAGCATCACTTGCGGATTGCCGTGAAAAATGTCTTCAGTGCCATCACCGTGATGCACATCAAAATCAAGAATAGCAACGCGCTGCAGCTGGTGTTGTTTGAGTGCGTGCGCAGCGCCCACTGCGATATTATTAAAGATGCAGAAACCTGATGCGCCAGAGCGCCCTGCATGGTGGCCTGGTGGGCGGATGCAGCAAAATGCATTTTCAACTTCACCGGCCATTACCAGATCAACGGCTTGCACTGTGGCACCGGCAGCATGCAGCGCTGCGCTGAGTGTGTATTTGTTCATGGCGGTGTCGCCATCAAGATTGATCAGGCCTTCAGCTGGTGCGTTCTGGAATACCCATTCCACATATTCGTTAGTGTGAACCTGTGTTAATTGGTCCTTATTTGCCATTTCGGCATCATAGTGAATCAGGTGATCCAGCAAGCCGGATGCAATGAGCTGATCATTGATAGCATGCAGACGTTCCGGACACTCGGGGTGATCTGCCCCCATGTTATGTCTGCTGCAGGACGAATGAGTAATATAGGCGGTGCGCACGATAATGTTTACAGTAGTTTGTACACAGTTTTGATACTGTCGTCTTCTTTGCTGGTTTCGATCGTAAAACCTAAATTTTTCATCAATTTAAGCATATGGTTATTCTGGCTCAGCACTTCGCCCTGCATGACTTTGAGGCCGCGTTCACGGGCGGCATCCATTAATACTGTCATTAATTTACTGCCCAAACCTTTGCCATGCATATTGTCGGCAATCACAATCGCAAACTCGCAGCTTTCGCCATCAGGGTTGGTCGCATAGCGTGCAACGCCAACTTCCAATTCTTTTTGATCAGTCTTGTGGCCGTGCGTTTCTTTTACCGCGAGTAATGCGATCTCGCGGCTGTAATCGATCTGCGTGAAACGCACCAGCATGGCCGGACTGAGTTCCTGAATGCTGTTCATGAAACGGAAATAGCGGGATTCTTCAGATAGTTCGCGTACAAAGGCCTGCTCGAGTTCAGCATCTTCCGGGCGTATTGGACGAATCACAATATTGGAGCCATCACTTAATTGCCAGTTGCTGACTAAATGTGATGGATACGGATAGATTGCCATATGCGCATAGCGGTCTGCGCTTGGGGTGCGGAATGCAACAATGACACGTGCATCTGCTGCCAGTGCGCCATGCTCGTCTACGATGAGCGGGTTAATGTCCATTTCCATGAGCATCGGCAATTCGCACACCATCTCGGAAACACGTAGCAGCAAACTTTCAAGAGCATCCATATTCACGGGTGGCATATGGCGGAATGCACCCAGCATTTTTGCGATATGTGTGCCCTGAATCAGGTCTTTAACTAAGAACGAGTTGAGTGGTGGCAATGCAACCGAACGGTCGCCCATCACTTCTACCATGGTGCCGCCAGCACCAAACGTAATCACCGGGCCAAATACAGGGTCGTTAGTCACACCTACCATGAGCTCGCGCCCATTTGGTTTCACGACCATAGGCTGAATGGATACACCATCAATTCTGGCATCCGGACGATACTGATGTACGTTATCCAGAATTTCATGATAGGCGGCAGGGACTGCCTGTGCATTTGCCAGATTAAGTATTACACCACCAGCATCTGTCTTGTGTGTGATATCCGGTGAATTGATTTTCATGGCGACCGGAAAGCCTAATTCTAATGCAATTTGCAGCGCTTCGTTTGGTGAGCGTGCTATCAGTGTTTTTGCCACGGGTATATGGAATGCAGATAACAGTGCTTTTGATTCCATTTCATTCAGTATTTTGCGCCGCTCTTGCAACGCGCCTTCAATCACCATGCGCGCACCTTCTACATCTGGCTCTAGCTGGTGCGAGAGTGGCCCCGGTACCTGTATTAGCAGTTTCTGGTTTTTGTAGTATTCGGAAAGGAAGGAAAATACTTCTACAGCTGGTTCCGGTGTGCGGAAGCTTGGTTTTTTTGCACGGTTGAATAGTTTGCGCGACTGCTCAACCTGCGTTCCGCCCATCCAGCAGGCAAGTAAGGGCTTGCTGTATTGATTGGATAGCTCGATGACTGACTTTGCCGCTTCCAGCGGCTTGGTCATTGCCTGTGGCGTTAAAATGGTGAGTACACCATCAACATTCGGGTCTTCAAGACACGCTTTTACAGCATGGTGATAACGATCAGCCTGCGCATCGCCGATAATATCTACTGGATTGCCGTGCGACCAAGTGCCAGGCAGGGTCTGATTCAGTTTATTGATGGTTTCCTCAGATAGGTTTGCCATGACCAGACCTAAATCAGCAGCAATGTCAGTTGCCATCACGCCGGGCCCGCCACCATTGGTAACAATTGCCAGTCGGTTACCAGTCGGGTGAAAGCCGCAGGAAAGGGCTTTTGCTACCGAGAACAGCTGCGTCACGGTTTGCACGCGCACTACGCCGGCACGCCTTACCGCTGCATCGAAAGCATCGTCTGAGCCCACCAGTGATGCGGTGTGTGACATTGCGGCTTTAGAGGAAACGCTGTGCCTGCCAACTTTAACCAATATTACCGGTTTAATTTGGGCCGCAGCACGAATCGCGCTCATAAAACTGCGTGCATTGCGTATACCTTCAATGTACAGCAGAATGCTTTGTGTTTTGATGTCAGATACGAGGTAGTCGAGAATCTCGCCGAAGTCGACATCAATGGATGACCCCATGGAGATGACGCTGGAAAATCCTACGTCGTTTGTTTGTGCCCAGTCCAAAATAGCCGTGCACAAGGCACCGGACTGCGATACAAAGGCCAGATTGCCGACATTGACGCTGCCATGGTTAAACGTTGCATTGAGACCAATGTCAGGGCGCATCACACCCAGGCAGTTTGGCCCTATCAGGCGGATGTTATGGCGTTTGGCATTTTCCAGCACGGCACGCTCAAGCTTTATTCCGGCGGCACCAGCTTCGCCAAACCCGGCAGTGATAATGACGGCTGCTTTGACGTTGTGTTTCCCGCATTCTTCAATAATATCCGGCACAGATTGCGGCGGTGTAGCAATAATGGCCAAATCTACCGGTTCCTGTATCTGCGATATGGAAGCGTAAGCCTTATGTCCCTGTATTTCTGCGTGATTAGGGTTGATAGGGTATAACGCACCCATATAACCGCTTTGCAGCATATTGTGGAATACGATTTTTCCTACAGAATCAGTCTGGTCACTTGCACCAAAAACAGCGACAGATTTTGGCGCGAATAGCGGTTTAAGATAATGCTGACCCATAGTTTGAACCCACCGTTACATAATCGATATCATCATAGCTGATTTGGTAGTATAAATATTGAGCTGCATCATTACTTGGGTGAAAAACGCTCCAATACGTGCTTGGTCATGCCCTTTGCCAACTCTTCTTCGCCAAAAAATACAGTACCTATGCCATCACTTTGCAGAAGTTTTGATTCTTCTTCACTGTGGGTACGCACTACCACTTCGATGCCGGGTTGTAGTGTAGTTGCGATTTCGGCCATTTTACGTACGTTCATTGAGTCCGGAGTCGCAATGACTAAAAGTGCAGCATTGGTAATATGTGCCTGAATCAATACGGAAGGATCTGCTGCGTCACCGGAAACTGCAGGCACTCCGGCTTTACGTAGTTTTTCTACTACTTCACGATTTTGTTCGGCAACTACGTAGGGAATGCCACGCTCAGTCAAGGCTTCTGCAATGCGCCGGCCGACGCGCCCATAACCAACCAGCACGACCTGACCTTCCAGATATTTACGTTCGGTACTCATGGGCAATTCTGCAAACGGGTCGGTACGAGCTTCCAGCTCTCGTGCCAGTCTGGAGTGCTTCAGCGCCCAGTTTTTGAGTGGTTTAATGGCTGAAAAAACAAGTGGATTGAGGGCGATGGAAATGAACGCGCCAGCCAGAATCAGGCTCATGCCGGCGGCCGGTAAAATACCCAGTGCCATGCCAAGACCGGCCAATATGAATGAGAACTCACCGATCTGTGCCAGGCTTGCCGCGATGGTCAGCGCTGTATTTAATGGGTAGCGGAATGCAAGAGTCAGCACCATGGCGGCAATGGATTTACCAATAATGATAATGGCTACTACGGCTAGCAGTCGTAACGGTTCATCCAGTAATATCTGCGGTTCAAACAGCATGCCAACAGATACAAAGAACAGTACGGCAAAAGCGTCTCTTAACGGCAATGATTCTTCTGCCGCACGGTGGCTGAATTCTGACTCACGCATCACCATCCCGGCAAAAAACGCACCCAGCGCAAATGAAACATTGAACAGTGCTGAAGCACCATAGGCAATGCCAATAGCAACTGCAACAACTGACAGCGTGAATAGTTCACGCGAACCGGTTTTGGCCACATGCCATAACAGCCATGGCAGCGCACGTTTGCCAACAACGAGCATTAAGATAATAAATACTGAAACCTGAAGGATAGTCAGGCTAATAGTCTGCCAGAGCGGGGCAGTATTTGCTGCATCTACCGTGCCGCCCAGTACACCTGCCAGCGGTGGCATTAATACCAGCACCATGACCGTTGCCAAGTCTTCTACCACCAGCCAGCCAACGGCAATTTTGCCGTTCATGCTGTCCAGAATGCCTCGGGATTCAAGCGCTTTCAGCAGCACCACAGTGCTGGCACAGGATAATGACAGGCCGAAAATCAAGCCTTCACCGAATGTCCATCCCCATGTATACGCCAGTGCAGCACCTAAAACGGTAGCCAGGGTCATTTGTACCACGGCACCGGGCACGGCAATGCGTTTTACAGCCAGTAAGTCGTTGACCGAAAAATGCAAGCCAACGCCGAACATCAGCAGCATAACGCCAATTTCTGACAACTGGGAGGCGATGCCGATGTCTGCCACAAAGCCTGGTGTTGCCGGGCCAATCATGATGCCTGCCATCAGATAACCGACCAGGGCGGGTAGTTTGATACGCTCGGCGATAAAGCCAAATATCAGTGCAAGGCCGAATGCCGAGGCGATAGTCGTAATGAGTGAGATATTGTGTTCCATGTTACTTCCGTTGCTTGTTATTTTTCTTAAAAACGTTCGTGATTACACTTAAATTATTGATGCGCCTTCAATCAGATTATCAGTAAGCAATTAAATTCTTTAAGTGATTATAGAACAGATAATGGCACTAAAAATACTAGTAATGGTCACATTGTTTGTGGTCATTATGGATGATCAGTATTGCAGTTTTATTGAAATGTTACAGTTAAAAAGGGGTTCGCATTGAAGATATTTATGATGGCAGCATTGGTTCTCATCGCGGCCTGGAGTTTCAATTATTTTGCTGATACTGAATTTAACATATTGGCCAAGCAGAGTCAGCAGAAAAATCAGGCGCTCATTAAAGTCGGCGATGAGTGCATATCCATTTCAGAGCGAGCGAGTGCACATCTGGTTCCTAAGCTTGAGTTTCAGCGGCTCGAATTGCAGGCGCGCAAAGCGAACGTGGTCGTGCGCTGCATGGCAGATCGTAATTATTATCAAAGTCCGGCTTGGTTGAAATACTCAGAACCGATTGCCGCCAGAATTTCATCAGAACAGCATGTTTCGGTGGATGAAGCGTTGGAAAAACTAAAGCGCACAGATATGCTGGTTTTTGAACCAGTATCCAATAAGCCTGTTTATTGGCAATACGTTAAAAAATAGAATCAATAAATACTCACAGCTAATAGATCAGGAATTATTCGCTTTTTAATGCTAAAAATTTCATAGACAGTTTCTCGGCTTCTGCTTCATCCAGGGGTTTTATTAAACGGATAATTTGTTCAAGGTCGGTAGAGTTCTTTTCCAACAGCGCAATTTTAGATAAAGTCAGCATCGCATCAAGATGGCGGTTATTTAACGCCATGCATTTATTCAGATGCTGCTTGGCTTCTGCAATCTGGTGCGATTCAAACTCTGCTGTCCCCAAAAAATACCATGCATCAGCCAACTGTGGTTGTTCGATAGTCCATAGCCCAGCGATCTTTTTTAGTTCCTGCCACTCATGATTCTGGTATGGAACCACTACCTGCATAAAATATGGATGCTGACTGTTCGGCATTGCCCAGAATGGCTGTTCACTGGTTTTTAACGATATGAGGTCTGGCGTATCGAACAGGCGTTTGATCCAGTCTACCGGCATACTGTAAAAGAATGAGTTTGGTCCGGGGTTTTTGAAACTGGTAATGCCGATCAGATTAAAATTCTGGTCAAACATTGCACCGCCGCTAGAGCCGAGTGCGAAAGCGGCGTTGGAACGGATAATCAGGTTGCCATCAAGCGGATAGGTCGCTTTTATACTGCCGTAAGAGGGTTGCGGTACGCTATTGCCGCTAGGGTACCCTACCGTGAATATTTCTTCTTCATGCAACAGCGTAGCACTGTCACGCATAGGCACCGGTTTGAACGGCAATTTATCAAACTTCAGTAAACATAAGTCATGTTTCCAGTCGGCTTTCATGGCAATCGGCTGATAGCCATCGCCGTATTTTGCAATGTTGGCACCGTGTGCGTTCGCCAGTACGTGGCAATTGGTTGCAACATATTCATTGCTTACAACAACACCAGTGCCTGCGCCGGTGTTTCCGTTACCGAGGTCAACGCTGACATGCACAATTGATTCATTCAGCCTAAGTAAATCTGCAATATTAGGTTGTGAAAAGCCACTGAGAGGACTTGCCAATAAAACTACGAAAAAAATGGTTTTCTTCATAAAAATCCTCTGACTCAGAACCGGTTTTAGTGTTTACATACCAGTGATGTGATTGCTGCTAAGGCTAAATTTTAACTTTGATAGATTATCTATATTGGTGCGCAAAACGGTATTTAGGTTCAATTTGTGTTGGCTGTGACGCTCTAAGGCGCATTAAATATGGTTTTTTGATGATTTATTGGCAACACATACTATTCAAGCCAATAAACACGGGTTATGATGGGGTTTGTTATGTGAAGCAAATGCATTTCGCATAATTTTGAGATTTGATTAATATTCGTCTTAACTAATCAGGAATACTATCCATGAATAAACAAGAATTGATTGCCCAAATTGCAGAGCAAGCTGGCTTAACGAAAACAGATGCAGCAAAAGCGCTTAATGCTATTACTGACAGCATCACACAATCTTTGAAAAAAGGTGATCCAGTAACATTGATTGGCTTTGGTACATTTAAAGTTGGTAAACGTGCTGCACGTATCGGCCGTAACCCACGTACTGGCGCTGAATTGAAAATCGCAGCTTCAAATGCACCTGGCTTTACAGCTGGTAAAGCACTGAAAGATGCAGTGAACTAAAAGTTTTATTTTATGGATGCATAAAAGTTATTAGTTTGCCTTTTGTGTGTCTATGATTAGTTATAAATAAAAACGGGAGCCTAGGCTCCCGTTTTTGTATTGTGCCTTGCTAATTTATTGCGCTGGATTATTTGTTCATCACACAAGGTAACTTCAAAGCCCAAACGCATTTCTGCGCATCTGTTTCAAAACTTCAGTTAACGATGCATAATGCAATGAGGATACTTTAAAGCCACATAGTGGTTGAATATGACCCATTCATGAGTATCGTTATAAGCCTGCAAAGCCAGGCGGTACATGCAGCCTTGAATTTTAATTAAAAAAAGAGGATCGCAAGATGTTAGAAGCTTTATCAGATTGGCCAACGCCGCCTTATTTCAGTTTTGATTCTGCCAGCATTAAGTCCGGGCCGGAAAGTTGCCTTATTTATTATCTCGACGGCAGAAAAGCGTTAGGTGATCTGATACGCATGTCTGAAGATGAATCAAATGTTTTATTTTTATCATCACGCAGTGATGTGAACGAAGCAGTTAATCTGGATCAGATTAAGACCATCCGCATGTTAAGGCCGTTGATTATGCGCCGGCAGATGGCGCTGCTGCATGAGCGCGCTGAGGAAGTTTTTCATTCTACCGATCGCCAAACCTTTACTGTTGAGTTTACTGATAAGGAAACCATAACAGGTGAGACGGTAGGCTACTCGGAAACCGGCAAAGGTTTATTTCTTTATCTACCTAAAGATGCTGAGCAGATTCTGCGCTGCTTCATTCCCAAGCAGTCTATAACAAAATTTCAAATTGGTATGCACCTTGGCGAGATGCTGATTCAAGAAAAACTGGTGCAGAAAGAACAGGTGGACGAAGCTGTAGCACATCAGCGCAAGCTACGTCAGCAGCTTATTGGTGAGTATTTGTCTGAACAGGAGATCGTTTCACGCGAGCAGTTGGAGCAGGCAATTCTTCATCAGGAAAAGCGTCCGATTCTTAAACTGGGTGAAGCCTTGCAAGAATTGGGGCTTATTAGTAAAGAGCAGCTCAGCGAGGCATTGGAAAAACAGCAAAAGAACCGCAAAATGCCATTAGGGCGGATATTGGTTGAGATGGGTGCGGTTGAAGAAAACGTACTTAATGGAGCTCTGGCGAAAAAGTTGGGTATTCCCTATGTCGGCATTGCCAAGTTCAATGTAGATTTGAATGCAGTGCGCTTGGTGAGCGTGGAATGCGCGCGTAAATATGTGCTGATGCCTTTATATATCCACGATACGGCACTTGTCGTTGCCTTTCAGGATCCCTTCAATACAAAGGCGGTAGAAGAGATCAGATTTCTGACAGAGATGAAAGTGATTCCAGTCATATCTTCTCACGATGATATTGATCGGGCTATCAAAAAATATTATCACTCTGAGGTTGCCGATAAATATGCAACAGCCATGGCCGAACCGGTTCTTAATAGGTCTGGTGAGTATGATTTTTATAATACTGCTACAGAATTGAAGATTGATGACCTCGCCTCTAAATTGTCTAATGAAGATCGTGTTTCAGAGCTTAAGCTGGATGCTATCACCGAGTCTGACAATACGCTGGTACAGACTGTTAACAAGATCGTTCTGGATGCGTTTAATGAAGGTGTTTCTGATATTCATATCGAAACCTACGCAGGTAAGAAAAATACGCGCATACGATTTCGTAAAGATGGTGTGCTGGCGGATTATGTTGAGATTCCCGCGAATTTCCGTGAAGCAATTATTTCGCGAATTAAAATTATGGCGCAAATGGATATCTCCAATCGCAGAACGCCTCAAGACGGCAAGATTGATTTTCAGCGGTTTGGGTCAGCCAAGATTGAACTGCGTGTCGTGACCATCCCAACTACTAACAATCTTGAAGACGTAGTCATGCGCGTTTTGGCTGCAGCTAAACCGTTACCGATAGAAAAACTAGGTAGCGCCCCCGACATATTGGAAAGTCTGAAACATATGGTCGAGCGGCCATATGGATTGATTCTTGTATGTGGCCCAACCGGCTCAGGCAAGACAACTACATTGC
>JAHRYP010000006.1 GCA_020622105.1 Methylotenera sp.
TCACTTAAAGTAGAACTGCTGCACAAAATCAATCAAAAAACCAAGCCGCCAGGTTCGTTAGGTTTTCTGGAGCCAATCGCGTTGCAGATTGGCTTGATACAGAATACATTGATGCCACGCTTGAACAAGCCAGCTTTGTTGGTATTTGCGGGTGATCATGGTGTTGTCGATGCTGGGGTCAGTCCTTATCCACAGGCGGTGACTGCGCAGATGGTGCTGAATTTTTTACGGGGCGGCGCGGCAATTAATGTTTTTGCACGCCAGAGTAATATACTGCTGCGTGTTGTAGATGCCGGTGTAAATCACAGCTTCGACAATCATCCTGATTTAATCCATGCAAAAGTAGGGTTTGGCACTAGAAACTTTTTGCTGGAACCAGCAATGACGCTTGAGCAGTGTGAGCAAGCGCTTACTAAAGGTGCTGAGCTGGCACGGAATGAGATTAGCGCAGGCTGTAATGTGCTGGGTTTTGGCGAGATGGGCATAGGCAATACTTCATCAGCCAGCTGCCTGATGAGTGTTTTGTGTAATATTCCGATTGAGCAGTGCGTAGGGCGTGGTACCGGGTTTGATGACGCCGGCCTGGCGAAAAAGACTGCAATACTCAAGCAAGCATTGGCGCAGCATCAATTAAATGATGGTAACGCTATGCAGGTGCTGGCAACCTTTGGTGGCTTTGAAATTGCCATGATGGCAGGCGCAATGCTGGGTGCAGCTCAGCAGAATGCGGTTTTATTGATTGATGGTTTTATTGCAACTGCGGCTTTGCTGGTGGCTTATCATCTGCAGCCGAATATCCTGCACTATTGTATCTTTGCACACTGCTCCGGTGAGGCCGGTCACCGTCAGCTATTGGCGCATCTGCATGTAAAGCCTTTGCTGGATGCAGGTTTGCGATTGGGTGAGGGTACCGGTGCTGCGCTGGCTTACCCGATGGTGCAAGCGGCGGTGAATTTTTTAAACGAGATGGCTTCGTTTGAAAGTGCCGGTATCAGTGAAAAATCAGTAGCAGGTGAATAATGCTGAATACCCTATGTAAGGAATGGCGTTACTTTTTACTGGCAGTCGGTTTTTTTACGCGTATTCCCGTCCCCAGTTTTGCAAACTTTGAAGAGCAGGAGCTTAATCATTCGGCAAAATATTTTCCACTCGTAGGCATATTCGTTGGCATGGTTGGTGCGCTGGTATTTGTGCTGGCTATGCGGATTTTCCCAACCGGTATTGCCGTTTTGCTAAGCATGGTTGCCACTATTTATGTGACCGGCGCTTTTCATGAAGACGGCATGGCCGATAGTATTGATGGCATAGGCGGCGGCTGGGATAGGGAGCGCATACTCACGATTATGCAGGATTCCAGACTTGGTACTTACGGCGCACTGGCTTTGTTTTTAATGGTATTTGCCAAGTTTCAGGTATTAAACGCATTGCCGGTTCACAGCGTGGCCTATATATTAATTGCCGCCCATGCGCTAAGCCGATTATGTGCAGTTTGTGTGATGGCAACATTGAGCTATGCAAAAGCGGACGGCAAAGCCAAGCCGCTGGCGACTGAGGTGAAGTTTAAAGATTTAGTCGTGGCGACTATTTTTGGTTTGTTACCCTTGGTGCTGTTGTATTGGTATTTGCTTGCAGATCTAACGGATGTGCGTGATGTGGTTATCTTTACGCTAAGCTGGCTGATCTGTGTCGGTTTAATTTGGTTCTGGTGGCGTAATAAAATCAAGCGCTGGCTTGGTGGTTACACCGGTGATTGCCTGGGAGCAATGCAGCAGATGACTGAGCTTGCATTTTATTTGGGTGTGCTCGCTTATTTCGGTTTTTATTAGTTAATTGAATTTTCCATGAAATTGCATTTAATACGTCATACAACATTAGATATACCTTCAGGTGTTTGCTATGGGCAAAGCGATGTTGATGTTTCAGAGAATTTCCACGCAGAATGTGATTTATTAAAAAAGAAACTCGCGCATATCAAGTTTGATGCCGTATATGCAAGCCCGCTACAGCGTTGCGTTAAACTGGCGAATGCGCTTGATTTAGCTCCAATTCAGTTGGATCACCGATTAAAAGAGCTGCATTTTGGCGACTGGGAAATGCAGGCTTGGGATAGCATTCCGCGTGATGTATTTGATATCTGGGCAAATGACTATGCAAATTTATCACCGCCTAATGGTGAGAGTTTTTCGCAGCTGCATCTCCGCTCAAAAAGCTTTATAGAAGATGTGAGCAGTCACTCACGCGGTAAGGAAATCGCTGTTGTTACGCATGGCGGTGTGATTCGCGCCATGCTGGCAGAAGTGCTGAATATGCCTTTGAAAGGTTTGTTCCGCGTGGTGATTGATCATGCCAGCGTAACGAGAATATCGTTTGACGATGAAGTGCCTAGAATTCACTTTGTTAACCGGTAGCTTAAAGCAGATGTATAAACTTAAAATGCTTTAAGTGCAGCTTCCAGTTTCGCCCAGCCTTCTGCAGTGGGCAAGCCAAATCGTAATGCAGAAGCTTCAGGAAAATACCTGACCCAGATACCCTGTTTAGCTAACTGCTGCTGCCGCACTTGAGCTTCTTTTAGCGGAACGTACTGAAACAGCGCTGTACCAGACTTGGGTGCCAAACCATTTTCAGAAAGTAATGCGGCAAGGCGCATGCTGTTGGCCGATAGCTGCAAGCGTGTATTCTGTTGCCACGTAAAGTCAGTTAATGCCTGCGTGGCAATGAAGCGGCTGGGCCCGCTAAGTGACCAGGGGCCAAGTATTTCCTGCGCTTTTGTTAACCATTGCGGGCTGGCAAGCAAAAAGCCAACTCTGGCACCAGCCAGACCAAAAAATTTTCCTAATGAGCGCAGTACAAACAAACCCTCTAAATGCGTATGTTGTGCAATGCTGTTTTCCGGCGTGGCATCCATAAAAGCTTCATCTACCACCAGCCAGCCGCCGCGATTCTGCAGCTGCTGATGCAGATTGAGTAAGTCTGCGGCTGGATATCTGGTCGCGGTAGGATTATTCGGGTTGCACAGCAACACTACATCAGCACTGTTCAGAATGTCGTCATCTAAATCAGTAAAAGTACTGATTTGATGACCGCAACATTGCCATGCATAGGCGTGTTCTTTATACATCAGGCTCGGCATTGCCACTTTACAAGCAGGGCGCAGTCTTGGCAGAATCTGTATGGCAGCCTGCGACCCAGCAGTAGGTTGTGCAGCGCGGCTGCCAAAAAAGGCGCAGGCTGCTTCAGTCAGGCCATCTTCCTCAATCGGCAGTCGCTGCCATATAGCAGGCGGTATTTCCGGTAACGGATAGCCGTTGGGGTTGATGCCCGTAGACAAGTCGAGCCAGTCTGCAAGCGGAATATTGTATTGCGCGGCAGCTAGAGTTAAATTGCCGCCATGTTCAAGCATGGCTGACCAATCCAATTAATATGCCAAGGGTTAACATTACCAATAGCCAGAGGTACACTCCGTGCCTTACGAGTTTAAGCGCACGTTCTATGTCTTCTGCAATCGGTGCCTCGCCTGCACCCAGATTCGGGCGCTCATGCCACTCACCTTGGTAACGTGCGGCGCCACCAAGCTGCACGTGTAGTGCACCAGCCCCAGCTGCCATCACTGGCCCTGCATTGGGGCTATCCCAGAGTGGAGCCTGAGTTTTCCAGCAGTTTAATGCCAGTTTCGTGTTACCAAGTATTGCATAAGTCAGCGCAGTCAGCCGCGCAGGAATATAGTCCAGCACATCATCCAGCCTTGCTGCTGCCCAGCCAAAATAGTAAAAGCGCGGTGTTTTATAGCCCCACATGGCATCCATCGTGTTGGCCAGGCGAAACAATAATGCACCTGTGCCACCGGCAATAAAAAACCAGAATAATGCGCCAAATACACCATCATTACCATTTTCGAGCACAGACTCTACCGTAGCTGGCACAGGCTCAATTGCCGCCGAATCGCGGCTTACCATATACGATGCTGCGATTTTGGCCGATGCTTCGTCATGGTTGTTAAGGGCGCGCGTTACTGCACGTGCATGGTCGTGCAAGCTTTTATGACCGATGGCAAAATACAGCAGCAGTGTATCTGCCACAATACTGATAACGGGAATATGGCATAGCCAATAAGCTAATAAAATAAACGGCGCAAGCAGCAAAGCCAGTGCAAATGTGCCTACCCAACGTTGATTGGCATTATTTTTTTTGTTTGCAATGTTAAGTGAGGCTTCCAGCTTGCTTGCCAGCCAGCCGAACCCAACCAAAGGGTGGAAACGACGCGGCTCGCCTATCATAAAATCAAGCAGCACTGCTGCCATGGCAATGCACGGCATTATGAGATAATCAGGGTATGAAAACATTAATGGTTCAAGGCACAACGTCCGATGCGGGCAAAAGCACCCTTGTTGCGGCATTGTGCCGTATATTGTATCGCAGAGGCATGCGTGTTGCGCCATTTAAGCCGCAAAATATGGCGCTAAATTCTGCGGTAACGGTTGATGGCGGGGAAATCGGGCGCGCTCAGGCGGTGCAGGCTTTTGCCTGCGGATTGCAACCGCATACCGATATGAATCCGGTGCTATTAAAACCCAACACAGATACTGGCTGTCAGGTCATTATCCACGGCCAGGTGGTGTGCAATCTTGAGGCTGTCGGCTATCACGCTTATAAACCGACCGCCATGCGTGCAGTGTTGGCATCCTGGCAGCGCCTGCAGTCAAATTATGAATACATCGTGGTTGAAGGCGCCGGCAGCCCGGCAGAAATCAATCTGCGCGAAAATGATATTGCCAATATGGGGTTTGCCGAGGCAGTGGATTGTCCGGTGATTCTGATTGCCGACATTGATAGGGGCGGCGTATTTGCGCATATTGTGGGTACATTGGCATTGCTGTCTGAAAGTGAACGAGCGCGCGTTATCGGTTTTGTAATCAATCGTTTCCGTGGTGACATTGCGTTGTTACAGCCCGGTCTGGATTGGCTAGAGCAGGAAACAGGCAAGCCGGTTCTGGGTGTGATTCCTTACCTTCATGGCATGCATATCGAGGCAGAAGATGCAGTGCCTGAAACTAAAACTATTGCTATGGGTGAGCGATACAGCCAGTCAGATATCGCCGATGCAAGGCGCTTGGTGGTAGTGGTGCCGGTGTTGCCGCATATCTCCAACCACACCGATTTCGATGCACTGCGGCTGCATCCGCAGGTAGATTTCCATTTTGTAAAAATGAATGAAACCATTCCGCCAGCCGATTTGATCATATTGCCGGGCAGCAAGAATGTACGCGGCGACCTGGACTTTTTACGTGCACATGGCTGGCAGCAGGTGCTCACCAGACATTTGCGTTATGGCGGTAAAGTATTGGGTATTTGCGGCGGCTTTCAGATGCTGGGAAATTTGGTTCATGACCCTTTTTCCATCGAAGGCGAAGCTGGCTCAAGTGCCGGTTTTGGCTGGCTGGATATGGAAACCACGCTTGAACAGTCTAAACAGTTGAAACAAGTCACAGCTAAATTAGCCTTTGCTGAGGCGGATGTGACCGGTTACGAAATTCACATGGGCGTCAGTACGGGCGCTGCGCTGCAGAACCCTGCGCTGTACATCACCGATGGCGAGCCCAGGCAGCCTGAAGGTGCCATTTCTGCTGATAATCAGGTGGCGGGTACTTACTTGCATGGCTTATTTGATCATGCGCAATCCTGTGCGGCATGGCTGCAATGGGCGGGTCTGCAGGCGCAGCAGACGTTTGACTATGAGCAGTTCAGAAGTGATGAGCTAGACCGGCTGGCAGATTGCGTGGAGCAGCATCTCGATTGGACCAAGCTAGACCAGTATATCTAGGCCAGTAAGCTTGGCGGCAGAATAGCTGAAGATGCTGTTTATGTTGTGTTAAGTTAAGCGGTGGTGACTTTTATTTTCTGCCCCATGCACTCTACTATTTGTCCCGCGCGGATCTTGGCTGTTCTGCGGGTTTCAATGTTGCCGTCTACTTGTACGATACCATCTGATACCATCAGTTTGCCTTGGCCGCCGCTGTTAGCGATGCCAGCGAGTTTAAGCAGATTGCACAGTTCAATGAATTCACCATTTAATTCAAAAGTTACGGTTTCCATAGTTATCCTTTAAGTGTAAGCGGCAAGCCCGCTGCAATAAAACTGACTTTATCCGCCAGTTGGGCTACCGCTTGATTCAGCCTGCCTTGTTCATCTTGAAATTGCCGATTGATTTCACCCAGCGGCACAATACCCATGCCTACTTCATTGCTGACCAGCAATACTGTGCCGGAAAGTTTCGGTAAAGTTTCCAGCAGTTTGCTACGTTCTGTTTGCCAATCGAGATTATCCGGGCGATCGCAGTCCGGGCAAATGCATTGTGCCAGCCAAAGCGTCAGGCAGTCTACGATCAGGCAGCGATCCGGCTTTGCCTGTTCCTGCAAGGTTGTACCTAAGTCAAATGATTGCTCGATGGTTTTCCAGTGGTCAGGACGGCGCACCTGATGATGTGCTACGCGTGCACCAAACTCTGCGTCGTATACCTGCGCAGTGGCAATATAAACAACTTCCTGCCCGCTGTTTAAAGCCAGATTCTCCGCGTAGACACTTTTGCCCGAACGCGCACCGCCTAAAATTAAATGTATCGCCATAATTAACCTAAATTGTTTGCTTTGTTTTCTAATGCAGCCCATTGCTCAAAAATAGTTTGCAGCTGTTTTAAGCCATGTGTAATGACTGATGGGCCAGGCTGCAGGATGTCGGCAGATTTTATTTCGACCACAAAACCGTTTTGAACCGCAGGCATTGCAAACCAGCCAGCACGTGCCGTAACCTGCTCGGGCTGAAACTTTTTACCGCACCAGGAACCGATGATAATGTCCGGCATACGCGCCAAAACCTGTTCCGGCGTTACGGTACGTTCACGCGCGCTATGAAATTGCGACAGTTCCGGAAAGCAGTCTTCACCGCCTGCAATCTCGACCAATTCAGCTGCCCAGCGGATGCTGCACATCATGGGAGCATCCCATTCTTCAAAATACACTTTGGGCTTACGCGGTAAATGGCGGCCAGAAGCGCGCGCCTTTTCTATTTGCAATTGCAGCTCAACAATAAGCTTTGATGCCTCATCCGTTTTTCCTACGAGCGCGCCAACGGTCGCGATCATACGCAGAATTTCTGCTACAGAACGCTGATTAAACACATGGACTTCAATACCGGCTTTGATCAAAGATGCAGCAATGTCAGCCTGCAGGTTGGAGAACCCCAGCACCAGATCAGGTTTTAGTTCAAGAATCTTGTCGATTTTTGCTGAGGTGAAAGCAGAGACTTTGGGTTTTTCTTTACGCGCAATAGCTGGCCGCGTGGTGTAGCCGGATATACCGACAATACGATCCTGCTCACCCAGTGCATACAGTACCTCTACAGTTTCGGTAGTAAGGCAAACGATACGTTGCGGCAGGTATGACATCACTATTTCCAGACGTTTTCCATAATCATTTCGGATAGCGGTTTCGCCTGTTTCCAACCTGTTTCTACCAGCATCGGTTCCTTATAAAAGGTATTTACATGACCTAAACACAATACTGCAATCGGTTTCGCATCAGCTGGAATATGCAGTAGCTCGCTGAGTTTAACCGGGTCAAAAATTGATACCCAGCCCATGCCCAAGCCTTCAGCACGCGCTGCCAGCCACATGTTCTGGATTGCACAGCTAACCGAGGCAATATCCATTTCAGGCAGGGTTCTGCGACCGAATATGTGCTGTTCACGGTTGTTGCAAAGTGTGGCGATTAAAAGCTCGCCGCAGTCTAATATGCCTTCTACTTTCAGTTTCAGGAATTCAGCCATGCGTGTAGTATTTTCATGTTCACCGATTGCATGCGCCGTATGAATACGCTCTTCATCAACAAGCTTGTGTATGCTTTTGCGTAGATTCGCATCGGTGATTCTGACAAAGCGCCAAGGCTGCATTAAGCCCACACTTGGTGCCTGATGTGCTGCCTGCAAGATTCGTGTCAGCATTTCAGGTGCAACCGGCGTAGGAATAAAGTGCCGCATGTCGCGGCGCTCGGCAATCACGCGGTAAACCGCGGCGATTTCAGGATCTGAGTAACGATGCTGATTCATAGGAATAATTTTGCCGCTGCTTCGGGGTTAGATGCAAAGTAAAAATGTAAAAAGCTCGCATGAATAGAATCATGCCGGTAAATATTTTCTGCTTTTCCAAAGCGGGTGGCAGCACTTGCAATCGGCTCAAGTGTAGTTTCAAAACTGCCGTAGTGAAAGGTGTGCGCACCAAGCTGCCCTTGCGGCAACTCGGCTTTGAGTGAGCCTAAACCCTGTAAACGCTCATGTATCCGACTATTGCCTGGTAATAAGCCAAATGTAGGTTTGCCATCAATACTTTCAGATAATGCCATCATGCCGCCGCACTCGGCCAATATCGGCTTATTGGCAATCAGTGTTGTATTTAAAGCATCGCGCATCGGTGAATTCTGGCTGATAGTATCAAGATGCAATTCCGGATAACCGCCTGGCAGCCAGTAGGCGTCTGCTTCAGGTAAAGTCTGGTCATGCAGGGGTGAGAAGAACTTCAACGTTGCACCCATATCTATCAAGCAATCCAGATTGGCTTGATAGATAAAACAAAACGCTTCATCGCGCGCGATACCAATGGTTTTGTTGTTAAGCAGTTGCGGCAGCGAGGCTTGCGCTGGTACATTAAAAACTACTGACGGCGGCAAAGGTAACGTCGACGATTCAGCTAAGGCTTTGGCCGCAGTTTCGATTTTTTCTTCCAGATCTGTGATTTCACTTGCCATGAATAGACCCAGATGCCGTTCCGGCAAGCTCAGCTTTTCATTCTTTACTAACGCACCAAACCAGCTTAGATGCGGCGGCAGGCTATCACGCAATAGCTTGGCGTGGCCTTCACTGCCAACCTTATTTGCCAGCACGCCGGCGCCAATCAGCTGTGGCCGATACGCCAGTAAACCAGATGCAAGTGCACCGAAAGTTTGCGCCATACCGCTTGCATCAATGGTGATGATCACCGGCAGATTAAAGCGCTGTGCGATATCTGCGCTGGAGGGAGTGCCGTCATATAAACCCATTACTCCTTCAACAATAATGAGGTCGGCATTCTGGGCGGCGCGATAAAGCTGGGCTTCGCCATCGGCCTCGCTGCACATGGTGAAGTCGAGGTTGTATACAGGGCGGCCGGTAGCCGTGGCAAGTATCATCGGGTCAAGAAAGTCAGGCCCGCACTTGAAAGCATGCACACGCAGCCCGCGATTGCGCCAGGCGCGTGCCAGAGCTGCCGTGATCAAGGTTTTACCTTGGCCGGAGGCTGGTGCAGAAATAAGAACGGTAGGGCAGGTGACAGGCTTCATGCTGAGTACTTGATGTTGTGGATTATTTACCATTCAATGCCGGGCATGGCTTGTACTCCAGCCTGAAAGGCATGCTTCACAAGGTTTGCTTCACTGACAGTATCGGCAAGTTCAATCAGCGCAGGTGGCGCTGCACGCCCGGTAACCACCACATGCTGCATGAGTGGGCGGTTCTTGAGGGCAGCAGAAACTTCCTCAATACTGAGCCAGCCGTATTTCAGTGCATAGGTAAGTTCATCAAGGATCACCAGGTGAACGGTTTCATCCCGCAGGTAACTGCAAACCAGTTCCCACGCCTTGCGTGCGCTGGCCAGATCCTGCTCCGGATTTTGAGTTTCCCAGGTAAAACCGTCTCCCATGACGTGCCAGCTTAAATTGGGAGCAGACCTGAAAAAGGCTTCTTCGCCAGTATCTGAACGGCCTTTTATAAACTGAATGACAACAGCTTTCATGCCGTGGCCAAGTGCGCGTGCCAGTAAACCAAAGGCTGCGGTGGATTTGCCCTTACCGTTACCGGTGTGTATCAGCAACAGACCTTTTTCAGTGCTGGCGGACTCGATTTTGGTATCAATCACCACCTTTTTGCGCTGCATGCGCGCAAGGTGGCGTGAGTTTTTTTCGCTGTCGCTCAAGTTAAACTTTAGCGCGGTTTGCGCCGCTGGCAAAAGCAAAGGCAACATGCACTACAAGTGCAATGCCTAACCAGAAACCAAGAGTCTCTAATTGATGTGGGAAGTATTTCATCAAGCGCTCGCCGAATACAGCCAGTGTAGGGTCAGCATAACGGCCACCAAAGAAATAGAAACCCCCGCTGGAGAATAACTCGCTGAACGCCGCTGCAATAGATACGCTGGCTACTAAAGGTAAAATTGCAGCAGAGCTGAAGCTGTAACGTTTGGCAAACCAGCGGCCAGCCAGCCACATGACGCCATAAGCCGGTAATAGAAAGCCATAAGCCGGTGTTACGCAAAAACTGCTCACGCCGCCAACTGTGATAGCGGCATAATCCAGACCGGCACATAAGGCTAGTAAAGCCGGGAATACCAGAACTGGTCTTAAGTACAAGCCTGCCAGAAAGAACACGGCAAGTGATGCGCTAGGCAAGTAGTTGATTGAAGCAAAATGATGACCGCGCGTAGTAATGACGAGTGCGGCAAGTATGATGCCTATCACCAGTTGATTGGTTTTAGAAAGAGCTAACATGGCAGGGATAACCTCCGGATTGGTTCATAAAATGTTTGACGTGTATTTTAACTTAAATGTGTTTTATAAGGTGGGTTTACGCCCACCCCGATAGGACAATTGAGCAATGTCGCTAAGGTTTCATTTGGTATCTCAACCCTATAAAAATATTACTGCCGGCTGTATTGTATGGAACTGAGGTGGCGGAATTGCCTGTATAGGCCAGCACGTAGCTCTTGTTCAAGACGTTGTTGGCACGTGCTTCCAGCTTCCATTCCGGGTTAAGCCGATAGCTGGCTGTTAAATTCAATAACATATAGCCGGACATTGTTTTGGTATTTGCGGCATTGTTATAGCGGGTTGATGCGCCAGTCATTTCAGCACCCCACTGCAGGTCGCCCCAGGTATGCAGCAGATTAATCGCACCATAACGGTTGCTGCGACGAGTAAGCAGTTGGTCTGATTGCTCATCACGTGGCGACTGTACAGTTAAATTGCCGCTCAGTAGCAGTGAATCGCTTATGTTCCAGCTGCTTTCCAAAGTTGCACCCTGTATTTCAACTTTACCTACGTTAACAGGGCAAAAGCCGGAAAACGAACAGCCTGTAGTAGCCGCACCGGAGAACTCAATCAAGTTTCTGATTTTGTTTTCAAAAACCGTTAAACCTGCATTCCAGGTATTTCCTGTATATTTCAAAGCAACTTCCACATTGTCTGATTTTTCCGGGCTCAGTTGGGGGTCGCCGAAGTTAGGAAAATACAGCTGGTTAAATGTCGGCGCTTTAAATGCCTTACCGTAATTTGCGCTGATACGCCATTCCGGGCTTAAGCGGTAAGCGTAGCCTGCACCGCCAGTGTTGTAATTGCCATATTGCGTATTGTGATCTTCACGCAGCGAGAGTTGTACGCCATGATTGCCGATATTGGCAACATAGCTACCCATGAAACCATCGTTGTTGCGATCTTTAGTGTATTTTGATGTAGGGCTGCTTTTGCTATCAACTGTTTGTTCAAGCCTATCGTAAGCCAATGTCAGCGTACCTAGTGGTAGTTTGAATTCGTTTTGCCAAGTGAGCTGCTGCTGTTCCGTACGGTATCTACTGATGCCTGTCGGGTTGCTTCCGCTTGGTTTTGCATGGCTGTCAGAGTCATCCTCACCCACGCCGATTTTCAATGAGCTATGCCAGAAGTCTGTAAACTGATTTTTACTGCTAATCGCATAACTTTTCAGGGTCTGGTTACCGTAGTCGTTATATGCATTGTCGAAATGGTTGCGTGCCTTGCTTTCAAAGAACTGTAATCCCAGCGTGTGCCCTGCTGTTAATGTTAAATCCATATAGGCTGACGCACTTAAATTGCGGTAACCATCATCATCTTTATCAAAAGCATTATTACGGATACGCTTGGCCGAGAAGCTGTCAGTATCAAGGCTGCTTAAATTGACGCCATATCGCAAATTGCCATAACCGCCGTTGAGACCAGCTTCAGCAGTCTTTGTGCCGTAGCTTCCTAGCCCTGCTGCCGCATGCAGCAATGTTTTTTCAGAACTGCCTTTACGTGTGAAAATCTGAATGACGCCGCCAATGGCATCAGCCCCATATAGGCTGGAAGCTGGTCCACGCAGAATCTCAATTTTTTCAATCTGGGAGAGCGGAATACTTTCGTAAGCAGTAGTGCCTAAGGTGGCAGAGTTAATGCGTAAGCCATCTACCAGCAACACAACATGTTGATCATTGGTTCCGCGAAGAAATATGCTAGTTGCAGTTCCGGCGCCACCACTGTTAACAACCTGTATTCCTGGCTGCGAACGCAATACATCTGTGAGTGATGCAGCGCCTGCACGCTCTATGGTTTCGCGATCAATCACAGTAACGTCACCGATCACATTGGCACGCGATTGTTCAATACGTGAGGCGGTGACAACAACATCATCCAGGTTTATTTGTTCGGCAGCTAAAGTAGGGAAGGCTAAAGTGGAGCCTATCAAGCTCACGATAAGTTTTTGATTCATGTAATTTCCTTATGTTACATGCGACCCCGCATGTAATTTGAAAAAAGGAAATACGTTAGGGGCATAGAATCATGAACGAAAAAGCGTGTAACGCCATTCGTTTTTGACACACCGTCACCCCGCGGTATTTCCAACTTGTGTTGCGAGGCCGGTCTCCGGGCTTGTGAGTTCCGGGTTTTTGTAAACCCTGGATTTGCGCCTTCCCGAACCAATTTCAGTTCAGTGGCATAGAGCAAATCGTATGAATAAATCAGACTCACTTACCGTTGCGGGGGCAGCATAGGAATTGTTTTTAATATAAAAACGCACCTATTTCCCAGTTTCACCTTATTTGCAGAAAGCAAACTTGGCACCTATCAACTTAGATGATTATAACTTTTTATTTGCAAATATCAGGAACTTTTTCTAATAATGTGCTTTGTAAATTATTGTAATACTTTATGAAATTCATGTTAGCTATTGACTATAATGAATTTTTTAAATTATAGTGATCGTATGGATGCAGACTTAAAAGTGCTGGAACAAAAACTATCACACTTGATTTCAATGTGTAATGCGTTGCGCGGTGAAAACGCTGAATTGCGCCTTAGTTTAGATAAGATAGAGGCTGATACTGCAACATTGAAAGCTAATATGGCGCAGGCCAGCGAGCGCATTGAAACTCTGATAGATAGTCTTCCTTAAGTCAGATTTAACATCATACTTTTGAGCAAAAAATAATGAGTGAAATTAAAGGCGTAGACGTCAGTATTATGGGGCGGAACTTTACGGTGTCATGCACCGAGGAAGAGCGCCCGGGTCTGATTAACGCCGTGAATTTTCTCGATAAGAAAATGCGCGATATTCGTGATAGTGGTAAAGTCATCGGTGTGGAAAGAATCGCGATCATGACAGCACTGAATCTCGCTCATGAGTTACTTAACAGTAAAAGCGGCGATGTTGATGTAGGCGACATCAGGCGCAGAATAGCAATCATGCAGGATCAGATTGATGAAGCCTGTACCATAAAATAAATTTTAAAATGTTTTAAAAAGTACGGGTTAAAAGAGAGTAGAATTACTTCAACTAGTTTTATCTTAAAGAAACAGAATTTAAGATAATTCGTCAGATTTCAAAGTTTGTTCTCTGCGGTTCGGTTTAGGCTAATAATTCCTTGAACTAGTTTATAGCATCGGTTTTAGTCATTCGAGCGTCTGTGTGAGCGCCTCTTGCAGGTGTACCTAATGCACTCTAGGCTGTTACCACTTGAGCCTTTTTGGTTCAGGATGCTGGCCTAGGCTGTTCCGTGGAGAACTCTTCATTACTTCGTACGATGTTTTTAATTTCGCCTTGTTCTGTATATTCCACAGGCAAGGGAATTATTGATATGCGAACCGCAACTCAGCTTTAATCAATATTAGACATTTAACATATACCTATCTTAACGCGTGATACTTTAAGTCGGCCAGGCTGACGATTTGCAGGCATTTTTCGTGACAGGCTTCCAGTATGACCGGTGGCGCAAAGCTGGCTTCTGATGCTTCCAGCCAGCGACTGGCACATAAGCACCAGCGATCACCTGCCTGCAGCCCTTCAAAGCCATATTCAGGTCGCGGTGTGCTTAAATCATTGCCCCGTGAAATTGAGAATGCCAGAAACTCTTCTGTGACTTGTGCGCAGACAGTATGGCTGCCGGCGTCGTCAGCGCCTGTTTCGCAGCAGCCGTTACGCGTAAAACCAGTCAAAGGGTCAAGGCTGCAAACTTGTAGTGCTGTGCCTAATACATTCTTTTGTTGAGGTTTAGTCATGTTGAAAATTCATTATTGTTGATTGGGTTATAGATTATCATAAGCAAATATTTTTAACTGGAAAACACAATGCGATATTGGTTGATGAAGTCCGAACCGGCGGACGTTTCTATTGATGATCTGGCTGGTTTCCCTAATCAGACCGTAGATTGGTACGGCGTGCGCAATTATCAGGCAAGAAACTTTATGCGCGATCAGATGAAGGTGGGTGATGGCGTGCTGTTTTACCATTCCAACTGTGCCGAGCCGGGCATTGCAGGTATCGCCGAGGTAAGTACGCTTGCCTATCCGGATCGCTTGCAGTTTATTGAGGGTCATAAGTATCATGACCCTAAAGCCACCCCTGAAAACCCACGCTGGTTTAATGTAGATGTAAAGCTGGTGCGTAAAACCAGGTTGTTAAGTTTAAAAGAAATGCGAGAAATGCCGGAACTTGCCAATTTAAGGATTTTACAACGCGGTAACCGCTTATCAATTACACCGGTTGATCCAAGAGACTGGGAGTTTATATTAAATAAGCTGAAATAAAAAAAGTCCCTTGCGGGACTTTTTTTATTTCGTGAGACGGGATTATTTGCTTTCAATACTACCCATGGCTTTAGGGTAAGTCACAATACCCCATGGCATGTTTTTAACTTCAATCTGTTTTGTCACTTCCAGTTTTTCAGCATCAATCACGAATACTGCGTCTGATTTACCGCAAGCTAACAGAATCTGTTTGTCATCCGGGGTAAATGTAAAGTGCCAGCAACGGTTTCCAGTTGGAATGTCTTTAACTTTTTCATAAGTTTTGGCATTAAACACCTGCAGTACCTTGTCCTTATTTGTTGCCACAAAAATGCGTTCACCGGAACGGTCATAGGCGATACCGTAAGGTGTCTGACCGGTTTCTACGGTGCGTACCAGATTAAAGTCTTTATCCAGCACTATGAATTTATTGCCATACTCCAGTGTAGCTAAGTAATTATTGCCATCCGGAGAAACTTTGATGCCGCGTGGACGATCACCCTGTTCGTGGGTATGTATGGTTTTTAATAAATCGCCAGATGCAATATCGTGCACCGTCACGGTGTTGTCAGCTTCGTTAGTGATCACAAGCTTGCTGCCATCAGCTGAAAATTCAATGCCTTCGGTTTCAGGGCCACCGGTGATTTCACGTACTTTTTTACCTGCGGCTAAGTCAACTACAGCAATTTTGGCCGGGATTTTTTCTTCGTCGTCATCGTCCTCTTCTTCTGCACCTGGTTTTGGTGGTGGGCCGCCTTTAGCGCTTGGCTCAGAAGAAATATAAGCAAAGTTACCGCTTACGCGCACAAACTCAGGGTTTTTGCCCACAGGAATTTGTTGCAGCACTTCACCCGTTGCCGTATCAATGACGGAAATACTTTCGTTTTCGCGTGTGGCAACGATCAGTTTTTTGCCATCGTCAGTAAGACTCAAGCCCCGTGGCCCAGCTGCCTTTACATCGAACTGTTTAACCACTTCCATTGTTGCAAGGTCGATGACACTCACGCCTGCATCTTGGCTGGTAACATAAGCAAATCCGGCTGATTTTGATTCAGCCACGGCTTGGGAGTCATCGGTCTTTTCTTTGCTACATCCAACAATCCCAGTGATTAATGCCAGTAAAAGCAGGCTGGCGCGTGTTTTGCCAAAAGCAGGTGTTAATTTCATTTATTATCTCCAGAGTATTCTGTGCTTGTATCAGCAGTCAGATATTTGTACGGCAACTTCGTTTAATAACCATGCAAAAATTGTGCTTGGCTATAGTAAAAACATTAATTCCAATATAACAATAAGTTATACATAAGCAACAATTAAATCTGGTTGTAAGTAAGCAACCATTTTGGCTATATGCAGCCGCAATGGGGGTAGTTAACCTAAAAACAATTTATATGCCGGGTTTTCTGTTTCATCCCAATACGGGTAACCTAATTTACTTAAGAAGTCAGAAAACTCAGATAGTTCATTAGGCGGCACTTGCATGCCTACCAGCACACGCCCAAAGTCCGCACCATGATTGCGATAGTGGAACAGGCTGATATTCCAGTCGTGGCCCATTGTATCGAGGAACTTCATGAGTGCGCCCGGTGTTTCCGGGAACTCAAATCTGAATACTTTTTCGTTCTCGGCCTGTGGCGCGTGGCCGCCTACCAAGTGACGCAAGTGAAGCTTGGCAACCTCGTTATCGCTGAGGTCTAATGTTGGCAACCCTTGCTGCTGCAAAGCGCTAACCAGCTTAGCTGATTCAGATGGATCTGAAACAGCAACACCAACGAAAATATGCGCATTGTGCGGATCAGAATAGCGGTAATTAAATTCAGTGATATTGCGGCCACCCAATAAGCGGCAGAATGCCTTAAACGCACCTGGTTTTTCAGGAATAGTGACTGCCAGCACAGCTTCGCGTTTTTCACCGATTTCGGCGCGCTCTGCGATAAAACGCAGGCGGTCAAAGTTCATATTGGCACCGGATGCGATGCCAATCAGTGTTTTATCCTGCAAATTTTCACGCGCGGCATAAGCCTTAAGGCCGGCTACAGCCAAAGCGCCCGCAGGTTCCAGAATGCTGCGCGTATCTTCAAATACGTCTTTAATTGCAGCGCAGATTGCGTCGTTATCGACGATGATCATTTCATCTACATATTGCTGACATAACGCGAAAGTATGCTCACCAACTTGCTTCACTGCGGCGCCGTCGGCAAATAAGCCAACCTGGTCTAGTGCGATGCGCTGTCCTTTTTTGAGTGATTCGGTCATGGCTTCAGCGTCTTTTGCCTCAACGCCTATGACTTTGATTTCAGGCCGCACCGCTTTAACGTAAGCAGCGATGCCCGCCAGCAGACCGCCGCCGCCTACGCAGCAGAAAATAGCATCAATCGGTTCCGGGTGCGCATTGAGGATTTCCATCGCAATCGTACCTTGTCCGGCGATCACATCCGGGTCATCATAAGGGTGTACGAAGGTTAAGCCTTCTTTTTTCTCTAATTCTAGTGAGTGCGCGTAGGCATCTGAGTAGCTGTCACCGAACAGCACCACTTCAGCGCCACGGCTCTTCACTGCATCAATCTTGATTAGCGGGGTGGTGGTCGGCATCACGATAACCGCACGGCATTTCAGTTTTTGTGCGCTCAAGGCCACGCCTTGTGCGTGATTACCTGCTGAAGCTGCAATCACGCCTTTTGCCAGCGCCTCTGGCGATAGGCTTGCCATTTTGTTGTAAGCACCGCGAATCTTGAAAGAAAATACCGGCTGCATATCCTCGCGTTTTAACAGGACATTGTTTTTAATACGTTTGGATAAATTGATTTGCAGATCTAACGGCGTTACTTTAGCAACGTCATAAACGTGCGAGTGCTGTATTTTCTCTAGGTAATTTTGTGCAGTATTTGTAGGCATGCGTTATTTCTAAAATAGACTAGTGCAGTGTATAGTACTAGATTGGATTAAATTATATAACTCGTATTATAAAAGATTTTGCAAGGACTTGACTCAAAATGGCATATACACAAGACGAATTAAAACAACAGGTCGCTAAAGCAGCGGTTGAATATGTAAAAGGCGGCATTATTGGTGTGGGCACAGGCTCAACGGCCAACTTCTTTATTGAAGAGCTGGCAAAAGTGAAACACAAGATTGATGGCGCGGTTGCAAGCTCAGAAGCGACAGCAGCGCGTTTACGCGGCCATGGCATTGAAGTATTTGACCTGAACAGTGTTGATGGTATGGATATTTATGTAGATGGTGCTGATGAAATCACCGAACACCTGCACATGCTTAAAGGCGGCGGCGGTGCATTAACACGTGAGAAAATTGTGGCCGCAGTGGCAAAACAATTTATCTGTATTTGCGACGCCAGCAAATATGTACCAGTGTTGGGTAAATTCCCATTGCCGGTAGAAGTGCTGCCAATGGCAAAAAGCCATGTTGCACGTGAGCTGGTTAAATTAGGCGGCCAGCCGCAGTTGCGTGATTTCACTACCGATAACGGTAATGTGATTCTGGATGTGCATGGTTTAACTATTACCGACCCGGTAGCGATGGAAGCCAAAATTAATCAGATCGTAGGCGTAGTGACGAATGGTTTATTTGCAGCACGCCCTGCTAATGTGTTGCTGTTGGCGACACCTGAAGGCGTTAAAACCTATAAAAAATAAATGCTTAATCGCATTTTGTAATAATTTTGTCATATTAGATACCTAAGATAACGTTCTAGCTAACAGTGGAAAATTAAAATGCATTCTGAACACACCTTTAAGCAATATGATGCTGAATTAGAGTCGTTGCGTGGAAAAGTGCTGGAAATGGGCGGCTTGGTTGAGCAGCAAATCGTTCAGGCACTTGAAGCGCTGGTAAAACTTGATCCCAATCTGGCAAAAGAAGTCATGAATAATGACCATCGCGTCAATGCGCTGGAAGTGCAGATTGATGAAGACTGCAGTCATATCATTGCACGACGCCAGCCGACTGCGGGTGACCTGCGTATGATCATGATGATTGTAAAAACCATTACGGACCTGGAGCGTATTGGCGATGAAGCGACAAAGATTGCGCGTACCGCGCAAAAGATCTTTGATGAAGATCGCTTGTACAAACCACGCTTTAATGAAATCAAGGCAATGGTGACTTTGGTACGTGAAATGCTGAGTACTGCCTTGGACGGTTTTGCGCGCTTGGATGATAGCAAGACTGTTGCAGTAGCTAGGCAAGATGAGCAGGTGGATGAACAGTTCCGCGCAGCAATGCGTCAGCTGATAACATTTATGCTCGAAGATCCACGTACGATTTCAATGTCGCTTGAGGTCTTGTTTGTTGCGAAAGCAATTGAACGTATTGGCGACCATGCCAAGAATATCGCAGAATATGTGGTGTACATGGTGAAAGGTAAAGATGTGCGCCATACTTCAGTGCAAGACATGGAGCGCGAGACTTTACAGTCTTCATAGTTTGATCAAGAAAATAAAAAAAAGCGCCTAACAAGGCGCTTTTTTTTATAACGGTAATTATTATCTTAGCTTAGCCTTTTTGTGGCACATAGCCACTTGCAGTATCTGCACCGTCGCCAAAAAAGTACTTTTCTGTTTGTTCTGTCAGATATTTACGTGCTGACGGATCAGCCAAACTCAGGCGGTTTTCATTCACCAGCATGGTTTGCTGTTTTAACCATGCCGCCCAAGCCTCTTTAGAAACGTTTGCATAAATACGTTTGCCGAGCTCACCCGGATAAGGCGGGAAGTCCATGCCTTCAGCTTCTTTGCCTAACTTAATACAATTTACCATGCGCGCCATAATGAACCTTGTTAAATTCGTGATTGAATACTTAAAGCATAATGATAGCGCATGTTAAAATTTGCGCACAAATTATTATGTATTAATTTTTTTATTGCCTATGCGCTGAAAGCACTAAATGCAAACTCCTGAAAATAATCAGCATATCGCTGAAAATACAACACTACAATCTAAACATCTGGCAGAAACTAGCCCATTTAAAGGTAAAACAGGTATCCGTCGGCTGATGAATGCTTTTGGTTATTCGCTGCAGGGTTTTGGCGCAGCCTTTAAACATGAGGATGCTTTTCGGCAAGAGGTTTTTCTGGCTGTGGTGCTGATTCCGTTAGCGTTTTACCTGGGTGAAAATCGTGTAGAGCAGGCGTTGATGATAGCCAGTGTGCTATTGGTATTGATTGTTGAATTGCTCAACTCTGCGATTGAAGCGGCCGTGGACCATACCTCTATCGAGCGTCACCCGTTGGCAAAGCAGGCAAAAGATATTGGCAGTGCAGCCGTATTTATTGCATTGATGATTGTGGCGGTGGTTTGGGGTTTGATGCTTCTAGGGTAATCCATAATGGACAGGGGCGGCATTCTCTGCCCCTGTCGCAGAAACAGTTGCAGTTCTAAAAATCAGCACGCAATCCCAGTAACAATGAACGTCCTGCCTGCGGTGCAATATCTTTCAAGAACGAAGTATGCTCGCGAATTTCCTGATCCAGTAAGTTATTAGCTTTTGCATACACCTCTAAACCCAGCTTGGTCGGCAATTTGTAAGTGACTATTGCGCTCAGGTTGGTATAACTATCGGTTACCAATTCGTTTTCTGATGTGCGGTCTTGCTTGAACGCATGTAGCATATCCATTCTGGCACCAAAACTATTCTTTTGATAATGCAGGCCTCCACCTAATCTTAATGGTGCAATGCGAGGTAGCGGGTCGTCATTATCGCGGTTAGTGGCGCGCACATAGTCACCACGCAACGTTAAGTCAAGATTGTCGGCAATGTTGAATCTTCCGTCCGCTTCCAAGCCTTTAAATGTGGCAGCAAAAGATGAGAATTGTGCAATCGGCAGCTCTGATTCTGCATCAATATCACCGGTACCCAACAAGCCTAAAAAACTGCTGAATCTTGTGTAATAAGCGCCGAAGTTAAAACTATTCTTACCTTCTTTCCAGCGCATTTGCGCATCAACCCCGTTAGAACGCTCTTTGTCGAAGTTGGGGTTGCCAATTTCGTATTGGCCGGTTGCCAAGTGCGCGCCATTTGCGTAAAGCTCAAAATAGCTAGGTGCACGCTCGTTGTGCGAGAGATTGGTTGCAAGTGACCAATTGGAATTGAAAGTGTAAAGGCCGCCAAATGCATAACTGGCTGGATTAAAGCTGTTATTTTTTGCCGAGTCATCCTTAAACGCACCAGCATTTAATGCAACGTGCTCAATTCGCCCACCAAAACTTAATTTAAGCTGATCCAGTGGCAGTTCTTCGTAGATATACAGCGCTTTACTTTGTGTGTTCACTGACGGTACAAACGCTTCATCACCTAAGGCTTCAAAATTTGAATTCTGAAACTGAACACCCAATACGCCTTTCATATTGCCGATACTAGCGTGCCCGGCTTCAAAGCTGCCTTCCAGGCCACGGTTTTTAAACGTAGTGCCAACTGCACCGCTTTCAATCTCCTGATGCTGATAATCAGTATGCGCCAGCTTGAATTTTATGCGTTCAATCACATTGCCTAGTTCTCTTATTTCGCTGCCAAAATCCCAGCGGTCGCTCTGCATATCAGCGCGTACAGCAGGATCAGCTACTGTGCCGTAGTTGTTTCTGAAACCGGAATAAGAGATACCTGCGTAACCGTCGTCAAAAGTCAGCGATGCACCTAACGCGCCGCCTTCGCTACTGGCATTGCTGTTGACTAGTCTGCCACGATTATCACGCGTCGTGCCATCAACCCGGTTTTTACGGCTGGATACTGCAAATCCCGGAATATCCAGGTCACTGGTTTTTCTGGTGTAGGCATCAGCATGGACAGCAATTTTTCCATTACCAATATCTACCACGCCAGCCAGATTGTTCTGGCTATCGGCACCACCGACACTGGCTTCTGCACGTCCGGCAATACCCTCTAATTTTTCGGTTGGTATTCTATGGTCAATCGCATTGACAACCCCGCCAACCGCACTGCCACCGTACAACAATGCCGCGGGGCCGCGAATCACTTCTATTTGCTCAATGACTAGCGGATCCAGTGACACTGCATGGTCAAAACTCAGGCTGGATGCATCCAGTATGCCGATACCATTTTGCATAATGCGTACCCGTTCCGCATCAAGTCCACGGATGACCGGGCGCGACGAGTTGGGGCCAAAGCTGGTGGCGCTGACGCCAGGGATGCCATTCAAAGTATCGCCAAGCGTGCTCTCGCGCTTAAGTGAAAGCTCTCGACCGCTGAGGATTGAAATAGGTACGACCAGCTCATCAGAGCTAACGCCTAATGGGTTTCCCGTCACCGGAACGGTAGCAAGATCAATCGCAGTATGTGTATCTGCTGCGAGGGCTTGATTAGCGAATAAAGCTGCGATAACAACTAATAAAGGTTTAAACGCAAATGCGGCGCGCATGTGCGGATTTCGGCTGTAATTCATGTGAGTAACCTCAAAAATAAAAGCAAATCACCAACAAAATTTTGTTGGTAGTGAATATTAAATGCTGATTATTTGAGGCGGCGCGCGCGCTGCATAAGCGCTGGTGAACGTTGATTCGAAACTTAAAAAGTGAGCAGTAACCGCTATTGGGTCAGCACTGATAAACGGAATCTTAAAAGCTGATAACTCTAATCCGCTTGCTACTTTTGCATAGCTTATACATTGCGTACATTGCTCTGCTGCGGTCTGCTTGGATTGGGATTTAGGGTCTTGCTGGCTATGTTGGCTTGCGTCCGTTAAATGGCTGATTTCATGCGTAGCAACGCCCATCTGCGTGAACGCAAATAATAAAACTAACGCAAGATGAATCACATAACGCTGCAACATGGTGCGGATTTTAACAGACTTTAATTTCAATTTAGATTGAATAGAATTATACGATAGTGATATTTTTAAAATAAATGGTTATATCATTATGTTATACATGAGCATAATTGTTATTAGTTTTTATAAAGTAGTAGTTCTAAGAGTGAGAATTCAGATTCATGCACTGATACTGTCATATATATTTTAAATTTAGATTAAATATTTAAGTTAAAAAAGAAACCTTATAAAGACCGCTTCTTTTTTAACTTAATTAATATTTACTTTACAAGTAGTGGCGATTAACTAAAGTTAGCTGATGCAAAATCCCAGTTAGCTAATGAAGCCAGAAACACTTCTACGAATTTAGCGCGTGCATTGCGGTAATCGATGTAATAAGCATGTTCCCATACGTCGATTGTTAGTAGCGCTTTGTCGCCAGTTGTCAGTGGTGTGCCAGCCGGGCCCATGTTCACGATATCTACTGAACCGTCAGCTTTTTTAACCAGCCATGTCCAGCCAGAACCGAAGTTGCCAACTGCAGAAGCTTGGAATGCTTTTTTGAATTCATCAAATGAACCCCATTTAGCATTAATGGCATCTGCCAAGGCACCGCTAGGTACGCCGCCGCCATTTGGTTTCATGCAGCTCCAGAAGAAAGTGTGGTTCCAAACTTGTGCTGAGTTGTTATAAATACCAGCAGCAGATTTTTTAACGATTTCTTCCAGACTTGCGTTCTCAAACTCAGTACCTTTGATCAAGTTATTGAGGTTGGTTACGTAAGTTTGGTGATGTTTGCCGTAGTGGTATTCGAAAGTTTCTTCTGAAATGTGTGGTACTAATGCATTTTTTGCATAAGGTAATGCAGGTAATTGATGTTCCATGATTGTCCTCTTTATTTGTGGGAATAAGGTTATAGCTAAGCTGTCATTATAGCAGCGTATTTTAGTCAAGTATTATTGCAAATCAAGCTATTTTTTCTGGTAGCTACCAATTAAATAATCCCACCATCTACCTTATCGTTCCGTGCTCTGGCGAACGAATGCTGAAATTTTGTGCGTAGCTTCTAAGGGCAAGGCTTTTTATAAATCGCTTGTAATAACGGCTTTATAAGTTAATTGATGCTTCAATAGCTACTTCTTTTTAGCCCTTGGGTGGGCGTTATCGTAAACTTTTGCCAGGTGATGAAAATCCAGATGCGTATAAACCTGAGTGGTGCTGATGTTGGCATGGCCTAGCATCTCCTGTACAGCACGCAGATCTTGGCTGGATTGCAATACATGCGTAGCAAAGCTATGGCGCAGCAGATGCGGGTGCATATCGGTATTAATGCCTTGCTTGATTGCCCACGATTTAACGCGGTATTGCACAGCACGTGGTGTGATTCTGCGACCTTGCTCCGTTATAAAAACAGCGTTTAAATCCTTATCGACTATCTTGATGCTGGCACGCTGCTGCAACCAGGCCTGCATGGCATTGGCGGCATGACTCCCTAGCGGTACGATACGCGTTTTATTGCCTTTACCCGTAACGGTAACGGTACCTTCAGAAAAATCCAGCATGCTCGTATCTAGATTTACTAGCTCAGCCAGCCGCAGGCCGGATGAATAGAACAGTTCCAGAATCGCACGGTCACGCACATCCAATATTCCGTCACCTTCAATAGTAACAAACTTGATCGCCTGATCTACAGAGAGCGCCTGCGGTAAGGTCTTGGCAGCTTTGGGTGCACGTAACCCAAGAACCGGGTTTTGGGTAAAGCATTTATGCTGAATTAAATAATCGTAGAAACCGCGCCAGGCAGAAAGGGCGCGCGCGATACTTGCACTGCTCAAGCCACGGCTGTGCAGGGTCGCGATAAAGCGCCTGACTTGCTGGTTTTTCACACTATATAGATCAGCACCCTCAAGCAGAGATTCAAACAGCTGAATATCCCGCGTATAGTTCTTGCAAGTAAGCGCGCTAAGCCCGCGCTCAAATGTAAGGTGTTGAATGTAATCGTCAAGGTAGAGCAATATGCACTCCCGCGGTGAGTGACGTGATGAAAATAACGCAGTGTTTCCTAAAGATTCAAAGTAAATAAATGATTAAGCAATGCAGCAGCAATTAGCTCGCCGATGCGGTCAAGATACAGTGTTCCCATGTCGGCTTTGAAGCGCTGCGGGTCTTCAGCACCTAGCATCAAAACGCCGAATGCATGCTGGTCTGCGGCATTCTTATAAAGCGGAATAAACGCAAATGACTGTAGATTGCTGTCTAATAAGTCCGTCGCTACTTGCGGTTTGTTGCCGCAGTGCGGCTGCTGGAGTGAGATCACCCAATCATTGAATTCATCACTGACATGAGTAAAAACGGCATCACCGGCAATTGCGCTGTTGCTGGGTTTAACCCAGATGCGAATCAGTGACTCTGTCACATTAAAGTCGGTGCGCAGCGTTTCAGCAATTAGCTGCTTTAAAGCACTGAAGCTTTGCTGCTCGAGCAGCTTCAGGCAGAATTGATGCACTTTAAGACTGGTGGCTTCGTTGCCTTCCGCATTGGCTATCATTTGCTCCATTAAAGATTCCAGTACGCGAATTTTGTCGCGTTGTGCCAGCTGCTGACGTTCGCCAAGCGAAATGACGCCACTGCCATGCGGGCTTGGTAAGGTAATTTCAGTCAGTAAGCTTGCGTATTGCTCAAAAAATTTTGGATGACTGCGTAAGTAGCTTGTTACTTGCTCTGCAGAAATTTCTTCTTGAGCCGCTGGGTTGTCTTCGTGAGTTGTTGTCATTTACTGAATACCTTAATTTTTAGGGTGCATGCATTTGCTAAATGGTTTGATTTAATATTTTAATTTTATGAAGCCAAATCAACTTCACCGATAAATACCGTCACTGCCGGGCCGGTCATCATCACCGGTGAGTTTCCTCCTTGCCATGCAATGTGCAACTCGCCGCCACGCGCACTGACGCGTACTGGTGATTGCAGTAAGCCACGTTGAATGCCGGCCACAACTGCGGCGCAGGCACCGGTGCCGCAAGCCAGTGTTTCGCCGCTGCCACGCTCGAATACTCTCAGTTTAATATGGTGCGCATCAATAATCTGCATAAAGCCTGCATTCACACGTTCAGGAAAGCGCGGATGCACTTCAATCTGGCTGCCAAGTGCAACTACGGGGGCGGTCTCAACATCATCTACCACTTGAACTGCATGCGGGTTGCCCATGGAAACCGCAGAAATTTCAATCTGCTGATGATTAACATCCAGTGTGTAGGTTATAGCAGCAACATCGGCAATGAACGGTATATCCTGAGGCAGCAATCTGGGTGCACCCATGTTGACAGTGACCAAACCGTCAGCCTCCAGCTTTGGCGTAATAATGCCACTCGCGGTTTCAACGCTGATTTCACGTTTTTCGGTTAGATGCTGGTCAGATACAAAACGTACAAAACAGCGTGCGCCGTTGCCGCATTGTGCCACTTCACTGCCGTCAGCATTAAAAATACGGTATTTAAAATCAGCAACTTTGGAACTTTCGACCAGTAACAACTGGTCGAAGCCTATGCCGAACTGACGGTGAGCGAGTGTTTTGATCTGATCAGGAGAAAGCTGAATAGCCTGGTTGATGCCATCGATGACAATAAAGTCATTACCGGCGCCTTGCATTTTGGTAAATTTAATGGTCTGTGTCATGTGCTTATTGTAAGAGAAAATATACTCACTGAGCGTACATCATTGGATTTTAACAACTTAAATTTTTTGGCGGGAGTTTCAATTCGTGTACAATTCATTTTCTTCAATACTTGCTTCAGCCTTTAGTAAGTATTTTTTTTAATTTTTATTCCAAGGCAATCAATGAGTGAATATCTTTTTACATCAGAATCTGTTTCTGAAGGACATCCTGACAAATTAGCTGACCAAGTATCTGACAGCATTCTGGATGCCATTTTAACCCAAGACCCGACTGCCCGTGTAGCGGCAGAAACGTTAGCAAATACCGGTTTAATCGTATTGGCCGGTGAAATTACTACAACGGCTAATGTTGACTATATTAAAGTAGCGCGCGATGCGATTAAACGCATCGGCTACGATAACACAGAGTACGGCATCGACTATAAAGGTTGTGCTGTATTAGTAGCTTACGACAAACAATCTCCAGATATTGCTCAAGGTGTTGATGGTGCGCATGATGATCCACTCGACCAAGGTGCCGGTGACCAAGGCTTGATGTTTGGCTATGCGGTTGATGAAACGCCGCAATTAATGCCCTTGCCAATCTGGCTGAGCCATCGATTGATGGAACGCCAGGCACAATTACGTAAAGATGGTCGTTTGCCATGGCTGCGTCCAGATGCTAAATCACAAGTCACCGTGCAATATGTAGATGGCAAACCTTACAAAATCGATACGGTGGTTGTTTCTACGCAGCATGCACCGGAGATGAGTCTGGAGCAAGTACGCGAAGCGACGATAGAAGAGATTATTAAACCAGTGTTGCCGAGTGAGTTAATCAAAGGCGATATCAAGTTTCTGGTGAACCCGACCGGCCGCTTTGTAATTGGCGGCCCACAAGGTGACTGCGGCTTAACTGGTCGTAAAATCATTGTCGATACTTACGGCGGCGCGGCTCCACATGGTGGCGGTGCATTCTCTGGTAAGGATCCTTCAAAAGTTGACCGTAGTGCTGCTTATGCCGGGCGTTATGTCGCTAAGAATATTGTGGCTGCCGGTTTGGCAACACGTTGTCTGGTGCAGGTGAGTTATGCGATTGGTGTAGCTAAACCGACTTCAGTGATGGTGGAAACTTACGGTACAGGTAAAGTGTCGAACGAAGTATTGACGCAACTGGTGCTGGAACATTTTGACCTGCGTCCAAAAGGCATTGTGAAAATGCTGGATCTGTTACGCCCGATTTACAGTAAAACAGCTGCTTACGGTCACTTTGGCCGTGATGAGCCTGAATTTACTTGGGAAAACACCGATAAAGCAGCAGCACTTCGTGCTGCCGCAGGCATGTAAGCACCGCTTACATGTGCTTTGTTGGTGTTTCGGCGTAGGCTAACTCGCGAAGCGATGTTAAGCGTAGTGGCCGAAGCCAGTTGTCAACAGATAAAGCTGCGGCGTTACGCGCTGCTGCTGGCTTGTAAAACAAGACCAGAATGAATATTTAAGGTAAAAACCCTTTTATATTCATTCTGTTGCGGTATTGTGCATAAAATAATATCGCGTATAATGCGCACCACTTCTGAGGAGCGTTGCGAGAGCTGTCTTTTTGTACAGTCTCCTAGGCTCAGAAAATGTTTTAAACGACGCTCACCTATATTAACCGTGCCGGGCACGGGATACGGGTGAGATAAGTTTATATCTCTGTTATTCCCCCATCCCCCCGGTCACACAATTCAAGGAAATCAACATGAATACTGTGACTGAATTTAAAGATTACATCGTTGCCGACATTAGCTTGGCAGCTTTTGGCCGTAAAGAAATCGCCATTGCTGAAACTGAAATGCCTGGCTTGATGGCAATCCGTCAGGAATATGCAGCAGCACAACCACTGAAAGGCGCACGCATTACCGGCAGCCTGCACATGACAATTCAAACTGCTGTGCTGATCGAAACGCTTAAAGATCTGGGCGCTGAAGTGCGCTGGGCATCATGCAATATCTACTCAACACAAGATCATGCTGCTGCTGCGATTGCGGCCGGCGGTACACCTGTGTTCGCGATCAAAGGTGAAACGCTGACTGAGTACTGGGATTACACCCACCGTATTTTTGAGTGGACGGACGGTGGCTATTCAAACATGATTCTGGATGACGGCGGCGATGCAACATTGTTGTTACATCTGGGTACGCGTGCAGAAAAAGATTTATCTGTGATTGCAAACCCGACTTCAGAAGAAGAAACCTGTCTGTTTGCAGCAATCAAAGCAAAATTGCAGCAAGACCCAACATGGTACTCAACACGTCTGGCGCAAATTATCGGCGTAACTGAGGAAACCACGACTGGCGTGCATCGTCTGTATCAGATGCACAAAGAAGGCAAGCTGGCTTTCCCTGCGATTAACGTGAATGACTCAGTGACTAAGTCTAAATTCGATAACCTGTACGGCTGCCGTGAGTCTCTCGTAGATGCAATTAAGCGTGCAACGGATGTGATGATTGCCGGTAAGATTGCAGTGGTCGCAGGTTATGGCGATGTAGGTAAAGGTTCAGCTCAAGCTTTGCGTGCACTATCAGCTCAGGTGTGGGTAACTGAAATTGACCCGATCTGCGCATTACAGGCAGCAATGGAAGGTTACCGTGTAGTGACAATGGAATACGCTGCTGCACATGGCGATATTTTCGTAACAGCAACCGGCAACTACCATGTGATTACACATGACCATATGGCGAAAATGAAAGATCAGGCGATTGTGTGCAACATCGGCCACTTTGATAACGAGATCGACGTAGCATCACTTGAGAAATACGAGTGGGATGAAATCAAGCCACAAGTTGACCACGTGATCTTCCCTGATGGTAAAAAAATCATTCTGCTGGCAAAGGGTCGCTTGGTGAATTTAGGCTGTGGTACCGGTCACCCGAGCTATGTGATGAGTTCATCATTTGCTAACCAGACTATTGCGCAAATTGAGTTGTTTACACAAACTGCAAAATACCCGGTCGGCGTTTATACTTTGCCTAAGCATCTGGATGAAAAAGTTGCGGTATTGCAGTTGAAAAAACTGAATGCACAACTAACGACATTAACTGATACGCAGGCAGCTTATATTGGTGTGCAGAAGCAAGGACCATTCAAGCCAGATACTTACCGTTATTAATTAATCTGCTGGCAGGCGAATAAATCTGTTGATAGATAAAAAAGGAGCAGCCGCATGAAATTGTTACTGATTTGGGTTTTGAATGCACTGGCGTTACTGGTAGTCGCATACCTAGTGCCAGGTATTCATGTGGCTGGTTTTACAGCCGCTCTGGTTGCAGCACTGGTGATGGGTTTGGTGAATATGCTGATCAAGCCGATTCTGGTGTTGCTGACGCTGCCGATTACAGTATTAACATTGGGGCTGTTTATCTTGGTGATCAATGGTTTGCTGTTTTATGCTGTAGGTTCGTGGCTGGAAGGCTTCAAAGTAGAAACCTTTCTCGCCGGCATGATCGGTGCGTTGCTTTACAGTTTATTTACCTGGATATTATCTGCCTTGCTGATAGATAACAAATGAGCACTTCTATAAATACATTTTTTGCGAGCATCAGCTTCGCTGATTGCCTGCTTAAAGCACTTGGGCGCATTACTGCGTTGCGTGGTACTCGTAACCTCGCTGTATATTGCATACTATCTCGGCTCCTGCGTTCCGTGCGCCTGGTACTGCATCCCAAGCTCTGCATTTATAGAAATGCCCAAATAAATGAAATGAATTAAACATGAAGAACCCCAATCAGGAATTTGAGGTCAGTTTTGAGTTCTTTCCGCCCAAAACGGCTGAAGGAATAGAAAAGCTGCGCGAAACGCGCAAAGAGTTGGCAAAATTCAATCCGGAATTTTTCTCGGTAACATTCGGTGCGGGTGGTTCTACGCGTGACCGTACTATGGAAACCGTGCTGGAAATCCAGCGCGAAGGTTTTCAGGCGGCACCGCATATCTCCTGCATTTCATCCAGTAAAGCTGAAATCCGCGATTTGCTGCAAACCTATCAAGCACATGGCATTAACCGTCTAGTCACATTGCGTGGCGATGTGCCTTCAGGTGAAGTGAGTGCCGGTGATTTTCGTTATGCATCTGAACTCGTAGAATTTATTCGAGCTGAGACGGGCGATCACTTTTTTATTGAAGTGGCAGCTTATCCGGAATTTCACCCTGAGGCGAAAACCCCAGCAGCAGATTTGCTGAATCTGAAACGTAAAATGGATGCCGGTGCCAATTCTGCAATCACGCAGTATTTTTACAACGCTGATGCTTATTTCAGGTTTGTGGATCAGTGTGACGACTTAGGCATCACGATCCCTATCGTGCCGGGTGTCATGCCGATCTATAACATTACGCAATTGGCGCGCTTCTCCAGCATCTGCGGTGCGGAAATACCGCGTTGGCTGAAGATGCGCCTTGAGGAATATGGTGATGATATGGTATCGCTACGGTCGCTTGGCGTAGATGTGGTGAGTGAGTTATGTGAAACACTACTGGCTGGCGGCGCGCCTAGTCTGCATTTTTACACACTCAACCAATCTGCAACCATTGCGACTATCATCAATAACATATCAAAATAGCTGATTAGTTATCAGTACTGTTGTTTTCTGTACTAAAAGAACCGGCCTGCATTTAATGCAAGGTCGGTTTTTCTTTATTCAGCAGCGCATCTTCAATAAATAGATATTCTTTTGTTTTGTCCGGGCCGGTTTTACTTGCGCCCCAGGTTGTCATGAGTACAATCCACCGCATTTCTTCTATGCTAATGATCAGTTGCGGCAGGCTCATCGCAAGCTCTATGACTAACTCTCGTTGTGCTGAATTCAGGATGTTTGCGTTGACCAGGAATAGAATGAAACCAATGCTTTCACCGGAGATTTTTTTAAATTCATCTTCAGTAAAAATGCGGGTATTAGCATGCTGGGCATGTGTAAATAATGCAGGTTTTTCAACGGATGATTCCAGTTGATTAAACCAGTTAAATGCGCCGTTAATATCTTCTTCGTCAAATCCTGCAGCAGATAACTCTTTTGATAGGGTGTTATCGTCAGGTCTGAACTGTGAGTCAATGTAGTTTTCGAACATATAAACCAGTACTTCAAACATGATGTTATCCTTTAAGTTATTATTAACTTTAAGGAAACTCTGATTCAATGGCTACGCGTGTGAATTGCTGCGTTGCGCGGTACTCGCGCCCTCGCTGTATACCACTACTATCTCGGGCTCTGCGTTCCGTGCGCCTTGCACTTCATCCCGCTCGCTCAATTAATCAGTATTTCCTTCAGTGAGATGGTTTATGCAAATTTGTGGAATTAAAAACTACATAATTTTTTGATATTGTCCTCCTGTAAGGGTGGCTATTTTTCCCTCAAGTTCCAGTAACATTAGCATGGATGAAACAGCGCTCACCGTCAAGCCACTTAATGTAACTAGATTATCCAATGTGATCGGGTCGTAACCCATCGTTGTCAGGATTATATTGCTATCAGCATTCTCAAATGAATTGGCTGAATGAATATCACTGTCTGATACCAAATCAGATTGCGGATTTTGGCTCAAGTTCAGTTCTTCAACAATATCCTGCAGGCAATCTACCAGTTTTGCACCTTGTTTAATGAGCTGGTGACAGCCTTTTGACATAGGTGAGTGTATCGAGCCGGGAATAGCGAATACTTCACGGCCCTGTTCAGTTGCCAGTCGTGCGGTGATCTGTGAGCCACTTTGCAGGTTTGCTTCCACTACCAGGCAGCCAAGACTCAGGCCACTGATAATGCGATTTCGTTTAGGGAAGTTCTGTGGTTTAGACGGAGTGCCCAGATCAAATTCAGAAATAATCAGGCCATTCAGTACGATCTGGTGAGCAAGCTCACGATGTTTAGCCGGATACACAATATCGAGGCCGGTGCCAACTACAGCAATAGTGGCGCCGTTAACTTTGAGGGCGCCACGGTGTGCTGCGCCGTCAATGCCTAGCGCTAATCCACTGACGATGCATAAGCCGTAAGCACAAAGGTCAGCGGCAAAAGCTTCGGCATTTTTTTCACCCTGCACACTGGCATTACGGCTGCCTACAACAGCTATGCTGGGCTGGTTTAATAATGACAGATTGCCTTTTGCATATAAAAAAGGCGGAGGGTCAGCAATTTCTAACAGGGATTTTGGATATTCCGGGTCGGCAAGTGTAACGAGATGATTGTTGTCTTGAGACAGCCATAGCCTGATTTGCTGCAGAGTATCAGCGTCATATCCACGATTAATTTCGCTGGCAATACGGTCGCTGACAATTTCCCGCAACTGTTTTGGATTGGCAGCATAAATATTTTCAGGGCTACCAAAGGCTTTAAGTAGCTGGCAAAAAGTCTGTGAACCTATCCCTGAAACTCTACCCAGGCTAACCCACAGTAATTTTTCTTCAATCTCTGCACTGTGGATCGCCATTGTTTAAAATCAAGGTGTTTGTACAGCGTCTTTAGTGTTGACTGGCTCTGAAGCCTGCATGATGATGCCATAAGAAATACGGTCAAACACGCGGAATACCATCATTAAGCCAACGCGCTCGTCCGGTAGTTTGATCATGCCCGGCTCAAGGATTAAGCCGCCATTTTTCTCGGTATTTTTCTCAAAATTCACAATTGCCTTGCCGTCTGCATCCTTTGATACTTCAAAGTTAAGCTCTTTCAGTTTAGATTTTGTTGCTGATTTGTCTATAGCTTCTTTATTTGGCTCAGGATCTTTAATGACGCGGCCATAACGGTTAATAGCGAGTACATGGCCTATTTCGACACCATCTTGTGAGCCACGGCTAATTGCAACGATACTTTCAGGCCCGGCTTCAGCCAAGCCGCCATAAATTTTGATAATACGGCCCTTAATTTCCGTATCGGGGGCATGCGGAACAAAATTGGTAATGGCTTCATCGCCAGCTGGTACCAGTCTATCCTTAGTAAAGATTTCTTCTTTAGCTTTGCTGATATTGGCTGAAGCGGGTTCGCCATATTTAGTTATTCTGGCATCACCTAGATAAGTTGCCTCAACACCTAAAGTTTCTTTGCTATCCGGGTCAATAAGCGTTTGGCCTGGTCTGTAAACAAACCAGTCAAGACCGTCTTCTTCTTCGATTTTATTAATATAAATTTTTGTACCTGGGCTTAATACCACGCGGTTATCTTGCCCAGCAATAATTCTTGGAGAGTTTGCTAATTGGTCTTTTTCAATCACTAGCGGCTGGCTAAGAAAAGGTGCAATCACATTTAACGGTATAGTAGATATGGCAACTTTATCTAGAGGCTCTTCAACCACTCCAGGTTGCAGCGTAATAGTTTCGCGTAATAGTCTGAGTTCTGGTTTGCCGCTGCTGTAATCAAGAAAAACAACATCGCCAGGATAAATTAAATGCGGGTTTTTTATCTGTGAACGATTTAGTTGCCAAACTTTTGGCCACAGCCATGGGTCTTTAAGAAATTTTGATGAGATACCCCATAGCGTGTCACCTTTAACTACAACATGCCGTTCAGGATGGTTCTTTTTAAGTTCGACTTCTTGTGCGTTGAGGTGGAAGCTTAAGCAACAAAACGTGAGCAGCGTTATAATATTGCGAAACATAATAGTGATGACCCCAGACAAAATGCATTAAGAAGCATACGATTATATGCTAAAGGATTAGCGTATTAATCGCGAAATTAGGTTAAATCTATCACGTAATTCATTCAGCAATCAAGCTTTTATGGAAAAAGCTGAACATTAATAAACAATTTGAGTCTTAGGACGTGCAAGTTTTAAATCAAGTATCAATATAGGTAAATGAATTTTTATGGCGATTTTAGATATTCTTAATTATCCAGACCCAAGATTGCACACCGTCGCCAAGCCGGTGAAAGAATTTGATGCATCATTACGTCGTCTGATTGAAGATATGGCCGAGACCATGTATCAGGCTCCCGGCATAGGATTGGCAGCAACGCAGGTAAATCAGCATATACAGTTGCTCATTATCGATACCAGTGAAACCAAAGACCAGTTACAGGTGTTTATTAACCCGAAAATCCTTGAGAGAGACGGTGAGCAGGTCTACGAAGAGGGTTGTTTGTCTGTGCCTGGTGTTTATGACAGTGTTACCAGGGCAGAAAAGGTTGTCGTTGAAGCCATGAATGCAAAAGGCGAGACCTTTAAACTTGAAGCGCATGGTTTATTGAGTGTGTGTATTCAACATGAAATGGATCATTTACTGGGTAAGATATTTGTAGAGTACTTATCACCGCTTAAGCGCACTCGCATTAAAAACAAAATGCTGAAGCAACAGCGCAATCGCCCAATGTAGTAAAAAAATCCAAAGGCAAAAAATTGAAAATAATCTTTGCAGGTACGCCTGAATTCGCGGTGCCGGCTTTAGCTGCACTTATTGCAGCCGGACATGAAATTGTGATGGTGCTTACGCAGCCGGATCGCCCCGCCGGCCGTGGCATGAAATTAAAGCCAAGTCCGGTGAAAGTGTTGGCCGAGCAGCATGCTCTTACCGTGTTCCAGCCCGAAAGCCTCAAACCGTTAGATGTGCAGCAGCAAATAGCAGCTACTAATGCTGATGTGATGGTAGTTGCTGCATATGGCTTAATTATTCCAACGACGGTACTTAATATGCCTGTGCATGGCTGCTACAACATACATGCATCTTTGCTGCCGCGCTGGCGCGGGGCCGCCCCCATACATCGTTCAATATTGGCAGGAGATGCTGAAACCGGGGTGACGATTATGGAAGTCGTACCGGCGCTGGATGCAGGCGCTATGGTGAACAAGGGGATTGTGCCGATTGGGGCAACTGATACTACGCAGAGCCTGCATGATGCACTGGCAAAAATTGGCGCAGACCTGATGGTACAAGCCATGCGTGATCTGGAAGTGCACGGTACCTTGCCGAGCACACCGCAGGATGAAACTCTTGTGACTTATGCACACAAGCTGGAAAAGGCTGAAGCTGCGATTGATTGGCAGAAGAGTGCAACTCAAATATCACGTCAGATCAGAGCGTTTAATCCGTTCCCGGTGGCGCAGACCAAGTTTAAAGGTGAAGTGTGCCGTATCTGGATGGCGACTGAGCAAAGCGCTGTAGAAAAACCGACGACGGCAACATCCGGAGAGGTGATCAGTGTTCAGGGCAGTTTGCTGGTTGCGTGCGGGCAAGGGGTGCTCAATATTGCGGAATTGCAGGCGCCAGGTGGCAAACGCATGAATGCACAGGCTTTTATACAAGGGCATCATCTAAAGGCAGGTGATTTGTTTTGTTCTGAATAGAGTCTGTTCTGATTTTGTTTTATATGACTCACCTTGAATTTTTACGTTATGACATCATCTTAAATCGTATGTAAGTGCTTTATAAGGGATGAAAAATGTTAGGAAACTGGCTTAAAACAACGATATTGATGGCAGCAATCGTGGCGCTGTTTGGTGTAGTTGGCGCAGCTTTGGGTGGTGCAGGTGGCATGCTCATCGCATTGGTGTTTGCCGCAGCGATGAACGTTTACGCCTACTGGTTTTCGGATAAAGCCGTGCTTAAAATGTATGGTGCAGAAGAAGTGACTGCAGATAACATACAATTTCGCAATTACTATCAGATGGTGAAATCTCTGGCTGAAAATGCACAATTACCGATGCCGAAAGTGTATGTAATTAACGAAACTCAACCCAATGCTTTTGCTACCGGTCGTAATCCGGAGAATGCTGCGGTGGCTGCTACAGTAGGGATTATGCAGATTCTGAGTGAACGTGAGTTGCGCGGCGTGATGGCACACGAGCTGGCGCATGTGAAAAATCGAGATACTTTGATTTCCACCATTTCAGCCACGGTAGCCGGTGCAATTGCCTCTATCGCACAATTTGGCATGCTGTTTGGCGGCGGCCGTGATGATAATGGTGAGCGTAATGTGAATCCTATACTTGGTATTCTGGTCATGCTACTGGCGCCATTAGCGGCATCTCTCATTCAAATGGCGATTTCGCGCTCACGCGAATTTGAAGCCGACCGTGGCGGTGCTGAAATCAGCCGTGATCCGAAAGCGTTAGCAAGTGCACTTGAAAAAATCCATAACTATGCGCATCGGATTCCCAACGAAACAGCTGAAGCTCATCCTGAGACTGGGCAGATGATGATTATTAATCCGTTATCCGGACGTTCGTTTGATAGTCTGTTCAGTACACACCCAAGAACGGAAGAGCGGATTGAAAAATTAATGCAGCTTTCTACATTATATTAAAGCGCCTGCTTTTTTAGCGACCACCAATATATACAGCTATAAAAAGAGCCTCCTGAGCCGAGTGGTTGCAGGAGGCTTGGTATCTGCGAAATCAAGCAGAATTAATTAATCTCTGCCTTTGCCGTTACCGCCCTTGTTTTTGCCATGACCATTGCCACGGCCTTCACGGTGATCATTCCTGTCATAGCGTCCGTCTCTATCCCCTCTGTCATAGCGATCATCTCTGTCATAGCCGCCGTGACGATGTCGTTCGCGATAGACAGGTGCGTACTCATTACGGTACCAGCTATCTTGTACAAAATAGGCAGGATGGCCACAAGCATTGTAGCGACCGCAATAGCGCTTCCAGTTTTTGGCATGGCCTGGCGGCACGCGCAAATAAAGCGGCTCGTAATATACGTCAGCATGGCGATGCACGATGATAGGGTTGCTATATATCAATCGGGGCTGAGGATAGGGGTAATCACCAATATCGATACGGCCGTAAAATCCCGGCTGACCGACACTGATTGAAACGCCAACATCGGCAGCCAGTGCTGAGCCTGAGGCAGCAAGTAGTAACCCGGAAATCAGGAAACGTTTTAAAACATGCATACTATTCATGACAAAACTCCTTGTTGATAGAATGTTATTTAACGATTGATTGATTTTTACGATGACAGCCGACCAATAGCTTACCCCTATTGTGATCGTTATCAAGTAAAATTGGGCTTTAGTATTTATAGCCAGAATCCATTTTGTATATTTCTCAACAAATCGCTGCTAACGCAGTCAATCAAGTATTGTCCGGCCGCAACCTTACTCTGGCGCTGCCGGAGGCGCTATCGGCTTTTCCTGATGCTACGCCGCAGCAGCGCGGTGCAGCGGCAGATTTAAGTTATGGTACGCTGCGCTATTATGGCGAAACCAATGCCTATTTAACCTGCTTGCTGGAAAAGCCGTTAACTGACGATAGGATCTATACTTTACTATTGGTTGCGATTTATCAATTATTACATGATAAAGCCGATGCATTTACAGTGGTAAATCAAGCTGTGCATGCAGTCAGTCAGTTTAGAAAGCCAACGCCAAAGCAATGGGCAAAAGGGCTGGTTAATGCCATTCTACGCAACTTTCTTCGTAGAAAAGACGAGTTTGCAGCCAAGCTTGCCAGAACTGAAGTGGCAACTTATTCGTACCCGCAATGGTGGATTAATAAACTCAAAGTGCAATATCCTGGTCATTGGCAGTCCATATTGGTTGCCGGCAATCAGCATCCACCAATGACTTTGCGTGTGAATACCAAAAAAATCAGCATTGAAGAATATTTGCAGCTGCTGGTGCGTCAGGATATTGAAGCCAGCCATATTGGCGGCCAAGCGGTAGTATTAACCAAGCCGGTAGCGGTCGAAAAGATACCCGGTTTCACTGATGGCGTGGTTTCTGTGCAGGATTACGGTGCGCAGCTTGCGGCACAATTGCTTGATGCTGAAGCCGGAATGCGCGTACTGGATGCGTGTTGCGCACCCGGTGGTAAAACCGGCCATATTCTGGAACTGGCTGATGTGCAACTCACAGCAATGGATAGTGATGCAGGTCGTTTACAGCGTGTGCAGGAAAATCTTAGTCGGTTGCAATTGGATGCCGAACTTGTGGCAGCCGATGCTGCAGCGGCAGATTGGTACGATGGAAAACCTTTTGATAGAATTCTCGCTGACGTGCCTTGTACGGCGTCTGGCATTGTGCGCCGCCACGTTGATATCAAGTGGCTGCGGCGCGAAACGGATGTAGCTTCTTTTGCAGCACAGCAGGCCAAAATTTTGCCTAACTTGTGGCAATTGTTGGCAAAAGGCGGTAAATTACTTTATGTAACATGCTCTGTATTTAATGAAGAAAATCAAACACAAGTGGATAAATTCTTATTACAACATCCTGATGCAAAGCAGTTACCGTTGTCTGTAGATTATTTCAAAGACCTTACCCAGCTCAATGGCCAGCTGATACCTTCAAGCGCGCATGACGGCTTTTTCTATGCACTTCTGCAAAAAAATTAAAAATCTGTTTTTTGCTTTAGGTTTGCTTCTGTTTGTAGATACAGCAGTGGCGGCGGGTAATAGCCTGCATATCCGTAGTGCAAATCTGATTACCTTCGAGAATGAAGTATTGCTGAATGCAGATGCTGAGATCAATTTCAGTCCAGAGATGGAAAAAGCGATTCTGAAAGGGTTTACCTTTAACTTTCTGATTGAGTTTCAGCTAATATCGCCACGCCAGTACTGGTTTGATGATGAGGTTGCAACCACAGTACAGCAAGTCAGTTTGAGTTATCACGCTTTATCACGGCAATACATTGTGATCCGTAATGAACAGCAGAGAACCTATGCCAGTCTGGATGGTGCAATAGAAGACTTGTCGGTTATTCAGGATATGAAAGTATTCGACAAATCTTATGTGGAAAAGGACGCACAATATACCGCGGCATTGATGATGCGCCTTGATCATAAAAAGCTGCCTAAAGCACTACAGGTAGAAGGTATGGGTTCAAATGACTGGAAAATGAGCTCGCAGCGTTTTGAGTGGACGCCGAATATTTTTAAATGAAATACATTGTATATATCAGTGCGTTACTAGGTGCGGTGCTGCTGTATCTGCTGTCAAATGCCAGCGCCAATACTGCAGCGTCGGGTGAGTATTACACCCTGCTGGTAGTACTAAACATTGCACTGGCGGTACTGTTGCTGGTTCTGATAGGTTATCAGCTTTTCACCCTGTATCGCAATATTCGTGAACGCGTGATGGGCAGTCGTTTTACACTGCGACTTTTGGGCTCGTTTGCACTGATGGCTATTATTCCGGGATTGATTGTGTACATAGTGTCGGTCAATTTCTTAACACGTTCGATTGAGTCATGGTTCAACGTCAAAGTTGAGTCGGCACTTGAAGGTGGTTTGAATCTGGGGCGCACCGCTCTGGATATCATGCTGGCAGATGTGAAGGAAAAGGGCGAGAGTATGGCGACCAGCCTTGCTTTTCAGCCGGCTAATACACATTACACACTACTGAATGATCTGCGTGAAAAGAGCGGCATTCAAGATGCTACCTTGCTGACGCCGCAAGGCCGTATTCTGTCGGTATCAAGCAGCGATTCGAGCAGTTTTTTACCGGAATTGCCGACGGTAACTCAGCTTAGGCAGGCGCGTCAGCGTATTTATGGCAATATTGAGCCGATTGCCGGTAAGGGGCTGTTTTTACGCGTTTTAGTGCCGGTCAGCGTGCAGGATATTGCAGGTGAAACACGTATATTACAATTGCTGCAGCCAGTACCAAAATCGCTTGCGACTACGGCAGAGGCGGTGCAGGATGTGTATCAGGACTATCAGCAGTTATCTTACAGCCGAACTGCATTGCGGGAAGTATTCGCGCTGACGCTGACCTTGGTCATGATGCTGGCAATGTTTACAGCAGTTGCTATTGCGTTCGTGTTAAGCCGCAGGTTATCAGCGCCCCTTACCGTGCTTACAGAGGGTACCAGGGCGATTGCGAGCGGCGATTACAGTATTATTTTGCCGGCACATGGTAAAGATGAGTTGGGAGTACTGGTACAGTCTTTTAATAGCATGACCCAGCAGCTGGGGGATGCGCGCCAGGCTGCGGACAGGAACCGTGCACGGGTCGAGGCGGCACGCGGTTATCTTGAAACCATACTGGCGCATTTATCATCCGGTGTATTAGCGTTAAATGAGCGTGGTGAGTTACGCACTTTTAATGAAGCGACAGTGAATATATTGGGTGTCTCGCTTGAGGGTTATGTCGGCTTTACACCGGATATGATTATTGCAAAGCAGGCGCAACTGGCGAACTTTTTTCAGGCGATTGCATTAAATAGCCAGCTAGATGCAAGCCAGAAGAATGCGCAGAAAGAAGACACACAGACACAGATTGAGATAGCAACAGCACAAGGTAAACAAATAATTACATTGCGCGGTACACGCTTGCCGGATGGTGGCTATGTAGCAGTGTTTGATGATGCAACCGCGATGGTGCAGGCGCAGCGGGATGCGGCGTGGGGTGAAGTGGCCAGGCGTTTGGCGCACGAAATCAAGAACCCGCTTACGCCAATTCAGCTTTCAGCAGAACGTATGGCGCATAAATTGCACGATAAGCTGCAGGATGATGATGCAAAAATGTTGAAACGTTCTACAGAAACTATCGTAAACCAGGTCGATGCATTGAAAAAAATGGTGAACGAATTCAGCGAATATGCACGTTCACCGGCGCCGCGTTTAGATAAACTGGATTTGAATATGCTGATTCGTGAGGTGATGTCACTCTACGATTTGCCCAAAATCAAGATGGAGCAGCATTTAACAACGCAGGCATGTACGATTAAAGGCGACAGCACGATGCTACGTCAGGTGCTGCATAATTTACTGCAGAATGCGCAGGATGCATTGGCGGGTAAAGAATTGCCAGTGATTTCTGTGAGTACAGAAAATGTGAATGGCATGCTGGTATTGACGCTACAGGACAATGGCGGTGGTTTTTCTGCAGATATGATGCCGCATATATTTGAGCCTTATATGACCAGTAAGCCACATGGCACCGGACTTGGTCTGGCTATTGTGAAAAAAATTATTGACGAGCACCGAGGCAGTATCAAGATAGAGAATGTAAGCAGTAATGATGGCATTGCATTGGGGGCTGCGGTTACGATCAGTATTCCGCTTTTTATTGAAGCTGCAAAAAGTTGATTTAACCAACGATGATTTAACCCAAGATGATTTAACTTAAAACTAGATAAATATTAAGATAAAAATATGGCATCAAAACATATATTAGTCGTTGACGACGAAGTCGGTATTCGCGAACTATTGCGCGATATTTTGCAGGATGAGGGTTATCGTGTGGATTTGGCAGAGAATGCAGCTGCAGCGCGCGCCATGCGTTTGCATGAGCGACCTGACGTAGTATTGCTGGATATCTGGATGCCAGACTGCGATGGCATTACTTTACTGAAGGAATGGGCAAATGGCGGCCTGTTGACCATGCCTGTAGTGATGATGTCGGGTCACGGCACTATTGATACTGCGGTTGAGGCTACGCGTATAGGCGCATTTGATTTTCTGGAAAAACCCATTGCATTACAAAAACTACTCAAGACCGTAGCGACCGCATTAAAGCATAGCGAGCAGCTACCCAAGTCAGAAATGAGTCTGGCAAATCTTGGCAAAAGCCAGATTATTACAGCATTAAAAGAGCGACTGGAAAAAATTGCTTCCAGCGTCAATCATGGCCCTAGTCCTGTACTTCTTATTGGGCCTAAAGGTTGCGGTGCCGAGCTTTGCGCGCGCTTCTTACAAGTGGCAAATACACCATGGTTACAACTGACGGAGTTTGGCCAGCTGGTAACAGCACCACTGGATATTCTGGAGCCGATACGCGATGGTGTGCTTTATATCAGTGAAATTGCCGAACTGAACAAGACCGAGCAAAAAGGATTGCTGCTGCTGATTACTAAATCTGAAAAATATAATGTACGCGTTGTATGCGCAACCAGTGAGAATCTACCTAAATTGCAAGCTGAAGGTTTGTTTGATCACAATCTGCTGCAGATTTTATCTGCTGTTTCTTTACGCGTACCTGCACTGGAGGAGCATAAAGAGGATATTCCTGATCTGGCAGTAGCCATTGCCAATTTGCAATTCGAGCTTGCGGCTGTTCCTTACTGCGAATTTGATATCGCTGCTTTAAATGCACTGCGTAATGCGCCATGGCCAGGTGATATTGCCCAGCTCGATGTGGTGATACGCAATTTGATTCAAACCAGCTTAGGTGAAAAAATAACACTGGATGATGTGCATCGCGTCATGACACAGTTTGGAGAGGCGCAATCGTTTACCAAGGTAGAGTCTGCAGAACTAGATGCGTTACCTGTAGCGATTGAAGCTAATTTTGATAAACCGTTAAGAGAAGCGCGTGATGAGTTCGAGCGACTTTATTTTACCCATCACATAAAAAATGTTGCGGGTAATATGAGTAAGCTTGCAGAGGTTGCTGGTTTAGAGCGTACACATTTATATCGTAAGCTTAAACAGCTGGATATCAAGATCAAGGGTTAGTTTTTTATAGTTAAATAGCTGTTTAGACTAGACCGACAGAAACACATTATTTGATGGTGCAGCTAAACTGCTAGCGAGTATCTTAGACTAATAAGTAATCAACTGCCAGGCTTGTAACTAGTGGGCAGGTAAAAAGAGCGTAATTAAAATGGCAAAAGAGAATCTGCATCAGTTGCGACAACTGATTGCGCAACAGGCAGCGCGCATGATGGCTGAGGATGGTGTTTCTGATTTTGCCTATGCTAAAAAGAAAGCCGGGCGGCAGCTAGGTGCTGTTGAAAATAGCATCATGCCGTCTAATGCAGAGGTTGAAGAAGAGCTCAAGCTCTACAATGCTTTGTTTTTGAGCGAAGAGCAACCAGAGAATCTTTATGATTTAAGGGCTAATGCGCTATTCACCATGCAGCTATTGGATAGATTCAACCCGCATTTAACCGGCGCTGTGCTGGATGGCACGGCCGGACTCATGTCGGAGACGCATATTCATTTGTTTGCTGATAGTGTCAAAGATGTGGAAATGTTTCTGCTCAACCAGAGAATCCCGTTTGATGTGAATGAAAAATCCTATCGCATCCTCAATGACGGCAAGCGTGATAAAAAAGGCGATAGTCGCAAGACTGTGCCAGTGTTTACGCTTGAAACAGAAAAAGGTTTAATCAGGCTCAGTGTGTTTGATGTGGATGATATCCGTGTGGCAACTAAACGTGCAGCGGATGGCAGTAATGCTGACAGGTTGAATATTGATGGCGTGAAGGCTTTGCTGGGGCAGTAAGTTTAGGCTTTATTTGCTAGGAGCATGCGTCAGCAGTCTCCCGGCAAAAGTATATGCATGAAGCTCTTAAGCGGCTTTTAACCAGCGCGCAACATCCATTGCAAAGTAAGTCAGAATGCCATCGGCACCGGCGCGTTTGAACGCAAGCAGGCTCTCCAGCACACAGGATTTTTCATCCAGCCAGCCATTCTGTGCGGCAGCTTTCAGCATCGCGTATTCACCGCTTACCTGGTAAGCGTAAGTTGGCACACCGAATTCATCTTTGACGCGGCGCACAATATCCAGATATGGCATGCCCGGTTTAACCATGACCATGTCCGCACCTTCGGAAATATCCAGCGCAACTTCCTGCATGGCTTCGTCGCTGTTGGCAGGGTCCATTTGGTAGGTATATTTATTACCTGTGCCTAAATTACCAGCTGAACCTACCGCATCGCGGAACGGACCATAGAATGCAGAGGCGTATTTGGCTGAGTACGCCAGAATCTTGGTGTGAATATTGCGCGTGCTTTCCAGCGCCTCGCGGATCTGGCCAACGCGGCCGTCCATCATGTCGCTAGGGGCAACGATATCCGCACCGGCGTTGGCATGGGAGATGGCTTGTTTCACCAGCACTTCTATCGTTTCATCATTGAGCACATAACCTGCTTCATCAATCAGGCCATCCTGACCATGCGTGGTGTAAGGGTCGAGTGCTACATCGGTAATTACGCCCAGTTCAGGGTAAGCTGCCTTTAATGCGGCAACCGTGCGTTGTACCAGGCCATTCGGGTTAAATGCTTCGGCAGCATCCAGGCTTTTATATTGACTATCAACTACCGGAAACAAGGCAATCGCCGGGATACCAAGCTGTACACATTCTGCAGCGGTTTTGAGTAGCACATCGATGCTTTGGCGTTTAACACCGGGCATGGAGGCAACTTCTTCGGTACGGTTTTCGCCATCCAACACAAATACCGGATAGATCAGATCGTTAGTGGTGAGTACATTTTCACGCATCATGCGGCGAGAAAATTCATCTTTACGCATGCGGCGTGGACGGGCGTATGGGTAACTCATAATTGATTCCTTATTCTTTAGAGTGCCTAAATAGTGTTAGGCAAATACTTTCGCTAACTCGGTACCCGGCTCCGGCTGGCGCATGAATGCCTCACCAACCAGGAAAGTATGTACGTTGTTTTTACGCATCAGTGCCACATCATCTGCGGTAAAAATGCCAGACTCTGTCACCACGATTTTGTTTTGTGGAATGCGTGCCAGCAGGCCTAAAGTGGTGTCCAGCGTCACTTCAAAAGTACGCAGGTTACGGTTATTGATACCTAATAGCGGTGTTTCCAGTTGCAAGGCAAGATCCAGCTCTTCACCATTATGTACTTCTACCAGTACTGCCATACCTAATTCGTGTGCAATTTTCTCCAGTTCGCGCATGGTGGATAAATCAAGCGCTGCGGCAATCAGCAGAATGCAGTCTGCACCCATCGCGCGTGCTTCGTAAACTTGATATGGATCTATCATGAAGTCTTTGCGTAATACCGGCAGATTACAGGCAGCGCGTGCCTGTTTCAGATATTCTGGTGAACCCTGAAAATACTCAATGTCAGTAAGCACTGACAAACACGCTGCGCCGCCTTGTTCATAGCTCTTTGCAATGTCAGCCGGCCTGAAGTCTTCACGGATAATACCTTTGGATGGGCTTGCCTTTTTGATTTCAGCAATCACGGCCGATTTGTTATTGGCAATTTTGCTACGTATGCTACCGACAAAGTCACGTGGTGCTGCTTCAGCTTTGGCTTCTGCCTGTAAGACAGCAAGTGGCTTCTGAGCTTTTGCAGCTGCAACCTCTACAACTTTGGTGGCAATGATTTTATTCAGTATGTCTGACATGATTTAATTTCACTTTGATAAACTTATTTTAAGCTATTGGAGAGCTATTATTGATATTTCTGGCCATTGTGCAAAATCCAGCCCGCCGCATGGTCACCCTGCGGTGCATGATGTGTCCAGTGCATCACGCCACCTTTTGGGTTGTATACATATTCACCGTAAAAGCTGATTTCATCGCCTACGTGCACCGGTACTCTTGGCGCCAGATCAATGTTGTGGGCAAATAATAATGTCTGCTGCGCATTGATTTTCACCAGAAACTTCTGATGCCTTGAGCCCTTGTTGTCATCTTTCAGCAGTTTGATAACAACACCGTGCCCGCTGACCTGAACATCACTTTTTTTGGCTTTAAAAGCCTGTTCTATTTCGGTATTACTAACTTCAGCAGCTATTTCAGTGCTGCCAGCTTCGGGCAGTTGCAAGTTATTGGCATCAGACTTGCTGCATGCGCCTAGTGCTAACGCTAAATATAGCGCTAGAAACAGATTTTTTAGGTGGTCGCTCATGCGTTAGTCAGCGACACCAGTTCCTGTAATTTCTGCATGGCTTTGCCACTATCCAGCATCTCGGCTGCGGTGGCGATACCATCCTGTAGCGATGGTGTTAATCCAGCCACGTAAATAGCTGCACCAGCATTCAACAATACGATGTCTCTTGCTGCGCCGGTTTTTCCGGACAGTACGTCCAATACCATGGCTTTGGATTGCTGGGCGTCCGCTACTTTAATGCTGCTTAATTCATGCAAACGCATGCCAAATTGCTGTGGGTTGACTACGTATTCCTGCACAATGCCGTTTTTCAGTTCAGCGACATAGGTGTCGCCGGTGAAAGAGATTTCATCCATGCCATCAGCCCCGCAAACGACCATGACATGCTCGCTACCCAACTGTTTTAAAACGTGTGCAAGTTTGCCGGTTAAATTTGCTGAAAATACGCCTAATAGCTGGTTTTTTGCATGAGCCGGATTGGTGAGCGGACCCAGCAGGTTAAACATGGTGCGCACACCGAGCTCTTTGCGCACTGGGGCTGAGTGTTTCATTGCGCTGTGATGGTTGGGTGCGAACATGAAGCCTAGGCCAATATTATTGATACAGCTGGCAACCTGCTCAGGCGTTTGGCTGACATTAACGCCTAAAGATTCAAGTACGTCTGCACTGCCGCAGACTGAAGATACCGAGCGTCCGCCATGTTTTGCAACTTTTGCACCTGCGGCTGCAGCAACAAAGGCGCTAGTGGTAGAAACATTGAAGGTCTGGATGCCGTCGCCCCCAGTGCCGCAGGTGTCGATAAGATGCCTTGATTCCTCAACCTTTACTTTGCTTGAGAGCTCACGCATGACGCTGGCAGCCGCTGCGATTTCATCAACAGTCTCACCTTTAATGCGTAAAGCGACCAGCAGGGCAGAAATTTGTGCTGGCGTGAGTGCTCCTGACATGACTTGATGCATCACGCTTTGCATGACTTCAAAGCTTAAATCTTGGCCGTTGATAAGCTGATTCAGAATTTGCGAATAATTCACTTAAGTTATAGCTTTCAAAGTTTTAGCTTTTAAAAAAAATTAATTGGCTTTCAAGAAATTATTCAACAGCTCGTGGCCATATTCAGTGAGGATAGATTCCGGATGGAATTGCACACCTTCTACCGCCAGCGTTTTATGGCGTACGCCCATAATCTCGCCGTCTTCAGTCCATGCGGTGATTTCCAGGCAATCCGGTAAGGTTTCTTTTTCAATGACCAGTGAGTGGTAGCGTGTTGCAGTGTACGGGTTTGGTAAACCTTTAAATACGCCAATATCATTGTGGTAGATCAATGAAGTTTTACCATGCATGAGTTGTTTTGCATGAATGATGTTGCCGCCAAAGGCCTGGCCGATACTTTGATGACCCAGGCACACACCTAATAATGGAATTTTGCCTGCAAATTCTTTGATGAGGGGAACGCTGATGCCAGCCTCATTTGGCGTGCATGGGCCCGGAGAGATAACGATGTGATCAGGCTTGAGCTCGGCAACTTTAGCCAGGTCAATTTCATCATTGCGGTATACCAGCACGTCCTGACCGAGCTCACCTAGATATTGCACCAGGTTGTAGGTGAACGAATCATAGTTATCTATCATTAACAGCATGTAACATCCTAATCTATTTGCCGGCTTTCCAAATCCGGAAAGTCTTGAATGCTTGGAAAGAATTGAATTAGCTTATCATTTTACCAATGCTTAAAATGAACGTACAGGTAAATGCATAAAAAGATTGCAGGCTGCCTGCAATCTTCAGTAGCGACGATTTTAAACTGCAGCTGTCAGTTTAGCTGGCGCACTGATAAGGGCTTGCGTCAATCTGCGGTGTTTCTCCTGCCATCAGTGCTGTAATCAATTTGGCGCTGGCAGGCGCCATAGTCAGGCCGTATCTGAAATGGCCTGTATTCAGGTAAAGATTTTTAATCGTAGGGTGAGCGCTGATTGTAGGCAGGTTTTCTGGAGTACCCGGACGTAGCCCACTCCAGTGCTTGATGATCGGCTGGTGTTTCAGCGTTGGCATAATGGCTTCAGCTTTTATGCGTAGCTCATCTCGTACGCTTTCTGTGACGCCGTTATCAAAGCCCACATCTTCCAGTGTACTGCCTGCCAGCAAGTGGCCATCAAGACGCGGTATCATGTAAAAGCCTTCGCGATAAACCATCTGCCGCAGGTTGGTTTCAGGTTTATATAGCAGTATCTGCCCGCGCATCGGTTTAATATTGAGTTTGGATGCTGTTTGTTTTAACAGGTCAAAACTCCATGCACCTGAAGTTACTACGAACTGATCAGCACTTAATTTCTCACCGTTAGTCGTTTGCCACTCATTGAGCGCTTCGGTTTCCTGTAAGGGCAGCAGCTGCGTATGCTCCCGCATCGTTACGTTGTTCTGCTCCAGCCATTTTCGCATTGCCTGCATCAGGTATGGTGGGCGTATCTGGCATACCTTAGGTAGCCATAGTGCATCATCACCGCTCAGCGATTGCACATCGTAATTTGCGGCTTTCACTGCTTGCGCCTCAACCTGATTTTTCTCACACCAGGCCAGCGCTGCATCTTTATCGAACTCTGGCAGCAACAGAAAGCCTGATTGCACAAAGTTTGCATCTACATCAGTCTCGCGTAATAGTTTTTGACTGAGTTCCCGGTAGAAATCAGCGCCTGTGCGTGTCAAGTTATTCACCGGCTGTGAATACTGCCATGGCAGCAGCGGAAAAATAATGCCTCCGCCTGCCCACGAGGACTCTCCGGAGGTCTGGCTGGCAATTTGATTGCGCTCAACAATGGTGACGCGATGGCCGCGATTGACAAGTTCCATTGCAGTCATGCAGCCTACAATGCCGCCGCCGATAATCATTACATGTTTAGTCATAATCTGTTTCTATTTAATAGCAACGCGCCCAATCAGCAGGGCATTTTCAGCATTGACCAAGCCGGTAGGCTGGCCCAGAAGTACCACTACATCGCCTTCCGCAAGCAGGCTATCTGTTGTCAGTACCGCGCCATTTGAATTGGGACGGCGAATCGCTTTCACTTCAACATCAAAAACATCCAGTTGCATATCGGTAAGGCTTCTGCCAATTGCAAAAGCACCGCTGGTGATGATCACTGAGTGCAAGCGTACCTGCTGTTTTTCCAGATCTTCACTGTCAGCATCTGATGCGCCATGGAAGTAGCCTTTGAACAGTTTGTAGCGTTCTTCCCGGAACAAACGAATGCGTTTCACTACGCGGTTGAGGGGTACGCCTAGCAGCATCAGCGCGTGCGAGGCCAGCATCAGGCTGCCTTCAAGAATCTCCGGTACGACCTCGGCAGCGCCCGCTGCACGCAATTGCTCCATATGTGAGTCATCTACCGTGCGCACGATCACGGGCACATGCGGGTAACTTTCCTGTGCGATGTGTAAAATCTTCATTGCGGCGCGATTGTCGGCATAACTGATAATGAGTGCTTTTGCGCGTGCGCAGCCTGCGGCTGAAAGCACAACCCGTCTTGCCGCATCGCCAAACATCACGTTTTCACCAGCAGCAGCTGCCTCCAGCACACGTGCTGGGTCAATATCGAGTGCGATGTAAGGAATTTTTTCCTCACGCAGAAAGCGGCCCAAATATTGACCGCTACGGCCATAGCCGCAAATCACAACGTGGTCATGCAGGTGCCGGCCTGCCTCTTCAATCTCCTCTACAACTTTGCCGCTATTGCGGGTATAGCTGCCGACCAGCTTTCTGGCTATTTTTCCGTTATATTGAATTAAAAATGGCGCAATGACCATGGAGAGCAGGGACGCAGCCAGAACAGCTTGTAGGGGCACGCCACTAATCAGCTTATGTTCAGCACCCAGAGCCAGAATTACAAAACTGAATTCACCTGCCTGCGCCAGAATCACTGCGGTGCGGATAGCAACGCCGGCTTCATATTTGAAGAGTCGCACCACCGCGGCAACGATTAAAGCTTTAAATAAAATAAAGCCGAACAGGATTAATAGTATCAAGCCAATGTGATTATAAATCTGCTCCAGATTCAACAGCATACCAACACTGATAAAGAACAGACCCAACAAAATGTCACGGAATGGAGAGATATCCGATTCCACCTGATATCTGAATTTTGTTTCAGAAATCAGCATGCCGGCAATGAAGGCGCCTAGTGCATAAGACAAACCTGCGAGCTTGGTAGCAAAAGCCAGCAGCAAGGTCACCATCAGTACATTCATGACAAATAATTCGCGTGAGCGTTGGCTCGCAACCAGATTAAACCACGGGTTAATCAGCCACTTGCCTACCGTGAACAGCAGTAATAGCATGGCAGCGGCCTTCAGCATTGCCAGACCCAGCACATTCATCAAGTTTGAATTGGCCATGCCGAGTGCCGGAATCATTACCAGCATAGGTACAACGGCAATATCCTGAAACAGCAGCACACCGATGCTTAAACGGCCATGGCGTGAATTTAAATCAATCCGTTCTGCTAGAATTTTAGAAACAATAGCAGTAGACGACATAGCTAAAGCGGCGCCGATCACAAATGCAGTTGGCCAGCTGAGGCCTGCTAATTTGGAAATGACCATGGTCAGTATCAGCGTAATGACTACCTGTCCACCGCCCAAGCCCAGTACTTTTTTTCGCATGGCATACAGTTGCGGAAGGCTGAACTCGAGGCCTATGCTGAACATCAAGAATACAATGCCGAATTCTGCAAACTCGCGATTCGCTTCGCTATCCGGCAGCAGGCCGAAAGTATGCGGGCCTAATGCCAACCCTACCAGAAAATAGGCAAGCATTACCGGCAGGTTGAATGCACGGAATAATGCCACCGCAAACACTGAGCTAATCAGCAGTATTAGAATTAATGGTAATGTATTGAACATATTCTTATGACGTTAGAGGGTTGAGCCTGCTTTTTTCTTATATTGTTTCATATTGGCGCACGACTTAGAAATTTTTTTAACAGTCGGGATTAATAGACTTTTTTATCATCGGCGCGGCAGTTATAGCAAAATCTGTGCCCGTCCATCATTTTTTTATGTATTTTGCCTAAAAAAGGTGTTATTAATTAGCTGTTAGGCTTTATAACTTCAGAATTCCCTTTTATACTAGCCGTTAACTTTCTTCGATCTAAATCGTTAAAACTCTGGCGATAAACCTTTAGCCTTTATAAAACATAGCGAATGCCATTATCAAATAACCATATCGGGCCTGACCAGCAGCGAGAAATGCCGCAAGCCACGCATCAGAGCACAAATCAAGCCATAGTTCAGAACAAAACGCTGAATTTAGCCAAAGAGATTTTGCTGCTGGAAGCGCGCGAAGTTGAATTGCTGGCAGAGCGACTCGATGGCAATTTTACTGCTGCAGTGGCATGCATACTGCAATGCAAGGGGCGTGTGGTGGTGAGCGGCATGGGTAAGTCTGGACATATAGGCGGCAAAATTGCATCTACGCTCGCCAGTACGGGTACCCCTGCATTTTTTATGCATCCGGCTGAAGCTAGTCATGGTGATCTCGGAATGATCACCGCCGGTGATGTAGTGATTGCGCTCTCAAACTCCGGTGAGAGTGACGAGATATTAGCCATCGTCCCGCCATTAAAAAGATTAGGTGCAAAAATCATAGCGATTACCGGTAATGATGCATCAACGTTAGCGCAGGCAGCTGACATACATTTGAGTGCACATGTTGCAAAAGAAGCGTGTCCGCTTGGCTTGGCACCAACTTCCAGCACTACAGTGGCTTTAGCGTTAGGTGATGCATTGGCTTTGTGTGTATTGGATTTACGTGATTTTACGGCTGAAGACTTTGCCCGCTCACATCCGGGCGGCAGTTTAGGGCGCCGTTTGTTGGTGCGTGTCAGTGATGTGATGCGGGCCGGTGTAGATGTACCACAAGTGCCAATCACTGCAACACTTGCGGAGGGCTTGCTAGAGATGTCGCGCAAGGGGTTGGGCTTGACGGCTGTGGTAGATGCGCATGGTAAGCCGCTAGGTATATTTACCGATGGCGACTTGCGACGTGCGTTTGAGCAGAATATCAATATTGCTACCGCTGTAATCAGAGACGTAATGCACCAGAATCCCAAAACAATCGAGAGTGATGAGCTGGCGATGGTAGCTGTAGAAATGATGGAGCAATGCAAGGTTAACGGGCTGTTGGTCGTCAACAATACGGGTGTTCTGGTCGGTGCGTTGAATATGCATGACCTTTTATTGGCAAAGGTGGTTTAGGTGAGCTTGACTAGTAACAATATAGATTTAAATCAGCGTTTACAAAAAATCAAGCTGCTGATTCTGGATGTAGACGGTGTGATGACCGATGGCGGCTTAATGATCGGTGACGATGGCCAGGAATATAAAACCTTTCATTCGCATGATGGTTTGGGTATGAAACTGCTGAAAGCGACCGGTGTTTCAATGGCGATTATTACCGGCCGTACTTCAAATGTAGTCAAAAAACGTGCAGAGACTACGGGTGTTGCGCATTTTTACCAGGGTGTAGACGATAAATTACAGGCATTTCACGATTTGATGAAAACCAGTGGTTTGCAGGCTGAACAGTGTGCCTTTATGGGTGATGATGTGGTGGATTTGCCGCCTATGCTGCAATGCGGTTTGGCAATTGCGGTGCCGGATTCTCCGGCCTTGTTGCTAAAATATGCCCATTACGTGACTTACAAGGCAGGCGGGCGCGGTGCTGTGCGTGAGGTTTGTGAGTTGATCATGCAGGCGCAGGGCACATTTGATGCGCAGATGGAAAAGTTTTTAACGCAGGCAAGTATCAGCAACTAGGTTAAGTACATGTTATTTACTGTGACTTTTCCATTATATTTTTTTATAAAACAACGTCTCATTATGCGTCGTTGTATGCAGTGCCGTGCTATGGAAGTGAGTCAATGAATATGCGTTTCGGCACGCGGGCAGCCATTACCTTTCCATTGGCATTACTGGTTTTTCTTGCATTGCTGACCTTCTGGATCAATAGGGCAGTGCAGCCGCCGCTACCAAAACTGGATGGGAGTAGCCGTCATGATCCTGATTACATCATGAGCAATTTTGTGACAACGCAAACTGATGTCAATGGTGATTTGCGTTATAAATTGGCGGCTATTGAAATGCGTCATTTTCCTGATGATGACTCTACAGAGCTGCAGCGTCCGCGTTACACACAATTTTCGGTAGGTAAACCCTATACAGAAGTAGAGGGCATGCGTGGTTTTGTTTCATCCGATGGCGAGGAAGTTCGGTTGTTTGATAATGTGAAAGTGACCCGTCAGGCATTTGCGGATAAAGGTGAAATGACGGTTGAAACTGATTACCTTAATATACGCCCTAATGAAGAGTTAGTGACAACTGACCGCCCTGTGATCATTCGGCAGGCGCCAAAAACGGTGATTTATGCCACAGGTATGGTGTATGAAAAGAAACAGAAAACCGTAACCTTGCTGAATAAAGTGCGGGCGCACTATGAACGGCCGGCTGCTGCCGGCAATGCAGGTAAATCAAATCAGACAAAAAGTAGCGCAAGTAACAACGGTACCAGTAAAAATAGTCAGCTTTCTAAAAGTCTGACTCCAGAGCAAGCCGCTCTCAAGCAGGAAAAATCCAACATTAACGATGTGCGCATTCGGAGACGCTATGAATAAGCCGTATTTCACAGTAAAAGCAGATTTAATGATAGGCATCACGGTGTTGAGCCTGTCATTGCTGGGTGTTTCAGGCCGCGCCATGGCGGAAGCCGCAGATCGCGATAAACCTATCGATTTGGAAGCGGACACGGTTAAGGTCGATGACTCCAAGCAGATCAGTACCTATAGCGGCAATGTGATTCTGACGCAGGGTACATTAGTGATCCATGCCGATAAGTTGATCGTGCGTGAGGATAATCTGGGGTTCCAGCACAGCACGTCCTTAGGCAATCCAACCACTTTCAAACAGAAGATGGAAGGTAAAAACGAATATATGGAAGGCAGCGCACAGCGTATTGAATACAATGGGCGTATGGATAAAGTGCAGCTTTATACCAAGGCCTGGGTAAAACGCGGTGAGGATATTGTGCACGGCGATTACATCATGTATGACGCCAACGCCGAGTATGCAGAAGTGATTGGAGGAGGGCCGCAGGGAACTAGTGGCGGTCGTGTTCGCGCGGTTATTCAGCCTAAAGGCAAAAAACCTGCTGCGCCTGTAAGCCCTGCACCTGCAAAATCTAGTGAACCGCCAGCCAAAACCAGTTCTACGGGCACTAATCCTGCAGGCAATATTGAAGCTGCAGTGCCGGTAAAAAATATGCGTCTTAGCCGTAACCTAGAAGTTAGTTCCCAGCCAAAATAAAAAGAGAGCATGTGATGAGTGAACTCGTTGTAGAAAATCTGCGCAAATCTTATAAAGCACGTACCGTGGTGCAGGATATTTCTTTGACGATAAAAAGCGGAGAAGTAATCGGGCTGCTTGGCCCTAACGGCGCCGGTAAAACCACCAGTTTTTATATGATGGTGGGTCTGGTACCTTTGGACGAAGGCAGAATTCTGCTGGACGGTGTGGATTTAAGCCGTATGCCGATTCATATGCGTGCAAGAATGGGCTTGTCTTATCTGCCGCAGGAAGCATCTATCTTCCGCAAGCTGACAGTCTCTGAAAATATTCTGGCTATATTGCAACTGCAAGAGATTTCTGAAGAGGAAATGCAGGAGAAGCTGGAGTCGCTGTTGGAAGAGCTGCATATCACGCATATTCGTGACAGCGCGGCAGTGAGTCTTTCCGGTGGTGAGCGTCGTCGTGTCGAAATCGCGCGCTGTCTGGCTTCTGACCCTAGCTTTGTATTGCTGGATGAGCCGTTTGCCGGCATTGACCCGATTGCGGTGATTGATATTCAGCAGATTGTTCGCTTTTTGAGTTCACGCAATATCGGGGTGTTAATTACCGATCATAACGTGCGTGAAACTTTAGGCATTTGCGATCGTGCTTATATTGTTAATCAGGGGCATGTATTTGCTTCTGGCATTCCTAGCGAAATCGTAGCAAACGAAAGTGTTAGAGAAGTGTATCTGGGTAAAGATTTTCGTTTATGAAGCAAGGTTTACAGCTCAAATTTTCTCAAAATTTATCGCTTACCCCGCAGCTCCAGCAGGCCATACGTCTGCTGCAACTGTCAACCTTGGAGCTGAATCAAGAAATCGATGTTCTGATGCAGACCAATCCATTGCTGGAGCGTGGCGATGATCATGAAGATGAATACGGCAATCCTGTAGACCTAGCTGCTGACAACTCTGCATCAAGCGCTTCAGCGCAGGCCTCAGATCAGGAAACCTCTGTTAATGCTGGTACCGATAATTTTGATTCAGATTTCAGTCATCAGGATTTTCAGCCCGGCACTAGTGAGAGTCGTACTAGTGAGACCAGTACTTCTGAAACAACGCAGTTCGAAGAGTCTGCAGACTTTGAGCCAACTGCGCCGGATTTTTCAGATACGTTCTCGGCCGAATTTGACGAAGAGTTTGATGTATTCTCTAACGGCAGCCGCTGGGATGAGAACAATGCACCGGCAGATGATGATAGTGACTTCAAGCCACAGGAAACTTTGCAGATCAGTTTACGCGATCATTTAATGTCGCAGTTGAAACTGATGCCGCTGTCAGAGCGTGATCAAACACTCACCTTATTGCTGGTAGATAGCATTAATGAGGATGGCTATCTGGAACAATCTCTTGAAAAAGTAGCTGAAGAAATGCCGCCGGAACTTGAAATCGATGCAATGGAGCTGCAAACGGCATTACGCCATATTCAGCATCTGGATCCGGCAGGCGTAGGTGCGCGTAATTTGAGTGAATGTTTACTACTGCAGCTTGAAGTGATGCCGGAGAATACACCGCACCTTGCATTGGCACGCCTGATAGCAGAAAAGCATTTGCCAGCATTAGGTGCACGCGATTTCGTCAAGCTGCGTAAAGAGTTGGGCTGTGACGAGCAGACGCTTAAGCAGGCACAGCAAGTGATTACCAGCTTGAATCCAAGGCCGGGTGCAGACTTTAGCAATATCGGCTCCGAGCATTACATTCAGCATGAAGTCGTCGTGAAAAAAGTCAAAGGCATCTGGATCGCGAGCTTGAATGAAAGCGTGATTCCCAAGCTTAGAATCAACCAGCTATACGCCGGCATATTAAAGCGCAACCGTGACAGCTCCAGCCAGTATCTGCAAAGCCAGATGCAGGAAGCCAAATGGATGATTAAAAATATCCAGCAGCGCTTTTCTACCATACTGCGCGTTTCGCAGGCGATTGTTGACCGTCAGCGCAATTTTCTTGAATACGGCGAAGTGGCAATGAAACCGCTGGTACTGCGTGAAATTGCAGATGAGTTGGGCTTGCATGAATCGACCATTTCCCGCGTTACCACCAATAAATACATGCTGACGCCACGTGGTATTTTTGAACTTAAATACTTCTTTGGCAGCTCAGTTGCTACTGACACTGGCGGCACTTGTTCAGCTACGGCAATTCGTGCGCTGATTAAAAAGCTGGTTGAGCAGGAAAATCCTAAAAAGCCTTATTCAGATAATCAGATCACTGATTTATTGGCCAAGCAGGGCATTGTAGTGGCGCGCCGCACGATTGCAAAATACCGTGAATCATTGAATATCGCGCCTGCCAGTTTAAGGAAATCGTTGTAAATACTGCGATATTGGTAGGCAGTCCCCCTAATTTAAACATTAGACATTAATAAATGACCATTGAACTATTAATTCTGCTTATCGCAGGTGTATTCGTTATTGCAGTGCTTTACTCGTCAGTAGGCCACGCTGGAGCATCAGGTTATATTGCTGTGATGTCACTGCTATCTATGGCGCCAGCGGTGATTAAGCCGACTGCTTTGTCGCTTAACATTTTGGTAGCTTCTATTGCCACCTGGCAGTTTTATCGGGCGGGTTATTTTTCATGGGCATTGTTTTGGCCTTTTGCGGCACTTGCGGTGCCATTTGCGTTTGTTGGCGGGCACCTTAATTTACCGACACACCTTTTTAAGATGTTATTGGGTGTAGTGCTGTTATATTCTGCGTTGCGCTTTTTTATACAATCTAAACAAGTATTGCAAATACATGAACCGCCGCGCACGCTGGCTTTGGCGTCCGGGGCTGGTATTGGCTTTTTATCCGGGCTGACCGGTACCGGCGGCGGTATATTTTTGACGCCGCTTTTGCTTTTTATGGGTTGGGCGGATGCAAAACGCGCTGCCGCAGTTTCTGCTTTGTTTGTCTTGGTTAATTCTATTTCTGGGTTAGCTGGCAATTTTTCTGCTACAAAGTCACTGCCGCCATTTATTATTCCCTTGCTTGTTGCGGCTGCTTTGGGGGGTAGTCTGGGTTCTTATTTTGGCAGCCGCCGCATTCAGTCGGCAACGATTAAAAGACTTTTAGCGTTGGTCTTGCTTATTGCAGGGTTGAAGTTGATTTTTACTTAAACATGCTTATGAAAAGCGTATTCTGTATTAGAGGCGTGCGTTGCACTTTTTGCAGGATATTTTGACTGAATTGTTCAATATTGTACCTACCGGCTAGGAAAATCAATACAAATCCAGCACCTGGAATCGTAAATAAAAAATTTATTTAATTCGATGCCACAGATGCAAATGAACGTAGTAAACTGAAATTGTTCGACGAGTTTTGAATGCATTAAGCTGATTCATGCTCGAAGAATATTTTCAAAAGGAGCAAGACATGAATTTACAATTAACTGGTCACCATTTAGAAATTACTCCGGCTTTGCGCGATTATATTACGAGCAAGCTCGCTAGAATTAGTAACCACTTTGATCATGTGATCGATGTCAAAGTGACCATGAGTGTTGAAAAACTCGCCCAAAAGGTTGAGGCTACACTCCATGTTCCTGGTAATGATTTGCACGCGGAATGTCAGGATGAAAATATGTACAGCGCGATTGATATGCTGACTGACAAACTAGACCGCCAAGTGGTAAAGCACAAGGAAAAAAATGCAGATCACCACAAAGCAAATGGTGCCGTTAAGCATCAGAATGTTGAATAATTAATACTTTAAATTTCTTAATCATCATTTATGGCTCAAATAAACGTCGCTGAGCTATTCAAACAAACCCGCCGTAAGCTCAAACTGAATTGGATTGCCGGGCTTAACGGCGGGTCAAATACTCTCACAAGCGAAACTGTAACAAAACCGTCACTGGCCCTTATTGGCCATCTTAATTTCGTGCACCCTAATCGCGTTCAGGTTCTGGGTTGTGCCGAAATGGATTATTTGCGTAGCTTGCCAACTGCAGAAGCAGTGCGTGCAATTGAAAACCTGTATTCAACCGATCTGGCTGCAGTAATTGTGGCTAACGGCGAGAAGGTGCCAGAATCACTGATGGCCGCTGCCGACGCGCATGCCGCACCTTTATTTAGTTCAACTTTACGCAGCCCTGCGTTAATGGATTTTTTGAGCCATTATCTGGCGCAGGCGGTGGCAGAGTCTGTGAGTCTACATGGTGTATTCATGGAAGTGCAGGGTTTTGGCGCACTGATTAAGGGCGAGGCAGCCATCGGTAAAAGTGAATTGGCGTTGGAGCTGATTTCACGCGGGCATCGTCTGGTTGCTGATGATATTGTAGATTTTTTTCGTATTTCACCAGAGCGGGTGGAAGGGCGCTGCCCGGCATTGCTGCAGGACTTTTTAGAGGTGCGCGGTTTAGGAATTCTGAATATTCGCGCTATTTTTGGTGATAACTCAGTCAAGCCAACCAAGCCGCTGGATTTGATTATTCAGCTGGAAATGGCAGATAAACTGGCGCCGCAACTTCTGGACAGGCTTAATATCAAAACCCTGCATGAAGAGGTGTTGGGTGTTAAAGTGCCTAAAGTGCAGATTCCAATTGCTGCCGGGCGCAACATTGCAGTACTGGTAGAAGTTGCAATTCGCAACCACGTGTTATTATTGCGCGGTATCAATGCAACCAAACAGTTTACGCAGCGTCACCAGCGTGAGATGAAAAAGAACCGATAGCGATTTTAAGTTAATTAAGATGAAGCAATTAATTATTGTGACCGGCCTGTCCGGCTCAGGTAAAAGTATCGCATTGCGTGCGCTTGAAGATAGCGGTTATTACTGCATCGACAATTTGCCGGCAACAATGTTGCCCAGCCTGTCTGAGCATCTGACAACTGTGAATCATAACCTTGTGGCGATTAGCATCGACAGCCGCAGTGCGGCCATTGAAACTTTGCCTGCTTATATCGAACTGCTTAAGTCGCAGGATGTTGATACGCGGGTGTTGTTTCTGGAATCTAACGTGGAAACACTGGTCAAGCGTTTCAGCGAGACCCGTCGTAAGCATCCTTTAAGTAAGGATACGACAACCTTAGCGGAAAGCATCGCTTTCGAGCGTGACTTGCTGGGTAACCTTGGTGGTCTGGGGCATGTGATTGATACCAGCAATCTAAGTGCGAATACATTGCGCGGCTGGGTGAAAGATGTGGTTTCCGGCGAGCATGCAGGGCTTACGCTGTTATTTACTTCATTTGGTTTCAAGCATGGTATTCCGCTGGATGCTGATTTTGTGTTTGATGTGCGCTGCTTGCCTAACCCTCACTATGACCCGAATTTACGTGAGCTAACCGGTAAAGATGAACAGATCAAAGCGTATCTGGAAGTGCATGATTCTGTGCAGGAAATGCTTTCGGACATTCGGGCTTATGTGGAAAAATGGTTGCCTTGTTTTGTCATGGATAATCGCGGTTATTTGACTGTGGCAATCGGTTGCACGGGTGGTCAGCATCGTTCGGTTTATATGGTTGAGCAGCTAAGCCAATATTTTCAGTCACAGCAAAAAGTACTGACGCGGCATAGAGAGCTTAAATAGCAGTAGTAATAATATTGGGTAAGCATAAACAATGATTGGTATTTTAATTATCACACATGGCACGCTTGGTGACAGTCTGCTGGAGTGTGCAAACCATATGTTAGGAAAAACACCTCCGCAGATCGCTTCACTGGCTATCAGCAGTAAGGATGACCCTAACACTGTCATACCTAAAGCGATCAAATTAGTCACTAATGTGAACAGCGGTGATGGCGTGCTGGTACTGTCAGATATGTACGGTGCAACACCATGTAATATCGTGACTCAGATACTGCAGCCAGGTGTTGTTGAAGGCGTGGCTGGCGTGAATTTGCCTATGCTGGTCAGAGTTATGACTTATCGGCACGAGCCGTTATTGGTATTGGTTGATAAAGCGCTCAGTGGAGGTCGTGAGGGGGTCGTTGCATTTGACCGTGAAAGCTGCGAACGTTTTGATCAAAGCCCCATTAAATAATAAGGTTTAGATTTATATGATTAGCAAGCAATTGGAAATTATTAATAAACTGGGCCTGCATGCCCGTGCTTCAACCAAGCTCACGCAAACTGCCAGCAAGTTTGCCAGTGAAGTATGGATAGAGCGTAATGGGCGCCGCGTCAATGCCAAGAGCATTATGGGGGTCATGATGCTGGCAGCGGCAAAAGGCGCAATTGTTACGCTAGAGGCTAACGGTCCGGATGAGGCCGCGGCGATAGACGCATTGACTGCATTGATTGAAGGCTACTTCGGCGAAGGCGAATGACTAGTTTCAGTATTCATGGTGTAGGCGTTTCCAGTGGCATTGCCATCGGTCAGGCACATCTACTTTCCAACGCATTGCTGGAAGTGGTGCATTATCAGCTGCCTAAACATTTAATAGACGATGAGATAAAGCGTTTTAGTGACGCGATCGCAGCAGTTAAACATGATTTAGTGCAAATTAAAGCAAGTTTGCGTAAAAATGCCCCGGCGGAGTTGGCGGCATTTATTGGCACGCATTTGATGATGCTGGAAGATAAGTCCTTGTCCGAGGTGCCTAAGGACATCATCAGAAATGAACAATGCAATGCCGAATGGGCAATCAAACTGCAGATGGATGACATCGTCGACCAGTTTGAGCAGATTGAAGACAGCTATTTACGCGAGCGCAAGCAGGATGTCATTCAGGTTGTTGAGCGTATTATCAAGGTGCTGCTCGGGCATCAGGGGCAGCTAAGTACCGAACAGCAAACCAGCGCGCTACATCAGGAGCGCAAGCTGATTCTTGTGGCGCATGATGTTTCACCAGCAGATGCGATTCAATTCAAACAGCACCAGTTCGCTGCATTTATCACAGATGTTGGGGGTGCAACATCGCATACGGCCATTCTGGCACGCAGTCTTAATATTCCTTCCATCGTTGCGTTGCAGCGCGCCCGCGATCTAATCAATGATGGCGAACTGATCATTGTAGATGGTGATCTGGGTGTTGTGATTGTTAATCCGTCTAAAGAAATTCTGGCGGAATACAAGTTGCGCCAAGAGCAGTGGGAACTGGAACAGCAAAAGCTGCAGCGCATCAAATCCACGAAGGCGCTGACGATAGATGGCACGCAGATAGAGCTGCTGGCGAATATTGAAGTACCTGAAGATGTTGCAGCAGTGAGGGCATCCGGTGCTACCGGTATTGGCTTGTATCGTACCGAGTTTCTGTTCATGAACCGGCATGATATGCCGAATGAAGAAGAGCAGTTTGAGGCATATAAATCAGTGGCAAAAGCCATGAAAGGTGCGCCGGTCACTATCCGCACACTGGATTTAGGCGCGGATAAACAGATGAACCCTGATACTGTGGTGAATTCTCCAAACCCGGCTTTAGGCTTGCGTGCAATTCGTCTTTGCCTGTCTGAGCCGCAGATTTTTCATACGCAGTTGCGCGCTTTGTTGCGCGCATCACATTATGGAAAAATCAAGATTCTGATTCCAATGCTGTGCATGCTTTCAGAATTGCGACAAACCAAGTTGTTTCTGGAGCGAGCCAAAGCCAGCCTGCGCAAAGAAAGTATTCCGTTTGATGAAGACATTGAACTTGGTGGCATGATAGAAATTCCGGCGGCGGCAATCAATGCTGAGGCTTTTGCCGATGAGCTGGATTTTCTGTCTATCGGTACTAACGATCTGATTCAATATACATTGGCAATAGACCGCACCGATGACGCTGTGGCACATTTGTATAATCCACTGCATCCATCAGTATTGAAATTGATTTCCATGACCATTAAAGCTGGTGCTAAACAGGGTAAGGCAGTTTCGGTGTGCGGCGAAATGGCCGGTGACGCTAAACTTACCAAGCTGTTGCTGGGAATGGGGTTGCGTCAATTCTCCATGCATCCTTCGCATGTGCTCAGTATCAAGCAGCAGGTGCTCCATAGTCAGTTAAGTGAGTTATCTGGTCAGGCGCGCAAGGTACTTGGCCTGACAGATATTGAGAAAATTGAACTTGTAGTCAATAAATTTAATCTCAATTGATAGCTTGTTAATGGCGGCTATCGGTTCTTGCATTAATTATTCACTATTTATATAAGTGCTCTTAACTTCAAACTTTAAAAGGCTTACCACATGTCTACCGAGATTACCGTGCCCAATAGCAATGATAAAAACATTGTTACCATTACCCACTTAGGTGGAATATTGTTTTCATTTATACCGTCATTAATCGTATGGCTGCTGAAAAAAGATGATAGTGAATATATTGCAGCACAGGCCAAAGAAGCGCTGAATTTTCAGATTACCTTGCTACTGGCACAATTTGTTGCATACGTTTTAATTTTTATATTGGTCGGGTTTTTATTGCTGGGGCTAATCTGGGTATTTAATGTTGTATTTTGCATTATTGCCGCCATATCAAGCAGTAAGGGTGAATACTATCGATACCCACTTACCTTACGTTTAATCAATTAGATTTTCAAAAAAGAAAGATCCGCCGCAGTGACTATTTCACAATTAGAGAATAATCCGCTATTACATTTTTTAGGTTTACCTAAATTCAATGAGGTAAAAGCCGATCATGTTTCACCTGCTGTCGATTACTTGCTGGCTGATGCCAGAACGACAGTCGAAGCGCTGGCCACGGCTGACGGCGTGGTGACCTGGGATAACTTCGCCAGTAAACTCGAAGACATGGAAGAGCGACTGTCACGCGCATGGTCACAGGTTGGCCATATCAATGCCGTAGTCAATAGCCCGGAACTGCGTGAAGCTTACAATGAGAACTTATCAAAACTCACAGATTTTTATGCAGACCTCGGACAGGATGAGCGTCTTTATGCCAAGTTTCGTACTTTGCGCAACAGCGCTGCATTTGAAGCGCTGACAACCGCGCAGAAGAAAATTGTCGAGAATGAATTGCGCGATTTTCGTTTAGGTGGCGCCGAGTTGCCTGCTGCACAAAAAGTACGTTTTAAAGAAATTCAGGAAGAGCTTTCAAAACTTTCCTCCAAGTTTGAGGAAAATGTGCTCGATGCTACCAATGATTACGCGTTGTACGTGCATGATGCAGATACTCTGAAAGGTATTCCGCAAGATGTGCTGCAGGCTGCGGCTGATGCAGCAAAAGCAGAGGATAAGACTGGCTGGAAATTTACTTTGCATTTCCCGTCCTATCTGCCGGTGCTGCAGTATGCAGATGATCGCGAATTACGCGAAACGCTTTATCGCGCTTACGCGACGCGTGCATCTGAGTTTGCGAAACCTGAGTGGGATAACACGCCTGTTATTGCGCAAATCCTCAAGCTGCGCCACGAAGCGGCGCAATTACTCGGCTTTGATAACTATGCAGAACTCTCCATTGCCACCAAGATGGCCGACTCAGCGCAGCACGTTGAATCATTTTTGAAGGACCTTGCCGCCAGAGCAAAGCCGTTTGCACTCAGAGATAAAATTGAGTTGGATGAATACGCCGCTAAACTTGGCATTACCGATATGCAAGCGTGGGATGTCTCTTATGTTTCGGAGAAGCTACGCGAAGATAAATATGCGTTCTCAGATCAGGAAGTTAAACAGTATTTCCCAGAACACAAAGTGCTGGCTGGTTTATTTAAAGTTGTCGAAACCATTTTCGGTATTCATGTCAGTCGTTCAGATGCTCCGGTATGGCATGAGGCTGCAAGTTTTTATGACATTAAAGACAGCAATGGTGAGTTGATCGGTCAGTTCTATCTGGATTTATATGCGCGAAATAACAAACGCGGCGGTGCCTGGATGGATGAAGCCATTACGCGCCGCAAATCGGCCGGCGGTCTGACCAAGCCGGTTGCTTATTTAACCTGCAATTTCTCGGCACCGGTCGGTGATAAACCGGCATTATTTACGCATGATGAAGTGCTGACCATGTTTCACGAGTTCGGCCACGGTTTGCATCATATGTTGACTGAAGTGGACGATTACAGCGTATCCGGTATTAAAGGCGTAGAGTGGGATGCTGTGGAACTGCCAAGCCAGTTTATGGAAAACTTCTGCTGGGAGTGGGAAGTGCTGCGCAATATGACGGCGCATGTGGATAGCGGTGAGCAGTTGCCACGCGCACTTTTCGACAAAATGGTGGCTGCCAAAAACTTTCAGGCTGGTATGCAAACGGTGCGTCAGATTGAGTTCTCATTATTCGATATACGCCTGCACAGCGAGTTTGATCCGCACGGTACAACTACTGCGCTGGATCTTATTGAATCAGTGCGTGATGAAGTTGCCGTGGTGCGACCACCTAAGTGGAATCGCTTCCCGCATAATTTCACGCATGTATTCTCTGGTGGTTATGCCGCCGGTTATTACAGCTATAAATGGGCAGAAGTACTGTCTGCCGACGTTTACAGCATGTTTGAAGAAGATGGTGTGCTGTCGAGAGAAACCGGCCAGCGTTATTGGCAGGAAATTCTGGCAAAAGGCGGTTCACGCTCGGCGATGGAATCCTTTGCCGCTTTCCGCGGCCGTGAGCCGAATATTGATGCACTGCTGAGGCATAGTGGGATGACCGCGTAGCGTTTTTAAATAGCTATATAGGGTTGTAATTGTAAAACCGTCGGCATCGCCCGACAGTCGAGTTTCTTTCTTTTGCTCAGCCAAAAGAAAGAAACCAAAGAAAAGGCTACCCTCAGCTACTTGTTTCCTGCGTTGCTCAACTTCGTGGACGGCAATCGAAACTCATCCTGACAAGCCACATAAAACGTGCCTTATCAGGACTCAAACAGTCGATTGCCGAAGACATCCACGAAGCCTCCGCTACTCGGCGTAGCTGAAAGGGATTTGTGCTAAGCACGAACCTTGCGTTACTCCTGACGAATGATCAGGTTCTGGTTTTATCTGTGTACATCCGCGTTTATCTGCGGCTGAAAAAACTTTTAACAAACAATAAAATACCGAGGTTTACCTTTTGAAATTTGCTACCTGGAACGTTAACTCTTTAAACGTCAGATTACCCCATGTACTGGATTGGCTGAAACAAGCTGAGCCCGACGTGCTGTGCCTGCAGGAAACCAAGCAGGAAGATAGCAAGTTTCCTTATGATGCCTTGAAAGAGGCTGGCTACGAGGCGGTGCATATCGGGCAAAAAACCTATAACGGTGTGGCTATTCTAAGCCGCCATCCCCTGACGAATATTCAGCGCAACATTCCTGATTTTGCTGATGAGCAGCAGCGTGTGATTGCAGCTAATATCGGTGATGTCCGTGTGGTTTGTGCCTATATTCCAAACGGGCAGGCAGTCGATTCAGACAAGTATCAATATAAGCTGCGCTGGCTCAATGCACTGCATGACTGGCTGAGAAATGAATTAATTGCGCACCCTAAGCTAATTTTGCTGGGCGACTATAATATTGCTCCTGAAGACCGTGATTGCCACGACCCCGCTGCATGGATAGGGCAGGTGTTGGTATCCCCGCCTGAACGTGAGGCATTTCAGCAATTGATTCAGCTAGGATTGCATGATAGCTTCAGGATGTTCGAACAACCTGAAAAAAGTTTCAGCTGGTGGGATTACCGCATGGCGGGGTTCCGTCGAGATCTAGGTATGCGTATTGACCATATTCTGGTCAGCGATGCGCTCAAGCCACACTGTTTAGATGCACACATAGATAAGGCGCCGCGTAAACTTGAGCGCCCATCTGATCACACTCCCGTATTATTAGACCTAGCGCTCTAATGTCCGTTTAACGGATTTTTGCTGGGAGTTTCCGTGGTTTTCGGCGTGCTTTCAGCAGGTTTTGCAGCCGGTGGTTTAGCTGGCAATATAATTTCAGGCTGTAGTAATTTCTGTGCCTGATTTAGCTGCAAATCTTCTGTACCTTCCAGATCATCGAACAATGATGGCAGTTGCTCTTCGATTTCCGGTGGCGGATTTTCATGATAGAAATATTCGTAAATGCCATTTTCGTCGTTATCTGCACGTATGCCGGTAGCCGGGTCAATTCTTAGCGCCATAATGCCATCGGGTACAACCGGCTCTACTTCAGGCACGCCTCTTAAGGCGGTTGCCATGTACTTGATCCAGATAGGCAGTGCTGCAGCGCCGCCGGTTTCGCTACCACCAAGTGCACGCGGTTTGTCGTATCCCACCCAGGCAATAGCAACTTGATTAGGGTTATAACCCGCAAACCAAGCATCAAAATGGTCGTTGGTAGTACCGGTCTTACCGGCAAGGTCGTTGCGGCCTAATTGTAGCGCACGGGTAGCCGTGCCGCGCCTGATCACGTCTTTCATCATGGAATTCATGATGAAAGCGTTGCGCGCATCAATGACGCGAGGAGCACCTTGGCCTGCTTTGGTGAATTTTGTTTCTACCAGCACTTTTCCATTTTGATCTACTATTTTGGTAATCAGGTTAGGCTTCACGCGATAGCCGCCATTGGCAAACACCGCATAGGCGGTTGCCATCTGCCATGGCGTTACCGAGCCCGCACCTAATGCCATAGTGAGATAAGCCGGGTGTTCCTTGGCGGCAAAACCAAAGCGAGTGATGTAATCCTGAGCATATCGTGGTCCTATCGATTGTATTAAACGGATTGAAACCAGATTTTTGGATTTTACCAGCGCTTGCCTTAAGCGGATTGGACCCTCGAATGTATTGTCAAAATTGCGTGGCGACCATGCTTTTTCACCGGTGTCCTGCGCAGAAAAATTCAAAGGACTATCTTCTATAATACTTGCCGGTGTGAAGCCTTTTTCCAGCGCTGCAGAATAAATAAAAGGTTTGAAACTCGAGCCGGGCTGGCGCCATGCCTGTGTTACATGGTTAAACTTATTGCGATTAAAGTCAAAACCGCCTACCAGGGCGCGTATAGCGCCAGTCTCCGGGTCCAGTGCGATGAGCGCTGACTCAACCTGCGGGATCTGCACTATGCGCCAGCCATTATTATCTTTCTGGCTTGCACTTTTGGTAACTCTGATAATAGAGCCGGTTTTTAACAGGCGTTTTTCAGGTTTTTTTTCATTCAGCGTCCTTGCAACAAGCGCTAAACCTTTACCGGTGATCTCAACATCATCACCGTATTTTGTGTGAACATGCACTGATTTCGGTGACAAGCTGGTCACAATCGCAGGAATAAATCCATTGGATTCGTCAAAGTCATCCAACGCTTCATTTAAGCCGTCAGATGGGTTGTCAGCTAGAATCCTGGCTAGATCAAGTGTTTTTTCAGGTCCGCGGAAGCCATGGCGTGAGTCATAGTCTAAGACACCTTCTCTGATTGCAGCATTCGCGGCCTCCTGATTAGCTTTACGTATCGTGGTGTAAACACGCAAGCCACTGCTGTAAATTTCATCCTGATATTGTGCATAAAGACTTTCACGCACAATTTCTGCAACATAATCCGCAGCCAGATCTCTTGCCTGTTTTGATGCTTTGAATCTTAGCGGCTGTTTCAAGGCTGCTTCATAAACCGGCTCTTTGATAAAGCCAAAGCGGTGCATGTCACGTAAAACCTCTTGCTGACGGGCTATGGCACGCTTGGGATTGACGAATGGGTTGTATCCGGAGGGCGCTTTTGGTAAGCCTGCAAGTAATGCGGTTTCGGCAAGATTGAGTTTTTCTAGTGGTTTTCCATAGTAAACCTGTGCTGCAGCGGCGAATCCATAAGCACGCTGACCAAGGTAAATCTGGTTGATGTAGAGTTCAAGGATCTGATCTTTGTTTAAAGCGTGTTCAATTTTTAATGCCAGCATCGCCTCATTAATTTTGGTAACGATGGTACGTCTACCATTGGGCTTGGTGAAAAAATTCTTAGCAACCTGCATGGTGATGGTGCTGGCGCCTTCATGGCTTATGCCGGTGATATTGTTTTTGATGGCACGTAATATACCCTTGAAATCAACGCCGCTGTGTTGGTAAAAGCGTCTGTCTTCAATTGCCAGAACTGCATCTTTCATGCTTTGCGGTACTTGTTCAATCTTGATATAGGCGCGACGCTCCTCACCGAATTCATCAATCAGAAAGCCATCTTCAGAGTAAACCCTCAGTGGCAGTTTAGGTTGATAATCAGTCAAGGCCTCAAGTGATGGCAGTGTCGGGTATATTAACGCTGCGGCAACGCCAATCAATGCCAGCACTGACAGGCTGCCGACAATCAGGCTCATTACGAGGTAGTGCCACCATTTATTCAGTATCATAAGTAATATTATTTCTTTGTTTAAGAGTTTTGCAAGAAACTGTTTTTTCTATCAGAAATTGATAGCAATACTAACCGCAATGCTCATGTCTGCTTAACTCAGCGCCCAGGGGCGTATCAGGTGTGATAAGCCAGCAAGCTGGTAAGTATTGCTGAAAAATTTAATCTTGTCATTCCAAAGTGTTACGAATAATCCATGCAACATATTGAGTGATATGTGTTTTTCAATACAGATTAAAAGCGGCGATGTTTTGTATTTTTATTAAAACTAATGCCATTTTTAGTTTCGTGCAAAGTTCTCTTATGGATTTAAATAAATACAATTGGACCATTATAAATTGCCTAGCGCATCCATGCGAATTTAATGTGATGCATATATTACTAAAATTGATTAAAAAGAAATTGCTTTACAGGGTTTAAACTTGTTGCTAGGATTTAATGTAAATTATTAGAAATGTTCGTAACTAACGAAATTAGAAAAGGAATTTCAATTTGAAATTCAGTCTTTTTACAGAAAAAACCCCTCCTCTTATTGGCATTGATATCAGTTCTACTTCAGTGAAAGCCGTAGAGTTGTCTGGCGATAGCCGTGGCGGTTATAAGCTGGAAGGATACGCAATAGCGCCAATGGCACCGGATGCCGTGATCGACGGCAATGTCACTGATCTCGAGAAAGTTGCTGATGCAATCAGGCAGGCATGCAAGCTGTTAGGCACGCGTGAGAAGCATGCTGCGCTTGCCTTGCCTTCATCTGCGGTCATTAGTAAAAAAGTGATTATGGAAGCAAGCCTGCGTGAAGAAGACATGGAGGCGCAAGTAGAGGGTGAAGCTAATCAATATATTCCGTTCCCGCTGGATGAAGTGAATATTGACTTTGAAGTGCTCGGCCCCGCACCTAATAATGCGGAAGAAGAAGTAGAGGTGCTGATAGTTGCAGCACGTAAAGAAAAGATTGAAGACCGCGTGGCTGCAGCAGAAGTTGCTGGCCTGAAGGTGATTGTGATGGATGTTGATTCCTACGCGACTGAGGCTGCTTATACTCTGGTATCAGTGCAGTTGCCTAATGGCGGCAGCGAACAAACGGTCATGATTGTAGATATCGGTGCCACCATGATGCACATTAACGTATTGCATGACAACAAACCGGTATATGCACGCGAGCAAAGTTTTGGCGGCAATCAGCTGACACAGGAAATTCAGCGCCGATTCGGTTTGTCTATTGAAGAGGCTGAAATTTCCAAACGCAAGGGCGGCTTACCTGAGAGTTATGAAAATGAAGTTCTGCAGCCGTTTGTGCAGTTGCTAGCGACAGAAGTAGCTAGAGCGCAGCAATTTTTTACCAGTTCAACGCAATATCACCATGTAGATCACATTGTCCTGGCAGGCGGCTGCGCTTCAATTCCGGAAATTGAGGTCACAGTGCAGGACCGTACTCAGGTGCATACTGTAATAGCAAACCCGTTCCATAGTATGGCATTGGGTACCGGAATAAGGTCGCAGCAACTGCCTGTTGATGCACCGTCTCTGTTAATAGCCTGTGGACTGGCAATGCGAGGTATTGAGATATGATACGCGTCAATTTACTCCCGCATCGGCAACTCAAAAGAGAGGCAAGGCAGCGTCAGTTTGGTCTGATGGCAGCCTTTACTGCCATAGCAGCCAGTGCCATTATATTTATGGCCTATACCGTGATTAATGCCAGAATTGACTCTCAATCTGAGCGAAATGCACGGTTGGATGCCGCAATTGTGAAGCTTGATAAAGAAATTAAAGATATTCAGGATCTGAAAGATCAAATCACTGCGATGCTGGAGCGTAAGCAAGTTGTCGAGAATTTGCAAACCAATCGCAGTCAGGCGGTGGTAGTGTTTGATGAGTTAAGTCGACAGCTACCGGAGGGAATGTATTTTAAAAGTGTTAAGCAGGTTGGTGATGTTATTACCTGGAGGGTGTTGCCGATACCAATGCCAGAGTAGCTACGCTGGTGCGCAATTACAATAGCTCTACCTGGTTGGAATCGCCAGGGCTGGTTGAAATTAAGGCTGTTACGGTAAATGGGCAGAAGCAGAATGTGTTCACGCTTACGGTAAAGCTAAAAGCCCCACAGACAGAAGACGAGGCTGATGCAACAAAAGATAAAGCAGCAGAAGGGGCCAAGTCATGAAGTTAGATGATTTCAATAACATTGATATCAAGAACGCCGGTAATTTACCTGTGCCGGTTAAGGCAGTGCTGCTCGCGGTTATTTTTATCTTACTTACGGGGTTGGGATATTACTTTTTGCTGAGTCCGGCGCTGGAGACACTGGATCAGGAGAAGGCCAAGGAGCAGCAGTTAAGAGATGTTTTTCTTGCCAAAAAGAGTCAGGCAATCAATCTGGAAGCCTATCGTGCACAGATGGTTGAAATTGAGAAAACGTTTGGTGCACTGTTAAGGCAGTTGCCGGATAAGTCACAAATTGATGGACTGCTGACCGATATTAATCAGGCTGGTCTGAGCAGGGGGCTTGAATTTGAGCTGTTCAAACCGGGTAGCGAAGTACAGGCAGAGTTTTATGCAGAAATGCCAATCGCAATTAAAGTTCTCGGTACTTATCATGATTTGGGTGCGTTTGCCTCAGATATTTCGAGGCTGTCTCGTATCGTCACGATAAGCAATGTCTCCGTGCAGCCTCAAGCGAATAAAGATGCCAAAGATACTAAGCCAACTAATGCTGATGCAATATTGACGATGGAGGCTGTTGCAAAAACTTACCGCTACTTGGATGCGGATGAGATTGCTGAAAAACAGAAAGCTTTGAAAGCTGAAAAAGCAAAATCTGGAAAGAAAGGCTGATTAAGTGAAACACAGTTTGAATCTTAAGTTGGTGCCATTTGCAAATTTCAAGTTTCTGCCGATTTTGGCATTAGGTGTTTTACTGGTTGCCTGTAGCGGTGATGAAGGCGATGACCTTGATCAGTATATGCGTGATGCCGCAAAAGACATTAAGCCAAGCGTTAAGCCTTTGCCAGAGGTTAAACCTTATGCTGCATTGCCTTATAACGCGGATGGTAGTCTGGTGGATCCGTTTCGTGCTCGCAAAGCTTCTAATAAAACCAGTAACTTGCAGCCTAACTTGAACCGGCCTAAAGAGCCTATGGAAGCCTATCCACTGGAAAGTCTGAAATATGTTGGTCTGCTATCCAGGAAAAAATTGACTTATGCATTACTGAAAACACCGGATAATAATGTTCAGCAAGTTAAGGTTGGTAATTATGTAGGGCAGAATTACGGCAGAATCACGCAAATTACCGATAGTGAAGTGCTGCTGAATGAAATTGTGCAGGATGAGCTCTCCGGCGATTGGGTAGAGCGGGTTTCTAATTTAGCTTTACAGGAATAGTACGTTATTGAAACTTGGGTTACAAAAAGTGATGACCAACTTTGATGTAATCCAGTGAGTTGCGAATAATCCGGAACTTGCGAAACTGACCATTCGGATCAAAAAATAGATTTAAGGTGAAACGATGAAAACGAATATGTTGATATCAAAATTTTTACAGGCAGTGATATTGCTTGTTATGGTTATGTTTTCAGGCCCGTTACTGGCTGAAGATCAATCTACTTTGGTGAACAAGATTGAAAGTGTAGACTTTTCGTCGTTACCCGGTGGCAGGGTGACAATCCGCGTTAAAACAACGCAGCCTCTTGCAAATCCTCCAGCTGGATTCACGCTCAATAACCCCGCAAGAATCGCCCTGGATTTTCCTCAAGTTGCCAATGGTTTAACTAAAAGTAATATCATTGCAGAGCAGGGTTCTCTGAAAAGTGTGACCTTGGCGCAAGGTAAGGATCGTACCCGTATGGTGCTGAACCTATCCAAAAATGTAGGCTATAACACGACTGTAACTGGTAATGAAGTAACTGTAATTCTTCAGGCAAATGAAGCTGTGGCTGGCACAGCTGTAGAAACGAGATTCTCGGAACCTAAACTGGGTAGCAAATCCATCACAATCAACAATGTTGATTTTGCACGTGGTAAAAATGGTGAAGGACGCATTATCGTTGACCTGTCGGACGCATCTGCCGGTATTAATATCAAGCAAAAAGGCAAGACTATTTTAGTCGACTTTATTAACACTGAAGTGCCAGACAATCTGCAGCGTCGTCTTAATGTTACCAATTTCAACACTCCCGTCATTTATGTGGATACGATGAAGCAAGGTAAAAACGGTCGCATGGTGATTGAGCCCAAAGGTAATTGGGAGCACTCAGCCTATCAGGCAGATAAAAAATTCATTATTGATGTTCGTCAGATTGTAGAAGATCCAAATAAATTGGTACGTGGCAGCAAACCTGGTTATGCCGGTGAGAAGCTGTCATTGAATTTTCAAAATATTGAGGTGCGTGCAGTATTGCAAGTGATTGCTGATTTCACCGGACTCAACATTATTACCAGTGATACAGTGACCGGTAATCTGACTTTGCGTTTAAAAGATGTGCCATGGGATCAGGCGCTGGAAATTATCATGCAAAGTAAGGGGCTGGATAAACGCAAAAACGGTAATGTGATATTAGTTGCTCCGGCAGATGAATTGGCTGCCAAGGAAAAACAAGTATTCGAAAGCCAGCAGCAGATTGATGACGTAGAGCCGCTACGCACAGAGGTTTTCACGCTGAATTACATGAAGGCCGAGGCGTTAAAAGATATTCTGAGCGATCCTAAACAGAAGATTTTATCAAAACGCGGTAGCGCAGTGCTTGATCCACGCACCAACACTGTATTTGTACAGGATATTCCTAAATATCTGGAGCAAGTGCAGGCAATCATTAACAAAACCGATGTTCCTGTGAAGCAGGTGATGATTGAGTCGCGACTGGTGATTGCAGATGAGAGATTCGGTAAAGATCTTGGTGCGCGCTTTGGTGTAACGCAAACCGGTAGACCTGGCAGTAGTGTTGCGACTGTTGGCAGTACAATAGGCAATAGGCCTACAACAGTTTCGAGCACCGGAACGATTACACAGGGTACGATGAATGGTACGATCCAAACAGCACTGACTGATACTATTTATTATGACAAAGCAAGCAATACTAATAGCATGCTGACAAGTAGTAATGGTATGCCAGATTTAATGTCAAACTTGCCTGTTACTAAGGCTGGTGCCGGTAGTTTTGCTTTTACATTATTTAGATTATCGGCCGGTTTGTTGTTAAATCTTGAATTGTCAGCACTTGAAACTGATAAGCGCGGTAAGGTTGTTTCCAGTCCACGCATTACGACAGCAAATCAGCGTAAGGCAAAAATATCTGCCGGTACTGAAATTCCTTATCTGCAAGCTTCTAGCAGTGGTGCTGCTAACGTAACATTTAAGCCGGCAGTGCTGAGCTTAGAAGTGACACCGCAGATTACACCGGATGATAAAATTATCATGGAGCTGGAAGTTAAAAAAGACAAAGTTGGGCAAACGGTAAGAGTTGGCTTGGGCGAGGCTGTGGCGATTGATACTCAGTCAATCAATACACAAGTGCTGGTAGGTAATGGCGAAACTGCGGTTCTAGGTGGTATCTATGAGCAGACTGACCGTACCGAAATGGATAAAGTACCATTCTTCGGAGATTTGCCGATTATGGGTAATTTATTTAAACGTAGATCAACGGTTTCAGATAAAACCGAGCTGCTGATTTTTATCACGCCTAAAATTATGGATGACCGCATGAGTTTGCAATAGCCTGAGTTTGTAAAACAAAGCAAAATCTGACAGAAACACTAGATTGTCATAAAATGCCCATCATAATAGTGATGGGCATTTTGTTTTATTCGGTGCTAGGTGCGTGTTGTCAGTAGCGGATAAAAATTAAGGGTTTTTCAATTGAATAATATTTATTTTATTGGCCTCATGGGCGCGGGTAAAACGACAATCGGTCGTTTGCTGGCGAAGCAGATGGGCAGAGAGTTTTACGATTCTGATGTGGAGATCGAGCGTAAAACCGGCGTAAAGATACCACTGATTTTTGAGCTTGAAGGTGAAGATGGTTTTCGCAGGCGCGAAACAGCTGCTATTGAAGAGTTAAGCCAGCTTGATCATGTAGTAGTCGCTACCGGTGGCGGGGCAGTGCTCAATCCGGATAATCGGAAGCTTTTAAAAAACAGTGGCAAGATAATTTATTTGCGCGCAAAGGTACATGATCTGTACCAGCGAACGCGTAACGATAAAAGCCGCCCATTATTACAAGGGGCTAATCCAAAGCAAAAGCTGGAGCAGTTATATATTGCGCGCGATCCGATTTATACCGAACTGGCAGATTACATTGTAGATACCGGTGCGCAATCTGCTATTGAAATTACTAATTATATAGAGCAGTTATTGTTGCGACTATGTGTAGATCCCACCCAAGAATTCACCCAAACAGATAATTAAATTTTAGATTGATATGCAAACACTAAAAGTAGAACTGGCAGATAGAAGTTACCCGATACATATTGGCCGCAATTTAATAGCCGAAGCTGATTTAATATTGCCGTATTTAAAACGCAAACATGTTGCTATCGTAACAAATACAACTGTGGCGCCGCTATACTTGGATAAATTAACTCAAACGTTACAGGTTGCCGGGGTAAGTGTAATACCAATTATTTTGCCGGATGGCGAAGCCTATAAAAATACTGAAACACTTAATAAAATCTATGATGCGTTGCTACAGAATCGCTGTGAACGCAGTACAACGCTCATTGCGCTTGGCGGAGGTGTTATTGGTGATTTAACAGGTTATGCGGCCGCAACTTATTTGCGCGGCGTACCTTTTATTCAAATACCAACCACTTTGCTCTCCCAGGTGGATTCGTCAGTGGGCGGTAAAACCGGCATCAATCATCCGCTTGGTAAAAACATGATAGGTGCTTTTTACCAACCGCAAGTGGTTCTGGCAGATATTGATACACTAAAAACGCTACCGGCACGCGAATTTTCAGCAGGTATGGCTGAGGTAATCAAGTATGGCCTGATCCGGGATGCTGAATTCTTTGACTGGCTGGAAGCGCACATTGAACAATTAATGGCCTTGGAGGAAAGTGCGATCAGTGAAGCCATCTACCGCTCATGCCAGAATAAGGCCGATGTAGTGGCACGCGATGAACATGAGACCGGCGAGCGCGCGTTGCTTAATCTAGGGCATACATTTGGCCATGCCATAGAAAATGCAATGGGTTATGGCGTATGGCTGCATGGTGAAGCTGTTGCGGCAGGTACTATGATGGCCGCGGATCTTTCGCAGCATATGGGTTGGCTGAATGCTGCTGAGGTTGCGCGCATTCGCGCATTACTGACCAAAGCCAGACTACCGTTAGACCCACCAAAATTAGGTACCGATAAATATCTTGAATTGATGCAGATGGATAAAAAAGTCGCGGATGGCAAGATCAGGCTGGTATTACAGCAGGGCATCGGTAAATCTGTAATTACCAGTGATTACGATGCCGACAAACTGAGGGCGACCTTAACTTTATAATGAATGATAACTGGGTTTGAAAATGAATTATCTGCAACTTGCACCTTACGCCGCAAACCCGGAACAAAGCTTTGGTCGCGTTCACGATGAACAGCCGTCATTGACCCGCAATGCCTTTCAGCGTGACCGCGATCGCATTATCCATTCAACGGCATTTCGCCGACTGGAATACAAAACCCAGGTTTTTGTGAATCATGAAGGCGATCTATTTCGAACCCGCCTAACGCATAGTATCGAAGTCGCACAGCTGGCGCGAGCTATCGCGCGTACCCTTAAGTTACACGAAGATCTAACCGAGGCAATTGCCTTGGCGCATGATCTGGGACACACGCCGTTTGGGCACGCAGGTCAGGATGCACTTAATGAATGTATGCGTGAATACGGTGGTTTTGAGCATAATCTGCAATCACTGCGCGTAGTAGAACAGTTGGAATTGCGCTATGCGGAATTCGACGGCCTGAATCTTACATTTGAGGTGCGTGAAGGCATACTTAAGCACTGTTCAATTAAAAATGCGAAACAGCTGGGGGAGGTTGGCCAGCGCTTTATAGATAAAACCAGCCCAAGCCTTGAAGCCCAGCTTACTAATTATGCGGACGAGATTGCCTATAACAATCACGATATAGATGATGGATTACGTTCCGGACTAATTACGATAGACCAGTTATCCAAAGTAGATTTGTTTGCACGAAACCTGGCCGAAGTGAAAGAGCTATATCCAAAGCTTGAACACAGGCGGTTGGTGAATGAAACCGTGCGCCGCATGATTAATACACTGGTGGTAGATTTATGCAATCAAACTGCAAAGAACATTGCCTTGCATGAGCCGGCAAGTATTGCCGACATTCGCAAGCTTCCGCAACTCGTGCATTTCAGCAGTGATATTGCCGAACAAAACCTGAAACTGAAACAGTTTTTGCGTAAAAATCTTTACCATCATTACCAAGTAAATCGCATGAGCGCCAAGGCAGCTCGTATCGTACGTGAATTATTTACCGCGTTTTTTGAGAATACAGGCTTATTGCCAAACGAGTTTCAGGCCTATGCAGAAACCGACAAAGCCCGCGCCGTGGCTGATTACATTGCGGGTATGACAGACCGCTTTGCGATTCGAGAGCATCGCAAGCTATTTACAGTGGATGAGTATTTATAGGTGATGTTGCAAAATTACAACAAATGTAAGTAATTGTGACAAAAAAGCAAATTTTAAGTTGTCTTAACTAAAACGATTGATGCATACTACGTCTACCTTATCTTGATGAAATTATATTTCGTCGAGAAAGCTTGCAAACTTTCTCATTGGTTAAATGCTATTAAAAGTAAAAAGCTAATGAGGTTACGAAGTAATAAGAGCAATAAATTTTTAGGAGATTTATATGAAAACAACTATTAAATTGGCAGTTGCTTCAGCATTAGTTGCTGCAGCTTCAAGTGCTAACGCTGGTATCATCATTCCAGCTGGCGATTGGACATTGGACATCGGCGGTGTTGTAAACGCTTACTACACACACACACGTTTCAGTGGTGACACTGGTGCTGGTACAGGCCCATTAGGTTTGGGTGATGGCAGTGCTGAGAACTCAGCAAACATCACTACAGGTCTGTTGCCTAACTACCTGTCAGTATCTGGTAAAACACGTCAAAATGACATCGATGTTGGTTTCACAATCAGCATCAACCCAGGTGCTTCTACAACTGCTTCAGGCCGTCAATCAGCACAACAAGAAAACCGTCAAGCATTCTTGACATTCGGTGACAAATCATGGGGTTCTATCAAGTTAGGTAAAGATCTGGGTATCTATGCTTCAGACGCTATCTTGAACGACATGACATTGTTGGGCGTTGGTTCAGGTGCTGGTTCATTAGCTGGTAACACAACTACATTGGGCCGTATCGGTTCAGGTTTCATGTACGCTGACTGGAAATCACAAGTTGCTTACTCATCACCAAACTGGAATGGCTTCAGCTTCACAGTTGGTTTGACACAAGCTTGGAATGCACAAGGCGACACATACAGCACACGCCGTGCTGAAGGTCAAACTGCTTACGAAGGTAAAGCTTCATATGAGTGGACTGGCGACGTAGCAGGTAAAGTTTGGGCTTCAGCAATTTCACAAAAAGTTGAAGGTTTAACAAACGCTGTTGCTGATACATATGCTACTCCAGGTGGTTCAGCAAGCACAGTTACAAGTACTTCAGATCGTGCAAATGCATGGGATGTTGGTGCTAACGTTAATGTTGCTGGTTTCGGTTTAACTGGTTACTACGGCCAAGGTAAAGGTATCGGTCAAACTCTGCAATTATTAGACGGTTTTGATGCTAATGGCAAACGTCGTGATTCAGACCAATGGTACTTGCAAGCTACATACGCACTTCCAGGCGTAGGTACTAAATTGGGCGTTTCATACGGTGAGTCTACTTTAGACGGCAATTCAGTTGATTCATTCAACGACATCGAAGATTCAATGTGGACAGTTGGTGCTTACCACCCACTTACAAAACACTTGAACTTGGTTGCTGAGTACTCACAATCAGAGCGTCAAGTTGACTTGAATGTTGGCGGCGACGCTGAAGCTAAAGCAAAAACTATCTCTTTAGGCGCAATCTTATTCTTCTAGGATAAGGCAGGGGTCACCCTGTTAGCTTAAAGTTATAATTAAAACGGCATCTTCGGATGCCGTTTTTTATTGCCTGAATATTGTAAACTGTAGTTCTAGCCGGCAATTAGTTAATGATTAATTAGATATTTTGGAAAATAAATGAAGTTATATCCAGTCACCGTCATCTCGGATTTTTATGAAAAACCCGATGAAATTCGTAAGTATGCTCTAGCGCAGAAATATACCTATCGTCATGAAATGGATAAAGAGCTGGATTACGTATTCCCTGGGAGTCGTACTAAAGAGCTACGTGAATTGAGTATGTCTTTATATGAAAAGGTGTGTAAGAAACTCATTAGTGTTTTTCATATTCCTGAACATGATGTCATGCAGTGGCAAATCAAAACCAGTTTTCAAATTGTTGAGGGCGAGTATGGTCATGGCTTGATTCATCAGGATGACAATACAGTTTTTGCTGGCGTACTGTATTTAACGCCAGATGCGCCGCTTGAAGGTGGAACTTCGTTGTTCAGAAAAAATAAAAGTTATGACGAAGAACTATACTGGAAGTTAGTAAAAGAAAACGATGAGCATTTTAAACGCAATGAACCCATTGATTTCAGTTATCACCAAATGTTTGATGAGATCGTGCGTGTGAATAATGTTTACAACACGTTAATCATTTTTGAAGGTGATATTCACCATTGCGCTAATAAATTCTTTGGTGATACTAAACAAAACTCACGTTTGGCACAGGTATTTTTTATCACAAAAATTGATGCAAATAAGCAAAGTTCATTTCCAATATTGAGGATGAAGAATCAGCCCATTTAAAATGAGAGCGGAATATAAGTACAATAAATTTATTCTCTGGTTGAAATTCCCGATAAGCAAAATTAGGGAAACACTATTTGATTGTCATTGCGAGCGAAGCGCGGCAATCCAGAACTCCATTTAAAAACAAACCACTGGATTGCCGCGCTTTGCTCGCAATGACGGAACTATGAATTAATAAGTGATACTTTAGATTAAGTGCTGCGAATATTTTATGTTTGCTAATATCAAGCTATTCCTCTATTCCTCTATTCCTCTATTCCTCTATTCCTCTATTCCCAATTCCTGAATTTTTCTAGTAAGTGTATTGCGGCCAATGCCTAGTTGCGTAGATGCTTCAACGCGGCGTCCATGTGTATGTTCAAGTGCTTTTTCAATTAATATGCGTTCGAAGATATGTGTGCGCGTTTCCATCACATTCTGTTCACCGCGGTTAAGCGCATCAGTAACTTCTAATGCTAGTGCCTCTTGCCAGGAAGCACTGCCAGCAGGTGTACCGGTATCTTCTTTGAGTTCCGGCGGCAGGTCTGCGATGTCGATATTCTGCCCCGGCGCCATCACAGTGAGCCAATGACATACGTTTTCCAGTTGCCTGACGTTGCCACTCCAGTTGACGGCGCTCAGGTACTTAAGTGCGGCAACAGAAGGTTGTTTGGCCTCTACGCCAAGTTCGGTAGCGCTGTGCTGCAGAAAGTGCTTGATGAGTAGCGGAATGTCTTCACGGCGCTCACGCAACGGCGGCAGGCGCAATCTGATCACATTCAGGCGGTGAAACAGATCTTCCCGGAACAGTCCGTTTTTAACGCGTTGTTCTAGGTCTTGGTGGGTAGCGGCAATAATGCGTACGTTGACTTTAATGGGCTGATGTCCGCCTACACGGTAAAACTGACCATCACTTAATACACGTAGTAGTCTTGTTTGCAGGTCCGCAGGCATGTCGCCGATTTCATCCAGAAAAAGCGTGCCAGTGTCAGCCTGCTCAAAGCGGCCACGACGTGATGCCGCTGCACCGGTAAATGCACCGCGTTCATGGCCAAACAGTTCAGACTCCAGTAAATCTTTAGGAATAGCCGCAGTATTGATCGCAATAAAAGGTTTGTCAGCACGCGGACTGTGGCGGTGCAGTGCACGCGCTACCAGCTCTTTACCGCTACCTGATTCGCCGTTGATCAGTACCGTAGCATGCGAGCGGCTTAAGCGGCCAATAGCGCGAAATACTTCCTGCATTGAAGGTGCCTGACCGATAATTTCTGGTGTGACTTCGCTGAGATTGTCATTTGTGTTATCTGTGGCCTGTCTTGTACTTTCTTCTACAGCGCGCTTAATGATATCAATGGCTTGATCAACATCAAAAGGTTTTGCCAGATACTCGAAAGCGCCGCCTTGGAATGCAGCAACAGCGCTTTCAAGGTCTGAATAGGCAGTCATGATAATCACTGGAATATCCGGGTATCTGCGCTTGATTTCACTTAGAAAATCCAGGCCTGAACCATTTGGCATGCGGATATCACTGACCACAACTTGTGGCTGCGTACGATCTAATTCGGTGAGCGCTTCGCTAATGCCAGAAAATGTCTTGAATTCGAGATCAGTGCGCGCAAGCGCTTTTTCGAAAACCCAGCGAATAGATTTGTCGTCATCAATAATCCAGATTGGTTTCATAAGTTTCTCTTAATTTAAAATACGCGTTTATGTATGCGTAATAATTGTTTGTTATTGTTGATTGATAGCTGGTTTAACTGCTTTGGTTTCTATAGGCAGCAGAATCGTGAAGCAGGTATTGCCAGGCTCGCTCGTGCACTCAATCATGCCGTGGTGCTGCGTAATAAAAGTCTGTGCTAAAGTTAAACCCAAGCCGGAGCCACCTTCGCTGCCTGAAACCAGAGGGTAAAAAATACGGTCACGTATATCAGCCGGAATGCCGGGGCCGTTATCTATAATTTCCAGTTTAATCGCAACGCGATAGCGTTTTCTCGCAAGTGTTACCTGCCGCTCCGCGCGTGTCCTGAATATAATCTGACTCGCAGGTGTTTTATGCGCTTGCATGGCCTGTACGGCATTACGTGCAATATTAAGCACAGCCTGAATCAGTTTTTCCCGGTCGCCGATCAGCTCCGGCAGGCTCAAATCATAATCGCGTTTAATAATGACGGATTGCGGCGACTCTGCCAGCAGCAGGCTCCTTACGCGCTCCAGTACTTCGTGGATATTGGTTGGCTGGTATTTAGGTACGCGATGCGGGATCAGCAACCTGTCCATGAGTGCCTGCAGGCGATCGGCTTCCTTAATGATCACTTGGGTGTATTCACGTAAGCTTGGTGATGGTAGCTCGTGTTCCAATAGCTGCGCCGCGCCCCGCAGGCCGCCCAGAGGATTGCGAATCTCATGCGCAAGGTTACGTAGCAGCTCGGCATTCGCCTGCTGTTGAATCAGCATGCGCTCTTCACGTGCGATACGCAGTTGCGCATCCATCTGCTGAAATTCAAGAATCAATGTAGCAGCAGGCGATTCAATAGGGGTAACCGTGCAGGTCACAGCAAAAGAATTATGCCGATGTGTACTGATCGTAAATTCGTGCTCGCGGAAAGGGCTTTGCTGCTGTATAGCATTGTTAACTGCCATCATCAGGATATCGCAGTTAGGAAACACTTCACTGATGTGCAGCCCGATAATCTGGGTGGCGCTGAACGCAAAGATAATCTCTGTCCCAGGGTTAACGTAAACCACGCGACAATTGTGATCGAGCAAGATAATTGCGGTCGCTAAATGCTCTAACCCGGCAAAATGGTCTGGTGTTTTTTGAACCATAGTATTAATGCACTCAAAGTTTCAGTAATCATACTATGAATAAAGCAAAAGGTAGGCCAGTTAGGCCTATATAGACTATTATTTTGAGAGGATGTTTTTTGAGTACGTAAATTAGTATTAAATGCTAATAATTGGTTTGGCTTAAATGAAACTTAATTGCCGCCCATCAGGCTAAGCTAGCGGTTAAAGGTTAAATCGCTCGCAATGACGGCATCTCAAAGATGAGCATTAGCAATTCGGCACATAAGGCTTCGTGACAATTTAATCGTACTGAATCAATAGAGCATTGATTGATGAATTGATTGACAACTTTCAATACTTTGAGCGTTAATTAACGCAGCGAATCGAGCTCTTTTTGCAGTAATTCGATATTTTTCTCGTGGTTATCTACGTTTTCTTTGAGCCCCTTCATTTTTGCTTCAAATTTAGGCACATTACGGAAAGTCTGACCGCTGGCGGTTCTATATACCTCGGGATTGGATTCGCCTTCTGCGTAAGCTTTTTTCGCTTCTTCAAGTGCTGCTTTTTCGGCATCCAGTTCGCCCTGCAAGATGCTCCTACGCTTGCTGTCACGTTGATTTTGCGTATCTTTATCTACACGTGGAAAACTATCTGGCGTTGCGGTGCGTTTATTCGCAGTGTTGTTGGTTTTGGCTTTAGCGCGGTCATTGCTGATATTGTTTGCATCCGGATCTATCTCTAAACGTGTAGAACCCTTGGATTTAATGTTGGAGTAGGTGACGCGGCCATCTGCATCCACATGTTTGTATATTTCGGCAAATGCTGAGGGTGAGGCGATGAGCGCAAGTAGCATCAAAAATAAGTGTTTTTTCATGGGCTTAGTTTATTAGAGTTGAGTAGATTAGGCAACAAAGTTAGGTGCGGCAAGCGTTATGATGCATGAGTAACCAGCTGTTACTAAATATAGAAACGGTTGGTAGTTTTATCAGTTGACATTTTAAATTGCAGGCAATAAAAAAGGGCGAGAAGCTCGCCCTTTTTTATTTGCTAGTTAATGCAAATTAGCATGAGTAATACAGACCAAACTCAGCTGGGTGCGGTGTAATGCGCACTTTGTTAACTTCTTCCATTTTCAGATCAATATAAGCATTGATCCAGTCGTCAGTGAATACGCCGCCACGAGTCAAGAACTCACGGTCTTTATCCAAAGCTTCTAAAGCTTGCTCTAATGATGAACAAACGGTTGGGATTTTAGCGTCTTCTTCTGGTGGCAGATGGTACAAGTCTTTTGTTGCTGGCTCACCTGGGTGAATCTTGTTTTGTACGCCATCTAAACCGGCCATCAGCAATGCTGAGAATGCCAGATATGGGTTAGCAATAGGATCTGGGAAGCGCGCTTCAACACGGCGTGCTTTGTCAGAGTGTACGAATGGAATACGGATTGAAGCTGAACGGTTTTTAGCTGAGTAAGCCAGTTTAACCGGTGCTTCAAAGTGTGGAACCAGACGTTTGTATGAGTTAGTACCTGGGTTGGTAATCGCGTTCAATGCACGGGCGTGTTTGATGATACCGCCGATGTAGTAAAGTGCGAACTCGCTCAAGCCAGCGTAGCCGTTACCTGCAAACAGGTTTTTGCCATCTTTCCATACTGATTGGTGCACGTGCATACCGCTGCCGTTATCGCCAGCGAATGGTTTTGGCATGAATGTAGCTGTTTTGCCGTAAGCATGCGCTGTATTCAAAATCACGTATTTCTGGATTTGTGTCCAGTCCGCGCGTTGTGTCAATGTGCTGAATCGAGTACCGATTTCACATTGGCCAGCAGTAGCAACTTCGTGGTGGTGCACTTCAACAGGCACGCCCATCGCTTCTAATGTTGTACACATTGCTGAACGGATGTCATGTAATGAATCGACTGGTGGCACTGGGAAGTAGCCGCCTTTAACGCCAGGACGGTGACCAGTATTGCCGCCTTCAAATTTCTCGTTTGAAGCCCATGCACCTTCTTCTGAGTTGATGCGTACTGAGCAGCCGCTCATTGCAACTTCCCATTGAATGCTGTCAAAAATGAAGAATTCTGGTTCTGGACCAAAGTAAGCAGTATCGCCCAAGCCTGTTGATTTTAAGTAGGCTTCAGCGCGTTTTGCTAATGAACGTGGGTCACGGTCGTAACCTTTGCCATCAGTTGGGTCTACTACGTCACATGTCAGGATTAATGTTGGCTCGTCCATGAATGGATCGATGTTTGCAGTTGTTGGATCAGGCATCAATTGCATATCTGATGCTTGAATACCTTTCCAGCCGCCAATTGATGAACCATCAAAAGCGTGGCCTTCTGTAAACTTGTCTTCATTAAAGTGAGAAACAGGCACAGTAACGTGTTGTTCCTTACCGCGTGTGTCTGTAAAACGAAAATCGACAAATTTGATGTCGTTTTCTTCTACCATTTTCATTACATTAGCCACTGACATTTAGAATCTCCTAGTATGGTGTGGGTTAGAATTAATCAGTAAAACTTAAAAAATAAAACAAATAAAATTTAACTCAGTAGATTAGCAGGAAACGTGCCAATTTAAAATGGCTAAACCCCTGTAAATTTATTGAGATATAGAAATGTTTATATCAGTGATGTTCCATATTGGTGCAAGAGTGAAATTTTATGCACCAAAACAGAACATTTCGCAGCTGTGAATTTTTTGTGAGTTTTAAGGCTATACTTTGCGAAATATAAAAGCGACATTATAAAGCTAAAACAGAATTTGAAATTTCAAGAAAGATAAAATCATGAATAAGCACGCTGAAATTATTGCAATTGCACAAAAACGCGCCGCAGAAAAAAACCTACCCTATGCCGGGGCATTAACGCCACAAGAAGCATTCGAAGTTTTGCAGGACAATTCACAGGCGTTGCTGGTAGATGTGCGTACTAAAGCCGAGCTGGAATTGGTCGGGCGGGTACCTGGTGCACTCAATGTAGAGTGGGCATTTTATCCCGGCATGGTGGCTAATGAGAATTTTGCCGAGCAATTGACGGCGGAGTTGAACAATCGCAACATCAGCAAAGATTCAGTGTTGATATTTTTATGTCGAACTGGTGGCCGCTCACATAATGCTGCCGCAGTTGCAGCTTCGCTTGGCTATGCGCAAGCTTACAACACGCTGGAAGGCTTTGAAGGCGAGGCGAACCCTGACAAGCAGCGCACCATGATTAACGGCTGGAAGCATGCCGGTTTGCCTTGGACAAACTAAGGTTAATGAATCATGGTTGATAAGTACGCTGTCCTTGGTAATCCAATAGCCCATAGTAAGTCGCCTGTAATCCATGAAGCATTTGCAAAACAAACACAGCAGAGTCTGAGTTACGAGCGCATTCTGGCACCGCTGGATGCCTTTGCGGCAACAGTCCAGGATTTAATCGCTAAAGGTTACAAGGGTGTCAATGTAACTGTGCCATTTAAGTTTGAAGCTTACACGCTGGCTCATGAGCAAAGCGTCCGCGCATCGAGTGCGGGGGCGGCTAATACGCTTATTTTTGATGGGCAGAAAATTGCGGCGGATAACACGGATGGTGCTGGCCTGGTGCGTGATATAGAGCAGAATTTAGAAGTGCCATTATCAGGTAAGCGCGTACTGCTGCTAGGCGCCGGTGGTGCAGCTGAAGGGGTGTTGCAGCCTATGCTGGCTGCAAATCCTGCCTTGCTGGTGATCGCTAATCGTACTTTAGATAAAGCGCTGGCGATGGCCAGTAAAGCTGCTGCAAGCACAATATCCTCATCTTCGATCACTGTGACGGGCTGTACATTCAAAGATTTGCAAGGGCAGCAGTTCGATGTAGTGATCAACGCAACTTCGGCCGGCTTAACGGATACGGCTTTACCAATATCGGATACGGTTTTTGCAGATGGCTGTTTAGCTTATGACATGATGTATGGCCGTGAAACGCCTTTTATGGCACAGGCACGCGCTAACGGAGCACGCGTAGCAGATGGCTTGGGTATGCTGGTAGAGCAGGCTGCAGAAGCGTTTTATTTGTGGCGCGGGGTTAGACCGCAAACGCGGCCCGTCATTGAAATGATGAGAGCGCTATGAATGCTTAGAAAATTTTTAAATGATTGGCTGTTGAATCAGCGCCCCGGTGCCAAGCCTTTGACCAGAGGCGGTTATATCAAGCGTGGCTTGGTATTGCTGGTGACGTTTATTGTGCTTTATCAAATCTGGATATTTCTGCATATTTGCTGGTGGATTAAATTTAATCCGCATTCAAGCGCGTTCATGCAAGATCGCTTGGAAATTATTCAAATGAAACGACCGGATGCAGAGCTTAAGTATAAGTGGGTGAATTACGAAAAAATCTCCATTCATCTTAAGCGTGCAGTGATCGCCTCTGAAGATGCAAAATTTCTTGAGCATGAAGGATTTGATTGGGATGGCATTCAGAAAGCGTATGAGAAGAATCTGAAAAAAGGCAAGATTGTTGCGGGCGGCTCTACCATCAGCCAGCAGCTGGCAAAAAATCTGTTTTTATCAACCAAGCGCACGCCCTGGCGTAAGGCACAGGAAGTCGTGATTACGCTTATGCTGGAAAAGATGCTGAGTAAACGACGCATTCTGGAAATATATCTGAATGTGATTGAATGGGGCAACGGAGTGTTTGGCGCAGAAGCCGCTGCAAGGCATTACTATAAAACCAGTGCATCAAAACTCAGTTCTGGTCAGTCGGCTAGGCTGGCAGCGATGATTCCTAACCCGCGGTTTTATGATCAGCACCAGTATACGCGTTACCTGAATCGCCGCACTGCGACGATTCAAGCAAGGATGTATATGGTTCAGGTGCCTAAGTAGCCAGATTCTGGACTATTAACGGGGTTGATCATTGTCTATGATTAAGCCAACAATTTTTCTTACGATAGGTGCTACGATTAAAACTGCCGGAAATGCAATTGGCCATGCGTGAATGAATGCGCGTAGCCATTGCATCATAAACTGCTCATGAATGCCTGTGAACAGAGCGGTAAGCACTCCAGACATCAGCATGGCCATCAATAATGACATCACGAATGCAAATACAATATTGGTATATTTTTTGTGTATTTTCATACTTGTAATAAACCTACAATTTATATTAAAGCATGTGTTTTAAATACTTCGCAGTGTAGCTGCTGCCGTTTTGTGCAACCTGTTCTGGCGTGCCTTCCGCAATGATCATGCCGCCGCCATCGCCGCCTTCAGGCCCCATGTCTACAATCCAGTCAGCAGTTTTAATTACATCAAGGTTGTGTTCAATAATCACGATGGTGTTGCCGGCATCACGCAGGCGGTGAATCACATCAAGCAGCAATTGAATATCAGCAAAATGCAAGCCGGTGGTAGGTTCGTCCAGAATATACAAGGTGCGGCCAGTATCGCGTTTGCTGAGTTCCAGTGCCAGCTTTACGCGCTGCGCTTCACCGCCGGATAGTGTTGTTGCGCTTTGCCCCAGCGTGATATAGCCCAGGCCAACATCGAGCAGGGTTTGCAGTTTACGTGCAATCACAGGCTGTGCGCTGAAGAAAGCATGTGCCTGCTCAACTGTCATGCCTAAAATCTCATGAATGTTTTTGCCTTTGAATTGTACTTCCAGCGTTTCACGATTATAGCGGTGACCTTTGCACACATCGCATGGTACATATACGTCGGGTAAAAAGTGCATTTCCACGCGAATTACGCCGTCACCTTGGCAAGATTCGCAACGGCCGCCTTTGACATTGAATGAATAGCGGCCAGGGCCATAACCGCGTGCGCGGCTTTCCGGCACGTTGGCAAATAAATCCCGTATCGGCGTAAACAGGCCGGTGTAGGTTGCAGGGTTGGAGCGTGGCGTGCGCCCGATAGGGCTTTGGTCTACATCAACTACCTTGTCAAAAAATTCCAGTCCTTCCATTTCGCCATACGGCGCAGACTCGGTGCTGCTACCGTATAGATGGTGCGCAACAATGCGGTACAGCGTGTCGTTAATCAGCGTAGATTTGCCGCTGCCGGATACACCGGTAATGCAGCTGAGTAAGCCAACCGGCAGCTTCAAGGTCACGTCTTTGAGGTTGTTGCCGGTAGCGTGGGTCAGTTTCATCCAGCGTGCAGGGTCAGCTGCGGTGCGTTTTTTGTTGTAGGTGATCTGGCGTTTGCCGCTGAGATATTCACCGGTGACCGAGTTGGGATTATCTTTAATCTGTTGCGGTGTGCCTTCTGCCACAATACGTCCGCCGTGTTCACCTGCACCGGGACCAATGTCAATGACATAATCCGCTTCCATAATCGCATCCTGATCATGCTCCACCACAATCACGCTGTTGCCGATGTCGCGCAAACGTTTCAGGGTATCAAGCAGGCGGTCATTATCGCGCTGATGCAAACCGATGGATGGTTCATCCAATACATACATCACGCCAGTGAGACCACTGCCGATTTGTGAGGCGAGGCGAATACGCTGCGCTTCACCGCCGGACAAGGTTTCAGCAGAGCGTGATAGTGATAAATACTCTAGGCCGACGTTGGTCAGGAATTTGAGGCGATTGCTGATCTCTTTAACAATTTTGTCAGCAATGGCAAGTTTAGCCCCTGTTAACTCAATCGTATCAAAGAAAGTAAGTGCTTGCTTTAGTGGCACTTCACATACTTCATGAATGTTTTTGTTACCGACTTTTACGTGGCGCGCTTCTTTACGCAGGCGGGTGCCGACACAATCCGGGCAGGTTTGTGAGTTCAAGTATTTTGCCAGTTCTTCACGTACAGTTTGTGAGTCGGTCTCGTGGTAGCGTCTTTGCAGGTTATTTAAAATGCCTTCAAAGGCGTGGTTTTTTTGATAGAACACGCCACGTTCATTTAAGTATTTGAATGCTATTTCTTCTTTACCGCTGCCATGCAGCAAAATGTGCTGCACATGTTCCGGCAATTTTTCGAAAGTAGTATCCAGGTCAAATTTGTAGTGCTCAGCCAGGCTCGCCAGCATCTGGAAATAAAACTGGTTGCGTCTGTCCCAGCCTTTAATTGCACCAGCTGCCAGTGATAAATGCGGGAATGCAACTACGCGTTTTGGGTCAAAAAAGTTGATGTTGCCCAAGCCGTCACATTTAGGGCAAGCACCCATCGGGTTGTTAAATGAGAATAGGCGGGGTTCTAATTCCGCAAGTGAATAGTCACACACCGGGCATGAAAACTTCGCGGAGAATAAATGTTCTTTTTCAGAATCCATCTCGACGGCAATCGCTTTGCCTTCGGCCAAACGTAAGGCAGTTTCAAATGATTCTGCGATACGCTGTTTCATATCCGCTTTAACTTTGATGCGGTCAACCACTACATCTACATTGTGCTTGGTGGTTTTTGCCAACTGCGGCAGTGCATCCACTTCATAAATTTTGCCGTCCACGCGCAAGCGCACAAAGCCCTGTGCTTTCAGTTCTTCAAATAAATCAACTTGCTCGCCCTTACGGTTAGATACAACCGGTGCCAGTATCATTAATTTGGTTTCTTCAGGCAGCGCTAACACGCTGTCTACCATCTGGCTTACGGTCTGCGCTTCGAGCTTGATGCCATGCTCCGGACATTCCGGGTCACCGGCGCGCGCGTACAGCAGTCTCAAGTAGTCATGAATTTCGGTAACCGTGCCTACAGTAGAGCGTGGGTTATGCGAGGTGGATTTTTGCTCAATAGAAATAGCAGGCGATAAGCCTTCAATTAAATCAACGTCAGGTTTGTCCATGCGCGCCAGAAATTGACGTGCATAAGCGGAAAGTGACTCCACATAGCGGCGCTGACCCTCGGCGTAGAGCGTATCAAAAGCCAGGGAAGACTTGCCGGAACCGGACAGACCGGTAATTACTACCAGCTTGTTACGCGGGATATCCAGCGATATATTCTTTAAATTGTGGGTACGCGCACCGCGAATACGAATTAATTCCATTGAGCTAAATCCATCATGCTTTTATTAAGCTTTTACTAAAAATTGGGGCAACCTGCTAATATACCCACTTTTACGCATTAAGATTAATTATTTTTCATGTCAACGTTGCACAACTCTACATCTACGACAATTAGCGCTGTTGAAGACATCATCTCTTCAGAAAAAATGACTCCGGCAGAATTGCGTGCCACGCTAAGTTTAGCCTCAATTTATGGCTTGCGCATGTTGGGCATGTTTTTGATTTTACCAATATTTGCAATTTATGCGTCTACTCTACCTGATAAGCCTAGCGGCTTGATGGTGGGTTTAGCGCTGGGCGCTTATGGTCTGACGCAGGCTTTGTTGCAATTGCCGTTTGGCATGGCCTCAGATAAATATGGTCGCAAACCTATGATTTATATTGGTTTGGCTATTTTTGCCATCGGCAGCATGGTGGCGGCACTTGCCATGAATATCGAGGGCGTAATTATCGGCCGAGCCATTCAGGGTGCGGGTGCAGTTTCTGCTGTAGTGACTGCCCTGGTAGCTGATTTGACGCGCGACGAACATCGCACCAAAGCAATGGCAACCATAGGCGGCACTATTGGTATTGCTTTTGCCTTTTCACTGGTAGCCGGGCCGATTCTGAATGAGTGGATGGGTGTGCCGGGTATATTTTTTCTGACAGGTATATTGACGCTGGCTGCGATTGCAGTCGTTAGATTTGTGGTGCCGGATCCAGTGCATAGTCATTATCACTCGGATGCCAGCGCTGCTCCGGCAAAATTAAAAGACGTATTGAAGAATCGTCAGCTGTTACGTCTCAATTATGGTATTTTTGCCTTACATGCCGCGCAGATGGCAATGTTTGTTGTGGTGCCTTTTGCAATTAATCAAACCAGTGATATGGATGTAAACCAGCACTGGAAGATTTATCTGCCGGTGGTGTTGGCCGCGTTTGTATTAATGGTGCCTGCAATTATCTATGCAGAAAAACAATCCAAAATGAAACAGGTGTTTGTGGCGGCAGTTGCAGTCATGTTGCTGGCACAAATTATGTTTGCTGTTTCGATATCGTATTTCTGGGGCATTGTCGCTTCACTTACCATTTACTTCATCGCATTTAACCTGCTGGAAGCGTCATTGCCGTCATTGATCAGTAAAATTGCACCAGCAGCTGCGAAGGGTACGGCGATGGGGGTTTATAATACTGCGCAGTCGCTGGGTATTTTTGTCGGTGGTGCTTTTGGCGGTTATCTGTCGCATGTCTATGGCTTTGCCAGTGTATTCATATTTTGTGGCGTGATGATGGTTTTATGGCTATTATTTGCATCATCAATGCAAGCACCATTAGCTGTCAGAACCAAAATGTACACAATGCATGAATCTGCTGATGCGATGTCTGCTGAGCAGGCAGGCGCTATCAGGACTAAGTTGTTGGAGTTGGCGGCTGTGGTAGAGGCGGCAGTGCTGCCGCAAGAGCGCACAGTAATATTGAAAATAGATAAATCATATGATTGGGATGACGCCCAAGTGTATCAATTGTTGAAGGGATAAATATGGCATCAGTGAATAAAGTGATATTGATAGGCAACTTGGGACGTGATCCGGAAGTGCGCTATATGCCGAATGGTGAGGCTGTATGTAATTTTAGTATTGCAACGACTGATAGCTGGAAAGATAAATCCGGTGCCAAGCAAGAGCGTACTGAATGGCATAACATTGTGATGTATCGCAAACTTGCTGAAATTGCCGGCGAGTACCTGAAAAAGGGCCGTCCGGTGTATGTCGAAGGCCGTCTGCAGACGCGCAAATGGCAAACTAAAGAAGGTCAGGATCGGTACACCACAGAAATCATTGCTGACCAGATGCAGATGTTGGGTGGCCGTGATGGTGCAGGCTCTAATGCCAGCTACGATGGCGGTATGGATCAGGGTGGCATGGATAGCGATTATAATCAGGCGCCGCCAAGCCAAGGTCAGGCTAGAAGCGCGCCGGCTCAATCTGCACCTAAAGCGGCTACTACAGGCTCAGGTTTTGATGATGTTGAGGACGATATACCGTTTTAATTGCTATAGCAGTATAATTAGACAATTATTACAACAAAGCCCGCTATATACGGGCTTTGTTTTTTGCGTTTCTTTTATTTTGCGCATTCAACGAGTTACCTAAATGAGTCCTAGCCAAAAAATTATTACTGATGATGTCCGTATCATCGAAATCAAGGAGTTGACTCCGCCTTCAGTGCTGCTGGATAAGCTTGAGCCGAGCAAGGCCACGACTGACCGCATTGTTAAAACACGCGCCGAAATACATCGTATTCTGCACAGTGCGAACGACCGCCTGCTGGTTGTGATTGGCCCTTGCTCGATTCATGATTATGACGCCGGTATTGAATACGCAAAACGCCTACTGACGCAGTATCACAAGCACAGTAATGAGCTGTTGATTGTGATGCGTGTTTACTTTGAAAAACCACGCACCACCGTGGGTTGGAAAGGGCTGATCAACGATCCGCATCTAGACGGCAGTTTTGATATTAATGAAGGTCTGGATCTGGCGCGGCGTTTTTTGCTTGAAGTTAACGAGCTTGGTGTGCCTGCAGCTACCGAGTTTCTGGATACGATCACGCCGCAATACACGGCTGATTTGGTAAGCTGGGGTGCAATCGGAGCACGTACAACTGAATCACAGATTCACCGTGAGCTGGCGTCAGGTTTATCCTGCCCGGTAGGCTTCAAAAATGGTACTGATGGCAATATTCGTATTGCGGTTGACGCAATCAAGGCAGCGGCGAGCCCGCACCACTTTTTATCAGTAACCAAAGACGGGCGCTCTGCGATTATCTCGACTACTGGTAATGAAGATTGCCACGTGATCTTGCGCGGCGGTAAAACACCTAACTACGATGCGGCTAACATTGATGCTGTTGCCAAAGAATTGGCGCAGTCAGGGCTGAATACTAAAGTGATGGTGGACTGTTCGCATGCTAACAGTCAGCGTCAGTACAAACTGCAAAAGCAAGTGGCAGCGAACGTTGCCGAGCAATTGAATACAGGCGATGACCGCATCATCGGGTTGATGATTGAGTCGCATTTGAATGAAGGTCGTCAAGACCATGAGCCAGGCTGCGCATTAGAGTACGGTAAATCGATTACCGATGGCTGCCTGGGTTGGGATGACACGGTAGAGATTCTGGATATGCTGGCGGAGAGCGTTAAAAGAAGACGTTTTCAGAATCAGCAGGATGACGATAACTAAGCCTGCTGAATGCTTTTGCGGTAAAGCTTTTGTGGTATTAAGGTATAATTTCGGGTTGTTTAACATATTTGTGTAAGGAGGATCACATGCCTATTTACGATTATCAATGTACTAGCTGCGGCCATAAAGCTGAGGTGATGCGCAAAATTAGCGCGGCATCGGTAGAGGCTTGTCCAGAGTGCGGTAAAGAGACTTTTTCCAAACAGGTTTCTGCGCCTAGTTTTCAACTGACCGGCAGTGGCTGGTATGCAACAGATTTTAAAGGCGGTAACAGCGCAAAAAAGCCTGAGCCCGCTGCAGAATCCAGCGCGGCGCCTGCAGCTTGCAGCACCGGCTGCGCCTGCCATTAGCGAATAAATTCTTTATGAAAAAATATCTTATAACAGGCTTGCTGGTTTTAGTGCCTTTGGTGATTACCATATGGGTGCTTAAATCATTGATCGGCATTATGGATCAAAGCCTGTTGCTGCTGCCTTTAGAATGGCATCCACGTACGCTGCTCGGTCGCGACATCCCGGGCTTTGGCGTGATTCTGACGTTTGCTATCGTGCTGATTACCGGGCTCATTGCTACCAACTTTTTCGGCATGCAGGTTATTGTGCTGTGGGAAAAGTTGCTGAATCGCCTGCCGGTGGTTAAGTCTATCTACTCCAGCGTTAAGCAAGTTTCAGATACACTTTTCTCTGATTCAGGCAATGCATTCCGCAAGGCGGTCTTAGTGCAATTTCCGCGTGAGGGTGCCTGGACAATTGCTTTTTTAACCGGCACTCCTGGTGGCGATGTCGCTAATCACTTGCATGGCGACTACGTCAGCGTATTTGTGCCAACCACCCCTAACCCTACCGGCGGTTACTTTCTAATGATGCTTAGAACCGATGTCGTTGAATTGGAAATGAGCGTGGATGAAGCGCTTAAATATATTATCTCTATGGGCGTCGTTGCGCCGGCAAATAAATTACCTAAACTTTTAACTCAATAAAACTTTTAACTTAATAAATACAGTAGATACACAATTATGATGCGTACACATTACTGCGGCCATTTAAACCGCGAACACATTGGTCAAACCGTAACGCTATGTGGCTGGGCGCATCGTCGTCGCGACCATGGCGGCGTTATTTTTATCGACTTGCGCGACCGTGAGGGCTTGGCACAAATCGTGATTGACCCGGATACCAAAGCGGCATTTGCGATTGCTGAAACAGTGCGTAGTGAGTTCGTATTGAAAGTCGTCTGTAAAGTACGTGCGCGTCCTGAAGGCACCGTGAACCCTAACTTGCCTACTGGCGAAGTGGAAATGCTGGCAACCGAGATTGAAGTGCTCAATCCTTCGCTCACGCCACCGTTCATGCTGGATGATGAAAACCTGACTGAAACCGTGCGTTTAGAGCATCGTTACATTGATTTACGTCGCCCTGCGATGCAAAAAAATATGATGCTGCGTTACCGCGTGTCTAAAACCTTGCGTGATTATCTGGATACGAACGGCTTTATTGAAGTCGAAACGCCGATGCTGACACGTTCAACACCAGAAGGTGCACGTGATTACCTGGTACCTAGCCGTGTACATCACGGTATGTTCTTTGCGTTGCCGCAATCACCGCAATTGTTCAAACAGTTGCTGATGGTGTCAGGTTTTGACCGGTATTTCCAAATCACTAAATGCTTCCGTGATGAAGACCTGCGCGCTGATCGCCAGCCAGAATTCACACAAGTGGATATTGAAACGTCGTTCATGGAAGAAAACGACATTATGGATCTGGTGGAAGAAATGATTCGCCAGATGCTGAAAAAAGTACAGGATGTAGACCTGCCAGCTAAATTCCCACGCATGCCATTTGCAGAGGCCATGAACCGATACGGTTCAGACAAGCCGGATATGCGTGTGACGCTTGAAATTACCGAGCTTTCAGATGTCATGAAAGATGTCGATTTCAAAGTATTCGCAGGTGCTGCCAATATGGCGGGTGGCCGTGTGGCTGCGTTACGTGTGCCAAATGGTGCCGCAATCAGCCGCTCAGAAATTGATGCTTATACCGAATTCGTAAAGATTTACGGTGCGAAAGGTTTGGCATACATCAAGATCAACGACATCACTAAACTGAATGAAGAAGGGCTGCAAAGCCCGATTGTGAAAAACATTCACACCATAGCCTTGCAAGCGATTATTGAGCGCACCGGCGCACAAAATGGCGACATCGTGTTCTTTGGTGCAGATAAAGCCAAAGTAGTGAACGAAGCATTAGGTGCCTTGCGCCTGAAAGTCGGTCACGATAAAGGCCATGTAGATGGCCGCGCTTGGGCGCCATTGTGGGTGGTGGATTTCCCGATGTTTGAACATGATGAAGATGCCGACCGCTGGGTGGCATTACACCATCCGTTCACAGCACCAAAAGATGGTCATGAAGACTTGCTGACCACTAATCCAGGTGCTGCCCTGTCAAGAGCGTATGACATGGTGCTAAACGGCTGGGAAGTTGGCGGTGGTTCTGTGCGTATCCATAAACAGGAGGTGCAGTCTAAAGTATTCGATGCATTGAAGATTAGCAAAGAAGAAGCACAGGAAAAATTCGGCTTCCTGCTCGATGCATTGCAATATGGCGCGCCTCCACATGGCGGCCTGGCATTCGGTCTCGACCGTCTGGTAACGCTGATGGCGGGTGCTGAGTCTATCCGTGACGTAATCGCATTCCCTAAAACACAGCGTGCACAGTGTTTGATGACGAATGCGCCGAATGAAGTGGATGAGAAGCAGTTGCGCGAGTTGCACATTCGCGTGCGCACGCAAACGCCAGTGGCGTAAATACACTCCGCGCTGGCTTTGTTGCAAGCTCTTGCCGTACTAATAGTACTGTCTGCGAGCTTGGGCCTAGTCAGCGCGTCGCGAATTGCATTTTTGAAGTTGCTGATGGCAATTGTAGTTGGCTATGCTGTAATAAGTAGATTTAAACTAAATTATGATTGAGTAGCTAATTGCCTATCAAATCCCTCATTCGTACTATTCCGCACTATCCCAAGCCGGGTATTCAGTTTCGCGACATCACCACTTTGCTCAAAGACCCTCTAGGTCTTCGTATGGTGATTGATGCGCTTTCGCAACATTATTCAGATAAAAAAATAGATAAAATTGCAGGTATAGAAGCGCGTGGTTTTATTATTGGCGCAGCGCTGGCTTACAAGCTGGGCGTGGGTTTCGTGCCTGTTCGCAAATCGGGTAAGCTGCCTGCTGAAACTATTGGCCATGATTATGCGCTGGAATATGGCGCAGATCGTGTGGAAATTCATATCGATGCCATCACCAAAGATGAGCAGGTATTGCTGGTGGACGACCTGATTGCAACCGGCGGCACTGCAGAGGCTTCAGTTGCGCTGATTCAGAAGTTAGGTGGAATTGTCGTGGGCTGTGCTTTTGTAATTGATCTGCCGGATTTAGGCGGCTCAAGGCGATTGACTGAAAGCGGCATTAACATTTTTTCCTTGTGTGAGTTCGAAGGTGATTAATACAACTTTTATCAATAGCGCTAGTTACTGATATGGTTGAAAATGTTAAAGTGGCTAAATAAATATTGTTGAAATTTAATTGCTTGCTAATCAAGAAGAAATATTATGCCAGTCACCGAACTTAACCACGTTAATTTACGCACACCGTATGAGACGATGCTCAAACTCAAAGACTTCTACTGTGATGTAGTGGGCTTGAAGGTCGGGCCACGCGAAGGCTTTACCAGCAGAGGTTTCTGGCTGTACATTGGCGATGATACAGCCAATGCCGTGCTGCACCTTGCGGAGTATCGCGGCGAGGGTGAGCCGTTGACTAATGTTTTAACTACGATTGACCACATTTCCTTTACCTGCAAAGACATTCCTGCAACAGAAGCGCATCTTAAACAGCACAATGTTGAATACACGATACGTGATTTGCCGGTTTTAAATGTTAAACAAATTAACTTTAAAGACCCTGTAGGCAACGGTATTGAGCTATTTTTCCACCTAGAGCATGAGAAGGTTTAAGGTCATTGGTAGCTGCAAATCAAGCAATCGAACTTAGTAAGTGAGTTTTCTGTCATAGTTCAAATATTAGGTATTTATCACAAATAACGTTTTGGAGTGGGCGCATGGGTACACAGACACAATCCTTATTTTTAAAACTTATGCTGATGGTTGCTGTTTCATTAGCATTCGTATCTAATGCCTTTGCCGAGGCTGATCCTAAATTATGGCCGGTGGTTAAAGAGGCATTCTTTGCCAAGCGGGATATTCAGGAAGTCGAATTTATCAAGATCGATGCGCCGCGTCGTGCTGAAAGTGGTGCGCAGGTACCAGTCACTTTCAGCTATGACAAAGCCGCAGCGAATGGCGTAGATATCAAAAATCTATGTACTGGTCGATGCCAACCCGATTCAGCTTGCTGCAATTTATAACTTGACGGACATGCTTGGAAATTTCCAACTGGCAACACGCATCCGTATGGAAACTGACTCATTTGTGCGTTTAGTCGGTGAGACAGCGGACGGCAAACTGTATATGGTTAAGCGTGAAATTCGCGCAGCAGGTGGCTGCGGTGGAACCGTAGATAATGATGAATCTGCAGTGCGTGCAGCAGCGGGTAAAATAAAATTGCATGTGGATGATCCGGTTAAATTCGGCAGCCCTGTTGTGACTACCTTTAATATTCGCCATGTGATGCGTACCGGTTTGCAGCGCGATCTGGTTTCACAAGGTTATGTACCGGCTTTTTATATCAATAAAGCAGCGTTCACCTATAACGGTAAACCTGTAATGACTGTGGACGTAGGTGTGGGTACCAGCGAGGATCCTTACTTTAAATTTAACTTTATCCCGGATGCACCAGGTACATTGGAAGTAACCGCAACTGACAATGAAGGTAAAACCTTTACGCAGCAGTTGGATGTAAAAGGGTAAGCAGCTTCAAGTTATAGAAAATGGCCTCCTTGTGAGGCCTTTTTTGTTAGTTTGCGAGGAGGTGTTAAAATTACCATATTGAAATTAAGGAGTTTTTATGAAAAGTTATCGTAAAGAGCTTTGGTTTAACCCACCAACACGTGTAGCGTTCATTCGCATTACAGAACAAGTGCGTGAATGTTTGCGTGAGAGTGGTGTGCGCGAGGGTTTTGTGCTGGTGAATGCGATGCATATTACTGCCAGTGTATTCATTAACGATGACGAGCGCGGTTTGCACCATGACTACACGCAATGGTTGGAGCGCCTCGCCCCACATGAGCCGGTGAGCAGCTATCGCCATAATGACACCGGCGAGGACAATGCCGATGCACATATGAAGCGCCAAGTGATGGGGCGTGAAGTGGTGGTCGCAATTACCAATGGTGAGCTTGATTTTGGCCCATGGGAACAAATATTCTATGGTGAGTTTGATGGGCGTAGAAAAAAACGCGTTTTAGTAAAGATTATTGGTGAGTAAATCAAGACGCCGTTTAGTGACGGCGTTTTGACTTTTTGAGATTTAAGTGAAGTAAATATGATGAAAATACCTGAATTATTAGCCCCGGCGGGTGACCTTGACCGTATGCGTACAGCGTTTGATTACGGCGCAGATGCAATCTATGCCGGGCAGCCGCGTTACAGCCTGCGCGCGCGTAACAATGACTTTACGATGGCGAACCTTGAGATCGGCATCAACGAGGCACATGCGCGTGGTAAGAAATTCTTTGTAGCCAGTAACATTGCCCCGCATAACGCCAAAGTAAAAACCTACATGGCGGATATGGAGCCGGTCATTGCAATGCGTCCGGATGCGCTGATCATGTCAGACCCGGGGCTGATTATGATGGTGCGCGAGAAGTGGCCGGAAATGCCGGTTCACCTCTCTGTGCAGGCAAATACCGTTAACTATGCTACGGTGAAGTTCTGGCAGAGCATGGGGCTAAGCCGGGTAATTCTGTCACGCGAGTTGTCCTTGGATGAAATTGAAGACATTCGCCAACGCTGCCCGGAGATGGAGCTGGAAGTGTTTGTGCATGGTGCACTATGTATTGCTTATTCAGGTCGCTGCCTGCTTTCCGGTTACTTTAATCAGCGTGACCCTAATCAAGGCACGTGTACCAATAGCTGCCGCTGGGATTACAAAGTGCATGACGCGTCAGAAGATGCCGCAGGAGTGATTCGCCTTGATGAATTTGATTTTAAAGCCGAGATGGAAAAGTCCAGCTTATCAGGTTGTGGCAGCTTGCCGCGCCACCCGTTGGCAGATAAAGTCTACCTGATTGAAGAAAAAGGTCGCCCTGGCGAATTGCTGCCGATTGAAGAGGATGAGCACGGTACTTACATTATGAACAGTAAAGATCTGCGTGCGATTGAACACGTGGAGCGACTGATTAGAATGGGTGTGGATTCGCTGAAGATTGAAGGCCGAACTAAATCACGCTATTACGTAGCGCGTACCTGCCAGAATTATCGCAAGGCGATTGATGATGCTTTGGCTGGCCGTCCGTTTGACTGGAACCTGCTTGGTGATCTGGAAAATCTGGCTAATCGCGGTTATACCGATGGTTTCTACCAGCGTCATCACACAGCGGAGCACCAGAATTACAAGCAGGGCTATTCAAGTTCGAGTCGTAGTCTGTATGTAGGAGATGTGGTGGCTTATGATGCGGAAAAAGGGCTGGCAGATATTGAGGCGCGTAATAAGTTTGGCGTGGGTGACCGTCTGCAGGTGATACACCCGACTGGCAATCAGGATGTTGTAGTTGAGGCGATGTTTAATAAAAAAGGCGAGCCAATTCAAGAGGCATCCGGTAGCGGCTATTATGTGCGTTTGCCGATTGCTGCCGGTGATTTGAGTAATGCCATGGTGGTTAAGTATCTGTAAGCTGATTTTTTATCAATAACACAAAAGGGAGCCGATGCTCCCTTTTGTGTTTTAATCAGTGTGAGATTAACGCTGAATGTAACTTTCCAGTTCTTTAATCAGGCGCTGCTGATAATCGATGGTTTCTTTTGCAAGGTCTATAAGTGAAAGCATACCAATCACTTTATCGTCTTTCATTATCGGCAAGTGGCGGAAGTTTTTACTTGTCATCATTGTCATGGCTTCTTGAACAGTATCATCCGGACTGCCACAGACTACGTTATGCGTCATTACATCGGTTATATGCGTGGTTTTTGATGAACGGCCTTTTAAAATTACTTCACGCGCATAATCGCGCTCTGAAAAGATGCCCACCAGTTTTTCGTTCTCCAGCACTACCAGCGCGCCGATTCTATATTCTGCCAGTATCACTAAAGCATCAAATACCGGGCGATTTGGGGCAATTGAGATCACTTCTTTATATTTTTTTACGTCTAGCAATTGTTGCAATGTTTTCATAGCAATCTCCTGACTGTAACTAAAATGCAGAGCGAAGTTTAAATATACACCAATAAATATTTTAACCAACAATTCTTAAATATTTCAATCAGCTATTGACTTAGTTAGGAAGCTAACTATAATGCACCTAATCATGTTGCAATTAAAAGACCTCCCTACCACTAAAGTGCTTGGCAAATTTGCCGAACGCTATCCTGACGCAGATATTACGGCGGTGTCGGGCTTTTTACATTTGCTGCGTGTCGCGACTGATCTATCCGTGGCACTGGATGCTTGTTTAAGTAAACATGGCTTGCTACAGGGGCGCTGGTGGGTGCTGATTTTGCTCATGCGTGAAGATTCAAAGACTTCCACACCGTCAGTGCTGGCAGAAAAAGCTGGAGTGACGCGTGCAACCATGACTGGGCTGATTGATGGCTTGGAGCAAAATGGTCTGGTTGAGCGGGTTTATACCAAAAATGACAGGCGTAGCGTACTGATCAGCCTGACCGATGCGGGACAGGACAAGCTTGATGCAGTGATGCCTGATTATTACCGCAGGGTACGCAAGTGCATGCATTCACTGGATGATGAAAAACGTACGCAGTTACAACAGATATTAGAATTAATTAATGCAGGCATACCGGCACTTATTGAATAAAACTAAATAGGTGCTGATTTTTAAACTAACTAAACAGGATACAAAACATGTCAAATATTCAAACACAAATATCAGCAATAAACGCAGCATTCGATGCTGCATTTAACAGCAAAAATGCTGTAGCAATTGGTCAGCTTTATGCTGATAACGCAGTAGTAATGCCTGCTCCAGCTGGTGAACCTGTACTTGGTGCTGCGGCAATTCAATCATTCTTTGCCGGCTTGATAACGGCTGGTGTCATTGAGCATCAATTGACACTGGATGAGGCTGTAGAAGACGGTAACCTTGCTTATCAGCGCGGTAAATGGGCAGGTGCAATGTTGAACGAAAAAGGCGAAAAACAGACATTTGGCGGCAATGTGCATCTGGTGTATCGTAAGCAAGCAGATGGCGGCTGGAAAGCGGTAACACATATCTGGAATTAATCCTTTGCGGCTTTCTCAGCCGCAAGGCTTGCAATAAATTTAACAACCAATAGCAAACAAACTATGCATAACAGTAAAAAAATTACTATCCGTGCCTTTGCTGCACTGATGCTGCTGACCATAATCTGGGGTTACAACTGGGTTGTGATGAAAAGCGCTCTGGAATATTCAGGTGCTTTTGAGTTTGCGGCATTGCGTACAGTAATTGGTGCGCTATGTTTGTTTGCGGTAGTGATCTATATGCGTAAACCGCTACGTGTCAAAGAAATGCCGACATTAATCCTGCTCGGCATTATGCAGACCAGTGGTTTTACCGGTTTGTTAATCTGGGCATTGGTCGAAGGCGGGGCGGGTAAAACCGCCGTGCTGACATATACCATGCCATTCTGGGTAATGGTGCTGGCCTGGCCTATGCTGGGAGAGAAATTGCGCGGGCTGCAATGGCCTGCAGCAATACTTTCAACCATGGGTATGCTGTTTATTCTGGATCCGCTGCATTTGGGTACAGATACATTCAGCATGTTCCTTGCAGTATTGTCCGGTATCTTCTGGGCACTGTCGGTTATTCTTGCTAAAAAGCTGCATCAGCGTTCGCCGGATCTGGATTTATTGACACTGACCGCGTGGCAGATGTTTTTTGGGTCAATTCCTTTAGTCGTCGTAGCACTACTAGTGCCGTCAGCGCCGATTCAGTGGACGCCATACTTTATTGGCGCGGTGATTTTTAATTCAGTATTCTGTAACGCGCTGGCTTGGCTGCTGTGGCTGTATGCTTTGCAGCGCCTGAGTGCCGGCGTTGCAAGCATGTCATCCATGCTGGCACCAGTAATAGGCGTGCTAGCGGCATGGCTGCAGCTTAATGAAGTGCCAAGTACAACAGAGTTGATTGGCATGACTTTGATTGCCGCATCACTGGTGATTATTTCCATGATCAGTATCCGCAAACATACGCCGATTGATCCAGCGATGGCGCAAGACTGAGAAGTTAAGTGCTCTTAAATCAATGTAAGTTAGCCTTTACTTAGTCCTATGCTTCGCCTGTGATAAAATCGCGTTTATTTGATTTGTATTAAAGGGTCGGGACATGGCTGGTCATAGTAAATGGGCAAATATTCAACACCGCAAAGGTCGCCAAGACGCAAAACGCGGCAAAATCTTCACTAAAATCATCAAAGAAATCACCGTGTCGGCACGTATGGGCGGCGGCGATATCAATATGAACCCGCGCCTGCGTGCCGCAGTTGCGCTGGCAAAAGAAGAAAACATGCCGTCTGACAACATCACGCGAGCCATTAAAAAAGGTACCGGCGAGCTGGAAGGCGTTAACTACGAAGAAATTCGTTACGAAGGTTATGGTATCAATGGCGCAGCGATTATCATTGACTGTTTAACCGATAATAAACAGCGTGCGGTTGCTGATGTGCGCCACGCACTGACCAAGTTTGGCGGCAATCTGGGCACGGATGGCTCTGTTGCGTTTATGTTTAAGCATTGTGGCAGTCTGGTCTATGAGCCTGGCACCTCTGAAGATAAAGTCATGGAAGTGGCTCTCGAAGCCGGTGCTGAAGATGTAGTGACCAACGATGATGGCAGTATTGAAGTGATTACACCGCCAGCTGACTTTGTCACTGTAAAAGAAGCGATGGAAGCTGCCGGCTTAAAAGCGGTGTTAGCTGAAGTGACGATGAAAGCCATGAATGAAGTTGAATTCACTGGTGACGATGCCGTGAAAATGCAGAAAATTCTGGATGCGCTCGAAGATCTGGATGATGTGCAGGATGTTTACACTTCTGCCGTGCTGGAAGAGTAAAACGTTAACTTGCTGCAAAACTTACCGCTAATTGTGATGTATTTGAGAAGAATCTGGACACCATAAATTTGGACAGCATCAGAATCTTAGGTATTGATCCAGGTTTGCGCCTCACTGGGTTTGGTGTGATTGAAAAAGTAGGTGAAAAAATCATCTACATCGCAAGCGGTACGATTAAAACCGCCAGCGGCAAAAAAAATAAAATTGAGGGCGAGGACGACAGGGAGGAACTGCCTGCCCGCCTTAAAATTATTGTGGATAGCCTGTTCGAAGTGATCGATACCTATCATCCGAACCAAGTCGCCGTTGAAAAAGTATTTGTAAATGTAAATCCGCAATCCACATTGCTGCTGGGGCAGGCACGTGGTGCTGCTATCTGTGCAGCAGTGATCCGCAATTTAAGCGTGGCTGAATATACGGCATTGCAGGTTAAGCAGGCTGTGGTCGGCAACGGTCATGCGCAAAAAGAGCAGGTGCAGGAGATGGTGAAACGCTTGTTAAATCTGCCTGCCGCACCAAAGCCAGATTCTGCGGATGCACTGGCCTGTGCCATCTGCCATGCTCATGGCGGGCAAGGGATGGGTAAATTGGCGACTGCCGGCTACCGTGTACGTGGCGGACGCCTGATTGGGTGAGTCGCTACGGATGACTAAGCCTGTAAGTAAAAATTTCTCTGATGTATTTACTCATTACTACTTTGCAACCCGCCCTGTATTACAATCCTCAACACTGATGGCCAGCATGCTGAGCCATATACTATCGTTAACCCTTATTACGTTATGGAACACGCCATGATTGGACGCCTGAGTGGAATCCTGCTTGAAAAAACACCGCCGCTGGTTTTAATTGACTGCAATGGGGTCGGTTATGAATGTGAAGTGCCGATGAGTACTTTTTATAATTTGCCGGCCGTGGGTGAGAAAGTCGTCATGCTCACGCATTTTGTGGTGCGCGAAGATGCGCAGCTTCTTTATGGTTTTGGCAGTAGTCAGGAGCGCGCAACGTTCAGGCAGTTGTTGAAAGTGAACGGTATTGGGGCTAAATCTGCATTGTCGATTTTGAGCGGCTTGTCAATTGATGAGCTGGTGCAGGCGGTTGCCCTGCAGGAAACAACCATGCTGACACGTGTGCCGGGAGTGGGTAAGAAAACAGCTGAGCGCCTGCTGCTGGAGCTAAAAGATAAATTTACCATTGATGGTGTAGCTGCCATGAATTCCAATCAGCCTAAATCAGCCAGCAGTGACGTGTTAAATGCCTTGCTGGCATTGGGCTATAACGAGCGTGAGGCTTTGGCTTCTGTAAAACTGCTGGATAAAGATGTCAGTGTGACCGATGGCATCAAGCAGGCTTTGAAGCTGCTATCGAAATAGCCGCAAGTGTAATTTTAATTATTACGATTTAGAGTAAAATCAAAGCATGATGCCTACCGCTCAATATCAGAAGCATCTTACCTTTAAGAACAGGAATATATGATTAATACCAACCAGATTGCACGTATTGTGCTGATTGCCTTACTGATCGTTGGTTGTTTGTTTGTATTACATCCTTTTATGGCGGCATTGCTTTTTGCAGCGGTGTTTTGTGTTTTCACCTGGCCGGCTTACCACTGGCTTTGGCTAAAATTTGGTAAGCGAGATAATTTAGCTGCAATCACAATGACTGCGCTGTTGTCGGTTGCAGTGATTCTGCCTATGGCTTATCTGGCAACCAATCTGGCTGACTCTGCAGCTATTCTGATTGAAGAGGCACAGGTTACTCTAAAAAACCTGCAGCCGCAGGCACCACAATGGATAAGCAATTTACCTCTGGTTGGTGACAAGTTGGCAACGTCCTGGCAGCGTGCGGTTGTGAGTCATGAGGAGTTGATGAAGCTGATTAGCCAGTATTCAGAGCCTCTGCGTAAATTCGTACTGCAGGCTGTGCAGTTGATGATGGGCGGTTTTTTACAAATGCTGCTAGTCGCTTTTATCGCTTTTTTCTTTTACCGTGATGGTAGCCGGTTGGCCAAAGGCATTGTGCTGATGGTGCACCGTTTGGGCGGAACCTTGGGCGAAGAAATGCTGACACTATCATGCAGTACCGTGAAAGGCGTAATGTTAGGTATTTTCGGTACCGCGCTGGCTCAATCTATAGTGGCGTTGTTCGGTTTTTGGCTGGCGGGTGCACCTATGCCTGTTTTGCTGGCATTGGCAACATTTTTCCTGTCGGTAGTGCCGATTGGGCCGCCGTTAGTGTGGGGTGGTTCAGCTTTATGGCTTTATAATCATGGCGACCATGGCTGGGCTATTTTTCTTGCCATATATGGCTTGCTGGCAATCAGCACGGTTGATAATGTGATTAAACCAATTTTAATCAGCCATTCATCGCATCTGCCCTTGCTGTTAGTGGTGCTTGGTGTGCTTGGCGGTGCGTTTGCGTTTGGTTTTATCGGTATTTTTCTAGGGCCAACGCTGCTGGCAGTTGGTTTAACACTTATTACACACTGGGTTGCGTTGCAAGACAGAGAGAATAGATAGCGCTTTATGATAGAAACCGATCGCTTAATTGCTCCAGATAATATTAGCCCGCAGGAAGAGGCTCTGGAGCGCGCATTACGCCCCAAAATACTGGATGAATATATCGGGCAGGAAAAAGCGCGTGCTCAGCTGGAGATATTTATCAATGCCGCACGTGGCCGCAGTGAAGCATTGGATCACGTGCTACTGTTTGGACCACCGGGCTTAGGTAAAACCACGCTGGCACATATTATTGCCAAAGAAATGGGCGTCAATATGCGCCAGACTTCAGGTCCGGTGCTGGAACGTGCGGGCGATCTGGCCGCATTACTGACCAACCTTGAACCTAACGATGTGTTGTTTATCGACGAAATCCATCGTTTATCACCAGTGGTGGAAGAGATTTTATATCCGGCGATGGAAGATTACCGTCTGGATATCATGATCGGTGAAGGCCCCGCTGCGCGCAGTGTGCGTCTCGATCTGCCTCCATTCACTCTCGTGGGTGCCACCACACGTGCCGGTATGCTGACCAATCCATTACGCGACCGCTTTGGTATTGTATCAAGGCTGGAGTTTTATACTTCAGAAGAGTTAGGTCGAATCGTACAGCGCTCTGCCGGTTTGCTCGAAGTGGAAATGGCAGGTAGCGGCGCGCTGGAAATTGCCAAGCGTTCACGCGGCACTCCGCGTATTGCTAACCGCCTGCTGCGCCGAGTGCGTGACTATGCGCAGGTTAAAGCCGATGGCGTGGTGTCCGCCGAAGTTGCGGATGCTGCCCTCAAAATGCTGGATGTAGACAAGCTGGGTTTTGATGTTATGGATAGAAAATTGCTATTGGCTGTGCTGGAGAAATTCGGTGGCGGGCCGGTTGGTCTGGATAATTTAGCGGCTGCCATTGGCGAAGAGCGCGATACAATAGAAGATGTACTGGAGCCGTATTTGATTCAGCAGGGTTATTTGATGCGCACGCCGCGTGGTCGTGTTGCAACCAGTCAGTCCTACCAGCATTTTGGTTTGGCGGTGCCAGCCAGTCTGGCTTCGGGTGAACGGCAACAGTAAAGATGCATAGCACTAATACTTTTAACTGGCCAGTCCGCGTCTATTATGAAGATACAGATGCTGGCGGCGTGGTTTACCATTCCAATTATCTGAACTTTATGGAACGCGCCAGAACCGAATGGCTGCGTGCTTTGGGTTTTGAGCAGCCACAGGTCAAAACGGATTTAGGTGTCATCATTGTAGTGCATAGTCTTTCGGTTGAATTCAAAGGCCCCGCATACTTCAACGATATGCTTGAAGTACATTGCAAGCTCACAAAAATCGGGCGCGGCAGCATTGAAATGGAACAGAAGATAATGCGTGAGCATCAGGTGCTGATTAAAGCGCAAGTCAAGCTGGCGTTTGTGAATGCTGACACATTCAAGCCGGTGGGTATTCCTGTAGCTATCAAAACGGCCATGTTGCCGACATTGGCTGATCAGAAATAGATTTTTTTAAATAATTGTTATAAAAATAGTGTGCAGTAGAAACTAGTGGAGAAATTATGAACGCAAGCAGTGATATGTCGTTTTTTACCTTGATCGCGGGTGCCAGCTTACCAGTGCAGCTGGTGATGCTGATTCTGGTCATTACCTCGCTATTCTCATGGTGGTACATATTTATTAAAGTCGCCACTATTAAACGTGCTGAAAAAGATGCAGAGCAATTTGAAGAAACGTTCTGGACTGGCGGTGACTTGAATAAGCTGTATGAAAGCGTGACCGCAGGGCGCCGCAAGCCGCAGGGTATGGCCAGCATCTTTGAAGCGGGCTTCAAAGAATACATCAAGCATAAGCAGCAGGCACGCATGGAAGTGTCCGATGTGATGGAAGGCGCACGCCGTGCAATGCGTGCTGCCTACAATCGCGAAATGGATGATATGGATGCACACCTGCCATTCCTTGCATCGGTCGGTTCTGTGAGCCCTTACATCGGCCTGTTCGGCACGGTATGGGGCATTATGAATGCATTCAGGGGCTTGTCTAACGTCGCACAGGCAACGCTTACCCAAGTGGCGCCCGGTATTGCCGAAGCGCTGGTAGCTACTGCTATTGGCCTTTTTGCAGCGATTCCGGCAGTGATTGCTTACAACCGTTTTGCCAGCTCTGTCGATAGGCTTTCTGTGCGTTATGAGAGCTTTATGGAAGAGTTCACCAATATCCTGCAACGTAAATCTTAAGGGCGAACGCAATGTCACGCACTCGTAAACGCCGCATGATGAATCAAATCAATGTAGTGCCTTACATTGATGTTACCTTGGTGTTGCTGGTTATATTTATGGTGACTGCGCCAATGACGAATCCAGGCGTAGTGGAATTGCCAGGCGCAGGTCAAGCCTTGAGTCAGCCAAAATTGCCGCCAATCGTTGTTACCGTGAAGAAGAACGGAAACACGGAGCTGGACGGTAAAACCATGCAGCGCGATGAATTATTGTCTGCGGTTAAAGTACAGCTGGGTAAAGGGCCGGAGCGTTCAGTCGTGATTGCGGCCGATAAAAGTGTCAAATATGAAGATGTGATCGGTGTTATGGATTTATTGAAAACCAATCAGGTGGATAAAGTTGGCTTGCTGCTGAAGCCACTTTAAAAGAGTAATCAGAATTTATGATGTTACGTCAGCGCGAAAATCCAGACTCATTCAAGGCCGGTGTCTACTCTGTTTTAGTACACACCTTGCTGCTGGGTGCTTTACTGATTTCGTTTAACTGGAAAACGACGCACCCGATCAGCATTGCGCAAGTGGAACTATGGGACAGCGTTGCTGTTGAGGAACATAAGCCGGCACCTGTGCCTGAGCCTTTTCCGGAGCCGATGCCTGTAGAGAAAGAGATACCAAAACCGGAGCCGGTAGTCGCGCCTGAAGAAAAACCTGCACCAAAAGTGGAAATAGCGATTGAGAAAAAACCGGTCAAAAAAGAGCCAGTAAAAAAAGAAGAGCCGCCCAAACCTGTTGCCAAGGCGAATGATGCACTGGCTCAACTGCAGGAAGAAGCACGTCAGGAAGCATTGAAAAATAAAAGCGTTACAAAATCAAACACGAATGATGCTTTAAAAAGACTGCAGCAGGAAAGTTTGAATGAAGATAAGGCTGCGGGTGAGCAAAAAGCTTCTGCAGCAAGTGCCGGGGTGGTAGATGAGTTTAAAGCTAAAATTCAGGCGAAAATCCGCAGTAACGTGAATAAAACACTATGCGGTAATGGCAATCCCGAGCTGAAATTTGAAATCGGATTAATCCCTACCGGTGAATTGAGCGGTGCACCCAAGCTTATTAAATCTAGCGGTAATGCTGCCTGTGACGATGCGGTAGAGCGTGCAATTCGAATGTCAGAACCGCTACCGTTGCCTCAGGATGCAAGCTTGTTTACTCAGTTCAGGAACCTTAAGCTGACATTCAAACCTAATGAGAGTTAAACCTTAAACGCTGATTTTCCTTGGCCAATAACAGTTTTCACCAGTAACCGTTCACTGTTTTTCTTTAACAAAATTAAATGCTTGTAGCTTGCTCTTATTGCAGTAAAATTCATTAACTTTATGGATGCAGACCCAATTTCAGTATATGAAAAAACTTTTTAAATTATTCCAGCCCGTTTTATTTTTGATTGCGACGCTCACTACAACTGTAGCGCATGCTGCATTGGAAATTGAAATCAGCGGCGGCAGTGCGCAGCAAATTCCAATTGCAATCGTGCCTTTCGGTCAGGCTGTTACTGCTAATCAGGATAAAATCGCTGATATTATCGCCGCAGATTTACGTCGTAGTGGCTTGTTCCGTGTGCTGGAGACCAGCGGTGTTGCAAGTCGACCTACTGAAGTGTCGCAAGTCAAATATGCCGAGTGGGCTGTGCTGCAAGCACAGGCGATCACAGTCGGTAATGTCACCGCTTTACCCGGTAACCGTCTTAAAGTGACATTTGGCTTGGCCGACGTGCTTAAGCAAACGCAACTGGTGACGATGGAATACAATATTGCGCCTAATCAGCTTAGATTAACCGCACATAAAATCGCAGATGTGATTTATCAGAAGCTGACTGGTGAAGGGCCTATTTTTGCTAGCCGTATTGCTTACATCAATAAAACCAAGAATCGTTATGCGTTGCAGGTGGCAGATGCTGATGGCGTTAATGCACAAACTGTAGTTTCTTCCAGCGAGCCGATTATTTCACCGGCTTGGTCGCCAGACGGTACCAGGATTGCTTATGTTTCATTTGAGAAGAAAAAGCCGATTATTTTTGTGCAGTCGCTCACAACTGGCCAACGCTTAACTCTGGCTAACTTTAAAGGTAATAACAGTGCGCCGACCTGGTCGCCTGATGGTAAAAAACTGGCGATTGTACTTAGCCATTCAGCCAACTCGCAGTTATATACGATTAATGCAGATGGAACTGGCTTGAAGCAAGTCACCAAGAGTAGCGCGATTGATACCGAACCGAGTTGGTCGCCGGATGGCAAATGGATTTATTTTACTTCTGACCGTGGCGGTAACCCCCAGATTTATAAAGTATCTGCATTTGGCGGCGAAGCACAGCGTGTGACCTTTCAGGGCGACCATAACCTGAGTTCACATTTCTCTCCAGATGGAAAATCATTGGTGATGGTGCGTAAAGACGGCGCAAGATACAGTATTGCCTTGCAGGATTTAGCGAGTGGGCAGAGTCAGTTACTGAGCGATGGCGGCCAGGACGAGTCGCCAAGTTTTGCTCCTAACGGTCGTGTGATACTATATGCTACCCGAATGGGTGGTCGTGGTGCTTTGGCGGCAGTGTCTTCAGATGGTCGTGTTAAGCAGCGCCTGAGTGAATCTGGCGGTGATATACGTGAGCCATCGTGGGGGCCTTTACTGAATTAGTAGCGCATTGAACAGTTTCAGTGCTGCTTTTTGAATATTGCGAGATTGCAATTAATATGAGGAGAATAAAATGAACAAAACTATGTTAAACAAAAAACTCTTGAGTAGCTTGTTACTGGCTATGGTTCTGTCAGCTTGTAAAAGCACCCCTATGGTTGATAAACCTGCAGCGGTAGATGATAAGAGCCCTAACACTACAGCAACTGCGCCAGCTGCACCTGTTGCAGATAGCGGCGCAGATACTGCCGGTGTTAAAGATGGCTCAGTGAGCGGCAATCCTTTAACAGATCCAAACAATATCTTGTCTAAACGCACTGTGTATTTCGATTTTGATAAAGATACGGTTAGAGAAGAGTTCCGTCCGCTGGTTGAAGCGCACGCTAAATATCTGGCTGAACATGGCAGTGCAAAAGTAATCCTGCAAGGTAATGCTGATGAGCGCGGTACACGTGAATATAATCTTTCATTAGGTCAGCGTCGTTCAGTTTCAGTGAAAAAATCATTGAATCTGCTGAGTGCACAAGATAAGCAAATTGAAACAGTAAGCTACGGCGAAGAAAAAGCCACAGCAAATTGTAAAGATGAAGCGTGCCATCAATTGAACCGTCGCGTAGATATCGTCTACGAGGGCGAATAATTAAAAGCTTAGAATAGAGACACGATGAGAAAACTGATTCTGATAAGCCTGTTTTTAACGGCACAATTATTTTCATATAGCAGCCACGCGGCATTGTTCGATGACACTGAGGCACGTAAGAAGATATTTGAACTTGAAAAAACAATGCAAAGTCAGAATCAGGCAACTCAGGCAACACTGGCAGAGCTGAAAAAAAATCAGCAAGCGTTGGAGCAAAGAGTGACCTCACTAGAGGCGATTGCTAAAAATGGCTTGGTTGATGTGCAGGCTCAGCTGGAAGTTCTGAAGCAGGAAAATTCAAGATTAAAAGGCGATCTGGAACTGGCGACGCATAATCTTGATTTGGCACAGCAACGTCAAAAAGATTTATATACAGATACCGATGTCCGCTTGCGCAAATTGGAAAGTGGTGGGGTTACTGTAGCACAAGCAGCGGCAGAGCCGACTGCTGTGGTTAAAGAATCAGAAGAGCAGAAACAGTTAGAGGCAGCTAATGCCTTATCAAAAGATGCAAAGCATAAAGATGCCTTTGCAGCGTATGATAAATTTTTAAAAGACTTTCCAGGTAGTGCTTTAGCTGCAGATGCCATGTATGGTCTGGGCTATTCGCAGTTCGCATTAAAAAACTACAAATCAGCAATTGCTACCCAGCAAAAATTACTGGATGCACATCCTGATAGTGCCAAGGCGCCTGATGCAATAATGAACATGGCGAACAGCCAGATCCAACTGGGTCAGGTGGCGGCCGCAAAGAAAACATTGCGCGAACTGGTTAAGAAATTTCCTAACAGCGAGGTAACGCCAACAGCGCAAAAACGCTTGAAAGCGCTAGAGTCAATCAGGTAATCTTTAGAAAAAACATTCACTTAGTTAACGTGGGTGTTAACTTGGATTTAGCGTATTGCACCTTTTAAGTTAAAATAGCGCCAATTAAATTGGCGCTATTTTTTATAGCGTGCATACATGGCGCTATAACATCTCAAATGAAACTTAAAATCCACGAAATCTTTTATTCATTGCAGGGTGAGTCCAGCAGGGTAGGCTTGCCTACCGTATTTGTGCGCCTCACTGGCTGCCCGATGCGTTGTGTATATTGCGATACTGCTTATGCATTCAGCGGCGGTAGCAATATCGAGATCAGTGATATTTTAGCCAAGGTTGCAGATTACGGAACAAAATACGTCACAGTTACCGGAGGCGAGCCGCTGGCACAGAAAGGCTGTCTGGTGCTGTTGCAGGATCTGTGCGATGCTGGTTACAGCGTATCGCTTGAAACCGGCGGCGCGATAGATATCAGCCCTGTTGATAAGCGTGTTTCAGTGATTCTGGATGTTAAAACACCCGATTCCGGTGAAGTTGAAAATAATGTTTGGAGCAATCTGGAGCATCTCAAGCAGACTGATGAGGTGAAGTTCGTGCTATGTAGTCGTGCCGATTACGTTTGGGCAAAAGAAATTTTAAATAAACATCATATTGCAGATAAGTGCCCGGTATTATTTTCGCCGGTTTACAGTCAGATTAATCCGACTGATCTGGCAGGCTGGGTATTGGAAGATAAGCTGCCGGTGCGCATGCAGGTGCAGCTGCATAAAATATTATGGGGCGAGAAGCCTGGAGTTTAACCTTAATCTAAGTATGAGCAGTCTGATCTGATATGAACAATCAAGTGAAAACGCCCACAGAGGGCATATTAAACGAGCAACTAGCGCACAACGACCGCGCTGGTGCTAAAGCCGTAGTGCTGCTTTCAGGCGGCTTGGATTCTGCGACCGTGCTGGCTTATGCACGTAGTCAAGGCTATGAGTGCTATTGCCTGAGTCTGGATTATCACCAACGTCATATTGCAGAATTAAATGCAGCTAAGAACATTGCCGCAGTAATGGGTGCGGCCGCACATAAAACCGCGCAGCTTGATCTATCGTTGTTTGGCGGTTCTGCTCTAACGGATGACGCAATCGCGGTACCTGAAAAAGCCTCGGAAGGCATTCCGATTACTTATGTACCGGCGCGTAATACGATCATGCTGTCACTTTCCTTGGCTTGGGCAGAAGTGCTGGGCGCACAAGATATTTTTATCGGCGTGAACGCGCTGGATTATTCCGGTTACCCGGATTGCCGCGGCGAATACGTAAAAGCGTTTCAGGCTATGGCCAACTTGGCGACCAAGAGTGCGGTGGAAGGCAAAACCATCACCGTGCATGCGCCGTTGATTGATATGACCAAGGCGCAGATCGTGCAGTTGGGTACAAAGTTGGGTGTGGATTATGCGATGACTGTTTCCTGTTACCAGGCAGATAGTCAGGGCGAGGCTTGTGGTGTCTGTGACTCTTGCCGTTTGCGTAGTGAAGGGTTTGCGGCGGCAGGATTAGTAGATCCTACACGTTACAAGCATCAGCCATAAAATGTATAGAAAATCGGTTTCTGACATAGCTGTATTGGTTCTGTAATTAGTCACAAAAACAAACAGATACATTAATAATGAAATTGATTGATAAATAGCTTGCCAAAAGGTTCGGATATAACGTAAAATCCGCGCCTTTCTGCTTTAAATTATTCAAAAGAGAACAAAGATTATGGTTATTATTCGTTTAGCTCGTGGTGGCGCGAAAAAAACTCCTTTCTACAACGTAGTTGTGGCTGATTCACGTAACCGTCGCGATGGTCGTTTCATCGAGCGCGTTGGTTTCTATAACCCATCTGCCAGTGCTAATGCTGAAGGTTTGCGTATTGATTTGGCCCGTGTTGCTCACTGGCAAAACAACGGTGCGCAACTGTCAGATACAGTTGCACGTCTGGTGAAATTTCACGCTAAAGGCCCTGAAGCTGCTATCGCTGCTAAAGCTAAAGATGCTGAAAAAGTAGAAGCTAAGAAAGCTAAAATTGCTGCTGAAGAGGCTGCTAAAGTGCAAGCTGCTGCTGACGCTGCTAAAGCTGAAGCAGATGCAAAAGCTGCTGCTGAAGCCGAAGCCGCTAAAGAAGCTGCTGCTGCTGCAGAAGCTCCTGCTGAAACAGAAACTCCAGCTGCTGACGCTTAATCATTTGCTGCCTGAATACGTTCAGGCGTCGCAAGTGATTAGCTTAAGCCGGATTGAGGTTTAATTTTGGCAGATAATGCAATGGTAGTCATGGGGCGCGTTGTTGCGCCCTACGGCGTTTTTGGCTGGCTGAAAGTGCTGCCTGACACTGAAGTGATTGATGGTCTGTTTGACTACGATACCTGGTGGCTGGGCAAAGGTGATGATTGGCGTGAAATGGTTGTGGAAACAGCCAAAATTCATAACGATGTGATTGTAGTGAAACTACAAGGCATTAATGATCGCGATGCTGCATTTGCCTGTAAAGGCAAACAGATTGCAGTACCTAGAGCGCAATTGCCGCCGCCAGACGAGAATGAGTATTACTGGTCTGATCTGATTGGTTTGCACGTTAAAAATGTGCAAGGTGTTGATTTAGGTGTGATTGATGACGTTCTTGAAACTGGTGCCAATGATGTGCTGGTAGTTAAGAGCACACCAGTTGAGACTGAAATCACTGACAAAACCAAAACTGATAAGGCTGCAATAGAAAAGCCGCAGGAAAGATTGCTGCCTTTTATTGCAACTGTGGTGTTGGATGTGGATTTAAAAGCAAAAACAATGCTGGTTGATTGGGATCCGGATTTTTAACCGGTTCTTTAATCATGGCGTTTAAGTTTGATATCGTAACGTTGTTTCCTGAAATGTTTGATGCTGTTACCAAATACGGCATTACCAGCAGGGCGTTACAGAAAAATATCTATGCAGTGCAGTATTGGAATCCACGTGATTACACGACTGACAATCATAAGACTGTAGATGATCGACCCTATGGTGGCGGTCCCGGCATGGTGATGCTGATTGAACCGTTGGAAAAGGCGATTGGTGCGGCAAAGGTGGTACAGGCAGATCAGGGTGTAGCGCCTTGGGTGGTGCATGTTTCACCGGCGGGTAAACCGCTGACGCATGATAAGGTCATGCAGTTAAGCGCGAAGCCAGGTTTGGTGATATTGGCCAGCCGTTATGAAGGTGTAGACCAGCGTCTGATTGATGCTGAGGTGGATGAAGAAATCTCCATCGGTGATTATGTATTAAGTGGCGGTGAATTGCCCGCCATGGTGTTGATGGATGCAATTATTAGGCAATTGCCGGGTAGTTTGGGTGACAGTGATTCGGCCATTGAAGATTCATTTGTAGATGGCTTGCTGGATTGCCCGCACTATACAAGGCCGGAAGAATATAAAGGCGTGAAAGTACCTGAAGTGTTGATGTCGGGCAATCATGCAAAGATCAAGCAGTGGCGTTTGAAAACGTCATTGCAAAGAACTCGGGATCAACGTCCCGATTTATTGGCCGCAAGGCTGTTGACGAAAGAGGAAGCACGGCTGCTACAGCAGGATTAGTTAGCAGGAACAAGTTTCTTCATAATTAAAAGGAACCCGCCAAGGATAAACCGCAAGGTTTAAACCCAAGGCGATATAAAGGAAATAACATGGCAGATATTATTAAAATGCTGGAAGAAGAAGAAATTGCGCGTTTAGGCAAAACTATTCCTTCTTTTGCTCCAGGTGACACTGTAGTAGTTGGTGTGAACGTAGTTGAAGGTACACGTAAACGTGTGCAGGCATACGAAGGCGTGGTGATCGCTAAACGTAACCGCGGTTTGAACTCATCATTCATCGTGCGTAAAATCTCTTCAGGTGAAGGCGTTGAGCGTACATTCCAAACTTACTCACCATTGATCGCTAGCATTGAAGTTAAACGTCGCGGTGATGTACGTCGTGCGAAACTGTACTACTTGCGTGAGCGTTCAGGTAAATCAGCACGTATTAAAGAGAAATTGGTTTCTCGTGACAGAGAAGTCATGGCTCCGGCAGAAAGCGCTTAATTTAAAGCGAATTCTGAAAAACCCCAACAGATGCAAATCGTTGGGGTTTTTTGTTGCGTCAAACATTTGTATATTCAGACATTTTCACAACGGGTGCTTTGGTTTAGCGGCGGTTTGATTTAACATCGTGCCATGACAGCAAACAACGATGCATTGATTAATACTCCGTTCGGTGCGGTGATGATTAGCTCAAACGGCGGTCAGTTGGCGATAACGCTATTAGCTGCGCCTGCTTGTAGTAATGTTCAAATCACAAAAACATCTGCCAACCCATTGGTAGCACAAGCCTGTAAACAGGTACTGCAGTATCTGCAGCAGCCTGCAGCAAGGTTTGATTTATCTTTGACGCAGCAGGGTACAGCGTTTCAGCAACGGGTGTGGCAGGCAATTGCATCTATACCGCTGGGTCAAGTGCGCACCTATAGTGAACTTGCACGCGAAATTGGTTCTGGCCCGAGGGCGGTTGCCAATGCCTGTGGTGCTAATAAACTGCCTTTACTGGTGCCTTGCCACCGAGTGGTCGCACAGCATGGTCTTGGTGGCTTTATGCAGGGTAAAGAAAATGGCCTGTCAATCAAGCAGTGGCTACTAAAGCACGAAGGTGTGCGCTTGACTGGAGCAGATGGTGAGTGAGCAAGTACTTTCGCCAGAGAATAACGCAGAACTGGATGTATTTATAGATCACCTTTGGTTGGAAGATGGCTTGTCAAAAAATACACTGCAAAGTTACCGGCTGGACTTAATGAGCTTTGCGCTTTGGGCGCAAGATCAGCACAAGCTGCTGTTATCTATTGAACCGGTTGATATCCAGCAATACCTGGCGGTAAAGTTTCCCCAAAGCAAACCGCGCAGCATCAGCCGCCTGATTGCCAGTCTGCGCCGATTTTATCGATACTGTTTGCGTGAAAATAAGATAAATGCTGATCCTACGTTGCAAATAGAATCCCCCAAGCTGCCACGCAGTCTACCTAAAAGCCTCAATGAAGATGAGGTGCTTTCATTGCTCAACGCCCCGAATTTAAATGAGCCAGCAGGCCTGCGTGACAGGGCCATGCTGGAACTGCTGTATGCATGCGGATTGCGGGTGACTGAGCTGGTATCGATCAAAACGACGGAAGTCAGCGTTAGTGATAGTGTCGTACGGGTCACTGGCAAAGGCAGCAAAACAAGACTGGTACCGATGGGTGAAGAAGCCGCGGATTGGATAGGGCGTTATTTAAAGGAAGCGCGCCATGAAATTCTGCAAAAGCGCTTGAGTGATGCCTTGTTCGTCACTAATCGTGGTGATGAAATGACACGACAGGCGTTCTGGTATCTGATAAAGCGTTATGCTTTGTTGGCTGGTATTACCAAGCATATGTCGCCGCATGTGTTGCGCCATGCTTTCGCAACGCATTTGTTGAATCATGGCGCAGATTTACGTGTGGTGCAGATGTTGTTGGGGCATTCGGATATTTCAACTACGCAGATTTATACGCATGTCGCGCGGGAGCGGTTGAAGAAGCTACATTCGCAGCATCATCCGAGGGGTTAAAGCTAGCTCCCTCACCCTGTAAGGGGGAGGGTTGGGGTCGGGGTAAAGTGCAGAAATATTCACCATGTCGGTCTCGCCCAACTAGCGAACCTATTTCTTTTGTTTGTCCAAAAGAAATAGGTAAAAGAAAAAGACACCCCAAAACACGGGCTTCGCCTTCCCTGCGCTACTCAACATAAAGGGCAGCAATCGGGAACTCGCCCTTATGGGCTCAAACAGCCGATTGCTGAAAACTCCCTTTATGTCTGCGTTGCTCGGCGTGCTGTAAGGGGCTGTGATGGTTGAGTCAATTGTTAATTAATATCGAAAAATACAATCCCAGTTTCATACTATTTGTTGCGTTGAACTATAACGCCTAACGCTTTAAGACCAGGCAATATCGCAGGTTTAGCCACTTTTACTTTCACACTTAACGCGCCAAACTCTTTTAAAATCAATTGGCATAGATGCTCGGCTAGCGCTTCTACCAATTTAAAGCTGTTTTCTTTAAGTGTTTCACGAACGCGGCTCACTACCGCACCATAGTCTATGGTGTCAGCGACATCATCGCTTTTGCAGGCTTTGCTTAAATCATAGCCAATTTCTATATCGAGAATGATGGTTTGCTCAACCATGCGCTCCCACTCAGGTACGCCGAGTTTGGTTTGTACTTTGACTTCGCTTAAGAATATGGTGTCCATAAAATATTGTGCCTAGTATTTTGCTATGGTTTAGAATGTGTAAGCCTGAATATTACATAAATTAACACGTATTCTTGCTAGTCTTTTATTTCGTATGAGAATTTTATTCAGTCGGCATATGAATAACTACGCCACTCCCTCATAAAATCCCCCTACAAAACAAAATCCTGCACAATAATTACGTGAATTTATGTAATATCCAAGCTAGTTAAATTTTAGAGCACCTTATTATGAATGAATTAGGTTTTATTCCCGTAACCTTGGTTCCTGTGGTCTGGATCGTGGCAGCGTATCTGCTGGGTTCAATCGCATTTGGTATTTTAATCAGCAAACTTTATGGTCTGCCTGACCCACGTTCAGTTGGTAGCGGTAATATCGGTGCGACTAACGTTGCACGTAGCGGTAAAAAGTCTGCGGCTGTGCTCACATTGCTAGGTGATGCTTTTAAAGGCTGGTTTCCGGTTTGGCTGGCTTTGCAATCCGGTATGCTGATGTGGGTGGTGAGTGCGGTAGCGCTGGCGGTATTTTTTGGGCATCTGTACCCAATTTACCATGGCTTTAAAGGTGGTAAGGGTGTAGCGACTGCGCTGGGCGTAATGCTGGCTATATCGCCATGGTTAGGATTGGCGGCACTTGCAACTTGGCTGGTAGTGTTTGCAGCGACACGCTATTCGTCATTGGGCGCCATTGTGGCTGCGGCTCTGGCACCAGTGTTTGCCTGGTATTTGCTACCTTATCAGGATTATGTGCTGACAGTGCTGATAATGTCCGTATGGCTGATATGGCGTCACAGAACCAATATCCAGAAATTGCTGGCTGGCACAGAGTCCGGTTTCGGCAAGAAGAAATAGTTATTACGGCGCTTGTAGTTCGTTCAGGTTCCAGCGCGGTTTTACGCTGAAACTGTAATTCTTAGGGCTGGCATCCTGCATTGCAATCAGACGCATGGCGCCGGCAAAAGCGATCATGGCGCCGTTGTCGGTACAGAACTCCAGGCGCGGATAGCTCACTTTGCAGCCCCTGCGTTTAGTGGCGGCATTCAATTTTTCGCGTAGTTTGGCGTTGGCGCCAACGCCACCAGAAACGATTAAATTATCCAGCCCGGTGTCACGTAATGCATGCATGCATTTTATCGTTAATACTTCAGTCACAGCTTCCTGAAATTCATAGGCGATGTCAGCTCTGGTGGATTCATCTAAAGGCTGCTGCTGGTTAACCAGTGTCAGTACCGAGGTCTTGAGTCCGCTGAAGCTGAAATTCAGATCACCGCTATGGAGTAATGGTCTAGGTAGCTTGAAGTGAGGTTTACCACTTTGCGCTAATTTAGATAACGCCGGGCCGCCCGGGTAGCCCAAGCCTAATAATTTTGCAGTTTTGTCGAATGCTTCGCCTGCGGCGTCATCCAGGGTGTCGCCAAGTAATTCGTATTCGCCGATGCCATCTACCCGCATGAGCTGGCTATGGCCGCCCGAAACCAATAATGCAACAAATGGGAATTGCGGTGGGTTGTCTTCAAGTAATGGTGCTAGTAAATGGCCTTCAAGATGATGTACATTGATGGTAGGTACTTGCAAGCTGTAAGCAAGTGCCTCTGCAAAGCTGGTGCCAACCAGCAGTGCGCCGGAAAGTCCGGGACCTTGTGTGTAGGCAATTGCGTCAATATCCTGCAGTGTTTTGTTGGCTTCTTTTAAGGTGACTTCTGTCAGCGGCAGTACGCGGCGAATATGGTCGCGTGAGGCGAGCTCAGGCACTACGCCGCCATATTCAGCATGCATCTCTACCTGCGAGTGCAGGGCATGCGCTAACAGGCCTTTGTCGGTATCATAGAGGGCGATACCCGTTTCATCACACGAAGATTCAACACCAAGTACTAGCATTTTTTGTATTCAACTTTGCCTAAAAAGAACTTTTACAACACAATTACATAGAAAGTAATTGAACAAAACCAATTATACGATTAAAATGGCGGACTTTTCTCATGTTTATGCCTGAAAAGGCGAAACTTGAGCATGACCTTATAATTGAATTGTTGCAGATAAGAGAGACCGAATGTCTAGTGTACGTGTAAAAGAGAATGAGCCGTTTGACGTTGCTTTACGCCGTTTTAAACGTTTGATTGAAAAAACTGGTTTGTTAAATGACCTTCGCGCACGCGAGTTTTACGAGAAACCAACTTGGGAACGTAAACGTAAAGCTGCTGCTGCTGTTAAGCGTCAATATCGCCGCTTGATGAAACAAACATTGCCAGCAAAACTTTACTAAGCAACGCTTGGTAAAAGCATCAGTATGTCATTAAAAGCTCAGATATCTGAGGATATGAAGACTGCCATGCGCGCAAAAGATAGCGCACGCTTAGGCACGATTCGCCTGCTACAGGCTGCGATTAAACAGCGCGAAGTTGATGAGCGCATTGAACTTGATGACAGCAATGTAATTGCTGTGATTGAGAAAATGCTTAAGCAGCGTCGTGATTCTATCGCAGCTTATGAATCAGCAAATCGTAATGACTTGGCTGATGTGGAAAAGTTTGAAGTCAGCGTACTGCATACCTATTTGCCACAGCAATTGACTGAGGATGAAATTAAAGACATCCTCGAAAAAGTTGTGGTAGAAACAGGTGCTGCTGGTATTAAAGATATGAGTAAGGTCATGGCGGCGATTAAACCGCTGGTAGCTGGCCGTGCCGATATGGGTAAAATATCCGGGTTGATCAAGACCCGTTTAGGTTAAGCAGTAAAGCTGTAAACAAGCAAACATCATAAGGAGCGTAAGCTCCTTTTTTGTTTTCTTTTGCGCTAGAATTACCATTCGGTCATTCAATCAACGTCGTTATTTTTGGTAAAAGCAGATAAATTTGATCCCGGAAAGCTTTATTCAAGAACTCCTGAACCGCGTTGATATTGTTGATGTGGTGGATAAAAGTGTGCCGCTCAAAAAAGCTGGCGCCAATTATTCTGCCTGCTGCCCGTTCCATAATGAAAAATCCCCCAGTTTCACAGTCAGCCCTACCAAGCAGTTTTATCATTGTTTTGGCTGCGGCGCACATGGCACCGCCATAGGTTTTTTAATGGAGTATCAAGGCGTTAGCTTTGTAGAGGCAGTGCAGGACCTAGCCAAAAACGTGGGTCTGGTTGTACCGCAGGAAACCCGTGATGCCGACAGGCCTGCGCAGAAGGTGATCGTGGGTCTGCAGGAATCGTTACAGCAAGCTGCGAATTTTTATAAAGCCGAGCTTAAAAAATCACAGCGCGCGATTGATTACCTCAAAAGCCGTGGCCTCAGCGGCCAGATTGCTGCCAAGTTCCAGATTGGATATGCCCCTGCCGGCTGGCAGAATCTGCAAGGCGTTTTTCCGCATTATGAAAGTGAAGCCTTAACCACTGCAGGCTTGGTGGTCGAAAATGATCAGGGTCGCCGTTATGACCGCTTCCGTGATCGCATCATGTTTCCGATTCACGACCAAAAAGGGCATGTGATTGGCTTTGGCGGCCGCGTAATTAATCCTGAAGATACGCCTAAATATTACAACTCTCCTGAAACGCCGCTGTTTCAAAAAGGGCATGAGCTTTACGGGTTGTTCATCGCGCGCCGCGCGATACGCGACGCCGGTCGTGCGCTGGTGGTTGAAGGCTACATGGATGTTGTTGCGTTGGCGCAATATGGTATTGAGTATGCGGTTGCTGCATTAGGGACGGCTACTACGCCATATCACATAGCTAAACTGATGCGGCAGGCAGATGAAATTGTATTTTGTTTTGATGGCGATAATGCCGGGCGCACCGCTGCCTGGCGTGCTGCCATGAATGCATTGCCGGCACTGACGGATGGTCTCAAGCTTACTTTTTTGTTCCTGCCAAAAGAGCATGATCCGGATTCTTATGTACGTGAATTCGGCAAAGAAAAATTCGAAGTTGAAGTAAAAGCGGCAATGCCGCTCTCGCAATATATTCTGCAGCACCTGAGTGAAAATAATCCGTTGCAAAGTCAGGAAGACCGCGTGCGCTTTTTAAATGAGGCTGAACCTATTCTGCAGCAGATTAATGCGCCGCGCAGTGCGATGTATTTGCGTAAAAAAGTTGCCGAGCTCGCGCAATTGTCGTCAGAGGAAATGCATAGTCTGCTTAAGCTGCCAAATGTGAATAGAGCGCCAGCACAGGCAAGACCCAAGCAAACGCGGACGACGGTATCATTGCAGAAGCGCTTTTGCCTGATGCTGCTGATGCGGCCTGCGCTCGCCATTGCCTCGGATTTGCTTTGGGTAGAGGGTGATGCCGAGGAAGATATTTTACTCAAGCAGACTATTGAAACTTGCTTAAGTCACCCCCATTCTAAACCAGCAGTCTTGATGCGTGAACTTGAGGGCAAAGTAGAGGCCAAAGGTTTACGTGAATTAGAACGCGAATTATCACTGCTGGATGAAACGCTGGATCTCGAACGGGAGCTGGCAGGCACCAGGCAACAGTTGCAGGATGTCTATTCACATCAGCAGTCATCAAACTTATTGGCGCGAGTCGGTGAAAAACCTTTAAGTGCGCTGACGGAAGAAGAGAAAGTCCTGTTGAAATCTGTGGGCAATAAACCCAGCCAAAATAGGGCTTAATTCTGGTATAATACGCGGTTCGGTAATCTTATCGTTATGCAGCTAATTTAAGTGCATGGCAGAAGCTAATTTTAGAGGTAAGTCATGGCAAGACCAAAAAAGAGCGATCAAACAGCTGAAAAAGAAACAGAAGAGTTTATTAGCACGGATATGCAAGAGGTAAGCGCAGAAGAGCGCCGTACCCGTCTTAAAAGCTTAATCGTTTTAGGCAAAGAGCGTGGTTACCTCACTTATGCCGAAATTAACGATCACTTGCCTGATGATGTGCAGGGATCTGAGCAGATAGACGGTATCATCGGCATGATCAACGACATGGGTATTCAGGTGTACGAAGAAGCGCCTGATGCTGAAGTGCTGTTGATGTCTGACTCACCACCGGCAGTGACCGATGATGATGCGGTAGAAGAGGCTGAACAGGCGCTAGCGACTGTAGATTCAGACTTCGGCCGTACGACTGACCCGGTGCGTATGTATATGCGCGAAATGGGCACAGTGGATTTGCTTACGCGTGAAAGCGAAATTGAAATTGCACGCCGTATTGAAGACGGCTTAAAACACATGGTACAGGCGATTGCCGCCTGCCCAACCACGGTTGGCGCATTGCTTGAGCTGGTAGATAAAGTAGAAAAAGACGAGCTTAGCGTTGATGATCTGGTGGATGGTTTAATTGACTCTGATATTGGTCTGGATGATGGCATGACTGCCGAGGCTGAAGAAGAAGTAGAGGCTGAAGAAGATGACGAAGATGAGGATGAAGATGCTGATGGTGCAAAAGCCGCAGCAATCTCAGCTGAAGCATTAGCTAAACTCAAGGAAGAATTGCTCAAGCGCTTTACTATAGTACGTGCAGCCCATCAGAAAATGATGGAAATTCTGCCGTTAAGAGGCTCACAAGATCCTGAGTACCAATCATTCCTTGCAGAGATTCTGGAAGAGCTTACTGCATTCCGCTTTTCACCAAAACAGGTTGAAGCGCTTTGTGACCAAGTGCGTGACTTGGTGGAAACCGTGCGCGGCCATGAACGTAAAGTACTGGATTTCTGCGTTGAAAAATCCGGTATGCCTAGAGCTCACTTTATCAAGTCATTCCCGGGTAATGAAAGCAACCTGAACTGGCTGGCAGAAGAATTGCAGGCTGATAAGCCTTATGTAGAAAAACTGGCACGATTTAATCACTCAGTGCTTGATCAGCAGCAGCGTATTATTGATCTGGAAACTAAAGTTGGTATTTCAACTAAAGAGCTCAAAGAGATCAATAAACAAATGACGACTGGCGAGGCACGTGCCCGCCGCGCCAAGCGTGAAATGATCGAAGCTAACCTGCGTCTGGTGATTTCTATTGCTAAAAAATACACCAACCGCGGTTTGCAGTTCCTGGATCTGATTCAGGAAGGCAATATCGGTTTGATGAAAGCGGTAGATAAATTTGAATACCGTCGCGGTTTTAAATTCTCTACCTATGCAACATGGTGGATTCGTCAGGCGATTACACGTTCGATTGCGGACCAGGCACGCACCATCCGTATTCCGGTGCATATGATTGAAACGATCAATAAAATGAATCGTATCAGCCGTCAGATTCTGCAGGAAACAGGTGTAGAGCCAGATCCAGCATTGCTGGCAGAGAAAATGGAAATGCCTGAAGACAAGATCCGCAAGATCCTGAAAATCAGCAAAGAGCCAATTTCCATGGAAACACCGATTGGTGACGATGAAGATTCACATTTGGGCGATTTCATTGAAGACAGCACAACGCTGGCACCAGTGGACGCGGCTGTTTATGCAAGCCTGCGTGACGCAACCAGTGAAGTGCTTGAATCACTGACACCGCGTGAGGCGAAAGTCTTGCGTATGCGTTTCGGTATTGAAATGAATACTGACCATACATTGGAAGAAGTAGGTAAACAGTTTGACGTAACGCGTGAGCGTATCCGCCAGATTGAAGCCAAGGCATTACGTAAATTACGTCATCCAACCCGCTCAGAAAGATTAAGAAGCTTCCTCGAAACAGGCCAAGATTAGTTATTTGAGACAGGCCAAAGTCAGTTATTTTAGTTTAAAATAGCGAACTTAAAGTTTTGGCCCCTTAGCTCATGCTTGGTTAGAGCAGCGGACTCATAATCCGATGCTCTTCTTAAGTGGCTAGTGGGTTTTCAGACAGGTTTCATGTGCTTAGGTGCATAAAGTAGTAAAAAGTAATTTGTAATACTGAAACATCATTAAGAAAGTAGTTTCAGAAAAGAATAGATGTGGGTAAATGTTATAAAATGCCCACGTTGTAAGTTTAAGGCCCTTAGCTCATGCTTGGTTAGAGCAGCGGACTCATATGTAAATGTGCCATATACGTGGAAACTGTATATGGGATGGTGTCAAATTCGGTGAAACCTGACGGCAGCAATGCACAAGGCAATGCCGAGCTAAGCTTCAAATAGAAATGTTTGTTGAAAGTGTAGAGACTAGACGGCACCCACCTAAAGCAATCGTAATGGTTGATATGGTGAAGGCATAGTCCAGGGAGGCGGGGAAACCGTCACAAACCAGAATCCGTTGGTGCTGTGTTCGACTCACAGAGGGGCCACCATTTAAGACGACGTAGGGAGAGATCTCTAGGTCGTTTTTTCTTTTGTGGGTAAATTTTATGTTTCGTAGTAATGAAATTGCTTTATTTAGGAGGTAGGGGTGAAGATGCTTAATACATTCATTTGTTGTTCACTCTTAATTTGCAAACTCAATGTATTCAGCACATATTAAGATAACTATGTATTATTGCTAATAAACAATTCTAATAATTAATTTATATGAAGCATATCACGCTAGAGACCAGACTAAGATTCAAAAGAATCGCTCGTTATAGAGTTAAAGCTAAGAAACGTAGAAAATTGAAAGGCAAGGTTTTAGTAAATAAGAGGTTTGTTGAGCCTTCTAATTTAATAAAAGCACCAAAATCTTTTGATTTGATGAAAGGGTCTTGTTCAGAAGTTGTAAAGTTTCTTCGTGCAATTGCCAATGCAGTTTTAAATAAAAAATTACAGGTAATACTCAACTTCAAGGATACCGAGCAATTTTATGTCCCGGCGACAATTCTTCTTTATGCGGAGTTGGATAGAATTATTACGTTGTCAGATTTACCAAAACCGATATCAATAAAAGATCCATTTAGACGCCGGCCAAGAGAAGTTTTGAAACAAATTGGTATTTACAGTTTGACTGGGGATAAGAATGATATTGTTCCACTGAGAGATGATGTTGTGTATTGGAGGGCTACTAAAGGCTCTACACAATCTGGAGACTCTTTTGGTAGTTTGTTAGAGGTTATAGCGGAAAAAGCTAATAAAGATCATGCTAAGCAGCTTGAGTTGAGTGGTGTATGGCGAAGTGTAAATGAGGCCATTGCAAACTCAATCGATCATGCGTATATGAAACCGCGCTTTGATGGTTTTAACGGGTTAGATGGATCAAAGTGGTGGATGTTTTCTCAGATAAAGGATGCTGTATTTACGCTTGCTGTATGTGATTTAGGCTGTGGATATAGACAGACCATTAACGAGACGATGCCTGAGAAATTTATTGCAGCTTTTACTGCAACTTTAAATTGGATAAATCGCGATGCTGTTGCTATAGAAACTGCTATGGAATATGGGCGCTCAGGTACTAGGCAAGATAATAGAGGTAAAGGTTCAAGAGACGTTTTATCTTTATTGGAGAAGCATGGAAACGGTGAGTTAGTAGTTTTAAGTAATACAGGATGGGTTCGTTATGTTTATTCCAATCATAAAGAGGTTGAAAAAATGAATGGCGGACTAAATATTGATATTGGAGGAACCATAGTTTGGTGGAAGTTACCTCTTACGGAGTTAAATGATGCTTAAAATTAATATAGCCAAGGACTTTACTAGATTTCCATCTGGGCGATTTAGAAAAAACGGTAGTACAAGTGGCGAAGCTTTTAGACAAGACTTTCTTGAAACTCCTATTAGAAATGGTGAGCAAATAACCGTAGAGCTTGATGGCACGATAGGCTATGGATCATCATTTCTTGAAGAGGCTTTTGGCGGGTTGGTGAGATCGCTGAAGATTCAAGCACCTAAAATTAAGACTCTTTTAACACTAGAGTCATCCGATTCCACACTTGTTGAGGAAATAAATGGGTACATTGAAGATGCTTCAAGGTTATTAAAAAATGGCTAGTGAGAGCTGCGATATTGAGTTGCTAAAAACTTTTTCGCAAATCACTTTCATTTGTTTAGGTTGGTTTGTTGTCCATTATTTCTCTTCAAAAAGAGATTTAGATAAAACAAAAAGAGATTTATTTATAAAAGAAGCAGAC